>JBIJAH010000018.1:0-65814 GCA_044345845.1 Roseomonas sp.
ACGCGAATACGCGCCCGTAACCCACCCAGCGGGCTGTCTTCCAGGAAAACATCGCCGCCATGCGCGCGGGCAATATCGCGCGCAATGGCAAGGCCAAGCCCGGTACCGCCACCGGCAAGGCTGGTAAATGGCTTGAAGGCATCTTCGCGCGCCGCTTCCGGAATGCCTGGCCCGTCATCATCAATCGTGATTTCGGCCCAAATGCCATGCTGGCCACGCGGCTGCTGTGTCAGTGTCACCGCCACACGCTTGGCGTGTTTGCGTGCATTGTCCAATAGATTGCCAAAGCAGCGCCGCATCGCACCCGCGCGCAATCCCATCGGCAGCGCATCGGGGCCATCAAAGGGAATGGCGATGCCACCGCGCGATTGCCGCACCACAACATCACGCAGCAAGGCAGCCAGATCGGTTTCCTCAGACTGCTCCACACCCTCACCACGGGCAAAGGCCAGATAATCGCCAATCAGGCGATCCATTTCCTCCACATCCTCGGTCATGGCGGTAGCGTCCTCGCGCGCCGTCTCCGGCAACATGGCGAGCCCAAGCCTGAGCCGCGTGAGTGGGGTGCGGAGATCATGGCTAATGCCGGCCAGCATTTCTGTCCGGCTATCCACAAAGCGGCGGATGCGTTCTTCCATACGATTGAAGGCGGTAGCTGTCTGCCGCACTTCCGCAGCGCCTTCCGGCTTCATCGGCCCCACTATGCGCCCCATGCCGAAGGCCTCAGCCGCGGCAGAGATTTTGCGCAGTGCGCGAACCTGATTGCGCATGAAAATCGCCGCTACCATGAACAGCAGAAGCGAAGACCCAACAAGCCAAAGGACGAAAAGATAGATGGTCCCGCTGAACAGGCGCTTGCGCGCAACCTCCACATGCAAAACGCCATCGGGCATTTGCACGCGAATGATCACGCTGCGCGGGTCGCTTTGCCAATCAGCATCAAAGGGTAGGCGCACGCGTTCCTGCATAGCGGCGGCCAAATCGTCTTCCAACGGCAGAAGCGGCATGGAGGCAGGGCGCGCGCCGATATTGGCAAGCCGCGCCCCCGCTTCGTAAGCGAGTGATAAATCAAGCCGCCAGGCTGCTTCTCGGAAAATCCAGTTGCGATCCTCTTCCTCGGCCTCACGCTCCAGCAGACCGACCACCATTGCGATATCACCCGCAACACCTGCGGCCAAGCGGCGGGAAATCACATCCAGATGGCTGCCATAGAAAAGCTGCAAGGCAATCGCTTGCAGGATCAGGAGTGGCACCAGAATGATCAGCAGCGAACGCCCCAAAAGCCCGCGCGGCACCAGCCGGCGCAAGCCCCTGTCCCGCGGTGTCACGGCCCCGGCCTCAAGACATAGCCGCGATGGCGAATGGTCTGGATAAAGCGCGGCTCACGCGGGTCAGGTTCTACCTTGCGGCGCAGCCTGGTCACCTGCACATCAATCGCGCGTTCGCCGGCATCCGGTGTGCCAAGCGCTTCGCCAATATCCTCGCGGCTCAGAATTTCCCCGGCACGGCGCGCCAGGGCTTGCAGCAAGGAAGCCTCCCCGCCCGTCAGGCGAATAATGCCATCCGGCCCGCGCAATTCCGCGCGTTCCAGATCAAACCAGCGATTGCCAATTTGCAGCGGCGCCATATTTTGCGGCAGGGCGGGCGCGGGCGTGGCACGGCGCAGAATGGTACGAATGCGAAGCGCCAATTCGCGCGGATCAAAAGGCTTCGCCAGATAATCATCCACGCCCTGTTCAAGCCCAGCGATGCGATCATCCGGCGCCCCGCGCGCGGTCAGCATCAGGATCGGCACTTCCTGCCCTTCGGCACGCAAGGCAGCAGTAAGTTCCAGCCCCGTCTCTCCCGGCATCATCACATCCAGCACCAGAAGATCGAACGCCATATCGGCCAAGGCCGCGCGCGCGCTGGCGGCATTCTCCGCGGTGCTGACGCGAAATCCCTGTTCGGTCAGAAAACGCTGCAACAGGGCGCGCAGCCGCGCATCATCATCCACCACCAGAATATGCGCGGGGTCTTCCTGGCCGTTCATCGCCGGCTGCCTTCAGCCTCTGGCCCTTCCAGCCGCGCCAGGCTCGCTTGCGCATCCCCACCCATTAACCCGCGCATGACACGGCGAAAGCCTTCCACCGCGGCGGGGCCCGCTTCGCGATAGGCGCGCATCACAGTCTCTCGCTGGCGTTCAAAAAGGCGGCGTTCCAGCGCCATGCCCTTTTCGGTCAGCGTCAGGCGCCTTTGCCGCCGGTCGCTCTCCCCCGGGGCCTGCACCACATAGCCATCGCTCATCAGCGGTTGCAGCACGCGCCCCAGGCTTTGCTTGGTAATGCCAAGAATGCCGAGCAATTCACCCACCGTGATTCCCGGGCGGCGGCCCACAAAATGCAGAACGCGATGATGCGCGCGGCCCATATCCAGTGTGGCCAGGATCTCATCAGCCCCGGCGGTGAAGTCGCGATAGCCGAAGAACAGCAAATCCTGGGCAAGGCGGAGTTCTTCTTCGCGCAGAAACAGCAGATTGCGCCCTGCTGGCAGGGCACGGGCCTCTGCCATCTCCGCAATATCCGCAATATATGTGCTGCCCATTGTCGGCATTGCCCGCATCCCCGTTTGGACAGGAGTATTGACGCATTTGCAGCACCTGTCCAACCAGAAGCGCAGAAGGGCGCCGCGCTTGGCAAGGGCCCGCCCGCATCTTTATATGATCTCCATCATTCGCGCCGGAGAGAACCCCATGATCACGCGCCGCCCCTTGCTGGCCGCCGCCCTGCTTGCCACCCCTTCCATCGCCCGTGCCCAGGGTGAATGGCCGCTGCGCCCGGTGCGCATCATTGTGCCCTGGCCCCCTGGCGGGTCCACTGATGTGTTGGTGCGCATCTATGCCGAATTGATGCAGCCGATCCTGGGGCAGAATTTCATCATCGAGAATCGCGCCGGCGCTGGTGGTAATATTGGAATTGATGCCACAGCCAAGGCGACCCCGGATGGCTACACCATGGGCATCGCCTCCGTCGGGCATATGGTCATCAATAACTTCATCTATGCGCGCCTGCCGTATGACCCGGCGCGGGACCTCATGCCGGTCGGCATTGCCTGGGATTTGCCGAATGTTGTCGTGGTTCCCGCTCAGTATAATCCATCGCGGAACCTCGCCGAATTCATCGCCTGGATACGCGCCAAGCGCAATGGCTTTAGCTATGGTTCACCAGGCGTTGGCACAACACCGCATTTGACCGGCGCGCTTTTTGCCGCGCGTGTTCAGGTTGAAGGCACCCACGTGCCCTTCCGCGGCGCGGCGCAGATCATCCCGGCCATGCTGTCAGGTGATCTCGACTCCGCACTCGATAACCTCGCTTCCTATATTCCGGTTATTCAGGAAGGGCGGATGCGGGCACTCGCGGTCACCTCTGCTGCCCGCTGGCCGACCATGCCGGATGTGCCCACCATGGCCGAAGCGGGCGTGCCGGATTTCGTCGTTTCGTCCTGGCAGGGCTTTGTCTTCCCCGCCGGCACGCCGCGCATTGCCATTGAACGTGTGAATGGCGCGCTGCGACGCATTGTCGCCGACCCTGCGGTGAAGGAGCGCTTCCTGCGCGTGGGGGCCGAGGCCGTGTGGTCCACCCCGGAAGACATGATCGCCCGCGCCCAGCGTGAACGCCCGATGTGGCAGGAAGCGGTGCGGATTTCAGGTGCGCGGCTGGAATAGCGACGCGTGACGCCTGCGACCGCCTGGGGCAATGCGCTTTTCATTGACCACGCCATCCTGCGGCTGGGCTGGCGGAATTGGGGCGTGGTGGCGCCGGGGCGGCTTTACCGGTCCAACCATCCGCTCCCCTGGCAAATTCGGCTGGCGGCGCGGCGCCATGGCATTCGCACCATCATCAATCTGCGCGGCAATCGCGCCGATTGCGGTGCCGATGCGCTCAGCCGGGCAGAGGCCGCGCGCCTAGGCCTTGCGCATATAGACGCGCCCTTTGAAAGCCGCGGCGCGCCCCATAAGGACCGCATTCTGCGCCTGGCCGCGATTTTCCAGGATATGCCGGAACCAGCGCTGATCCATTGCAAATCCGGCGCTGATCGCACTGGGCTCGCGGCTGGGCTTTGGCTCATGCTGCAAGGACGCCCTGTGCAGGAAGCGCTCGCCCAGCTTTCGCTCCGCCATGGCCATGTCGCGGCGTCGCGCACCGGCATTTTGGATGCCTTCTTCAAAAGCTTCGCCGCCTTCCAGCGCGACAATCCCGAAACTCCCTTCCTGGATTGGGTGCGCGATACTTATGCCGAAGCAACCCTGCGGGAGAGCTTTTCCAGCAACCCTTGGGCAGATCGTCTGGTGGATCAGGTGCTGCGGCGGGAATGATCCCGCAACTTTGTTTGAACAGGGCCCTGAGCCAATTAGGGCAAAGCAGCCTTGATTTTGCCCTTTTTTGCATCGCACCAATATAATGATATCAGTTGTTTATGGTGAAACACGCAGAAACAAGGCTTGAATCGCTTTTGCCAACCCGTCATGAGAAAGTCACGCTGGGTTGATGAGGGTTACGCCTTTCGCGCAGCTTTCGGCCCAGAAATGAAGGGTGTGATGGACGGTTTTCTTCCCGCGGAACATGGTCGGCGCAGGACGCTCAAGGCACCCATCGGGTGCATGGGCGATGGTCTGCACACGGGCCGCCGGATGTCCCTCACGCTCCGCCCCGCCGCTGCCGGCACGGGTATTCTGTTCCGCCGCACCGATCTTGGCCTGGATATCCCCGCGCGCTTTGATTTCGTGACCGACACGCAGCTTTGCACCGCCATTGCCCTGCCGGATGCGCCGGAAGCCCGCATTGGCACCATTGAACATGTCATGGCCGCCCTGGCTGGCGCTGGCATTGATGATGCGATCATTGAAGTGGATGGGCCGGAAATCCCCATTCTGGATGGTTCTGCCGCGCCCTTCCTGTTTCTGATTGATTGCGCCGGCGTGGTCGCCAGCGCGGCGCCCCGGCACATGATCGAAGTGCTGCGCCCCGTGCGGGTGGAAGATGGGCGCGGCGCCTTTGCCGAATTGCGCCCCAATAGCGAAGCGGCATTTGATGCGGTTTTGGACATTGAATTCCCCAATACCGCCATTGGCCATCAATCCCTTGCGCTGCGCATCACCCCTGAATCCTTCCGGGGCGTTCTGGCGGAAGCACGCACCTTCACGCTGGCCGCAGATGTCGCGCGGCTTCGCGAAGCCGGCCTTGCCCTTGGCGGCAGCCTGGCCAATGCGGTGGTGGTGGATGGGCCAGACATCCTGAACCCCGGCGGGCTGCGCCATGCCGATGAATTTGTCCGCCACAAGATGCTGGACGTGGTGGGTGACCTGGCCCTGGCCGGCGCGCCGCTGCGCGCCCGCTTCGCCGGCAGCCGTTCGGGCCATGCGCTGAACAACCAGCTTCTCCGTGCGCTTTTTGCCGATACCGCCGCTTGGCGCCTGGTGGGCAATGTCGCCGCACCCGGCAATGCCGCCGCATTGCGGAGCAAGCAGAAGGCCCCGGCCTACGCCTGAAATCCGGGCCACGGCAAAGGACGATTTCACCTGCGGGCAATCTGGCCTATATCAGTGGTGTCTTTCTGTTGATCCAGGAATCATGCGCCGCTTCCTTCCGATAGCTCTCATTCTTGCCCTTGCAGCCTGTGGCGGTTCCGCCCCAACGCCCGGCACCGGCGCGGACCCTTCACTGACGCGACGCGTGACAGCCAATGCGGCGGAGGAAGAACCGCAAGCGCTTTACGCGCTTGGCATGCAGAACCTGCGTGAGCGCAACTATGCCCGGGCGGTGGAGTATTTCGATTCCATCGAACGCGAACACCCTTATTCCACCTGGTCCACCAGCGCCAAGCTGATGGCGGCTTACGGCGAATATCTGCGCAACCGCTACACGGAAGCGATTGGCGCTTTGGATCGTTTCATTCAGCTTCACCCGGCGCATCGCGACATCGCTTACGCTTATTACCTGCGCGCGCTGTCGCAGTACGAACAAATCACCGATGCGCAGCGCGACCAGCGCCAAACCACCATCGCCATCGCGTCCCTGCAGGAAGTCATCAATCGCTTCCCCGATAGCGCCTATGCCCGCGATGCGCGGCTGAAAATTGACCTGGGCCGCGACCATCTGGCCGGCAAGGAAATGACCGTCGGGCGCTTCTATCAGCGGCAGGGCCTGCACCAGGCCGCGATTGGCCGCTATCGCCGCGTGGTGGATGAATTCCAAACCACCAATCACGTGCCGGAAGCGCTGCACCGGCTGGTGGAAATCTACCTGAGCCTTGGCCTGACGGAAGAAGCCCGCCGCAATGCCGCCGTGCTTGGCTATAACTACCCAGGCAGCGATTGGTATGCTGATAGCTACGCGCTGTTGGTGGAAGCCGGCGCCGAACGTCGTGGTGAGCGTCCTGGCTTTGTCAGCCGGATGCTGAACAAGATCTTCTGAGCCGGGGGCGGCGCGCCAATGCTCGCGTCTCTGGCCATTCGCGATGTCGTGCTGATCGAAAAGCTCGACCTGAGTTTTGATGCCGGGCTTGCGGTACTTACCGGCGAAACCGGCGCCGGCAAGTCCATTCTGCTGGATAGCTTGGGCCTCGCGCTCGGCCACCGGGCCGAAGCGGGGCTGGTGCGCGCAGGGCAGGCGCAGGCCAGTGTCGCCGCTGGCTTCCTGCCAGCGCCCGATCACCCGTGTTTCGAGATCCTGCGCGACCAAGGCATCAGCACCGAAGATGAATTGGTGCTGCGCCGCGTGCTGCAAGCCGATGGCAAATCCCGCGCCTTTATCAATGACCAGCCCGTCAGTGTCGCGCTACTGAAGCGCTTGGGTGCCACATTGGTTGAAGTGCAAGGCCAGCACGAACAAGTGGGCCTTGCTGACCCCGCCACACATGCCGGGCTGCTGGATGCTTTCGGCGGTTTGGATGGCGAACGCGGCGCCACCGCCAGCGCCTGGGCCGCTTGGCGGGATGCGACACGCCGCCTGGCCGCCGCGCGCGAAGCCATTGCCAGCGCGCAGCGCGAAGAAGAATGGTTGCGCCACGCGGTTGGCGAATTGACCGATCTTGCCCCCGAGGACGGGGAGGAAGATGCACTCGCCACCGAACGCCAAAGGCTGCAACAGGGCGAACGCCGCGCCGAAGCCATCGCCGCAGCCCTTGGGGAACTGACGCCGCGTGACCGCCGTGCAGCTTCCCCCGCCCGCGCGCTACGCGAAGCGGCCCGTGCTTTGGAACGCCTGCCGCCCCCTAATGAAGAAGCACAACCCGCCATCCAAGCCCTTGCCGCCGCACAGGATGCGCTGAGTGAGGCAGAGGGGTTGCTAACCCGGCTGATGAACGAAACCGGCCCCGATCCACGCCGGCTGGAACAGGTGGAAGAACGCCTATTCGCGCTGCGCGCCGCGGCGCGCAAACATACTGTTCCTGTCACGGAACTTGCCACACTGCTTGCCAATCTGCGCGCACGGCTTGAAGCGCTTGATGCCGGCGCGGGCGAAGTCTCGGCACTTGAAGCTGCCGAAGCCACGGCACGCGCCACCTATCTCGCCGCCGCAGCAAAACTGACCGCCGCGCGCCGCAAACATGCCACGGCGCTGGAGAAAGCGCTGGCCGAAGAACTGCCACCGCTGAAACTGGACCGCGCGCGGCTGGTGATAGATATCACCGCGCGCGACGAAAGCGCCTGGGGCGCGGATGGGCAGGATCGCGTCAGCTTCCTGGTCGCGACCAACCCAGGACAAACGCCAGGCGCACTCGCGAAAATCGCCTCGGGCGGGGAGTTGTCGCGGTTGATGCTGGCGCTCAAAGTCGTGCTGTCACGCGGGTCACCCGTGCCGACGCTGATCTTTGACGAAGTGGATAGCGGCATTGGTGGCGCGACCGCCGCGGCAGTCGGCGAACGCCTGGCGCGCGTGGCTGACCGCGTGCAAGTGCTGGTGGTGACGCATAGCCCACAAGTCGCAGCACGCGGCACGCGGCATTTCCGCGTGGCAAAACAAGTGAAAGGGCAGCGTGCGGAAACGCGGGTGGAAATACTCGATCAATCGGAGAGATACGAAGAACTCGCGCGCATGCTGGCGGGGGAGAAAGTGACCGAGGCAGCGCGGGCGGCGGCGCGGAGCCTTTTGGAGGGTAAAGAGTGAGAATTGAAGAAAGGGCGGGGGAGAGAACTCCCCCGCACCCCCTCCTTTTTTTATCATTCCGCCCTCGCATGAGGGACGCGGCATGAAGGCGCCTGCCATACAAAATCTCACTGAACTTGATGCAGCCATCGAACTTGCAGAGCTCGCGCGCGATATTGCGCGGCATGACAGGCTCTATCACGCAAAAGACCAGCCGGAGATCACCGACGCGGAATATGACGCGCTGGTGGCGCGCAACCGCGCGCTTGAAGCACGCTTCCCACACCTGATCCGCAGCGACAGCCCATCACGGCGCGTCGGCGCGCCAGTCGCGGAAGGCTTCGCCAAATCCCGCCATGGTGAGCCAATGCTCAGCCTGGATAATGTATTCTCGCCCGAAGAATTCAGCGATTTCTGCAAACGTATCCGCCGCTTTCTGGGGCTGACTGAAACCGAGGCGCTGGCTTTTGTGGGCGAACCCAAGATTGATGGGCTTTCCATCAACCTGCTTTATGAAAACGGCGTCTTCATCAAAGGCGCCACGCGCGGCGATGGCGCAGAAGGCGAAGATGTCACCGCCAATCTGCTGACCATCCCATCCCTGCCACGCCACCTGAAGGCACCCTTCCCCGCCAGCATCGAAATTCGCGGCGAAGTCTTCATGGAAAAGGCGGATTTCCTTGCCTTCCGCACTACACAGGAAGCAGCCGCCGAAGCCCGCGAAGCACGCCGCGCTGCAGCCGAGAAATTGGGTGAGGCGATTGTCATCCCCGCCAATCCACGCAACGCCGCCGCTGGTTCGCTACGTCAGCTTGATGCACGCATCACAGCAACCAGGCCGCTGAAACTGCTCGCCTACGCCATGGGCGCGGCAAGTGAAGCACCAGCCGAAACACATCATGATTTCCTGGACACGCTTCGCCGTTGGGGCTTTGCGGTGAACCCGCTGTCTCGCCGGTTGGAAAGCGAAGACGCCGCTGAAAGTTTTCAGGCTGAGATTGGCGCGGGTCGAGCCGCACTCCCCTACGATATTGATGGCGTTGTCTATAAGCTTGACCGGATTGATTGGCAGCGCCGGCTTGGTTTTGTGGGTCACGCGCCGCGCTGGGCCGTGGCGTGGAAATTCCCTGCCGAGCAAGCCGTGACAAAACTGCTGGATATCGAAATCCAGGTTGGCCGCACCGGGGCACTAACACCGCGCGCGGTGATGGAGCCAGTCAACGTCGGTGGCGTCGTGGTGCGCCATGCGACGCTGCATAATGAGGATGAAATCACGCGTAAGGATGTGCGGATTGGCGATACCGTCATGCTGCAACGGGCCGGCGATGTCATTCCGCAAATCCTGGGCGCAGTGCTGGAAAGGCGCCCCGCCGATGCGCAGCCCTATGCCTTTCCGCTGAACTGCCCCGCCTGCGGTAGCCATGCGATCCGTGATGGCGAGGATGTGGTGCGCCGCTGTACGGGCGGCCTGACTTGCCCCGCGCAAACCACCGAACGCTTAAGGCACTTCGTCTCCCGCCGCGCCATGGATATTGAAGGACTCGGTGAGGAGAATATCCAAACCCTATTCGATGCTGGCCTGATCAAAAGCCCCGCCGATATCTTCCGCCTGCACCAAAAGCGCGAAACACTCGCAGGCTTCGAAGGCTGGGGCGAACGCAAGATCAGCAAATTGCTGGAAGCGATTGAAGCGCGGCGCAGCGTGGCACTGGAGCGTTTCATCTTCGCGCTGGGCATTCGCCGCATCGGTGAACAGAACGCCAAGCTATTGGCGCGGCATTATCACAGCCTGGAAGCCTGGCGCGCCGCCATGATTGCCGCGCATATCATCGGGTCAGAAGCGCGTGAGGAATTGGGCTCCATCCAGGGCATCGGCCCCACCATTGCGGAGGAGCTTGTTGAATTCTTCGCCGAACCGCGCAACCTGTCCGCACTTGATGACCTCGCCGCCGAAGTCTCACCCCTACCGGCGGAAGAAACCAGCGCCACCGATAGCCCCTTCGCCGCCAAGACCATGGTCTTCACCGGCACGCTTGAAAAAATGACTCGCGATGAAGCGGAAGCACTCGCCGAACGCCTCGGCGCCAAGGTCACGAAATCGGTCTCAAAAAAAACCGATTTCGTTGTTGTCGGTGCAGATGCAGGATCGAAAGCCGCCAAGGCAGCAGAGCTTGGCGTAAAGGTTCTGACCGAAGCCGAATGGCTGGAAATGGCGGGCGCCTGATCCGTGTAGAGCGTGTTGCGTTCACATGTATTCACGCCACCCGCTCTACCTCGTTGTTTTTCGAGCATCTTCACACGTTCAGATGATTCCATCTGAACGTGATCTGCTCTCGGTCGCATGACCGAAGCGGTGAATCAGTCGCCCAAAACGAAGTCTCGCCTAAATCGGCGCACAGGCCGCGCGCAGCCAGGTAGCAGTTTCCGCATCCAACATCGGCGCCACTTCTGCCGCGACGCGCGCGTGATAGGCATTCAACCATTCACGCTCCGCCACGGTCAGCAAGGCGGGTTCGATCAGTGCGCGATCAAAGGGCGCCAGTGTCAGGGTTTCGAATTCCAGAAACGGCTTGGCGGCAGCGGCGATCTCGGCCTTTTGCACCATCAGCAGGTTTTCCAGCCGAATGCCGAATTCACCCGTGGCGTAATAGCCAGGCTCGTTCGATAGAATCATGCCCTCAGCCAAAGCCACCATGCGCGCCGCGCGGCTAAAGGCCGCCGGCCCTTCATGCACGGAAAGATAGGACCCAACGCCATGCCCCGTGCCGTGATCATAATCCAACCCCGCATCCCATAGCGGGCGCCGCGCCAGCGCATCCAAATGCGGCCCGGCGACACCGGCAGGGAAGCGCAACGTCGCCAACGCAATATGCCCCTTCAGCACGCGCGTGACACATTCGCGCAAATGCGGCGGTGCTACACCCGGCCCGGTCCACAACGTGCGCGTGATATCTGTGGTGCCATCCAGATATTGCCCACCGGAGTCGATCAAGTAGCATTCATTGGGATGGATGGCGCGATGGCTCGCCTCCGTCGCGCGGTAATGCACAATCGCGCCGTTTTCGCCCGCGCCACTGATCGCCGGGAAGCTTTCCGCCTGAAACAGCGGCACATCGCGCCGAAACGCCAACAAGCGGGCGGCGGCGGAGATTTCCGTAAGGCCGCCCTTCGGTGCTTCTTCAGCAAACCAGCGCAGAAACTGCGCCATCGCCACCGCATCGCGCTGATGCGCCGCGCGTGCGCCCTGTTGTTCCACCGCGTTCTTGCAGGCGCGCGGCATGCGGCAGGGGTCTTCTCCCGCACGGATTTCCGCGCCCGCTTCGCGTAGCCAATCGGTGAACCACGAAGGTGTGGCTTCGGGGTCAATTCGTATGCGCTTACCCTTCAAGGCACTCAGCGCCGCCGGCATGGCATCACGCGGGGCAATCGCCACCGCATTGCCCAAGGCCGCGCGCGTTTCGTGGTCCAGCTTCGCCGGTTCCATGAATAATGAGACCGCGCCATCCGCGAATAGCAGCGCAAAGCCAAGCGCCAAGGGCGTATGATCCAAATCACCGCCGCGAATATTCAACAACCAGGCGATGGAATGCGCATCGGCCAGCACCACCGCGTCTTCCCCCGCCGCGCGCAACGCCGCTGCCGCATCGCTGCGCTTTTCGGCAGATGGCTTGCCGGCATAGGCCAGGGGATGCACGCGCGCCGGCGCCTCTGGCGCGCGGGGCCGATCCGCCCAAATCGCGTCAATCGGGTTGGCGGGCAAAGCGCGGAAGGTCACGCCCGGGCGCTTCAGCCGTTCCAGCGCCGGTTCGCTATGCAGCCAGGGGTCATAGCCAATGACGAGGCCATCCGCATGGGCGGCCAGCCAATCGGCGGGCGGTTCTTCCGTGATGTGGCGCGGTTCCCAAAGCGCTACATCAATCTGGCTGCGGATTTGCAGCGTGTAGCGGCCATCGGAAAACACCGCCGCCTGCCGAGGCAACACAATCGCGAGCCCAGCACTACCCGTGAAACCCGTCAGCCAGGCCAGCCTTTCGGCGGAACGCGGCACATATTCGCCCAAATGCTCATCCGCCCGAGGGATCAGGAAGCCCTGCACCCCCATCCGCGCGAGTTCAGCGCGCAAGGCGCCCAAGCGTTCAGCCCGATTCATAACCAGTTCCTTACCAAATATTTCTGAAATATTGCATGGCTTTCTGTGGGGGCATGCGCTGGGCGCATATCTCTGCTGTGGTCTTCGCGCATCACCTGTGTTCCAGAAGCCCCTATACAGTCGCCCATCGGACAGCGATCCTGCCCTATCGGCTGGCGCCTCCGCAAAGGAAAGCTAAACATGAACACGCATTTCGCCAATCTCGAAACCAGCCTCTCGGCCCGCGCCGCGACGATTGAGGCTATTCATCGGGAAGTCGCCACCGCCCGCGCTACCGCGCGCAGCCGCGCCTTTGGTCACGCCTTCAAGATGATTGGGGCCGGCATCGGCGCCGTGCTGACCGCCATCGCCACTTGGCCGACCAAGCGCGACACCTATAAGGCGCTGGATCAGCTTTCGGACAAGCAGCTTGCCGATATCGGTCTGGCGCGTGGTGAAATCAGCCGCGTTTTTGAGCCGGGCTTCGCCGCCAATGATCGCGACCTGCTTGCTGGCCGTGCTGCCTAACCTTTGAATATCCTGCGCAGCCAGGATTTCAGGCCGCCCCCCTCGGGCGGCCTTTTTTTTGCCCCGGGAGACTTTTGGTGTGTCACATGCGGCCGCCGCGCCGGGGGGGCGAGGGCCGAGGCGATGCTATGCCGCCCCGTATCTTCTGCCGCGATCAGCCGCGCTTCCAAAGCTGTCACTTGCGCCACAGCCTCGGGCGGGTTGAGCGTAGCAAGTGACTCCGCCGCCGATGCCGCTTCCGCGAAATCTCCCGCGCGGCGCAGCGCATCAATCACGCGCACGGATTGTTCGGCGTCAAGCGCCGGCCCGCTCCGCCACAGCGCCACCGCTTCGCGGCGCCATTGCCGCGCCAGATCATCGCGGTTGAGATCATCTGCTACCCACGCGGCGTGCAGCGTTGCCTCCGCCGCCGCATGCAAGGCGCCGGTTTCTTCCAGTACATGCGCCCATGCCAAAAAGCGCCGCGCCAAAACCGGGTGCGATGTATCGGCAATCAGCGCGCGATAGGGGGCCGCGGCCACCGCTTCAGCCCCGGCGGGATGCGATTCAGTAATGTCGGGCGCGGCATAGCCGCAATGCGGGCAGGCTTGCAGCCAGCGCGCCATGGTGGACCGCACAGGCTCACCCGGCCTTAAATCAAGATCGGGCGCCTGTTCCGGCACGGGCGGGCGAAAGCCCGGTTGCTGGCTTTCATGGCCGCATACCCCGCAGCGCTTTTCCCGCCCTGCGGATTTTGGCGCCGTTGCCATTACGCGGTGCGATCAGCCCCGCCCGATTGCAGCGCCGCCTGCGCCGCCGCCAAGCGCGCAACCGGCACGCGATAGGGAGAACAGGAAACGTAATCCAAACCAACGCTTTCGCAGAAATGGATGGAAGACGGGTCGCCACCATGCTCCCCACAAATGCCAAGCTTGATATCAGGCTTCACGCTGCGGCCCTTTTCAGCAGCAATCCGCACCAGCGCACCGACGCCATCAGGGTCAATGGAGACAAACGGGTCCTTCGGGAAAATGCCCTTTTCGATGTAAAGCGGCAGAAACTTGCCGGCATCATCACGCGAGAGGCCAAAGGTGGTTTGCGTCAGATCATTCGTGCCGAAGGAAAAGAAATCCGCCACAGTGGCGATGGCATCCGCCGTCAGGGCAGCGCGCGGCAATTCAATCATGGTGCCGACGCTATAGACCACATGATACCCGCCTTCGGCGAAAACTTCCTGCGCGACGCGATCCACCATGGCGCGGGTGATTTCCAATTCGCGCTTGGTGGCCACCAGCGGGATCATGATCTCCGGCACTGGGGCTTTGTGTGTCTTGCGCCCAATCTCTGCCGCCGCTTCAAAAATCGCACGCGCCTGCATTTCATAGATTTCCGGGAAAGAAATCCCCAAGCGACAGCCGCGATGCCCTAGCATTGGGTTCGCTTCCGATAATTCCTGCATGCGCCGTTGCATGACTTCAACATCAGTACCGAGCGATGCCGCCACTTCCGCGATTTCATAGTCGCTATGCGGCAGGAATTCATGGAGCGGCGGATCAAGCAGACGGATCGTCACCGGCAGCCCGGCCATGATTTCGAATAGGTCCAGGAAATCCTTGCGCTGGAAAGGCAGTAAGCGCGCCAATGCCGCGCGCCGGCCTTGTTCCGTTTCCGCCATGATCATCTGCCGCACGGCGCCAATCCGCTCGGGGTCGAAGAACATGTGTTCAGTGCGGCAAAGCCCGATGCCTTCCGCGCCGAAGCGCCTGGCGGTTTCCGCATCCAAGGGCGTTTCCGCATTGGCGCGCACGCGCAAGCGGCGCACCTTGTCGGCCCAACCCATTAATGTTGAGAAATCGCCGGAAAGCTGCGGTTCCACCATGGCGACAGTGCCGACGAAAACCTCACCTGTCGCACCATCAAGGGTGATGATCTGGCCGGCTTCAATGCGCACGCCACCAGCGCTGAGATATTGGTTGTTGTAATCCACCGTGACACCGCCGCAGCCCGCCACACATGGCCGGCCCATACCGCGTGCCACCACCGCGGCGTGGCTGGTCATGCCGCCGCGTGTGGTCAGCACGCCGCGCGCCGCATGCATGCCGTGAATATCTTCCGGCGAGGTTTCAATCCGCACCAAAATGACGCTTTCGCCCTTTTGCGCGCGCGCTTCAGCTTCATCCGCGCTGAAGACAACGATCCCGCAAGCGGCACCAGGGGAAGCCGGCAGGCCCTTGGCGAGCAGCTTGCGCGGCGCCTTGGGGTCAAGCGTTGGATGTAGCAATTGATCAAGCGCAGCCGGGTTCACGCGCCGCACGGCTTCCGTGTGATCAATCAAACCCTCACGCGCCATATCTACTGCGATCTTCAAGGACGCGGCAGCCGTGCGCTTGCCGTTGCGCGTTTGCAACATATAAAGCTTGTTGCTCTGCACCGTGAATTCAATGTCCTGCATGTCACGGTAATGGCGTTCAAGCGTGGCGCGCACCTGCACCAATTCGGCATAGGCTGCCGGCATGGCGTCTTCCATGCTGCGTTCGTTGGGTTTGGAGCGTTCCTTCGCCATGGGCTGCGGCGTGCGAATACCCGCCACCACATCCTCACCCTGCGCATTGATCAGATATTCGCCGTAGAAAACATTCTCGCCTGTGGAAGGGTCGCGCGTGAAGCACACGCCGGTCGCGCAATCTTCGCCCATATTGCCAAAGACCATGGCTTGCACATTGACCGCGGTGCCCCATTCGGCCGGGATGTCATGCAGGCGCCGATAGGTCACCGCGCGCTGGTTCATCCAGCTGCCAAACACCGCGCCAATCGCGCCCCACAACTGGGTTTCGGGGTCTTGCGGGAAGGGCCTGCCGGTCACTTCGGCGACCATTTCCTTATAGCCATCCACCACGCGATGCCATTCGGATGCGGTAAGCTCGGTATCCTCGTTCTTCCCGGTGTCGAGCTTCACATGCTCGATAATTTCCTCAAACCGATGATGGTCCACATCAAGCACAACGGACCCATACATCTGGATGAAGCGGCGATAGGAATCCCAGGCAAAGCGCGCATCACCGGAAGCCGTGACCAGGCCTTCAACGGTTTGGTCATTCAGCCCAAGGTTCAGCACCGTATCCATCATGCCCGGCATGGAAACCCGCGCGCCGGAGCGCACAGATACCAGCAAGGGCCGGTGATGATCACCGAAGCGATTGCCCACCGCTTCTTCCACCAGCGCCAAAGCGGCGCGTACCTGCTGCGCCAAATCATCCGGGTATTTCCGCCCATTATCGTAATAGGCGGTGCAGACTTCGGTGGTGATGGTGAAGCCAGGCGGTACAGGCAAACCAATCGAGGCCATTTCGGCCAAATTGGCGCCCTTGCCACCCAGAAGGTTCCGCATATCGGCACGGCCTTCATTGTGGCCGGCGCCGAAGCTATAGACCCATTGTGTCATGGGGGGGTTCCTCAGGCTTCAATCTTGGAGAAATCCGCCACGGCATCCATGGCGGCACGAAGACGGGCGAGCAGTCGCAGACGATTGCGGCGAAGTTCCGGCGCGGGATCGTTCACGATCACTTTTTCGAAAAAAGCATCCACCGGTGCGCGGAGCCCGGCCATGGCTTCCATGGCGCGTTCAAAATCCTCAGCCTCGATATCCAGGCGGATGCGGCTGCCGGCTTCTTCAAGCGCGGCGGCGAGGGCGGCTTCTTCCGGCAATTTCAGCAGATGGGCTTCATAGCCGGTGTCGAAGGCGTGGCCATCACGCTTTTCTTCGATGCGGAGGATGTTCACCGCGCGGCGATGGGCGGCGAGAAGGTTGGCGCCGGCTTCTGATTCGACAAAGCCGCGCACCGCATCGGCGCGGGCGAGCAGGCGGTTGAGGTCATCATCCGGCGTGGCGCCAAAGACCGCGGCGACCACATCATGCCGCGCACCTTCGCTACGCAATTGCACTCGGAGGCGTTCGGCGAGGAAATCGAGCAAGCCGGCAGCGAAAGCCGCGACCATTGGGGGATGCGCGGCACCGCTTGGCGCCTGCCAGCCGCTGGCGCGCTTCGCTTCCGCGATGTCCACGCCGAAGCTGGGCTGTGCGGTGCTGCCGGTTGCTTGCGGGAAGCCGAAAAAGGCTTCGCCGATGATATCCCCGAGCGCCAGCCGCAGCCCGTTTTCGCGAATGATGCGAATAACACCGAGCGCAGCGCGACGCAGCGCGAAGGGATCGCCACTGCCGGTTGGCTTTTCGCCCACCGCGAAGAAGCCAACCAATTGGTCAATCTTATCCGCCAGTGCCACCGCAATGGCGACCGGTTCGGTCGGCACAGCATCACCCGCGCCCGCAGGGCGGTAATGTGCGGCAATGGCTTCCGCCACGCGGGCATCCTCACCCTGACCCAGCGCGTAATAGCGGCCCATCACGCCCTGCAATTCAGGGAATTCACCCACCATGCCGGAAGCAAGATCAGCCTTAGCCAGCCGCGCCGCACGCCGTGCCAGCGCTGCATCCGCGCCCAGTTTTTCCGCAATCAGCCCAGCAAGGGTTTCAAGCCGCGCCACGCGCTGGCCCTGCGTACCAAGCCTGGCATGAAACACCACGCTATCCAGCTTCGGCAGGAAGCTTTCCAGCTTTTGCTTGCGGTCCAAATCCCAGAAAAAGCGTGCATCCGCCAGCCGCGCGCGCAGCACGCGTTCATTGCCAGCGATAATCGCGGCACCGCCATCAGGGGCGGCGATGTTCGAAACCAGCGCGAAGCGCGGCGCGGCGGAACCATCTGGCTTGCGCAAAGCGAAATAACGCTGATTGACGCGCATGGTGGTGCGCATCACCTCTGGCGGTAAATCCATAAAGGCGTCATCAATCCGCGCGAGTAAGGGCACCGGCCATTCCACAAGGCCCGCGACTTCGGCAATCAAAGCCTCATCCGGCACTACTTCCAAACCCGCTTCGCTGGCAAGTGCATTGATGCCGCTGCGGATCAGTCCGGCTCGGTCTTCTGCTTCCAGCACCACATGGCGTGTGGTCAGCGCATTCTTGTAATCATCAAAATTACGCACGTTGAACGCGCCCGGCGACATGATCCGGTGGCCTTCAGTGAGATCACTACTCGCCAGCCCATGCCCATCATCAGCGCCTTGCGCCAAGCTGAAGGGCACTACCGCACCATCCAACACGCAAAGAATGCGCTTCAAAGGCCGCACCCAAACCATGGCAGATGTCCCGCCCCAGCGCATGGATTTTGGCCAGGGAAAGGTGCGCAACAATCCGGGTAGCGCTTCAGCAAGCAAAACGCGCGCTTCCAATATGCGCCCCGGCTTGGACAGCACCCAGAATTGGCCTTCTTCCTGCAGCGCATTACGTGTCGCGCCGTGTTTCTTTAGAAAGCCATCAATCGCTTGATCCGGCGCCCCAATGCGCGGGCCGCGTTCTTCCTTGCCTTCTGTGGTGACGCTTGGCTTTAATTGTGCAGTCAGGCCGATGCGGCGTGCGCCATAAAACACGCGCGGCGGCGCTTCTAGCAGCGCGGCACAGGCATCGCCAAAAAGGCGCGCAAGGTCTTCTGCCACGCGCGCCTGCATGCGTGCCGGGATTTCTTCGCAGAATAATTCAAGCAGTAAGTCAGCCATGGGGTTTGATCGCCGGCTCTATATCGGTTGCGGCGAAATCATCG
The DNA here is from genome assembly GCA_044345845.1 of Roseomonas sp. Classification (GTDB taxonomy): domain Bacteria; phylum Pseudomonadota; class Alphaproteobacteria; order Acetobacterales; family Acetobacteraceae; genus Neoroseomonas. The sequence continues at coordinate 18,417 of JBIJAH010000018.1, forward strand.
CCCTTGAACAACAAAGCCTGGCCGCGTTCCTTGGCCAGCGCGTAAGCAAAGCAATCGCCGAGATTGAGCCCCGCCTTATGCCGCCCCTTGCCGTAGCGGCGCCAGGCATCGCGCGCAAGGCTCACATGTTCCGCAGTGAATGGCACGATTTCGGGACGGATGGCCCCCAATAACGCATCAAGCTTGTCCGCCATGCCGGGCAGGGTCCGGCCCTCCGCGACAATGGCGGTTTCTAGCAAGGTGGGCGCGGCGATTGCCGTGGTGTCCGTGTCGCGGATCATACCGGCCAGCCGTTCGGCCTCAGGCTCCTTGAACAGGATTGCAACCAGCGCGGACGAATCTAGGATCATCGCGGCAGGCCGCTTTCGTCATAAAGATCACGATGATCACTGGTGACACCTGGCGGGACGAGTTTGGACGCTTCCTCCGCTATCGCCATGATAGCGTCGAATTTGCGCTGCCGCGCCGCCTTTTCCCGTGCCAGCTTTTCCGCCACCGCTTCGCGGACGGCCCCGGTCGCCGTGGTGCCAAGCATCGCTGCAAGCTCCTTCGCTTCAGCAATCAGCGCGACGTCCTTGATATTCAACTGGCCCATGGCGCACCTTTGGTAGAAAGTACCCATGATATGGTAGAAAACCCGTGAAAGCGCAAGGTCACGCTTCTTCGCCCGCCAACCAGGCCTCACAACAGCCTTTTGCCAGCGCCCGTACCCGGCCAATATAGGCGGCGCGCTCCGTCACGCTGATCGCACCCCGCGCATCCAACAGATTGAAGCGATGCGATGCCTTGATGCATTGGTCATAGGCCGGCAAAGCGAGCTTCCGTTCCAGTAGCGCGGCGCACTCAGCCTCGGCGTCCTCAAAATGGCGGAACAGCATTTTGGTGTCAGCGGCTTCGAAGTTATGCGCGCTGTATTCGCGTTCAGCGCGCAAAAACACATCACCGTATTTCACACCCTCATTATTAAAATCCAGGTCATAAACATTCTCGACCCCCTGGATATACATGGCCAGGCGTTCCAGCCCGTAGGTCAATTCAGCGCTCGGCTTTTCGCAGGCAATGCCGCCGACCTGCTGGAAATAGGTGAATTGCGTCACCTCCATCCCGTCGCACCACACCTCCCAGCCCAGGCCCCAGGCGCCAAGCGTCGGGCTCTCCCAATCATCCTCAACAAAGCGGATGTCGTGCAAAGCGGGGTCAATGCCAAGCGCGCGATAGCTTTCAATCAGTAGCGCTTGCGGGTCCGCAGGGGATGGCTTCAGGATCACCTGGTATTGGTAATAATGCTGTAGCCGATTGGGGTTTTCACCATAGCGGCCATCGGCGGGGCGGCGTGATGGCTGCACATAGGCGGCTTTCCAGGGCTTGGGGCCAAGGGCGCGCAAGGTGGTTGCCGGGTGGAAGGTGCCCGCACCCACTTCCATGTCATAGGGCTGCAGGATCACGCAGCCCTGATCCGCCCAAAAGCGATGCAGGCGCAGGATGATGTCCTGAAAACTGGGGGGCTTGGCGGTCATGGCGGTTCCGGGCTCTGGCGCAAGGCTCATGCGGGGTGCTCTATAGGGAGGCCACCCGGACCCGGCAAGGAAAGCCATCATGAAGACTGCTCAAGACATCATCGGCGCCTATCTGGCCGCCTTCAATCGTGGGGATTGGCCGGGGATGCTGGCGCTGCTGGCCGATGATGTGGTGCATGACATTAACCAGGGTGGGGCAGAGCATGGCAAGCTGGCCTTTGCCGCCTTTCTGGACCGGATGGCGCGCTGCTACCGGGAAGAATTGCGCGATGTTGTGATCATGACGGCACCCGATGCTAGCCGTGCTGCGGCGGAATTCCTGGTGCACGGCGAATATCGGGCGCAGGATGCCGGGCTGCCGCCGGCGCGGGGCCAGCGTTATGCCCTGCCGGCTGGCGCGTTTTTCGCGTTGAAGGATCGGCGGATCACGCGGGTCACCATGCATTACAATTTGCAGGAGTGGCTTCGCCAAGTGGCCGCCTGAACGCTTGCTTTCCCCCCGCGCGCAGTGCTTTCTGGGGTGATGAAGCTGCTTTCCGGTCATGCCCGCCTCGCCGGGGTTTTCGGTTACCCGATCACCCATTCACGTTCGCCGCGCCTGCATGGGTTTTGGCTGCAACGCTATGGCATTGATGGCGCCTATATCCCGCTTGGCGTGGCGTCAGAGGGTTTTGGTGCTGCGGTGCGCGCGCTGGTGGATCTCGGCTTTCGCGGCGTCAATGTCACCATCCCCCATAAGCTCGCGGCGTTTGAGATTTGTGATGTGGTTGCGCCCTTCGCGCGCCGCGCCGGGGCGGTAAATACCCTGATTTTTCGGGATGGGCGGATTGAGGGCTCAAATACTGATGGCTTCGGCTTCCTGGAAAGCATCCGCGAAGCTGCACCGGGCTGGCGGGCCGATGCTGGCCCCGCCGTGCTTTTGGGCGCGGGCGGTGCGGCGCGCGCCATCGCCGCCGCTTTGCTGGATGCTGGCGCGCCGAGCGTGACTCTGGTGAACCGGACTTCGACCAAGGCCGAGGCTTTGGCGCGGGATCTTGGCGGGCCAATTCGTGTGGCGGATCAGCCACCTTTGAAGGACGCGGCTTTGCTCGTGAATACCACCTCACTCGGCATGCAGGGTCAGCCGGCGTTGGAGGTGGATTTGGCGCCTCTCCCACAGAATGCGGTGGTGGCGGATATTGTCTATGTCCCGCTCGAAACCCGCCTTTTGGCGGCGGCGCGGGCGCGGGGCTTGGTTGCGGTGGATGGGCTTGGCATGTTGCTGCATCAGGCGCGGCCAGGGTTTGAGGCCTGGTTTGGCGTGGCGCCGCAAGTGGATCAGGCTTTGCGTGATGTGGTGGCAGCCGATATCCCGAAGCGGGATGGCGCATGAAGGTCATTGGCCTCACGGGTGGGATCGGCATGGGGAAATCCACGGCCTCGGCGTGCTTTCGCCGTCATCGCGTGCCGATATTTGATGCTGATCAGGCTGTGCATGAATTGCAGGCGCCGGGCGGGCGCGCTGTGCGGCCGATTGAAGCCGCTTTTCCGGGTACGACGCAGGGGGGCGCGGTAAATCGGGAAGCCTTGCGCCATGCTGTGCTCGGCAATCCCTCAGCCTTGAAGCAATTGGAGCGTATTGTGCACCCGTTGGTGCGCGATGCGGAAAGACGCTTTTTGGCAGCGGCGCGCCGTGCTGGGAAATCCTTGGTGGTGCTGGATATCCCGCTATTGTTGGAGACAGGCGGGGAGAAGCGCGTGGATTTGGTCGTGGTCGTCTCCGCGCCAGCTGCGGTGCAAGCGGCGCGCGTGATGCGACGCCCGGGTATGACGCGGGAGAGGCTTGCCGCCATTCGCGCGCGGCAAATGCCGGATCGCGAAAAGCGTCGGCGCGCGGATGTGGTGATCCATAGCGGCTTGTCGCGGCATTTTGCTGTCACTGCGCTTCGCCGGCTGCTGCATCGGCTGAGGGGCACCCGCTAATGCGTCAGATTGTACTGGATACGGAAACCACTGGGCTTGATCCGCTGACGGGCGACCGCGTGATTGAAGTGGCCGCGGTGGAGCTATTCAACCTGCTACCAACCGGTGAGGCATTTCACAGGGTAATTGATCCGGAACGCGATATCCCGGCTGAGGCATCGCGCATTCATGGCTTCACCAATGGCGATGTCGCGGGCAAGCCGAAATTCGCTGAAATTGCTGACGGGTTGCTGGCCTTCCTGGGGGATGCCGAGATTATTGCGCATAACGCGCCGTTTGATTTCGGCTTTCTGGATGCTGAGTTGTTCCGCTGCCAGCGCCCGGCTTTGGATCGCAGTCGCATGATTGACAGCCTGGCCATGGCGAAAACGCGCTACCCTGGCATGCCGAATAATCTGGATGCGCTGTGCCGCCGGCTTGGCGTGGATAATTCCATGCGCGGCAACCACAATGCCATCCTAGACTGCCAGCTTTTGGCGCAGGTTTATCTGGAAATGATGGGCGGCAAGCAGCCAGGGCTGGAATTAGCCGCCAAGCGCGCGCCCCGCTTGGTCTCCCTTGAAGTGGAGGCTGTGGAGCATGAGGCGTTGCTCATCACCCCATCCGCGGAAGCACTCGCCGCGCATGAGGCGTTCGTCAAAGCCAAGATCAAGGAAGCCATCTGGCTGAAAACACCCTTGATGCCAGAGGCTAACTCCTGAAATCTCTCACCCGCTTCGGATGATGCGCATGAGCTGCGCGACATGTTCGGGCGGCGTTGGCGGGATGATGCCATGGCCCAGATTGAAGATGAAGGGGCGCCCGCGCATGGCCGCCAGAATGCTGCGTGCCTCGGCTTCCAATGCTGCGCCGCCGGCGACCAGCGCCAGCGGGTCCAGATTGCCTTGCAGTGGCATGGTTGCGGACACCGCCTGGGCCGCCCAGCGCGGGTCCATGCTGGTATCCATAGCCACGCCATCCACTGCCGCCCTGGTCGCGTAATCGGGCAGCATGGGCCCGGCCAAGCGCGGAAAGCCGATGATGGGTGTGGTAGGGCAGCGCTTGCGCACCGCGCGGGCGATGGCGGCTGAGGGCTCAATCACCCAGCGGCGGAATTGGCTGGGGGAAAGCAGGCCCGCCCAGGTATCGAACAGCATCAGCGCCTCAGCACCTGCTTCCACCTGGGCGACGAGATATTCGACTGTCGCGTCTTGTAGAACGCGCATCAGGCGGCCGAAGCTGGCTGGGTCACTATAGGCCATGCCGCGGGTGGCAGCGAAATCCTTGCTGCCGCGGCCTTCGACCATATAGCAGGCAACGGTGAAGGGTGATCCAGCAAAGCCGATCAGCGCGGTTTTCGGATGGTCCCGGTCCAGCCCAGCCCGGGTCAGGCGCACGGTTTCGAAAATCGGCGCTGCCTTGGCGAGCAACCCATCCAGATTGAGCGCGGCAATACCCTCGGCTGTACGGATAGGGTCAAGCAATGGGCCTTCGCCTTCGGCGAAGCGTAGACCCTGGCCAAGTGCCCAGGGCACGATCAAAATATCGGAAAACAGGATGGCGGCATCCATACCGTAGCGGCGGATGGGCTGCAGCGTGACCTCAGCGGCCAGATCAGGTGTCGTACAAAGCGTGATGAAATCGCCCGCCTTGGCGCGCGTGGCACGGTACTCGGGCAAATACCGCCCGGCTTGACGCATCAGCCATACGGGGGGCGGCCAGACGGCCTCTCCGGCCAAGGCGCGCAAAAAGGGTTTGGCCCGGCTGGGCTCGTTTTCCGTTTCCATGACCCAGACCTAAGCATTGAATCTAAGATTCTGAAAGATGTGGTAGCTTGTAGGGCCTGTGGATTATGGGGAGGCAAGTGATGCCAAACCTATCCACAGGCTTCTCCCGAAGATGTGATCAACGGCAATGCAGTTCCCATCAACAGGATGATCACTTCCCTGTGTTATCGGGTGAGCCAGTCCAAAAGCATCCAGGCTTGCGCGATGGGTTGGTTTCATCCCCATTATGAGATCCGGCGGGATCGGTGCTGGAATCCACCCCCGTTATCCACATTGATTCACGGAATTCTCCCGCCATGTCTAACAAGCAAATCAACTTGCATCTGGTGTCGGATTCTACCGGCGAAACCTTGCAATCCATCGCACGGGCAACCTTGGCGCGGTTCGATGATCATCACGTGGTTGATCACCGCTGGAGCCTGATCCGCTCGCGCCTGCAATTGGACCGGGTGCTGGAAGGTATCCAACACGAACCAGGACCAGTGCTTTATACTCTGGTTGATTCAAGCCTTCGGCATGTCTTGGAAGAAGCCTGCCAGCGCATGGGGGTGACCTGCCTTGCGCCCCTTGATCCAGTGATGGAGCTTTTGCAGGAAGCAACCGGTGTGCGGGCCCGCGAAAAACGTGCGGCCCAGCATGTGATGGATGCTGATTATTTCCGTCGCATAGATGCCATGCATTACGTGCTGTCCCATGATGACGGGCAGGGGACAGTTGGCATTCGCAATGCGGATGTTGTGTTGGTTGGAGTGTCTCGCAGCAGCAAAACACCCACCTGTTTTTACCTGGCCAATCGGGGGATCAAGGCAGCGAATGTCCCTATTGTCCCAGGGGCAAGCCTGCCTGAGATTCTAAATGATCCACCTTGTCCCGTGGTTGGGCTGTATATTGAAGCGAATGCGCTGATAGATATTCGCCGCCATCGCCTGAAGATCATTGGTGGCCAAGGCGTGCGTCAAGATACGACGGATTACATTGACCCTGAATCCGTGAAGGCAGAAATCGTGGCTGCGCGGCGGCTTTGCACCACCCAAGGTTGGCCGGTGATTGACGTCACGCGACGCAGCATTGAGGAGACGGCAGCAACCGTCTTGCAATTGATGGAAGCCTGGCATGCGCGACGGCGAGAGACAAAAGTGGCTGCCGCACCGGAAGATCCTGCTGCAAGTGTGATCGGGAAGGCCTGATGTCGCTGCCTATAGGCGCGCTTGCTTAATCGCTATGCCAGTGCGGGGTGGCAAAGCCTTAGCGCGCGGGAAGCCTATCGGTAGATCTATTTCATCCATCCGCAAGACAAATTGGCAGTCTTGCGCTTTGGCTGAGCTGCGTGGCGGCCAGGGATTCGCTGCGGCGAAGCGAAGCCCTGGCGCGATGTGATCAAGGGACCAGAATAGTGCTGCCCGTGGTCTTGCGCGCTTCAAGCGCGATATGGGCGGAAGCCGCATCCTTCAGCGCATAGGTTTGATTGACACGGATCTTGACCGCGCCTGAGGCAACGACCTCAAACAAATCATTGGCGCGCGCCACAAGGTCTTCACGCTGGGCGGTATAGGTCGCAAGCGTTGGCCGCGTGACATAAAGCGATCCCTTGGCGGCAAGAATTCCAAGATCAGGGATGGCGACAGGGCCCGAGGCATTGCCGTAGGAAATCATGAGCCCGTAAGGTGCGAGGCAATCGAGCGAGGTCAGGAAGCTGTCCTTGCCGACACTGTCATAAACCACGGGCAGCATGGCACCTTTGGTGATATCCTTCACACGGGCGGGGATATCATCGGTGGTGAGCAAAGCATGGTCCACCCCATGCGCTGTCACGAGCGCTGCCTTATCCGGCGTGCTGACGACACCAATGACGGTGCAACCCAGGTGCTTGGCCCATTGGCTGAGAATAAGTCCAACACCGCCAGCCGCTGCATGGATCAGTACCGTCTGCCCAGCCTTGGCGGCATAACATTTCTTGATAAGGAAGGCCGCCGTCATGCCTTGCAGCATCATCGCGGCACCTTGTTCGAAGCTGATCCCATCCGGCATTTTCACCAGGCGGTCAGCCTTGATGGCGCGCGCTTCAGCATAGGCGCCGATCGGGCCGGTGGCGTAAGCGACCCGGTCACCCACTTTCACCTCGGTCACGCCTTCGCCAATGGCTTCGACAATCCCTGCGGCTTCCATGCCGATAATCGCAGGCATGCTTGGCGCCTTGTAGAGGCCCGTGCGGAAATAGACGTCAATGTAATTGAGGCCAACGGCCTTATGCCGCACCAGCGCTTCGCCCGGCTTAGGGGCGGGAAGTGGTACTTCTTCCCAAACCATTTTCTCCGGGCCGCCGGTTTCATGGATGCGGATGGCGTGATTCATGGGGGTGTCCGTCAGGGGCGCTTTGGGGGCGCTGGGGGGTTGAGGGGGAGAAGAAGCGCTCGGCTTTCAAGGTCTAGAAGATGACGCTTTGTAGCCGGTCCATCACCGCCGGAATAGCCGCCGAGCGATCCATCAGCGGCAACCACCCGATGGCAGGGGATGAACAGCGGAATGGGGTTGGCGCCATTCGCCTGCCCCACCGCGCGAGGCGCTGACCCAATGGCGCGCGCTATATCTGCGTAGCTCCGCGTTTCACCGGGTGGGATGGCGCAAAGTGCCGCCCAGACGCGCTTTTGAAAGGCTGAGCCTTCAGGCGCCAAAGGCAAGTCGAAGCGCATGCGCTTACAATCAAAATAGTCTTGCAATTGGTCGCGCGCTTGGCAGAGCAGGGGGGTGGCTTCCTGATCCCGCCCGCGGCCCCAATCAAGCGCGACAATGGCGCCGCCATCTTCAGAGATGGTGACCTCACCGAGGGGGGTATGGAGCGATAATTGCGGCATGACGCGGAAGCGAAGTGGCACCGTGGCGGGATAGCGTCAAGCCATGTCTGTTTTGACGAATTGGCAGTTACACGGCAAGGAACAATGATCAAGTGATAGGGGCAGAAGATGGGCGAATTGGAAGCCAAGGGGGAAGGCGCCTCAGACCCGCCACTCTATTTTCAGGCGCATGTCTTTGTTTGCTGCAACAGGCGCCCTGATGGGCATAGACGGGGGTCTTGCGCGGCACGGGGCAGTGAGGCGTTGCGCGACTATATGAAGGCAAGGGCTAAGGAATTGGGGTTGCCCGGCGTTCGGGTGAATATGGCCGGCTGCCTGGATCGCTGTGAATTTGGGCCAGCCATGGTGATTTATCCCGAGGGCGTTTGGTATAAAATCGAAACAAAAACAGATATTGATGAAGTCCTTGAAACGCATCTTTATCAAAAGGGTCGTGTCACGCGCCTGATCCTGACCGAACGCGATATCCCACCCGGAAAGGGGTGAGGCAGGTTCAGTGTTTCACGTGAAACGAGGCCATAGGTGAGCGCCGCCGATACTATCTACGCCTTGGCAAGCGGGGCAGCCGCCGGGGCGGTTGCGGTACTGCGCTTGTCAGGCCCAGGCAGTGCAGAGGCAGTGAAGTGCCTGGCTGGTGGTTTGCCGGCCCCGCGCCGCGCTAGCTTGCGCCGGCTACGCGCCACCGATGGGGAGACGCTAGACCACGCGCTGGTGCTTTGGTTTCCGGGCCCCGCGTCATACACTGGCGAAGATGCTGCGGAGCTGCATTTACATGGCGGGCGTAGCGTCATTGCCGGGGTGATGGAGGCGCTGACGGCTGCCGGGCTGCGTCAGGCAGAGCCAGGAGAATTCACGCGCCGTGCCTTTCTGCATGGCAAGATGGATTTGACCGCCGCCGAGGGCATCGCCGATCTGATCGCCGCCGAGACTGCGGCGCAGCGCCGCCAGGCATTGCACCAAGCCGATGGCGGCTTAGCCAAACTTTATGGGAGCTGGGCCGAGCGCCTGGCGCGACTTTTGGCACATCAGGAAGCAGCGATTGAGTTCGTTGAGGACGGCCTGCCGACCGATCTGGATGCCAAAGCACGTGCTGGGGCAGGGGAGTTGCGCGCGGAGATTGGGGCGCATTTGGCCGACGCACGGCGCGGCGAATTGCTGCGCGAGGGTTTGGTCTTCGCCATCATCGGCGCGCCAAACGCGGGAAAATCTACCCTTCTCAATGCCTTGGTGGGACGGGAGGCAGCGATTGTCTCGGCCAGGGCGGGGACCACGCGTGATATCGTGGAAGCGCGGCTCGATCTTTCCAGCGTGCCAGTGACGCTTTCCGATACCGCAGGCCTGAGAGAGGCCGGCGATGAGATCGAAGCAGAGGGGATCAAGCGTGCTGAGCGCCGCGCGCAGGAGGCGCAGTTGGTCATCACAGTCTTCGCCGCCGACCAGCCCCAAGATGCCGAGACGCTTCGCTGGGTGGGACCGGAAACCCTGGTCCTGGTCAATAAATGCGACTTGGCGCCGGCGCCGCCCCAGATCGCCGGGGTTCCAAGCATGGCGGTTTCCGCACGCGAGGGTACGGGGCTGTTGGCGCTGCGGGACCAACTTGCTGAAGCCGCACTCCGCCTGACCGGTGCAGGGCAGGGCAATCAACTGACGCGACCGCGCCATCGGGCGGCACTTACCGAAGCGGCGACCCTACTGGCCGAGGCGGAGCAGGCCAGCCTTCCTGAACTGACGGCTGAGGCCCTGCGCGCCGCGCTTTTCGCCCTGGGCCGCCTCACGGGGCGCATCGGGGTCGAGGAAATTCTCGATATCGTCTTCCGGGACTTCTGTATCGGCAAGTAATGCTGATATAGGCGGCGCATGATGGGTGCGGATTTGACCTTTGATGTTGTGGTAGTGGGTGGCGGCCACGCCGGCTGTGAGGCTGCGGCGGCGGCAGCGCGCTGTGGTGCGCGCACGCTACTGCTGACCCATAAGATTGAAACCATTGGCGAAATGTCCTGCAACCCAGCCATTGGCGGGGTGGGGAAGGGGCATTTGGTTCGCGAAATTGATGCGCTTGACGGCATTATGGCCCGCGCGGCAGATGCGGCGGCCATTCACGTCAAAATGCTGAACCTCTCCAAGGGGCCGGCGGTTCGCGGGCCGCGCGCCCAGGCAGATCGGCGGCTTTATCGCGATGCGGTGCAGGCGCTGCTGCGTGCGCAGCCCGGCCTTACAATCATGGCGGGCGGCGCCGAGGGGCTGGAACTTGACCAAGCTGGTGCGCTCGCCGCCATCATCACCGGCGATGGTCAACGTATTCGCTGTGGGGCGGCGATCATCACCACAGGCACCTTTCTGCGTGGCGAAATCCATATTGGCGAGAAGCGCTTCCCAGCGGGCCGCGTGGGCGATGCGCCAGCAATTGGTTTGGCCCTTGCGTTTGAGCGTCTCGGCCTGCCGCTCGCGCGCCTCAAGACCGGGACGCCACCCCGACTTGATGGGCGAACCATTGATTGGGCGGCCCTGGAAGCGCAGGCTGGGGATGACAAGCCCGAGCCCCTGTCCTGGCTGACCGAGCGTATTACCAATCCACAGGTGTCTTGCGGCATTACGGCAACAACGCCGGAGACACACGCGATCATCCGCGCAAACCTTCAATCAAGCGCGGTCTATGGCGGGCGGATCCAGGGGGTTGGACCGCGCTATTGCCCCTCCATCGAAGACAAGGTGGTGCGTTTTGCCGAACGCGAGCGGCATCAGATTTTCCTGGAACCTGAAGGGCTTGATGACCCGACGGTCTATCCCAATGGAATTTCGACCAGCCTTTCGGAGGCCGTGCAGGAGCGGGTGGTGGCCTCTATCCCGGGTCTGACCAAAGCCCGCATTCTGCGGCCAGGCTACGCAATCGAATATGACCACATAGACCCTCGTGCCCTGACCCCCGCATTGGAACTTAGGCAGGTGCCCCGCCTTTTCCTTGCTGGCCAGATCAATGGCACCACGGGGTATGAGGAAGCCGGTGCACAGGGATTGATGGCCGGGATCAATGCTGCCCGTCGCGCCTCTGGCGCCGCACACGATGCGGTCCTTAGTCGCAGTGAAGCCTATATCGGCGTTCTGGTGGATGATCTGACGCTCCAGGGCGTCTCAGAACCCTACCGCATGCTGACCGCGCGCGCCGAACATCGGCTGTCGCTTCGGGCCGATAATGCGGGGCTGCGGCTTACTGAGCGCGGTATTGCCTGGGGCTGTGTCGGGCCGGAGCGTGCAGCGCGTCATCGTGCCTTTGCCGAAGCGGTTTCGGTGGCCTTAGCGCGCGCTGGTACTGATGGTGCCTCCCCAGCGGCGCTATCTGGGTTTGGGGTAGTGGTGAACCAAGATGGGCGACGTCGGTCGGTACTTGAAGTGCTGGCGCTGCCAGACGTGGCGACAGATCGGGTCGAGGCGGCCTTCCCCTGGTTGCGTGGCTTGGCGCCGACCATTCGGACGCAGTTGGAAGCTGAAGCCCTCTACGCCCCCTATTTGCGCCGACAGGAGGCGGAACGACGCCTGCTTGAGCGAGAGGAGAAGGCCACCATTTCAGCGACTTTGGATTTCGACAGGGTGGATGGGCTCTCGGCCGAAATGCGCCAGCGTCTGAAGTCCGCGCGCCCTGCCACGCTTGGCGCCGCCGGCCGCGTTCAGGGCGTCACCCCGGCAGCACTGGCGGCGCTTGCCGTCCATCTGCGACGCGACACTCAGCGTTTCACGTGAAACAGGCCCCAGAGACCGAAGCGCGGTTCGCAGCCTACCGAGATTTGCTGCTGCGCTGGAATACCCGCATCAACTTGATTTCAGGACAAACCGCTACTGAAATAGACCAGCGGCATATCGCGGATTGTGCGCAATTGCTGCCGCTTCTGCCGTCTGAAGGGCCAACCGCTGATATCGGCTCGGGTGCTGGCTTACCGGGCTTGGTGCTCGCCATCATGCAGCCAGAACGCGAAATCCATTTGGTAGAGTCAGACAAACGCAAGGCCGCCTTTCTGGTGGAGGCGAGCGCCCATTTGAAGCTGCCTATGGTACGCGTACATGCTTGCCGCGCGGAGAACGCTAAGCTCCCGCCGCTTTCGGCCATCACGGCCCGCGCCTTTGCCCCCCTGGTGGCCTTGCTGCCTTATGCGGCGGATTTCCTGGCCCCGGGTGGCGTGGCGATATTCCCAAAAGGCAAGACCGCCGAGAAAGAGTTGACGGAAGCTGCCCTTGGCTGGCACTTCACCTGTGAGCGCTTTCCAAGCACCACCAATCCCGAAGCAACCATCCTGCGCCTGAGCAACATTCATCGTGACAGACCCTAAGCCTGCCAGGCCCAAAATCATCGCCATCGCCAACCAAAAGGGCGGGGTGGGTAAGACCACGACCGCGATCAACCTTGCGACGGCGCTGGCTACGACACGTAAGGTGCTGTTGATTGACCTTGACCCGCAGGGCAATGCCTCCACTGGGCTTGGCCTGCCGCGGCAGGAACGGGGCCAGGGCAGCTATGCCTTGCTGGTGGGCGCCGCGCCATTGGCGGAATTGATCAAGCCTTCGCGCATTCCGCAGCTTGATCTGCTGCCCGCCGATGCTGATTTGGCTGGCGCTGAGATTGAGCTGATTGATGTCGAGGCCCGCGAAAGGCGCTTGCTGAACGCCTTGGAAAGCGCGGGTGATACGTTGGCCGGCACCGACCTCATCATCATTGATTGCCCACCATCGCTTGGTCTCATCACACTGAATGCACTTGTTGCGGCGGATGAGGTATTGGTGCCCCTGCAATGCGAATTCTTTGCCCTTGAAGGTGTCTCCCAAATCACGCGGACTATCGAACGGGTCAGCAAAAGCCTGAACCCTAAGCTCATCTTGGGCGGCATAATCCTTACGATGTTCGACAAACGAAATAATTTATCTGAACTCGTGGCGGCTGATGTACGTGCCTTCTTCGGTGACAAGGTTTATGAAACAGTGATCCCTCGCAACATTCGTATCACTGAAGCGCCCTCGCACGGGCTGCCCGTATTGGTTTATGATCACCGCTCCGCCGGCGCGGAAGCTTATGTTGCGCTCGCGCAGGAATGGATCCGCCGCCAGAAGCAGCCAAAGGAAACGGCCGAATGAAAAAGCCCGCTCGGCTCGGCATGGGTCTCTCAGCCCTTATGGGCGATGCTCCGGCCCCAAACATGCCCGCCGCCGGCCCGCCGCGCAGCTTGCCCATTGCAATGATTGAACCTGGCCCCTTTCAGCCGCGCATGGAACCGGACCGTCAGGCGCTGCAAGAACTCGCAGCCTCCATCACTGAACATGGCATTCTGCAGCCCTTGCTCGTGCGCCCCAAGCCGGGGGCAGCCGGACGCTACCAGATTATCGGTGGTGAGCGCCGCTGGCGGGCAGCGCAGCTTGCCAAGCTGCATGATGTTCCCGTCGTCATTCGCGAATTTGACGATCGCATGGCGATGGCAGCTGGCCTCGTTGAAAATCTCCAACGCGAAGACCTGAACGCGATTGAAGAAGCCGAAGGTTTTTCGCGCCTAATCGAACAATTCGGCCTCAATCAGGAAAGCCTCGCGCGCGCTGTCGGCAAATCGCGCAGCCATGTCGCCAATACGCTCCGCCTGCTCAACCTGCCCGCTACAATCCGAGAGCATCTCCGCGCCGGGCGCCTCAGTGCTGGCCACGCCCGCGCCCTGCTGGGGGCGGAAGAACCCGAAAAACTCGCCGCGCAGATCCTGACGCGTGGCCTTTCGGTCCGCCAGGCGGAGGCTATGGCCGCGGCGCAACCGAAAAACCCAGAGACACGCCGCACAAACGCCAGGGATGCTGATACGCTCGCGCTTGAACGCCGGCTTCTGGAACGGCTTGGCCTGCAAGTGGCCATCAAGCATTTCGGCAAGGGTGGGCAAGTCACCATCTCCTATGCCGATCTTGATCAGCTTGATGGCCTGATCCGCCTGTTGATGCCTGAAGACTGACGCCCCCTTCTGACCCGGGAGCCTAGCTTGTCCAAGACCAATGAACTGGATGCCACCGACCTTGCCATCCTTCGCTTGATCCAGGCGGATGCTTCTCTATCGCTCGGCGATATCGCGAAAGAGGTCGGGCTGACGCAAACCCCATGCTGGAAACGCATCCGCCGCATGGAGGAAACCGGCATCATCACCGGGCGTGTGACCTTGGTGAATGCCGAAAAATTGGGTCTGGGCATTTCAGTTTTTGTCGCCATCGAAACCGGCGATCATTCGGCCGATTGGATTGAAAGCTTCGCCAAGACAGTGGCGGCGATGCCGGAAATTGTCGAATGCTGGCGGCTCGGCGGTGATGTGGATTATCTGCTGCGCGTCGTTGTCTCAGACATGACGGCTTATGATGGCTTTTACCGCAAACTTACGGCACGGGTTTCCAGCCTCCGTAAGGTAACATCCCGCTTCGCCATGGAATGTGTGAAATCCACCACAGCGCTGCCTATTTGACCCGTTGTTTGGTCGCATTTTCCGAGTCGCCAAGTGTTTCCACTTGGCTTGAAAATGCTCCAGCTACCCAATTGACCCAGCGGGGGCAGCGCCCTAGCTTTCCCTAACATCATGAAAAAGGGAGGATATGCCGGCATGACCGTGCATTTCTGTGTGCATGACGAAGGCGATTCCGTCGGCGTCGTGGTTGTGGAAGGGATCAAATCTGGCCAGGCGCTAAATGGCTGGATCATGGATCAGGACAAGATGATCACCTTCAACGCCAAGTCGGATATCCCGATCGGCCATAAGCTTGCCGTTCGTGCCATCACTGCCGGCGATACCATCATCAAATACGGCATTGATATCGGCAAGGCGGTGAAAGACATCTCCGCTGGCGAGCATCTCCATGTCCACAACGTCAAAACGAAGCGGTGGTAAGTGCCATGGGCATCAATCTGAAGAACGCTGCCTTTGAAGGCTGGCGCCGCGAAAATGGCCGCATGGGTGTGCGCAACCACGTGATTATCCTGCCGGTTGACGATCTTTCAAACGCTGCCTGCGAAGCGGTGGCGAATAACATCAAGGGCGCGCTGGCCATTCCGCATGCCTATGGCCGCCTGCAATTTGGCGCCGATTTGGATTTGCACTTCCGCACGCTGATCGGCACGGGTACCAACCCGAATGTCGCCGGCGTGGTGGTGATTGGCATTGAACCAGGCTGGACGGGGCGCATTGTTGAAGGCATCGCCAAATCCGGCAAGCCGGTGGAAGGCTTTGCCATTGAACAGAATGGCGACATCAACACCATCGCTAATGCGTCCCGCGCGGCCTATCGCATGGTGAAGCATGCATCACGCCTGAAAAAAACCCGCGCTTCCATCCAGGAGCTTTGGGTTTCCACCAAATGCGGTGAAAGCGATACCACATCGGGCCTCGCTTCCTGCCCAACGGTCGGCAACTCCTTCGACAAACTTTGGGAAAACGGCAATACGCTCGTTTTCGGTGAAACCACCGAACTCACGGGTGGCGAGCATCTGGTAGCAGCGCGTTGCCGCACGCCGGAAATCCGCGCGCAATTCCAGGCGATGTTTGACCGTTACCAACGTGTGGTCGAGAACAATAAGACGAACGATCTTTCCGAAAGCCAGCCCACCAAGGGCAATATCGAAGGGGGTCTCACCACCATCGAAGAAAAAGCACTCGGCAATATTCAAAAGATCGGGAAGAAGTGCGTGGTTGATGGCGTGCTGGACAAGGCAGAGGAACCGACGCATTCCGGCCTGTGGTTCATGGATTCAAGCTCTGCCGCTGCTGAGATGGTAACACTTTGCGCCGCTTCCGGCTTTGCTGTGCATACCTTCCCAACCGGGCAGGGCAATGTGATTGGCAACCCGATCCTGCCGGTGATTAAGCTTACCGCCAATCCGCGCACCCAGCGCACCATGTCCGAACATATTGATGTGGATGTGACTGGGTTATTGCAGCGGCAGATGAATATGGATGATGCGGGTGAAGCCCTGCTTGATTGCATCATCCGCACTGCCGATGGCGAATTGACCGCGGCTGAATTGCTCGGCCACCGTGAATTCAGCCTGACACGTCTTTACGAAAGCGCCTGAGTGTAACGGGCGGCGCGCCGTTTGCTGCGCGCCGCTCACCAAACTTAATTGCGTTTCGCCAGGGCCAATCCAGCCCCCAAGGCGATCATTGACGCGCCGGAGATTTCGCGCAGCCGCCGAATGAAGGCGGGCCGCGATGCAGCGCCTTCCCGGATACGGCTGGCGCCGATCGCCACGACAATATCCGCGAGTGTATTCAGCGTGACGGAAATCGCGCCCAGCACAATGAAGGGCAGCGCCACCGGGCCTGCGCTGGGGTCAAGAAATTGCGGAATGAAGGCCAGGAAGAAGGCCGCCGTTTTGGGGTTCAACGCCTCCACCACTACACCTTCGCGAAAGGCGCGCCGCGCCCCCATAGCGGGCGCAGGATCGGCACCAGCCAAACCCAGCGCCGCGTCGCGCCGCGCGGCCATCATGGTGCGCACGCCAAGCCAAACCAAATAAGCCGCGCCGAGCCATTTCAGCGCCGTGAAAAGCTCTGCACTCGCCAGCACCAGCGCGGAAACGCCAAGCGCCCCAGCCAGCACATGGACCAAGCCGCCAAGCGCGGTGCCGAAGCTGGAAGCGATGCCCTCAGCCCGCCCGCCCGCCAGGCTGCGCGCTGCGACATAGAAAATCCCCGGGCCCGGGGTCACCGCCAGCAGCAATGCCGCAGCTAGGTAGAGGAAGAATTGGGTGGGATCTGGCATGACGCTGTCATACATCACACCAGAGGTAATGCCGAGACAGGTACCTGGCTCAACCCTCGCCCGGATCAATCCAGCCGATATTCCCATCGGCGCGGCGGTAGACAACATTCAGCCCGCCGCCCTTCCTGTTGCGAAACATCACCACCTGGGCTTGGGCCAGATCAAGCCGCATCACAGCCTCTCCGACGCTCAGCTTTTCAATATGCGTCGGGTTTTCGGCAATGATGGCGCCGTGGTCGCCTTGTTCTGGCGCTTCCTCATCCGCTGGGGCTTCAATCACGTAACGTGTGCCACGCGGCGCTTCTTCCGCTGGCGCGTCCCGTTCAACCGCGAAGGACCGCGCATGTTCATTCACGCGGCGGCGATAACGGCGAAGGCGCTTGGCCAAATGCTCAGCAGCCACTTCAAAAGCGCGATGCGCATCGGCGCCTTCGCCCTCAGCGCGCATCATCAGCCCGCGCCCGGCCTTCAGGTTGATGTCGCAACTGAACTGGCTTCGATGCTTGTGGAAGGTCACATTGGCTTCAAGCGCGTGGTCAAAATACTTGGCGGTGATCGCGGCCAACCCGTCGCTCACATGGGTCTTCAGCGCTTCACCTGTTTCAACTTGCTTGCCGGCAACTGTGATAAGCATGGGGCTATGCCCTCCCTTTCCAAAAGCGGAGGGGCCGCCCCGTGGCGACCGGGCCTGCGACCCTTCCCTTCCTCCAGGGTCGCCGTTGTGTCCGGATCAGGCCGAGGCGGCCTTCTCCCGTTTGCGCTGCACGGATGATGGAATGCGCAACGCGTCCCGGTATTTGGCCACAGTTCGCCGGGCAATGTCCACGCCTTCTTCACGCAGCCGGGCCACAATCGTGTCGTCGGACAGGATATCCTCCGGGCTTTCGGCATCCACCATGGCCTTGATGCGGTACCGCACGGCCTCAGCGCTATGTGCCGCCCCGCCGCTTGTGCCGGAAATGGCGGTGGTGAAGAAATATTTCAGCTCAAATGTGCCACGCGGCGTCGCAATCGCCTTGTTGGATGTGACGCGCGAAACGGTGCTTTCATGCAGCGAAACCTCATCCGCCACATCGCGCAGGATCAATGGGCGCAAATGCCCCACACCATGGCGGAAAAACGCGTCCTGGCGGCGCACAATCTCGGCGGCTACTTTCAGGATGGTATTGGCCCGCTGTTCCAGCGACTTCACCAACCATGATGCGGTCTGGAAACGCTCCGCGATCCAATTCTTATCTTCCTTGCCCCGCGCGCTGACATTGGCGGAAGCGAAGAAGCCCTTATTCACCAGCACACGCGGCAAGGTTTCCAGATTGAGTTCCACAATCCAATCATTATCTGGCCCGCGACGCATCAGCACATCCGGTATCAGGGTTGGCGCTGGTGGCGCATCAAAGGAAGCGCCTGGTTTCGGGTCTAGCCGCCGCAATTCAGCGACCATTTCCGCCATGTCTTCGCCGTCCACGCCGCAGATTTCTTGCAAGCCCTTCAGGTCTCGCTTGGCGAGCAATTCCAGATTAGCGAGCAGCGCCGCCATGGCGGGGTCATAACGGTTGCGATCCTGCAACTGCACCGCCAGGCATTCCGCCAAATCATGGCAGAACATGCCAACAGGATCGAAGCGCGCCATGGCAAGGCGCACGCGTTCAACCAGTGCTTCCGCGCAGCCCAGCGCATCCGCAATCACTTGCGCGCGCACATGCAGCCGCCCAGCAGCATCCACCAGCGCCAACAGATTGCCGGCGATCAGGCGTTCCTGCGGAGAGGTCAAGTTCAGCCTGATCTGTTCCGCCAGATGATCGCGCAAGGAACGCTCCGGCGCTTCCATCGCTTCAATGCCGGAAAGATCATCATCGAAATCGCGGTTACCGCCGCGGCCTGCGGGTGGCAGGCCATTGTCGTAAACATTATCCCATTCAGCATCGAGCGGCGCAGCATTTTCCGAAGGCAGCGCATCGGAAGCGGCGGCGCTGGCGGCATCGGCCGGTTCGCTTGCAGCCGGTAGCGGATCCGTGCTGCGGCCAGCATCCGGGCCGGCGAGTTGCCGGTCATCGCGTTCCAGCAGCGGGTTACGCTCAAGCTCTTCCTCGACAAAGGCGGATACTTCCATATTGGAAGATTGCAGCAGCTTGATCGCCTGGCGCAGCTGCGGTGTCATCACCAGCTGTTGTGATTGCCGCAGATCGAGACGCGGGCCGATTGCCATCAGCGCTGCTCACAAGGCCGGGCGGGAAGGGAGGCGGGGAACATACGGCGCCATTATCCAATTACAGGCTGAATTTTTCGCCAAGATAGACGCGGCGCACATCTTCATTCGCCACGATTTCCTGCGGGGTGCCTTCCATCAAAACCTTGCCATCATGCAGGATATAGGCGCGGTCAATGATTTCCAGCGTCTCACGCACATTATGGTCGGTGATCAGCACGCCAATGCCGCGATCCTTCAGATGCTTGACCAGATCACGGATTTCACCGACCGCGATGGGGTCAATACCGGCCAGCGGTTCATCCAGCAGGATATAGGAAGGGTGCGTTGCCAAAGCGCGGGCGATTTCGCAGCGCCGGCGTTCACCACCGGAAAGCGCAAGCGCGGGGGCGCGGCGCAAATGCGCAATGCCGAATTCTGCCAGCAATTCATCCAGCATCGCAGCGCGCCGGTCACTTTCCGGCTCCACCATTTCAAGCGCCGCGCGGATATTCTGTTCCACCGTCAGGCCGCGAAAAATGCTCGCTTCCTGGGGCAGATAGCCAAGCCCAAGCCGCACGCGGCGATACATGGGCAGCATGGTGACATCATGCCCATCCATCATCACGCGCCCTTCATCGGGCTGCACCAGGCCGGTGATCATGTAGAAGGTTGTTGTCTTGCCGGCGCCATTCGGGCCAAGCAGACCAACCGCTTCCCCGCGCTGAAGTGACAAGGAAACATTGCGCACCACAGGCCGCTTCTTGTAGCGCTTGCCAAGCCCGGTTGCTTGAAGCCCGCCACTACCTGGCACCAGCTTGATGGGTGATGTGTCATTCATCGCGGCGTCGCCCCTGGTGCGGGAAGAGTCTGCCCCTCGCCGGGTACGATAATGCCGCGCACGCGTTCGTTCGGGCATGCCACAAGGCGCGATATGCCGGTATCCATATTCACAATGGCTTCGCATCCCGTGAGCGTATTGTCGCCGCGCACAATGCGCACATCACCGAGCAACCGTGCCAGCCCATTGGGCGGGGTATAAATGCCGCTATCCCCACGCACCACTTCGGTTGGTGTGCGGATTTCAACCCGGCCATAGGCTTCAACCTTGTCCAGATTGCTTCCCGCGCCGGGGGTGGCTTCTGTTGCTGGGCGCGCGGCTTGCGGGCGCGGCGTGCCGCCGGCTTCTGTGGGCGCTTCGCGGAAATAGGCCACCAACACGTCAGCGCGCACGCGCTTGTCATCCTTGGCGACCACCACCGCATCGCCACGCGCCACCGCCATGCGCCGTTGCGGCCAGTATTCCACGCTATCACGCGCGGTGAGTACATTATCTGGCGAGGTCAGGCGCAGATTTTGCCCCGTGAGCACCATGACCGCCTGATCCATATCATAAATCGCGCGATCGCCTTCGGCGCGATCTGTCGCGGTGGTGATCACGACATTGCCTTCAGCTTCCAGGCGCCAGATTTCGCTGGCGCCGCCGGGGCCTTCGCTGGGGGGGCGCGCTTCTACCGGTGCGCCGCCACGTGGGCGATAGCGCGCCACCAGCGTATCAGCATCAATCGTGACCCCGCCGCGCACCGCCCGCGCCGCGCCGCGTGCGATCACCAATTGATCATTCTGCCGCCATTCAATGCCATCGCGCGCCGTGACTTCAATGGGGCCGCCTTGATTAAGGTCCACCCCTTGCGCGAAGGCCGCACCCGCCAGCAGGGAAAGCGCCAACACCAAAAGCCGCATCATTGCGTACCTTCCAGCATGGCGCGCGAACGGCCAGTGAACACAATCACTGCACCCTTGTCATAAAGGCGGAAACCTTCGCTCACCAATGTACCGAAGGGGCCTTGCGCGGCCACGGGCTTGTCGCCGGAAGCGGCACCTTCCTTCAATTCAATCGCGGCTTCTTCGGTCACCAGCAGATTGCCGCCATCATGCCACAGTGTCACCTCTCCGCGCAGATCAAGATGATTGCGCGCCTTGTCCAGCCGGCCTTCGCGCGATTCCAGCAGCACCCAGCCATCGGTCATCAGCAAATCAGCGCGTGGCGCTTCAAGATCAACAATGTCCTGGTTCTGCCCCTGAGTCGCAACCGAAGCCGTGACAGTATAGGGCCGGTTCTGTTCATCCACGCCCTGATAGCGAGGGGTGACGATACGCACCGCATCGGGCGCGGTTTGCGTGACACGGCGGAAGGAAACCCGCGCGCGTTCTTCAGCGCCTTCCAGTTCCGGCCAGATGGCAATCGCCAGCAGCAGCGCAACACCCGCGCCTGGCACCAGCCATTTCAGCGCGCCCACCATCACCCTACGGCGCGCCATCTGCCCTGCGGAAGGGGACCAACGTTCACGCGATGGTGGAGTGATGCGCCGCGGCGCGCGCGGGGCCGCGATTACCGTTGCTTCAGGTGCGCGGTTCTTCACACCACACCTGCGCGCAATAAATCATGGATATGCAAAATGCCGATCGGCCGGTGCGCTTCATCCACCACGAAAAGCGCCGTGATGGCGTGCTTATTCATCAGCCCCAGCGCTTCCGCGGCCAGCGCATCGCCCGTGATGGCGCGGGGGTTCCTGGTCATCACCTCACCCGCCGGGCGCGCGAGCAAACCCGCCCCGCCCGAGACTTCAAGCGACCGACGCAAATCGCCATCCGTGATCACGCCGGCCAGCGCGCCATCTGCGCCGACGACGCCAAGGCAGCCAAAGCGCCGCGCGGTCATCGCCAAAATCGCGGCTTCCATCGGCATATCCGGCGGCGCCAAGGGCAATTCCGCCGCGCCATGCATCAGATCCCGCACACGCGACAACCGCGCCCCCAGCTTGCCGCCCGGGTGAAACACCCGAAAATCGGACGCCGTGAACCCCCGCCGCGTGAGCAACGCCACCGCCAAAGCATCCCCCAACGCCATTTGCATGGTGGTGGAGGTTGTGGGGGCAAGCCCCATCGGGCAGGCCTCAGCCGCTGCCGGCAAAACCAGCGCCACATCGGCAGCGCGTGCCAAGGTGCTTTCGGCGCGGCCAATAATGCCAATCAGCGGCAGGCTGAAGCGCCTTGAATGCGCGATCAAATCTGCCAATTCCGGCGTTTCCCCAGAATTGGACAAGGCCAGCACCGCATCCCCGGCCAGGATCATCCCCAAATCGCCATGCGATGCTTCCGCCGGATGCACAAACAGCGCCGGCGTGCCGGTGGAAGCCATGGTCGCGGCAATCTTGCGCGCCACATGGCCCGATTTCCCCATGCCGGAGACAACAACCCGGCCCGTAACACCCGCGAGCAACCCCACCGCACGCACAAAACCATCATCCAAAACATCCGAAAGCGCGCGCAGCGCATCTGCTTCCAGCGCCAGCACACGGCGGCCTTCGGCAAGGTCAGGATGGGGTGCGAGAGTATTCACGCCACCTTGTATGAGGCGGCGGACCTCAAGGGTCAATAAATTCTGGGGTTGGCCCTGCAAAAAAAATGCCAGCGGCAGTAGTGCGCCGATTAGTGGTGGAAAATATCCGGGTCCTCATAGCCCAGCAAATCAAGCCGCCCGCGCGCCGGCAGGAAGCGGAAGCAGGCTTCCGCCAAATCCAACCGGCCTTCGCGCTTCAACAACCCCTCAAGCTTCGCCCACAGCGCATGCAAATGCAGCACATCAGAAGCGGCATAGGCCATTTGTTCCGTGGTGAGTTCCGCCGCACCCCAATCAGAAGTCTGCTGCTGCTTAGACAAATCCACGCCCAGCAATTCCCGGCACAAATCCTTGAGCCCATGCCTATCCGTAAAAGTCCGCACCAACTTGGCCGCGATTTTGGTGCAAACCACCGGCGCGGTGACAACACCCAGCGCATGATACAGCGCCGCCACATCAAACCGCGCGAAATGAAACAGCTTGGTGACCGCCGGATCAGCCAACAACTTCTTCAAATTGGGCGCATCAGCCCCGCGCCCACCAAGCGATGCCGGGCTGATTTGCACCAGATGCGCAGACCCATCGCCCGAAGATAATTGCACCAGGCAAAGCCTGTCCCGATGCGGGTTCAGCCCCATGGTTTCCGTATCAATCGCAACCACACGGCCCAAATCCAGGCCATCCGGTAGGTCGTTTCTATAAAGCCGGATGGTCACGCCGGCATGGGAGAATAAGGTGGAACCCATTGGTCGCGCCGCCTCATGAAAAGAAAAACTGGTGCCCAGGAAAGGACTCGAACCTTCACAGCCTTGCGGCCACAGGTACCTGAAACCTGCGCGTCTACCAATTCCGCCACCTGGGCAAAGGGGCCGGCGCCTTGCGGCGAGACGCGCGCATTTACGCGGAGAGCGGGGGGGCGTCAAGCGGATGGGGGTGGGTGGCGGCCGCGTCTTCTAGCCCCCGAATGGCAAAGCGATCAAAACGCCACCCGCTGCATTCGGTCATTCAACAATGTGGCTGAAGCCCGCGTGGTGCAAAGCATCACCTTCACCGTTGACTTGAACTCCTCAATCCTGAAGATATCGGTTGAGGTCGGAGAAAGCTTGGCCTCACCGTAGCCGGCATAAGCCGTAGAGCAGCGGAATTTTTGGTCTTGCTGATTAGTACCCTCAAGGGTCGCTACAAAACCGCGTGTCGCAGTCCGTGGATGGGTCACAGGGATAACCTCCAGAATTTCAACTGCCTTGGCGCGGGGAAAACGGCCTCTCACCCATCCCTCGAACTCAGTCCGCGATCCAAGCGTATTGAAAGACTGAATGCCAAAGTAGCCATCGCGGGTATTGATCCGCTCCACTGACGCCCAACCACGATCCGTGATTGTAACCCGGTCATGTTGAACCGTGCCATTATTGCGTAGACTCCGCTGAGCATCCTTGAGCGGTAAGCCAGAAAGAACACTGGCCAGATTAGCCGAAAGCAGAGCTGTTTCAATTGGCGCCCAGTCAGTGAACTGATTGGTCTGTCCCGAATTATCCTTCCGAAAGCCTGGCCCTTCGCAAGCCGGGAGGAAAGCAGCCAGTATAAGCACGCCACAGAACCGCGACAGCAAGGCCAAAGACGGCATGAATTCCCCCCGGTCCGATTGATTGCGTTTCTGCAAGGGTAATCAGCGGTTGATTTCTAACACAAGGGCGCAAAAATTAAATTTAGGTAATCTTTGCCGAGCCAGCGCAGGCTCCCCTCCCCCTTTGACGCCTCGTGCCCTCTGCCCCACAACCCGCGCCCATGACTGTTCTGACCATCCGTGATCTCACCATACGTCTTGGCGGGCGGGCTTTGCTCGAAGGTGCCGCCTTGCAGGTGGATGTTGGGCGCAAGATTGGCCTCATTGGCCGCAATGGCGCCGGCAAATCCACCTTACTCCGTGCCATTGTGGGTGAATTGCAGCCGGATGGCGGGGAGATCAGGCTCTCGGCCCGTGCGCGCATGGGTCATGTGGCGCAGGAAGCGCCGGCGGGGGTGGCGAGCCTGTTGGAAGCCGTGCTGGCGGCGGATACCGAACGCGCGGCATTGCTCATGGAAGCGGATGGCGCTGCTGATCCTGGGCGGGTTGCTGAGATTCATGAAAGGCTGATTGCGATCCGCGCTGATAGTGCGCCGGCGCGCGCGGCTGCTGTGCTTTCAGGGCTTGGTTTTGACGCTGCGGCACAGGCGCGGCCTTTGGCGGAATTTTCGGGTGGGTGGCGCATGCGTGTGGCTTTGGCGCGCGCCTTGTTTCTGGAACCGGATTTGTTGTTGTTGGATGAACCAACGAACCATCTGGATTTGGAGGCGACGCTCTGGCTGGAAGGTTGGCTCTCGCGGTTTCCGGGGGCGGCGATTGTGGTCAGCCATGATCGCGGGTTGTTGGAACGCTGCGTGGATGCGATTGCGCATCTCGATCGTGGGGATATCACGCTCTATTCCGGGAATTTCGCGGATTTCTTGCGCATTCGGGCGGAACGCCAGGCGCAGCAGCAGGCGCAGAATGTAAAGCTGATATCGGAACGCGCGCGCATTCAGTCTTTTGTGGACCGGTTTCGTGCCAAGGCCACCAAGGCGCGCCAGGCGCAATCTCGGCTGAAGGCTTTGGAACGTATGCCGGCGGTGGAAGCGCTGGTGGAAGACACGCCCGTGCGTTTCGCCTTTCCGGTGCCGGAGGCTTTGGCGCCGCCGATCCTGTCGCTGAACCGCGCATCGGTGGGTTATGGCGGGGCGCCGATTTTGCAGCATTTATCGCTCAGGCTGGATCAGGAAGATCGCGTGGCGCTGCTGGGCGCCAATGGCAATGGCAAATCCACGCTGGCGAAGCTGTTGGCCGGGCGGCTTGATGTGGCGGGCGGGGAGATGTTTCGCAATAACCGGCTGCGTGTTGGTTATTTCGCCCAGCACCAGGCGGAGGAATTGAACCTGGCCGGCACGCCGCTCAGCCACATGCAGGCGGCGCTGCCGAAGGCCACTGAAACCGCGTGCCGTGCGCAATTGGCGCGTTTCGGGCTGGATGCGGACAGGGCGGATACTCGGGTGGCGCAGCTTTCGGGTGGGGAAAAGGCGCGGCTGTTATTGGCGCTGACCACGCGCGATGCGCCGCAAATGCTGATCCTGGATGAACCGACGAACCATCTGGATATTGATGCGCGCGATGCGCTGGTGAAGGCGCTGGCGGATTTTGAAGGCGCGGTGGTGCTGATCACGCATGATCCGCATTTGGTGGAGCTGGTGGCGGATCGGCTATGGCTAGTCGCCGATGGTACCGTGACAAGTTTTGACGGCGATTTGGATGAATATCGCGCGCTATTGGCCGAACGTGCGCGTGGTGCCGCGCCGCGTGGGGAAGCTGGTGGGGTGCGGGCAGAGGCCCGGCGCGAAAGGGCTGAAAACCGTGCCGCCTTGCAACCCCTGCGTGCACGCCTGAAGGCGGTGGAAGCCGCGCTGGAAAAGCTGGGGAAGGAGGGCGCCTTGATCGAAAAGCGGCTGGCCGACCCCGATACCTATGCCCGCTTCAAGGCCGAGGATATCGCCTGGGCCAATACCCGCCGCGCCGCCATTGGCAAGGAAGTGGCGGGGTTGGAGGAGGAGTGGCTGGAACTTTCGGAGAAGCTGGAGGAGGCCTGAAGTGGTGGCCGCGATTTACACAAAAGCGTCACGTTGCTAGGTATCGGTCCCTCTCAAGTCATTGCCCCCGCGCGGAGTTCCCCCGGCATGAAGATTGTTGCCTGCAACAGCAACCGCCCCCTGGCCGAAGCTGTGGCCGCCGCTTGCGGTATTGCGCTGACCAATGCTTCCATCCGGCGCTTCGCGGATTTGGAGGTTTTTGTCGAAATTCATGAAAATGTGCGTGGTGAGGATGTTTTTGTCATCCAATCCACCTCCTACCCTGCCAATGACAATCTGATGGAATTACTGATCACGCTGGATGCGCTGAAGCGCGGCAGTGCGCGACGCATAACCGCCGTGATCCCATATTTCGGCTATGCAAGGCAGGATCGGAAATCAGGCCCGCGTACGCCGATCAGCGCGAAGCTGGTGGCGAACCTGATTACCGCGGCAGGTGCGAACCGCGTGCTGACCATGGATTTGCACGCTGCGCAGATCCAGGGGTTTTTCGACATTCCGGTGGATAATCTTTTTGTGGCACCGCTTTATTCGCGCGATATTCAGGAACGCTATGCGGGGCGGGAATTGATGATTGTCTCCCCCGATGTGGGCGGCGTTGTGCGTGCGCGCGCGATTGCGGCGCGCTTGGGCGTGGATTTGGCCATCATTGATAAGCGCCGCCCGCGTGCCGGCGTTTCCGAAGTGATGAATGTGATCGGTGAAGTGGAAGGCCGCGATTGCCTGCTGGTGGATGACATTGTCGATTCCGGCGGTACGCTCTGCAACGCGGCTGAGGCGCTGTTGAAGAATGGCGCGAGGTCTGTTGGCGTTTATGTGACGCATGGCGTGTTTTCGGGCGGTGCGGTGGCGCGGATTGGCGCGGCACCGGTTGAGATGATGACCGTGACGGATAGCATTCAGGCGACGGAAGCGGTGCGCGTTTCGCGCAATATCCGGCAGCTCACGATTGCGCCGCTGATTGCGGAAGCGATGAAGCGGATCAGTGAGGAAAGCTCGGTCTCCTCACTGTTCAATTAGACCAAAACTCTTGAAGGGGTTGCGATCATGAAACTGTTTTATGCGCCTGGGGCGTGTTCCATCGGCATCCATGTGATGCTGGAAGAAATTGGCGCGCCTTATGAAGCGGTAGCCGTAAACCTGCGCGAAGGCGCGCAATTCCAGCCTGGTTTTGTGGCGGTGAACCCGAAATCCAAGGTGCCGACCCTGGAACGCGATGATGGCTCGGTGCTGACGGAATACCCCGCCATTGCCTTTTGGCTGGCTTCGCGCTTTCCCTCCGCCGGCTTGATGCCATCCGGCACGGATGCGCAGGCGCGGGCTTTGGAAGCGACCGATTACTGCGTTGCCACCATGCATATGCAGGGTTTTTCGCGCATGTTCCGCCCGGCGAATTTCGCGCCGACGGAAGCGGATCATGAAGCGGTGAAGGCACGTGGTGAGGAAATTTTCCAAAAGGGCCTTGGCGTGATGGACAAGGCGCTTGGGGGCCGCGAATGGCTGGCAGGCACTTATTCCTTCGCGGATACGGCACTGTTCTATGTCAGCTTCTGGTGGGCGGCGCGGTTGAATAAGCAACTGCCCGCGAATGTCGCGGCGCATTATGCGCGGATGAATGCACGCCCCGCCGTGCAGCGCACGCTGAAGGCGGAAGGGCTTTCGTGAGCCTGAACCCGACCGCCTTCTGGTTCCTGCGCCATGGGGAGACCGATTGGAACGCTGAGGGGCTGAGCCAAGGGCATACGGATATTCCGCTGAATGCGGTCGGGGTTTCCCAGGCGCGGCGCGCGGCCTTGGCGCTGGTGGATCGCGGGATCGTGACCATCATCGCCTCCCCGCTCAGCCGGGCGCTGCGCACGGCGGAAATTGTGGCGGAAGCGCTTTCCCTGCCGGTCGCAACCGATGCGGGGCTAATGGAAGTGGGTTTTGGCGTGGAAGAAGGCCGGCCCATGGGCGATTGGTATGATAGCTGGATAGAAGGCAGCTTCACGCCGGAAGGTGCTGAAAGCTTTCAGGCGCTGCATGACCGCGCCGTGGCGGCGATAAACCGCGCCACCGCCAAGCAAGGCCCAGTGTTGGTGGTGGCGCATGGCGCGCTGTTTCGTGCGCTGCGCCTGGCACTTGGCCATGTGCCCAATGTGCGCACGCCCAATGCCTTGCCGCTTTGGTGCGAACCCCCGGCCTCGGGCCCGGTCTGGTCCATAACGCCAAGCCATTTGCCCCAGCTTGGCTGAAACCCTCACGGGGTTTCAGCTATTGCGCGCGCAGGTATTGATCCCCAGCAGCGGATAGGCCGGGCGCCAGCCAATCAGTGCGGTGGCGATGGGAACAAGCCCAATCGCCCCCCACCAGCCCAAAGGCCCGAAGGCGCCGAGTGCCAATAGCACCACGCCGCCCCCAATCCTGAGCGCGCGATCAATACTGCCGATATTGCGTGTCATGATGGATCTCCCGAGATAAAGACGCGATGGATTACGCCGTCTTTTGGTTGCGGCCGGCCAAAAGACCGAATAGCGCGTAGCAGCCAAGTGCGGCGCCGATGGCGCCAAAGACGAAAATGCCAAGCACCAGTAGCCAGTCAATCGGGCCACCCAAATCGGCAAAGCCGGAATGCGTGACCGCCTGCATGATCAGCACCGCGGCAATGCCCCCGCCCAAGCCGCAGATTTCAGCCCAGACAAGCCGTCGCGACAGCAGGCTGCGATCACGCAGTACCACCCAGAAGAATGCAAGGCTCGCCAGCACCGCCAGCGCAATAATCGGCCATAGCGTCCAGCCGAGCATTTCCTGAAACACGGCAATCAACGTGCCAAGGTCGAGATCTTTCATGGCCTTCCTCCTTCAAGCCTTGCCGCGCAGCATGGCAAGATAGGTGGGCTTCAAGCCCACCTCCTTCATGATCCAGGTGATCCAAAGCTCCTCAAGCGGGGCAATGATGCCGGGGAAGGATGGCACCAGATTGTCGTTGTAATCGAATTCAACCAGCATCGCCCGGCCAACGCGGGTGATCAGCGGGCAGGAAGTATAGCCATTATAGCTTTCCTGGCTCTCGCGCCCCTGGATGGTCGCGATCAAATGATCCACCGCCACAGGCACTTGCCACTTCACACTCGCCGCGGTTTTGCCCTTGGGGACCCCCGCAATATCGCCGACGCAGAAAACTTCAGGGAAGCGCACATGGCGCAGGGTATGGCGATTGACTTCCGCCCAACCATCCGTCGTCCAAGGCCCGGTCTGCCAGGGCAGTGGTGAATTTCGCACCACCGCCGGCGCACGCATGGGCGGCACGACATTGATGAAATCATAGCGCTGTTCGCTATCGCCATTGGGCGTGCGGAAGGTCGCAATACGGCGGTCCAGATCAATCTTGCGCAGCACATGATCATGCGTCACGCGAATGCCGCGATCAGCATAGAGCATCCGCACCTTCTCAGCCACGATCGGCACGCTGAACAGCGTTTTGACATGCGCATTGTAGATGAGTTCTGCCTTGTCGCGATTGCCCCGACGGCGCAGCGTATCATCGGTCAGGAAGGCGTATTTCAGCGGCGCGCCGGCGCATTTCATCTCGGTTGGCGGTCTGCCAAAGACAGCAACGCCCCCCTTATCGGCATAGGCTGACATGGCGCGCCAGGTGGCCTCTGCCTGCTGCGGCCCGGCATAGACACTGCCCATGCCATTCTGCCCGACGCGCGCCACATCCATGCCTTCAATGGCGCCATAGTTGAGCTCGAGCCCCGTGGCCACGACCAGAAAATCATAGGGCAAGCGCTTGCCCTGATCGGTGGTCACGGTCTTGCCGACCGGGTCAATTTCGGCGGCGGCTTCCTCGATCAGCGTCACACCGCGCGCGACAAACTCCCGCGTGGTGGAAACCGTGTAATCGGCGGATTTCAGCCCGGCGGCTACCAGCGTATAGCCCGGCTGATAGAGATGTTCCCGCCGCCGATCCACCAGCGTAATGGAAGCGCCTTCCAGCCGATCCGCCAGGCGAGATGCCGTGGCAAGGCCCGCCGCACCCGCCCCAATGATGACAATTTTCGCATTGGTCCTGACACTGGCTCGCGAAGGACCGGCCAAGGCGAGGCCCCCTGCCAGGGCGGGTGCGCCCAATAATATGGAGCGGCGCTTCAACGCCACGGCGTCTTCATTCCCGGACATGCGTTAACCCTCCTGCTTCGTCCCGCCTCGGCTGACGAGATTACCATGTGCTAATATTAGCTCTGACTTGCATTCAAAACTTGATCTGGCGCAAAAACGGCCTGGGCCTTGATCAGGAATGGCCGAATTCAGCGCGCTTCACTTGCGCCCTGCCGGCTCATCCCCTAGAAGCCCCCGCAGCGTTGGCACCCCTGGAGGCCAGCGTTTGCTTTTTGGCGCCTGGGTGCGCCTTGCGGCACCATCAAAACCCGAAGGAGCACGGACAATGGTCCAAACTGTACGGATCGAAGCCGAAGCGCGCGGGCGGGCCGGTAAGGGGGCGGCACGCGCAACTCGGCGTG
Organism: Roseomonas sp.; assembly: GCA_044345845.1. Classification (GTDB taxonomy): domain Bacteria; phylum Pseudomonadota; class Alphaproteobacteria; order Acetobacterales; family Acetobacteraceae; genus Neoroseomonas. Next base: position 49,015 of record JBIJAH010000018.1, read on the forward strand.
AGGGGCATGTCCCCGCTGTCATCTATGGCGCGAAGCGTGAGGCGACCTTGATCGCCCTCGACCCGCGCGATGTGATGAAGGAATTGCACAAGGCCGGCTGGCAATCGCATCTTTATGAGGTGGCGGTGAAGGGCGGCGATACGGAACGCTGCCTGATGCGCGATGTGCAATTCCATCCCGTGACGGATCGTCCGTTGCATGTGGATTTCCAGCGTCTGGCGCCTGGCGCGCGTATTCGCGTGAAGGTGCCGGTGGCCTTCCTGCATGAAGATACCTGCCCTGGCCTGAAGGCGGGTGGCGTGCTGAACGTGGTGCGCCGCGAAATCGAAGTGCTGGCGGACCCGGATGCGGTGCCCGAAAAGTTCGAACTTGATCTGGCCGAAGCGCAGATCGGTGCGGGCTTGCGTTGGTCCGCGGTGAAGGATCAGTTCGGCACCAAGCCGGCTATTGTGGGCCGCGACTTCATGGTGGCGTCCATTGCCGCGCCGACCGTGGTTGATGATTCCGCGCCGGCCGCCGCCGCTGGCCCTGTGGAAGCAACGAAGCAGAAGGCGCCCGCCGCTGGTGCCGCCGCGTCGGCCAAGGGGCCTGCGAAGAAGAAGTAAGCTGGACAGGGGTTTCGCCCCTGTTTCTGAACATCAAGGGTTCGGGGGAAGCCTCCCCCGGACCCTTTTTGGGTTGATGATGCCATGACTTCCCGCGACAGCGCCCCGATGCTTTGGGTCGGCCTTGGCAATCCAGGGTCTGAACATGCGCGCCAGCGGCACAATATCGGCTTCATGGCGTTGGATGAAATTGCGCGGCGCCATGGCTTTGGCCCCTGGCGCAAGCGCTTCAAGGGCGAAGTGGCGGAAGGTGCCATTGGCGGGCAACGCATCCTGGCGCTGAAGCCGCAAACCTACATGAATGCGAGTGGTGATTCCGTGCAGCCAGCCGCCGCCTTCCTGAAAATCCCGCCCGCGAATGTGGTGGCCTTTCATGATGAGTTGGATCTGGCACCCGGCAAGCTGCGCGTGAAGCTTGGTGGCGGCGTTGCGGGGCATAATGGCTTGAAGGATATGCGCCGCGCTTTTGGATCGCCCGATTTCTGGCGCGTGCGCATGGGGATTGGCCATCCGGGCCATAAGGATGCGGTGACCGGCCATGTGCTGGGCAATTTCGCCAAGGCGGATCAGGCCTGGCTGGAGAAGCTCTTGGATGCGGTGGCCGATGCCGCGCCCATGCTCGCTAGCCTGAAGACTGAAGATTTCATGACGCGCATCGCGCTGCTGACGCAGGAGAAGTGATGGAAGCCGAAGACGCCTTCACCATGGATATGATGGGCCCAAGCGCGGAAGATCGCGCCAATGGTGCCGCGTTGCTCTCTGCCGCGTTGGTGCGCGAAGCAGGTGCGCTGGCGCAGGCGGCGGCTGGGCTGCGTGCCACGCTTGATTTGGCTGATGATGATTTGCCGCGTGATGAAGCGCGACGCGCTGCTGCCATGGCTGCGGCACTGCTGTTGATTGCGCGCCAATTGCGTTGCCATGCTGAGGATGCTGCGCTGGCCGCGCAAGTGAGTGTTACGGGGCTGGCGCCGATCACCATCGCGTTGCCAGAAATTGCCGCGGCGCTGCGTGCGGCCGCCTTGATGCCAATTAGTGATGATGGCGCCGCGCGCATTGCCGCCGGCGTGGTGGCTGAGACATTCTGGAATGCGCTGCGTGCCGCCTGGCCCGCCGCGCCGGGAGCATAAAGATGGGTTTCAATTGCGGCATTGTTGGCCTGCCGAATGTCGGCAAATCCACGCTGTTCAATGCGCTGACGCAAACCGCAGTGGCGCAGGCAGCGAATTATCCTTTCTGCACCATCGAACCGAATGTCGGGCGCGTCGCAGTCCCTGATATGCGGCTGGATACGCTGACGCGCATTGGCAAATCGCAAAAAACCGTGCCGACGAGTCTGGAATTTGTGGATATCGCGGGGCTGGTGCGCGGTGCTTCCAAGGGCGAAGGGCTGGGTAATCAGTTCCTTGCCAATATCCGCGAAGTGGATGCGATTGTGCATGTGCTGCGCTGCTTTGAAGATGGCGATGTGACGCATGTGGAAGGCAGCATTGATCCGATCCGCGATGCCGAGACGGTTGAAACCGAATTGATGCTGGCGGATTTGGACAGCCTGGAAAAACGCGCCCAGGGCCTGGTGAAGCGCGCGCGCGGTGGCGATAAGGAAGCGCTGGCGCAAATGGCCTTGATTGACCCGATCAAGGCCGCGCTGGAAGCGGGCCGCCCGGCGCGCACGGCGGTGCCGGCGGGCGAAGAAGAAGCAGCGAAGCGGCTGCAATTACTGACAACAAAGCCCGTGCTTTATGTCTGCAATGTGGAAGAAGCCTCAGCCGCCACGGGCAATTCTCAATCCGCGCGCGTGTTTGAACGTGCCAAGGCGGAAGGCGCGCAGGCGGTGGTGGTCTCGGCTGCGATTGAAGCGGAAATCAGCCAAATGGCGCAGGCGGATCGCGCGGAGTTTTTGTCTTCCCTTGGGCTTGAAGATAGCGGGCTGGATCGGGTGATCCGTGCTGGTTACGCGCTGCTTGGGCTGATTACGTATTTCACCGTGGGGCCGAAGGAAGCGCGCGCCTGGACCATCCTGAAGGGTATGAAGGGACCGCAGGCCGCTGGCGTGATCCATGGCGATTTTGAACGCGGCTTCATCGCGGCGGAAACCATCGGGTATGATGATTATGTCGCGCTGGGCGGCGAACAGGGCGCCAAGGAAGCCGGCAAAATGCGCGTTGAAGGCAAGGAATATGTTGTGCGCGATGGGGATGTGATGCTGTTCAGGTTCAACGTCTGAACCATTATTTGATCGCATTTTCCGAGCCGCCAAGTGTGTCCACTTGGCTTGAAAATGCTTTGTTTGATCGCATTTTCCGAGCCGCCAAGTGTGTCCACTTGGCTTGAAAATGCTCTAGCTTGCTTGCGCCTGCTGCGTGTTGCGGCAAGCGATCAGCATGTTGCGCGTATGGGTGCTGATGTAATTCCCGCCGGCGCTGGAGCCAGACCGCAGATAGCCGCCGGAGCGGTTGCGATCCGTATCGCGGGCCAGAATGTCATAGCCTTTGGCGCCGCAAATCTCCCCTGCCCGTTCCATGCAGGCGCCCCAATCGCGCCAAAGCCCGCCGCAATCCACCGCATGGGCGGCGCGGCCATCCGGCGCATAGGTTTGGGTGGCGGAAGCGCAGCCGAGCAGGATCGGCAAGGCAAGCAGGGGGGTAAGGCGAGGCATGGGGTTTCTCCCAGGCTGGGTGATATACAACCCAGAATAGCAAAACACCAATCAAAAGCAACTATGGGTTATTCCCGCCTTACCTGATGCAGCGTCAATGAAAAATCCGCCCCGCATCAATCACGATGGTCTGGCCGGTCATGGTTTCTGTCCGGCACATGGTCACCACCATATCGGCGCAATCATCCTTATCGGCGGCTTTTTGCAGCAGGGATGACGCGGCGGAGCGTTCAATCTGTTCCGGGCGAAGGTTGGCAGTAGCGCGGGTGCCTTCCAGCAGGCCGGGCGCCACGCAATTCACCAGCGTTTCTGGCGCCAGCGCCACGGCCATGCAGCGCGTGAGGTGAATGAGCCCCGCCTTGGAAACCGCATAGGCGATGGAAGACCCTGTCGGCCCCAGCCCCGCGACTGAGGATATATTGACGATCCGCCCCGCCCCGCTGGCCTTCAGCGCCGGGGCCGCGGCCTTGATCAGCCGCATGGGCCCCGTGAGGTTCACCGCCATGATTTTTTCCCAGAGTTCGACAGTCAGGCTGTCCAAATCCTGGAAGGGCACGGATTTATTGAAGGCCGCGTCGTTGATCAGGATATCGAGTTGCCCGAAGCGTGCCGTGACAGCCGCGACTAGGTTTTCGACTGCCGCGCCATTGGTGATGTCGCAGCCAAAGGCCGCTGCGTTGATTTGGTATTGGCTGGCGAGGTCGCGTGCCACGCCTTCCGCCTGGTCCTTGCTTTGCGCGTACATGACGGCGATGTGCACGCCTTCACGTGCAAGCGCGTGGCAGATGCGTTGCCCAAGCCCGCCATTCCCGCCCGTGACCAGTGCTACCTTTCCCCTGAGTTCCATTTCGCGCTTCCCCCCCGATATATGGACCAAGCTTGCGCGTTGGGCAGCGCCAAGTCCAGGCGGGGTCCGGGGTGGCACGGCTACCCCGGCGGAGCGCGAGGCAGCGCCTCGCCCTTACCCTCGCCGCGAGACGTTGATTTTGCGTGCGGCGACCGGGCTTTCAGCCCCGCGCGAGAGGTTGATTTTGCGTGCGGCGACCGGGCTTTCAGCCCCGCCGCACGACGTAATCCCCCGCTTCAAGCGCCGCGATAATCGCATCCCCTTGGGCCGTGTCGCGCACTTCGATCATCAGTTCCAATTCGGCGCTTTGCACGCTCGGCGCCGCGAAAAGCCGTTGGTGGCTGACTTCGATCACATTGCCGCCGGCGGCGGCCACGCGGGTTGCGATATCCGCCAGCACGCCGGGGCGGTCTGGGATATCCAGATGGAGCCGCAGGATGCGGCCATCGCGGAGCAATTCGCGCAGCAGCACATTCGCCAGGATGCGCGGATCAATATTCCCGCCGCAGACAATGGTGCCGACAGTCTTGCCCGCGAAACGCTCCGGGAAAGCGAGGATGGCGGCGAGGCCGGCAGCGCCAGCGCCCTCAGCAAGCACCTTGGCGCCTTCGGCGAGCAGGACAATCGCCTGTTCCACCGCGCGTTCCGGCACAACCAGCACTTCTATACCAAGGCGTTTCAGGATGGCGAGGGGTGTTTCGCCCACATCGCGCACTGCGATCCCTTCCGCGATGGTCGGGCCGCCGACTTGCACGGGCTTGCCGGCCAGGCGTTGCGCCATGGCAGGGTAGAATTCCACCTCCACGCCAAAAACTGGCATGCCGGGGCGAAGTTCGGCGGCGGCGATAGCCGCGCCAGCACAAAGCCCACCGCCGCCCACGGGGATCGCCAGGGCTTCGATAGCGGGCGCATCTTCCAGCATTTCGAGCGTCGCGGTGCCTTGGCCGGCGATCACGGCAGGGTCGTCATAGGGGTGGATGAAGACCAGGCCCTCGGCAGCCGCCAGCGCATGGGCGTGGGCGGCGGCCTCAGCCAGGGTCGTGCCGTGCAGCACAACCCGCGCGCCCCAGGCTTCCGTACGGGTCACTTTGGTGGCCGGGGTGAATTTCGGCATGACGATGGTGGCGGCGATACCGGCGAGTGAGGCATGGCGGGCCACGGCCTGGGCGTGATTGCCGGCGGACATGGCGATGACGCCAGCGGCCCTTTCCCGGGCCGATAGCAGCGCCAGCCGATTGGCCGCGCCCCTCTCCTTGAAGGCGCCGGTGGCCTGTAGGTTATCCAGCTTCAGGAAGACCCTTGCCCCGGTCGCGCGGGAAACCGCCTGGCTTTCGAGCGTCGGGGTACGTAGTACGGCGCCAGAGATGCGCCCCACGGCGGCGCGGATATCGGCCAAGGTAATGGCGCGGCCTTCGGCCTGCGCCGCGCGCATCGGCATGGTGATGGCCTTGTTTAGCTAAAGCGAACTGCGGTAATTTCAACCGAACGGGAACCACCCGGCGCTGGCACTTCCACTGAATCTCCAACTTTGCGCCCCATCAGCGCCTTAGCGAGCGGTGAGGAGACTGAGATGGAACCATTCTTCATATCGGCCTCATACTGGCCAATGATGCGGTAGTTCTTCTCGTCTTCCGATTCCTCGTCAACGATGGTGACATAGGCGCCGAAGCGCACCTGGTTCCCGGTAAGCCTTTTTGAATCAATAACTTCGACGGAAGGAATCACCGATTCCAGCTCCGCGATGCGGCCTTCAATGAAGGATTGGCGTTCTCGCGCCGCGTGGTATTCGGCGTTTTCGGAAAGGTCGCCATGAGCGCGCGCTTCGGCAATCGCCCGGATGATCGCGGGGCGTTCTTCCGATTTTAACTGCTTGAGTTCCTCCTCCAAGCGCGCGAGGCCCTCGGCGGTCATTGGGAACTTTTGCACGGCAGTACTTCCTTGGCTTCGTTCCGACTGGGTTATGCCAGCCGGAAATGATTAAGGGGCCGCTTTAGTGCGCCCCCCGTTCACATTCGTTCACCGGGCGCGCACCAAAACTTTGTTCGGTCACATTTTCCGAGCCGCCAAGCGTTTCCACTTGGCTTGAAAATGCTCCGCACGCCCCACTCATCAGAACGATTTCTCAAAATATGCCTGAAGGGGCGCAACATCAAGGGTTCCGGCGCGTAAAGCCGCAATGGCGTGAACGGCGGCCCGGGCGCCGGCCAGGGTGGTGTAGTGCGGCACGCCCTGGGTCAGCGCGCTGCGGCGGATATCGAAGCTATCAGAAACCGATTGCCCGCCCCCGGTAGTATTGATCACCAGTTGAATGTCGCCAGACTTAATCGCGTCCACGCAATGGGGGCGGCCTTCCAGCACCTTGTTCACAATATCGCAAGCAAAGCCGGCATCGCGAATGCGCGCTGCAGTGCCGCGCGTGGCGACCACGCGGAAGCCCATTTCAGACAAGCGCCGCGCGAGGGTGACGGCTGCGCCCTTGTCTGATTCCTTGACCGAAATGAAGGCAGTGCCGGATTCCGGCAGCTTTACCCCGGCGCCAAGCTGAGATTTCAGAAATGCGCGCTCAAAAGAAACATCAAGCCCCATCACTTCGCCGGTGGATTTCATCTCAGGGCCCAGGATCACATCCACATTGGGGAAGCGGTTGAAGGGGAAGACCGCTTCCTTCACCGCGACATGGCGATAGATGGCATCATCATCCAGATTGAATTCAGCAAGCTTGGCGCCGGCCATCACGCGCGCGCCGATCTTCGCGACCGCAACGCCGGTTGCCTTAGCAACGAAGGGCACGGTGCGTGATGCGCGCGGGTTCACTTCCAACACGTAGATTTCATTATCCTTGACGGCATATTGCACATTCATCAGCCCCTGCACATTTAGCGCACGGGCCATGGCGACCGTTTCCGCCTTCAATTCCGTCACAATTGCGGGCGGCAAGGAATAGGGCGGCAGCGAACAAGCGGAATCGCCGGAATGAATGCCGGCTTCTTCGATGTGTTCCATCACGCCGGCAACATGCACATTGCCATCGGAATCCGCGATGCAATCCACATCCACCTCAATCGCATCCACCAAATATTGGTCAATCAGGATCGGGTTTTCGCCGGAAACCTTCACAGCCTCCGCGCCGAAACGCATGAGCTGTTCGCGGTTATAGGCAATTTCCATCGCGCGCCCGCCCAGCACATAGGAAGGGCGCACCACCACCGGGTAGCCGATACGCTCCGCCTCATCAGCGGCTTCTTCCAATGTGCGCACCGTGCCATTGCGCGGTTGCTTCAGGCCAAGGCCCCTCAGCAATTGCTGGAAGCGTTCGCGGTCTTCGGCGATATCAATCGCCTCCGCGCTGGTGCCCAGGATCGGGATGCCCGCCTTGTGCAAAGCCTGGCTGAGCTTGAGCGGCGTTTGCCCGCCATATTGCACAATGCAGCCGAGCAATTCGCCGGATTCCTGTTCCTTGCGAATGAGCGAAATCACATCTTCCGCGGTGAGCGGTTCGAAATAGAGCCTATCCGATGTGTCGTAATCCGTGCTCACGGTCTCGGGGTTGCAATTGACCATGATGGTCTCAAACCCGGCTTCCTTCAGCGCGTAAGCGGCATGGACGCAGCAATAATCGAATTCAATGCCCTGGCCGATGCGGTTGGGCCCGCCGCCCAGGATAATGATTTTCTGCCGGGCGGTGGGGCGGCTTTCGCATACGGGCGTGCCGAAACCGCCTTCATAAGTGGAATACATATAAGGTGTTTCGGAAGCGAATTCCGCCGCGCAGGTATCAATCCGCTTATAGACTGGTGTCACGCCAAGCTTGATGCGGAATGCGGCCACATCAGCCTCGGTGCTACCAGTGAGCACTGCCAGCCGCTTATCGGCAAAGCCCATGGCCTTGATGCGCCGCAGCGCCGTGGCTTCCTTCGGCAGGCCATTGGCGCGGATCTCGGTTTCCGTGCGCACGAGCTTTTCAATCTCACGCAGGAACCAGGGATCGAATTTGCAGGCTTCGTGGATTGCTTCCACGCTCATGCCCGCGCGCATGGCCTGCGCCGCGATCAGGATGCGATCAGGCTGCGGGGTTGCGAGTGCTGCATGGAAAGCCTGCGGGCTGCCATCGCCGGGAATGGGCACTTCATCCAACCCGGAATATCCAATCTCCAGCCCGCGCAGGCCCTTTTGCATGGCTTCCGCGAAGGAACGGCCAATCGCCATGGTCTCACCAACCGATTTCATGGAGGTGGTAAGTGTGGCCGGCGTGCCGGGGAATTTCTCAAAAGTGAAGCGTGGGATCTTCACCACCACATAATCAATGGTGGGCTCAAAGCTGGCCGGCGTGACCTTGGTGATGTCATTGGCCAATTCATCAAGCGTATAGCCAACGGCAAGCTTCGCCGCGACCTTGGCGATGGGAAAGCCGGTGGCCTTGGACGCAAGCGCCGAAGAACGCGAAACGCGCGGGTTCATTTCAATGATCACCATGCGCCCATCGGCCGGGTTGATGCCGAATTGCACATTGGACCCGCCAGTATCCACGCCAATTTCACGCAAGCAGGCGATGGAAGCATCGCGCATGCGCTGATATTCCTTATCGGTCAGCGTCAGCGCCGGGGCGATGGTGACGGAATCACCGGTATGCACACCCATCGCATCCAGGTTTTCGATGGAACAGATGATGATGCAATTATCTGCGCAGTCGCGGACCACTTCCATTTCAAACTCTTTCCAGCCGAGCACGCTTTCTTCCACCAGCACTTCACTGGTCATGGAAGCAGCCAGGCCCGAGGAGACGATTTGTTCGAATTCTTCGCGGTTATAGGCAATACCGCCACCCGTGCCGCCGAGCGTGAAGGATGGGCGAATGACGCAGGGCAGACCCACGATTTTCAGCGCATCCCAGGCTTCCGGCATGGTATGCGCGATTTCGCTTTTCGGGCTTTCAATGCCGATTTTGGTCATGGCATTGCGGAATTTCTGGCGGTCTTCGGCTTTGTCTATCACCTCGGCCTTGGCGCCGATCAATTCGCAGCCGTATTTTTCCAGAATGCCGGCCTCTGCGAGTTTCAGCGATGTATTCAGCGCAGTCTGTCCGCCCATGGTGGGCAGCAGCGCATCCGGGCGTTCCTTGGCGATGATTTTTTCAACGATCTCGACCGTGATCGGTTCGATATAGGTGGCATCGGCCAGCCCCGGATCGGTCATAATGGTGGCCGGGTTGGAATTCACCAGAATGACGCGATAGCCCTCAGCGCGCAGCGCCTTGCAGGCTTGCGCGCCGGAATAATCGAATTCGCAGGCCTGGCCGATGACGATCGGCCCGGCGCCGATGATCATGATGGATTTGATGTCAGTGCGCTTCGGCATGGTTCAGGGCCTTGGGTTTTGCAGCAGGGTGAGAGGGGGGTTCATGCGCGGCTTTCGGTGGCGAGTTTGAGCGCGATTAACGCCAAAGCCCCGCCCAAAATCCAACGCTGTGCGGCCATCCAGGTAGGGTTTTCGCTGAGGAAGCGCGAAACCCCGGCGGCGCCGTAAATCAATAAGCCATCGAAGATGATGGCGATGGCGATTTGTACCGCGCCAAGCGTGATGCTTTGCAGAAAAACATCGCCAAGCGCGGGGTCAATAAAGGGCGGCAGCACCGCCACATAGAAAATCGCGACTTTGGGATTGAGCGCGGCGGTGGCGAAACCAACACCAAACAGGCGCGATGCCGGTTCGCGTGGCATGGGGCGTGTGGTGAAAATCGGCTGCCCACCGGGGCGGAGGCATTGCCAGGCGAGGAAGGCTAGATAGGCTGCGCCACCAATGCGCAGCACATCCCAGGCATAGGGGATGGCGAAAAGCGCTGCCGTGATGCCCGCTGCGGCGCAGAGCATGATGACCAGCGATCCGCATTGGCAGCCAATCAACGAAATCATGCCGGCGCCAACACCCTGCGCCAAGGAACGCGAGACAAGATAAAGCATATTCGGCCCCGGCGTAGCGGCGAGGCCGAGCGAAAGCGCCGCAAAAATCAGCAGGGTTTCGAGGGTGGGCATTTCACCCCTGCACCGAATACCCACCATCCACCGGGATCGCGACCCCGGTGATGAAGGCCGCGGCATCGGAAGCGAGGAAGGCCGCAACCCCCTCAAAATCTCCGGGCTCGCCCCAGCGCTTGGATGGTGTGCGTGCCAGCACATTGTCATTCAGCCCGGCCATGTCCTGCCGCGCCTTGCGCGTCAGCTCCGTATCAATCCAGCCGGGCAGGATCACATTCACCGTAATGCCATCGGCAGCCCAGGCGACGGCGGTGGATTTTGTCATCTGCACCACGCCGCCCTTGGAGGCACCGTAAGCGACATGCAAAGGCAGGCCGAAGATGGACAGCATGGACCCGTTATTGATCACGCGCCCGCAGCCATGCGCCTTCAAATACGGATAGGCCGCTTGGGACGCCAACATGCCGCTGGTCAGGTTGGTATTGATGATGCTGTGCCAATCTTCCAGCTTATATGTCTCAGGCCGGTTGCGGATATTCGTGCCCGCGTTGTTCACCAGAATATCCAAACGGCCGAGCCGCTTGGCGGTTTCTTCCACCATGGCGGTAATGGATGCAGGGTCGGTCACATCCACCGCAATGCTTTCCGCCTTGGCACCCAGCGCGCGCAAGCCGGCCACTGCGGCGTCATTCTTTGGGGCATTGCGACCTGCCACCATGACGGTCGCGCCCGCTTTGGCGAGGCCCGTTGCCATGCCAAGACCAATGCCGCCATTGCCACCCGTGACCAGCGCAACGCGGCCGGTCAGATCAAACATCTTGCTCATGCCTTGGCCCTTTCAATCATTTCAACGAAGCGATGAAACAGATAATGGCTGTCGGAAGGGCCGGGGCTCGCTTCCGGGTGGTATTGCACGGAAAAGGCCGGGCGATCCGTCGCCGCAATGCCTTCATTCGTGCCATCGAACAGAGAGATATGCGTGACCTTGGCATTGCCGGGTAGGCTTTCCGGGTCCACGGCAAAACCGTGATTCTGGCTGGTGATTTCCACCTTGCCCGTCGTTAAATCCTTCACCGGCTGATTGGCGCCGCGATGCCCGCGCGCCAGCTTGAAGGTGCGCGCGCCAAGCGCCAGAGACAGCAATTGATGCCCCAAACAAATGCCGAAAATCGGCAGCTTCTTATCCAGCACGGCGCGAATGGCTGGCAGCGCATAGGTGCCTGTCGCCGCCGGGTCACCGGGGCCATTGGACAGGAACACGCCATCCGGGTTTTGCGCGAAGATATCCTCGGCTGAGGCCATGGCGGGCAGCACCACCACATCACAACCGGCAGAGGCCAGGCAGCGCAGGATATTGCGCTTGGCGCCGTAATCCATCGCGACAACGCGGTATTTCGGTGCGGTTTGGCGGCCAAAGCCCGCGGGCCAGGCCCATTCCGTTTCATCCCAACGATAGCTCTGCCGGCAGGTGACATCCTTGGCGAGGTCCATGCCCTCAAGCCCCGGCCAGCCAGCGGCTTCGGCGCGGAGTGCCGCGATATCAAAGCGCCCATCCACGCGATGGCACAAAACGCCATTGGGCGGCCCGCCATCGCGGATGCGCGCGGTCAGGGCGCGGGTGTCAACGCCGGCAAGCCCCGGGACGCCGTGCGAAACCAGCCACGCATGCAGGTGGCGGGTCGCTCGGTAATTCGCCGGTTCCGTGACATCCTGCTTCACAATCAGGCCGCGCGCGGCGGGCGTCAGCGCTTCGATATCTTCCTGATTCGTCCCGACATTGCCGATATGCGGGAAGGTGAAGGTAATGATCTGCCCGGCATAGGAAGGATCGGTCAGGGTTTCCTGATAGCCGGTCATGCCCGTGTTGAAGCAAATCTCGGCCACGGCCTTGCCTTCCGCGCCAAAGCCACGGCCCCAAAAGACGGTACCATCAGCCAGGACAAGGCAGGCGGTGGCGCCAGGGGGGGCGGTATCAGCCATGGGAAGGGGCTCCGTTTTCGGGGTTTCGGATGGGGCGCCGGTCATATCGGCCAGAGTGAGGCCAGTGGCGGTGAGGATGGCGGGCCAATGTTTTGTGGGAATGGCCTTTGATTGCCGCCATTTGCGAATGGCTTCCGTGCCGACGCCGCAGCGCTCGGCCGCGGCTTCAGCCCCACCCAAAAGGGCGACGATGTCTTCAACGCTGCGCATGAGGCCGGCTTATCCGGGAAAAAACTTCCCAGGGCAAGGAAAAAGAGAGGGGTGGGAAAAATCCTCCCTGCACCGGGCGTTTGAATTCCCTTTCCCCTCGCCCAGGCGTGACGCATGATCCTGCCGCCAGCCTCAGGAGCCCACAAGATGTCCCGCAAAAGCGATGCCCCAAGCGAACGCACCCGCGTCAAGCGCATGCATGAACGCGGCGCTTATGACCGCGCGAGCATTGACGCCATTCTGGATGCGCAGCCCCTGGCGCATATTGCCTATGTGCTGAATGGCGCGCCCTTCGTCACACCCACGCTGCAATGGCGCGAAGGGGATCATGTGTACTGGCATGGTTCTGCCGCCAGCCGGATGATTGAAACTTGTATTGAGGCCGATGTCTGCGTCACGGTCACGCTGATGGATGGCCTGGTGCTGGCGCGGTCTGCCTATAATCATTCGGTCAATTATCGTTCCGTCATGCTGCTGGGCCGCGCCAGGCTGATTGCCGACCCGGCTGAGAAGGAAACGCGGCTGAAGCGCTTTGTGGAGGGGATGTTCCCAGGCCGCTGGGACAGGCTGCGCCCCATGACCGCCTATGAAGCCAAGGCGACAACGGTGCTGGCGATTGAAATCAATGAGGCATCGGCGAAGATCCGCCGCGGCCCGCCTGGCGATCCGGATGAGGATTTGGCGCAGGATGTTTGGGCCGGCGTGCTGCCGCTGGAAGTTCGCACCCTGCCGCCCATTCCCGATGCGCGCGGCAGTGTGGCGACACCGCCGGAATATCTGACGCGGTTCAAGATTGGGTGAGGGGGTCATGACCTGGTCCATCCATCACGTTTCGCTTGTTGCGCATGATCTGGATGCGGCGGCGCATTTCTTTGGCACGCTGATCGGGCTTGGTGAGGCGCGGGCGCCGGATGGGCAAAGCCGCTTCATTGGCGAAGCCGGGCGCGGTTTGCGGCTGCACCGGCCAGCGCCAGCGCTGGCGCGATCTGGTGCCACACTGCTTGGCCAGGTGGGTGGGCGTTATGTGGCGCTGGAGGTTGCCTCGCTCTCCGCTGTGGTGGCAAAGCTGGATCAGGCGGGGCTGGCTTACGTGCCGGCGCGGCCTGGAGAGTTTGCTCAGCCGGCGATTTATACGCTGGACCCGGCGCTCAATCTTTTGCTCCTGCTGCAAGCGGATGGCGTTGCGCCATCAGCGGCCCCCGCCTGGCATATCCATCACGTCAATCTTCAAGCGCCGCATGTGCGCGAAGCTGTGACGTTTTACACAGATATCATCGGCCTAAAGGAAGGGCGCTGGCGCGCGGCGGCGCAGCGTGGGGATTTCAGCATAGACCCCGCCGAATTGGCCGTGCTGACCAAGGCCGATGACAAAAGCGGGCTGCATATCATCCGCCCTGATGCGGGCTTCGCTTACCGCAATAGCTTCGCCCATAACCCTTCCATCGGCGGGCACCCGGCCTTTTGCGTGCCGGATGTCCTGGCCGTGAAGGCGCGGCTGGAAGCAGCGGGCGTGCTGGTATCGGACGCCGGCGTTTACGCCATGGCGGGGATGCATCAAATTTACGTGCTCGACCCCTCCGCCAATATGATTGAGGTGAACCAGAATGTCTGAAACCCAAACGCGCACCCTGATCACGGCGGCCGAGGCCGCTGCGACGCCGCCTTCCCCCGGCCGGCTTTCCGCGCTGTTGCTGGAACACGGCACCATGCAGCTCCGCTGGTTCGCCCCCAAGGGTGAGGATACGCAAACACCGCATGACCAGGATGAGCTTTACATCATCGCTTCCGGCACCGGCTGGTTACGGCGGGGCGCGGAACGTGTGCCCTTCGCCCCGCATGACGCGCTTTTTGTGCGCGCGGGGGAGGCGCATCGGTTTGAGGATTTCTCACCCGATTTCGCGACCTGGGTGATGTTTTATGGCGCGAAGGGCGGGGAAGGCTAGGGCACTCAACGTCAAATGCGATTGTTCAAGTGACTTGCTTGTGAAATGTCTTTAGGACAACCTGCTCCGACGGCATGCGCCAATTCCCATTAGTGCCGGCAGATACGATCAGCCCGCGCGCCTTCATGCGGTGCAGATAGGTCCGAAACGTCGAACTCTTCAGGTTGCCATCAATCGCCTTTGCTTCGCGGTAGAGCTGCGGATTGGACAGCGATCTCTTCGCCCCCCTCAGCGCGTCGAGTATCTTTTCCTCTACGAGGATCCGCGTGAGGCTATTTTTGCGGCTAACGTCAGACAATACAGTCGAGGCCCGGCGCGCCTTCAGAAGCTGGCGCTCAAGGGCCTGCTTCTCGAGGGTCAGCTCTCTGATTTGACGCTCGATCTCTTCGATTTCTCGCCGCAGGCGATCTTCAAAGCCCAGCTGAGCCGTGCTAGACATGCATTTCATTTCCTATTTTGCAACAAATAACCCCCGAAAGAGTACGATAAAAAACAAGAAAATCAAAGCATTATATACCTATTGACAAGCATTCAAAAATATGATAACAACAAAAATATTCATTTTTGTTGTTATCATATTTCTAAAGTCCCATCCTAATTCGCCGTTGCATTTCTGGTCGGCTTCAAGTAGGTCTTTGTTTGACATGGCCGGCTCCTCTGCACCTCGGTGTACGGGTCGGCCTTCTCTTTTTACAGGTCTTGTGTGGCACAGTTCACAAAACCTTTCCTGCCTGTTGCGCAACAGATTTCCCGTCTTTGCTCTCGCGGGTTGGTCATTACCGATATTGCGAAAGCTGAGGCTTGCCTAGCAAGAATAGGGTATTATCGCCTTAGCGCCTATTGGTATCCCTTCCGTCAATCTGAGCCCTTCTTTGATCCTGCGACAGGTCAGAATAAGATACGCATCCTGGAGGCGTTCAAGCCCGGCACTAAATTCTCTGATATCCTGGAACTTTACGTTTTCGACAAAAAGATGCGCTTGCTTGTACTCGATGCCCTTGAGCGCGTCGAGATTGCCGTTCGCACGGATATTGCCCTTTTGCTTGGGCAGCGCAGCCCAACCGCACATCGTGATCCTAGCCTTTTGCACGGAACTTTTGCAAGACGAGCTGATCCAAAAATCGGACGTATACGTCACCAAGATTGGCTCGAACGGGTTGATCTTTCCTTTGCGCGTTCAAAAGAGGACTTCGTTGTCCACTTCAAAAATAAATATGCCGGCTCGCATCTACCGATTTGGATGTCTGTCGAGCTATGGGATTTCGGGGCGCTCTCCCATTTCTATACCGGGCTCACAATCAAGGATCGCGCTACCATTTCCCAGCGCTACGGCGTCACATCGCCGGGCGTCCTTGAGACTTGGCTGCGCTGTTTGAACGACATCCGAAACATTTGCGCACATCATGCCCGCCTCTGGAATCGCCCGCGGCCATCTCTGCCCAGTTTGCAAGCCCGCGGGGAGTTGCCTGAGCTGGACCATTTGCGTAGCCTTCCTCCTGGCGCACTGGCGCGACTCTACCCTGGCCTCGCGATCCTTCAAGTTTTGTTGAAGGTCATCAACCCAACAAGCAGCTGGAGTAAGCGACTGGGCGAGCACGTTGCTACCCTCCCAAAGACACCCGTCGTTAATATTGCGAGTGCCGGCTTTCCGGCGAACTGGCAGGCTCTTCCGCTGTGGAAGTAGCCATTCATCAGCCCGTTCATTTCCCTTCGTAAGGGTACGAATGTGTCTCCCGCGGGGCTCTATCGTCAGTCCACGCAACCTGTCAGAGCGTTGTGACGCCGCGCCCTGGCCCGCCCGCCCCGCTTTGCTATAAGCGCGCCCTTATCTGAAGGAACACCCCATGGAACTCCGCGCCCGTTTCACCGATGCGTTAAAGACCGCGATGCTGGCCAAGGATGCGGCCACCACCTCCACCATCCGCATGATCATGGCGAAGCTGAAGGATACGGATATCGCCGCGCGCAAGACGCCGCAGGACCCGGGCGTGCCGGATGATCAGGTGATTGCCATGCTGCGCGGCATGGCGAAATCCCGGCGGGAGAGTGTGGATATGTATCGCCAGGGCAATCGCCCCGAATTGGTGGCGAAGGAAGAAGCCGAAATCGCCGTGATTGAAGGCTTCCTGCCCCAGCAAATGGATGATGCTGCCATGGCGGCTGCTGTTGATGCCGCGGTGGCGGAAGCGGGCGCTGCCTCCATCAAGGATATGGGCAAGGTGATGGCGGTGCTGAAATCTCGC
This sequence comes from Roseomonas sp., assembly GCA_044345845.1. GTDB lineage: Bacteria > Pseudomonadota > Alphaproteobacteria > Acetobacterales > Acetobacteraceae > Neoroseomonas. The sequence goes on from JBIJAH010000018.1 coordinate 65,471, forward strand.
CACGCCGCGGCTTTGGATATGGCCAAGGCCGGGCCGATGGTGAAGGCGCGGCTGGGGGGCTAGTCACGCACCCCCTTCAATCCTGATCCTGCAAATCTTCCGCCAGCACCACAATCTGCACGGCATAGGAAACATCGCCATCTTCCGCATCGCGGTGGACGGTGCCGATGAATTCATTGCCGATTTTAAGCTCCACGCTGCCCTTGGGGCGGTCCGGCGCGGTCACCTGAATGCGGGGGTTGCTGAAAAGCTTGCGCAGATGCGCCTGCACGGCGGCGCGTTCGGCGGGGGTCATGGTCGCGTTCCTTCAAAAATCTGCCGGTTCGGATAGCCGCCCTGGTGCC
>JBIJAH010000019.1:0-64597 GCA_044345845.1 Roseomonas sp.
CCGGCGCCTTTGCAGCTTTGGGCCTGGGCTATGAGGATTTGTTGAAGATAAACCCGCGACTGATTTATTGTTCCATATCAGCCTTCGGTCATGGCGGGCCGCGTGGTGAACAGACTGCCTATGATCACGTTATCCAGGCAACATCGGGCATTATGGCCTGCACCGGTACGCCAGAAGTGAACCCTATCAAATTCGGTGCCCCGGCGATTGATTACGCCACCGGCACCATGGGCGCCTTCGCCCTTTCGGCAGCACTATTCCAGCGAGAGAGAACCGGGCACGGCCAGCATATTGATCTTGCCATGCTTGATGTCGCGATCATGATGATGGCAAGTCATGTCACTTCCTATGCGCGCAGTGGCAAGCCGCCGCGCCTGCGTGGCAATGACCATGAATTCGCAACCAATAGCTGCTACGAAACTGCTGATGGCCTGGTCATGATCGGCGCGAGCAATCTTCGGCAGCAAAGGCGTTTGTGGCAGGCGCTTGGTAGGCCCGATATGGCGAAGGACAACAATGAAGCGCGCCATGCCGATCGCGCGCATGAAGCAGCTACCTTGGCTGAGCTGTTAAAGGCCAAGACCGCTGCCGAATGGGAAAGCTATTTGCAGGCGCGCCATGTGCCGGCGGGCAGGGTGCGCAATGTGGCGGAATCGCTGGCCGATCCGCAGATCAAGGGGCGCGGCGTGGTGCATCGCTTTGAAGCGGCGCCTGGTGTGACGGGGCCATTCTCGGTTCCTGTCGCTGCTTTCGGCTTCGCGCATGGCGGGCCGCGCGTGGATACGCCGCCGCCACCGCTGGGCGCTGACAATGATGCCATCCTGACCGATCTTGGTTATGATGCTGCTGCGCGCGCAACACTCCGCGCCAGTGGCGCGATCTGAAAAGGGGGAAACCTATGACCCAATTTACCTTCGACCATATTCATCTGCGCAGCCCTGATCCGGAAGCAACGGCGGTTTTCTATGAACGGATGTTCGGGGCCGAGGTTCTACGCTCCACCCAGCAGGGCGAACCGCGCGTGGATATCAGGCTTGGCGGGCAGAACATTTTCATTGCGCCGATCAAGGGCGATAACACTGCGCCACCACCCAGCATGCCCTATCGCGGCCTTGAACATATTGGCCTTGCCGTCACGGGGCTTGATCAGGTGGTGGCGGAATTGAAGGCCAAGGGCGCTGAATTCACCATGGAGCCTACCGCTATCCGCCCTGGCATTCGCATTTGCTTCGTGCGCGGGCCGGAGAATGTCGCGATTGAATTGCTGGAACGCAGCGCCTGAGCGTTCTTGTCATTGGCGCCGGCCCCGCCGGCTTGATGGCGGCGGAAGCCGCGGCGCAATCCGGTGCCGCGGTGATGGTCGCGGATCATATGCCATCCCCTGCGCGCAAGTTATTGATTGCTGGGCGCGGTGGGTTGAACCTGACGCATTCCGAAGCGCTGCCGCTTTTCCTCACGCGCTACGGCGTTGCTGAACCGCATCTCGCCCCACATATTCGCGCCCTCCCGCCTGAGGCGCTGATTGCCTGGGCTGAGGGTCTGGGCCAGCCCTGCTTCATCGGCTCCTCCGGTCGGGTTTTTCCGCGTACCATGAAGGCATCGCCGCTGCTGCGCGCCTGGATGGCGCGGCTTGGCACGCTTGGTGTGCGCTTGCTTCCGCGCCATCGCTGGCTTGGCTTTTCGGCTGATGGCGCCGCGCGATTCGCCACACCGGATGGGGAGGCGCAGATCAAAGCTTCTGCCACTATTCTCGCACTCGGCGGCGCTTCCTGGCCGCGGCTTGGGTCAGATGGTACCTGGCCAGCGCTTTTGCCTGGCATCGCCACGCGGCCCTTTGCACCTTCCAATATGGGCTTCGCCATTCCCTGGTCTGATCACTTGCGGCAACGTTTCGCCGGCACGCCGCTCAAGCGCATTGCGCTTTCCTTCGGCAGCATCACGCAGCGTGGTGAGGCAATGATTACCGAAGCAGGGATTGAAGGCGGCGCAGTTTATGCGCTGAGTGCCGCCATGCGCGATGCGCTGGAACGCCAGCGCGGCGTCACGTTGCAGCTTGATCTCCGGCCCGATCTCAGCCTTGCCGATCTAGCCGCACGGCTGGCAGGGCGGCGCGGTAGCCTTTCACTGTCCAACCATTTGCGGCGCAATGCGGGGCTTCCGCCGGTTGGGATTGCCCTGGTGCAGGAAGCGCTGAAGGCAGGGGCTCAACAAAACGACCTTGCCGGCTTGGTCAAGGCTTTGCCCTTGCATGCAACCGGCTATTTCCCGATTGCCCGCGCCATTTCCTCGGCCGGTGGGCTTGCCTGGACGGAAGTGGATGAAAACCTAATGCTGCATCATTTGCCTGGTGTTTTTGCCTGTGGCGAAATGCTGGATTGGGAAGCGCCGACGGGTGGCTATTTGCTGCAAGCCTGTTTCAGCACCGGCCATGCGGCGGGCCTGGCTGCAGCGCGGCGCGACGCAAAGGCTTGATGCAAACAGCCCCCATTAGGCTATGATCTGCTTAAGGCATTTGAACAACAGGGGATGACCATGGCGGAATTTGACCTTGTAGTGCGCGGCGGAGAAGTCGCGACTGGCTTCGGCACCACGCGCTGCGACATTGGTGTGAAGGATGGGCGCATTGTCGCCCTCGGCGAAAAATTGGCCGATGGCGCGCGGGTGGTGGATGCCGCCGGCACGCTGGTGCTGCCTGGCGGCGTGGATAGCCATTGCCATATCGAAGAACCCTCTCGTGGGGGTTATGCCAGCACGGGTCTCGCGGAACCGCCGATTACGGTGAATGAGGAAAGCTTCGCCACAGCCTCCAGCGCTGCTTTCGCCGGCGGCACAACCTCCGTTGTCTGCTTCATTCCGCAATGGAAGGGCTATGGCGTTTGGGACCGTTATACGGATTACCGCGCCCGCGCCGCCCGCGGCATGATTGACCATTCCTTTCATCAGATCATCAGCGACCCAACCGATGCGGTGATGGATGAGGAAGTGCCGCGGCTGGTGGCGGAAGGCGTGCGCAGCCTGAAGGTATTTCTGACCTACGAACCCTTGCATTTGAATGATGCGCAATATCTGCGCGTTCTCACCAAGGCGCGCACGCTTGGCTGCCTGGTGACTGTACACTGTGAGAATTATGAGGCGATCAATTGGCGCACCCATGAATTGCTGAAGCACGGCATGACCGCGCCGAAATACCATGCCTGGGCGCGCCCGCCGGTCGTGGAACGCGAAGCGACGCATCGCGCCATTGCACTCGCTGAATTGGTGGATCAGCCGATCCAGATCTTCCACGTTTCCTGCGAAGAAGCCGCTGAGGAAATTGCGCGCGCCCAGGTGCGCGGCGTGAAGGTTTGGGGTGAAACCTGCCCGCAATATGTCAGCCTGACCGCATCCGATATGGATCGCCCGGGCTTTGAGGGTGCGAAATTCATGTGCAGCCCCGCACCCCGCAGCGGCAAAGAACATGAACGTGTGTGGGAGATGATAAGGCGCGGCACCTTGGATGTGATTTCATCCGATCACTGCGCCTTTTCCTATGAAGGTGATCGCGGCAAGCGCCAGAACGGCACGGATGCGGTGTTCCGCGATATCCCCAACGGCATTCCAGGTTTCACCGCGCGCCTGCCTATCATTTTCAGCGAAGGGGTTTCCAAAGGTCGCATCAGCCTGGATGAATTCGTGCGGCTCACCAGCACCAACCCCGCGCGGCTGATGGGGCTGGCGCCACGCAAGGGTGCCATTGCCATCGGCGCGGATGCGGATTTGGCGCTTTGGGATCCAAAGAAGAAAGTCACCATCACCAATGCGCTGATGCAGCACGCGATTGACTATACCCCCTATGAGGGGATGGAGGTCACTGGCTGGCCCGTCATGACCATCCGGCGCGGTGAAGTGGTGATGCGCGATGGCAAGGTGCAGGCGGAACCTGGTACCGGGCGTTTCCTGCCGCGTGGGCCCTACGCCATGATCAGGCCGCGCGGTATCACGCCTGATGGGTTTGATCCCGCGCCGCCGCCCGCGGCGTAAGGTGCGCGATCCTTGCACCGGCGCCGTGCCCCGCCCATCTTCCGCCCATGCATGACGCCCTGATCATTCGCCCCGATCCCGCTGACCCGCGCCTCACGCGCCGCGTGACGGGGCGTGATCATACGGGCGCCGTCATTGAAGCGAGTGTCACGGTGGAACGCCCGCTCACGCTATTCCTGAATGGTCAGGAAATCGTGACCATGATGACCATCGGCGACAGACCAGAGGATTTGGCGCTGGGCTATCTGCTCAATCAAGGCATGCTGCTTGCTGATGATGACGTGATTGGCGTTGATCATGATGATGATCTTGGCGTTGTGATTGTGCGCACCACGCGGCGGACGGATTATGAGGAGAAGCTGCGCAAGAAGACGCTGACCTCAGGCTGCGCCCAGGGCACGGCCTTTGGTGATTTGATGGAAGGTTTCGCGGAAGCGAAATTGCCGCGCGCGGAACTTCGCACTTCCTGGCTCTATCGCTTGCTGCATCGGATCAATGCGCTGCCGACACTTTATCTGGAAGCCGGCGCCATTCATGGCTGCGCGTTGTGTCGGCAGGATGAACCGCTGGTTTATATGGAAGATGTCGGGCGGCATAATGCGGTGGACAAGATCGCGGGCTGGATGTTCCGCAACAAGGAAGCGCCAGGCGATAAGATTTTCTACACCACGGGGCGCCTGACATCTGAGATGGTGATCAAGACCGTGCGCATGGGTATTCCCATTCTGGTATCGCGTTCCGGCTTTACCGCCTGGGGCGTGGAATTGGCGCGCGAAGCGGGTGTGATGCTGATTGGGCGCTGCAAGGGCAAGCGCTTCGTCGCACTTGCCGGCGAAGACCGCATCATTTTCGATGCCGATCTGCGCTATGTGGAAGAAGAAAGCGCCAAGCATTGGCGGAAGAACAGCGCGGAAGCTGAACGCGATGGCGGCTGAAACGCTCGGCCTTGTGCTGGCGGGCGGGCTCGCGCGGCGCATGGGGGGCGGGGATAAGCCGCTGCGCCTGCTTGGTGGTTTGCCCTTGTTGGATCATGTGCTGGCGCGCATCACGCCCCAGGTCGCGGCCGTGATGCTGAACGCCAATGGTGACCCCGCGCGTTTTGCCCGATTCGGCCTGCCCGTGGTGGCGGACCCGTTGCCGGATCATCCCGGGCCTCTCGCTGGGATTCTCGCCGGGCTTGAATGGGCGGCGGCGCATCGGCCTGACCTGGCTTGGGTTGCCTCGGTGCCTGGGGATTGCCCCTTTATTCCGGATGATTTCGTGGCCCGCCTGCATGCGGCACGGGAAGCGGCGGGCGTGCCGATGGCTGCGGCCTCCTCAGGCGGGCAAAGCCACCCGCCGGCGGCGCTTTGGCCTGTTGCGCTCCGCGGGGAATTGCGCGCCGCGCTTTTGGCTGGGGAGCGCAAGATTGATCGCTGGACTGCGTGCTTTGGTTGTGCCGAGGCCGCCTGGCCCGCCACCCCGCACGATCCGTTCTTCAACGCCAATGCGCCGGAGGATTTGGCACTGGCAGAAGAAATCTTGCGGAAATGCCCTGTTCCCGTCATAAACCCCTGAAGGCTAGGTTCCGGGGAGAACACCATGAACGGCATTATCAGCGGCGTTTGCATCGCCATCATCATTGCGATTGGCGCGGCGATTTATCTGGACCGCAATATCCAGCAAACCGCCGATGTTGCCTTTGCCACCACCGGCGTACGGCTGTGATCATCCGGCGCGGGGCGTTTTGCGCGATTTTGGCGCTGGGTGCCTGCGCGGAAGCGCCAGCCCCCGCGCCCAGCGCGCCCAGCGCGCCCAGCGCGCCCGCGTCACGCGCCGCCGCAAGCCCGGCGCCCACCCCTTCCAACCTGCCAGTCACTGGGCAGGCTGGTACGGAACGCGCCATGTCCACGCTACAAAGCGAATTGGATCAGGATCGCGCGGATGAACGCCTGCGCGCGCTTGACCCCGAAGCACCGCGCGGTGAAACCGGGCCGCTTCGCACGCCCTACGAAATCGGTGCCAACACGCGCCTGCCAACGCGTCGCTAGTCCGTGTCCGGTTCGCTTGGCTTAACGATGGCTTCAGGCCGAAAGAAGGGCGCGTGCCTTTTCACGGCCCAGCAAAATCTCGCCAAGCCTCACCAGGTCAACGGGTGAAATGGCAAGCCCTTCCGGGTCCTTTTTTGCGGCAACAAACGCCTTGATCACGCGCTGCTGGGTTTCCTCATAGCTTGGATCATTGCCGAAGTGCCGGCCTAGAAGCTCAAGCCGACGCGCTGCGCGTGACTGGTGTTCCAATTTCGCAAAAGCCAAGTCGGAGAAAGGCGCCGATGAAGGTGTAATGGCCGGCAATATCTGTTCGTTGACAATTTCAAGCAGTATTGCACGGCAATTTTGTTCAAGGCGCCAGAAGAAGCCGGAAAGCTGCTTGCGGCGCCGTGGTATCTGGAAAAACGGCGTCTGGCCCAGCGTCTCGACCATTTTGCCCAGTTCTTCGGCGCGCTCAGCGGCCTCAGAAGGATCGTAATCCACCAATCTTGGCAGGGCTCCTTCAATCCAATCCTCAAGATTTTCGATCACAATCTCGGATGTGCCGGGCGGCATACCGCCTGCCACAATGGCCGCGAAGGTGGATGGGTTGCGCACGGCGCGGAGCAGGGTTCTGAAGGTTGCAGAAAAAACAGGCTGACTGTCGCTTCCCGGGCCGGAGAGCGCTACCTTGATGGCATCAACGGCAACCGGCGAATCCCCAAGGCGCAGAACGTCCCAGATGGCGCCGGAATGTCGCCAAACACCAGTTGCAAGACGCATGACACTACGGAAATCTTCCGGCGAAAAGCCGGCATCCGCCCAGCGCTTGTCGGGGTTGATCCGTTCGCCAACCCGCGCCGCGCCTTCCCATAACGGGCGGCCGAATCTCTCAACTATTGCGAAGTCAGAAAACACAGCCGGTCGCAGTGCCTCCGCAAGGCCTTGCGAAGCTTCCCCCAACAGATCACTGATCAGGCCGGAAATCACATGCAGTGCGGTGCGCGGGATTGTTTCCGGTTCGCGCCGCCAATCAGCCTGATCAACCAGCGCCCCGGCAAGCGGCAGAAAAAGAAGCCGCGTGAAGGTTACCGGGCGGGGTGGACGAAGCTGCGCAAGCCTTGGGCGCGCATCGGTCAATAGGGTGTCAAGCTTACTGCGTTCCGGCAACCTATCAATCATGGCGATGATGCGCAGCAGGTTATCGTCACTGATGCTGCCCAAGTTTTCCATCAACTCGCCGAAGCCTTGCAGCATTGGATGGTTTGCGGCGGCCCCCTTGGTGCCAACGCGGGACAGCGACCGGCTGCTGCCGCGGTACTTTGGAATCCGAATACGCGATTGGCTCCGTAGGAATTGGCCTATCGGCGTCATGCGGTTTTCATAATGCAGGCTGAAGCTGATCAAATATTCGTTGCGCGCAGTGAGTTCGAGGGTCTGTCCCGTACGCCAGTCTGTCGCGAAGGAGATAACGCGTGAAAGCTTGGCTGGGGGCTTTTTTGCCTGTTCCGGCAAGAACCATTCATGAAGTTCGCGCGGCATGGCCGGTACCAATGAAACAAGATCCCAGATGATGCTGCTCCGCATAAGCGAATCAGTGCGGCGCCACAGCGCGACCAATATCCCCCATCCATCCAGGATCCATTCCGGGCGCCGCGCGCGTTCCAGCACTTTTGAAGCGTCAGCTGCGGGGCGCATAAGAAGGTCAACAACATCGCCAAGTCTGCTTTCGATGTCGGTGATGGTAAGTTCAGCGTAGTGCAGTGTTGTTTCGCTGGCCTCAATCAGGAAGCGCAGGGCCGCCCCTTCGCTGCCTTGATCACCATCCCGGAGGCAGGCGCGCATTTCAACAATCATGACCGAGATTTCAGCCATCAACCGCCTGAGCGGCGAAGCGCCGGATTGATTCCCGGGCCCGATAAAGGAAACCGTCGCGGCAAGGGCGTGGAGATGTTCCATCAATGCGGGCGAACGTGCGGAGAGCGATTGCAGGGCTTGCACGTGCTGGCGTTCATCTGGATGCACTTTAGCCGCAAAGGGCATGCTGGCCTGTGGGCCGCCCAGGCATTGCCCGGCGAAGGCGGCCAGCAGCCGCCCCTCATTCTCCCTTTCCTCTTTCAAGGCTTCCAGCGCGGTATTGGCGGCGTGCCGCCCCGCCAGACCTTCAGCGGATACGACCATCGCCTCACGGCGGATCGCGGTTGGGTGAATTTCCTTCGCCTTCGAAAGCGCTTCCCAGAGCCGCACATCATATAGGGTGGGGGACCCAATCTCCGGCAAACCCTTCCAGGGGATGATATAGCTGCCTTTGGCCTGCGCAGGATTAAGCAGCACGAGTTCAAAGTCACGCTGGCGCGGAAGCAGTCTGATACGGGCGCCCAGCAGCCTTGGGCTGGTGAAAGGCACGCCGGCGCCAAGCATGGCGAAGGAAGCAACTTCCTCGCGCACCGGCATCAGCTGATCCGTTGTTGTTCCTTCAGACAAGTCCCACCTGGATGGTCAATAAATTACTGCCTAATGGGTCGTGACAGGCAAAACCGGATAAATCAAGGCTTCACTGCGGGCGGCCCACCCAGAAGCCAGGGTGTCTACCCGTAAGGTTGTTATTGTATTCAATATATCAACCATAAGTAATCCAAATCCCTCGTCAGTTCGCCATTATCGCCCGTGGAGTATTTCGTTTTGATTGATCTCATCGTTGATGGGGTGATTCTCCCCTGGGGCGCATCCCAGCCCTGCCATTCCCGGCTCATCGGCGCTTAAACCCTTTGCCGCCCCCTGACCCCATGGCAGCTTTAACTGCCTTTTGCTCCGTGAGAATGTCTTCAACCCGCGCGACATCCGTGGCCGAAACCGCCGGTGGAGCGCTGGAATGCAGCACCCTTTCCATGCGGGTGTGGAATTCATCCTTTATGGCGGTATAGCTTTGCGAAGTCGCGACGCGCTGGCCGGTATCTTCAAGGCTGCGGGCAGCCCGGGCCATGGCTTCGATATCGCTCAATTGGTCAAGCTCATCTTCCTGGAGATTGAGCAAGCCTTGGGTGACATGCACAGAAACCATTTCGCGATAGGTGAGGCGGCAGAACTGATCGAGATGGCGCCGATGCGTCATAAGCTCGGTTGCGGCCAAGCTGGATTGTCGTCGTGGGACCGCTTCCAGTTCTTCCAACACCATCAGGGTCTGCGCTGCCAGGCGTGCTCCCGCCTCAAATTCAGTTTCGGCCAATTCAAGGCAGGCGGCAGCCACCCACTTGTTCAGCATATCTTCCACCACCGCCGCATTAGGGATGGGCTTATCCTTAAGAAGCGGGGCGAATACTGCCGGATGGGGCGCGCGTAGCATAAGCGTGGCAAGCGCGGCGGCGAAAAGCTTTCGGTCTTCCTCTGCGGGGCCAATCAATGCGGCGCGCAGCTCATCAGGCGTGCATCCCTGGCTGATTTTCTGCATGGCATCCCAAAGTGGCCCCGCGTGACGCCAAATGCCCCCCGCCAAGCCGATAATCGCCCGAAAATCCTTTTCCGAGAGGCCGGCTTGCGACAGGCTGGCGCCCGGGCGCGACAACCCTGGTGACGCTTCTGCGGCAAGCAGCCAAAGCTTGCGGCCAAACCGATCCACAACATCAGGTTCTTCCAGCATCACCCCGCGTAATTGCTGCCTGAGGGCGTCAGCCTCCATACCCAATGCCGGGCAAAGTACTTCCATCAGCGGGCTGATGGCCGAACGCGGGATCTGCGCCCCTGTTTGACGCCATTCTGCTTCATTTGTCAGGGCCCCCGAAAGGGGCAGAAGCAAAAGCCGCTTCAGGCTGGCGGGTCTTGGTGGCTGCAAAACCCTGAGCCGCGGCAGCGATGGCCCCAGAAGGCGTTGGTGGATTTCGGCATTGGCAAGGCGATCAACCAAAGACACGATGTTAAGCAGTTTTCTGTCAGGCGCAGCGGCAAGCATTTCACCTATGCCGCCCAAGGCTTGCAGCATCCCGCTTGAGCCGGTTTGCTGGACATTGCCTGCGATTGATCCGATGTTTTCGGGGCTGAGAGCGCCCTGCTTACTCCTGCTGGCTTCCCTCGCCCGTTTGGCTTTCATCCTGTCCCTGATGCGGGGCGCGGTATCTAGCCGCCCGGAAAGCCGCATTGGCAGAACTTGATTCTCGAAAGAAATCGCCGAGCCAAGCAGATTTTCGTTGCGGGCGACCATATTCATCTGGATGCCGCTACGCCAATCCGTCTTTTCCTGGACTGTCTGCGTCACGCGCGTCGGCGTATCGCGCCAATCACTCGTTTTGCCGAGCCATGCCTTCGCTTCACGCGGCAACACCGGCGCTATGACAGCCAATTCCCAAATCGCTGCGCGGCGTTCTGCCGGGCCGGTTGTTTCCCAAAGCACCAAAGGTGTGCGCCAGCCATCCATGACCCAATCGGGTATCCTGGCGTGGTCCAGAACCTTTTCTTTCTCAGTCTTCCAATGGGGAACCAATCGGCCGAAATCAACGATCATTTTATTGGTGGCGGACAGGGCCTTTTCGGCGCATTCCATGGTTTGGCGGGCACTCTGATAAATGAAATGCGCCGCCAGATTATGTGGGCCTGTTTCATTTTCCTCATTGACCCAGTTTGCGATACCATCGGCCATCCGTCCAAGCCCGCCGAGCATTTGCCGCAAGCGCGATTCTTCCCCTGAGATTTCCGGCGTTGCACCGCTCAAGGCGACTGCAAGGGCTTCAAGATCAGTGGCGAATTCCGCGAAGGGCACCTCCGCGATCGCAGATGCCCGCATCAAGGCACGCTCATGCCGATTGGACCGGGCGGAAGCTTCGACCGCCTGGGCTACGTTAGCTTTCTCCGCAGGCGTTTCTGTTGAGGCGATCAGGCCTTCCAGAAGGATGGATCGCATCAGTCGTTGCGCAGCTTTATCACGTAGCTGCGCTTCGCGCGCGGCGGTTGCCGCATGGCGGCCCGCCAAGCCCTGCGCCGCAAGCTGCTGGGCTTCCTGGCGAATGCCGATGGGCGAGATATCTTCAGCGTCGTTCAGGTTGTTCCAAAGATGGCGGTCATAAAGTGTGGGTGCGCAGATTTCCGGCATGGCGGACCATGGCAGCACGAAGGCGCCGCGCCCGCCTGAAGGATTGGCCACGACCATTTCCCGGGAGTGGCCGATATCTGCGGCGCGGATGCGCGCATTCAACAGAATGGGTGTCGTGAAAGGTACGGTGGCGCCCCTTTCCCTGAAGCTCAATGGCTCGGGGGAATCCAACCGGAATCGTTCTAAATCAACCTGCGCACCAGACATGATGGTACCTTCGCCAGAAGCCTCAAGTTCCCGGCGCAGTTTTTGCGCTCATCCGACAAAATGCTTTTTCGACGCGAACTTGCCCACCGAAACCAGGCGGGGGCAGGTCACCTCCCGTTAACCTATAAGGTAAACCTTAACGAAAAGTTTACGCGATAGGGGTTTGCTTAACCAAGAATTTTTTGAGTGCCGCACAACAATCCGGTTGCGAACAATATGAGGTAGGGTTGTTTGGCGTCAGCCGCGCTAGATATTGATTTGAGCAGAAAATCAAAACCTGGTTTTTGTTTACCTTTTCAGTCACAGGCGTTTTTGTGATTTTTTTGTCACGCAACGCAATGCGTCGTCGCACGTCATTCGTCTTGTTTGTTTGCGTGCACGCATCGCCGCTTATCAACAAAATGCCAGAAAATGTCGCGGCCCAGTGGAATTTCTTGGCTCTCCCGGCTGTGTACTATCTGATGCCCAAGCCCTGACGGCGCGCGCGCAGAAGAAAGCGGTCAGCTGCATCGCGCCCGATCAATATCTCCCGTATCCGCGCGATTTCACCCGCGATAGCGGCCATTGGGGCATGGTCCCGCAGCGCGTTTTCCATCTGCGTGTGGAATTCTTCCTGCACGGCGTCATAGCCTTGCGGCGCACCAAAGCGCTTGCCAGTTTCCTCAAGGCTCCGCGCAATCTGCGCCATGGCTTCAATTTCAGGCAAAGTTGCCGATTGGCCGCTATGTATTGCCAAAAGTGCCTGGATCACATGCACCGAAACCACTTCGCGATAAGTGGCAAGGCAGTATTGATCAAGCAGGCGCCGATGCGCGAAAAGATCCCTGGCATCCAACCTTCTGGTTGTCATGTGCCAGTCTGCAAGCGCATTGATCAGCGCACCAAGATCAGCTGAAAGATGTGCGCCTGCCGCGAAATCAATCTCTGGTAGTTCCTCCAGGGCATTGCCAGCGTATTGCATCAGCAGGTTTTCGAAGATGTCGGAAATCTGGGCGGGCATATCCTGCAAAAGTGCCGCGAAGATTGAAGGGCGCGGCGCGCGCTGGAGCACAGCCTCAAGCACTGCTGAAAAAACCGCCCTGCCTTCTTTTGCCGGCGCCATCAGCGCGGCGCGCAGCACATCTGGCCTGCCCTGTCCGGCGGCTTCCTGCATGCCGTTCCAAATCTCCTCCCCATGCTGCCAAAGACCCAGTGCGAGTGAAACAATAGTGTCAATGTTAGCGGGGTCGAGGCCGGCCTTCTTCCAGAAGGGACTGGACCGCAAGCGTGGTCCTGCATCGGCAGCTATGTGCCAAAGCTCACGCCCCACCGGGCCCACCAATTCGGCGTCATCAAAGGTCTTGCCACGCAGCTGCCGGTCGAAGATTTCAACTTGAGGCTCAAGCGACGGGTCCAGAGTATCCATCAATGGCTTGATCGCCGAACGTGGGATGCGCCCTTCCAGCTGCTCCCACTTCGCCGTATCCGTCAATGCGCCAGAAAGCGGCAGGAAAAGCAAACGCATCAGGCTTACCAGCCTTGGCGGGCGTAGTCGTTTCAGCCGATGCAATGATGGGCCCAGAATGCGCAAACGCATTTCAGGGTTGCCAAGCCCGTCCACCACGGCAACGATCTTGGTCAGCGCTTCATCGGAAGCGACTTCCAATTGATTGGCAATGGCGCGGTTTGCCCAGGTGCGGCTGCGCCGGCCTGACGCGGATTCAGGCTGCGTTGATCCGCTCGCCACATTCGGTGGAAGGGCACCGGATTGGTCCTTGGCCCCATGTTTTTCCGCATCGGTTTTGTCCCGTGGTGCGGGGCGCGTAAGGCGCGTTTTGGTCTGCACCTGTCCAATGGGGGCAACTTTATTCTGATAGGCTGGCGAAAAGCTCACCAGATTCTCGGTGCGCGCGACCAAGTCCAGGGAATTGCCACTGCGCCAATCAGATTTCTCTCTGACCGCAGTCGCAACACGTCGCGGGACGTCAAACGACTCCCCACCCTTGCCAAGCCAAGCCTTCGCTTCCCGCGGTAGGATTGGCGCGAGCAGCGCTATTTTCACTATTGCTGCGGCGCGCTGGTTGGGCCCGGCTGTGTCCCAAAGCGCTATGGGTGTTCGCCAGCCATCCAGCACCAATTCGGGGCGTAAGGCGCGATCAAAGACAATATCGCGGTCAGTTTTCCAGTTTGGTGCCAGCAGTCCGATATTCGCAATCAGCGCATCGGTTGCCGCCAAGACGAATTCAGCACATTCGATTGTCTGCCGCGCCGTCTGATCAACAAAGCGCGCGGCGTGGAATTGGATGCTCTCCGGCGGGTGCTTATGGGCCCATTTGGCGATTTCATCGGTCACCCGCACAAGATCGGCCAATATCTGCCGAAGCCGGGCATCTTCACCTTCAACCTGCGGCACCGCGCCGCTCAACAATTCGATCAATTCTTCAAGATCATCTGCGAATTCCGCCAAGGGCACCCGGGCGGTTTCGGCTGATTTCACCACCGCCCGCCGGGCCAATCTGTTGAAGGCATCAGGATCCAATTCTGCCAAACGTCCCGCCGCCTGAGACGATCCCTGTGTGGAATTGATCAGGCTTTCCAGCAGCATGGATCGCACCAGACGCTGGCTTGTCTGTTCACGCCGCTCGGCATCGCGCGCCGCTGCCGCCGCGTGCTTGCCAGCCAGGTTCTGCATGGCTAGCCTTTGCGCCTCTCGCCGAATGCCAATGGGTGAAATATCCTCAGCCGTGGCCAAGCTTTCCCATAAATGGCGGTCGAATAAACTTGGCGAACATATGGTCGTCAGCGCTTCCCAGGGCAGGATAAGCGCCCCGCGCCCACCTGATGGGTTGACCACAACCATTTCGAAACCCTGGCCCGCATTGGCTTCGCGGATACGCGCATTGACCAGCAGCGATGTCGTGAAGGGCACAGTTGTGCCTCGTTCACGAAAGCTCAGCGGCTCAAAGGATGCCGCCTTGAATCGGTCCAGATCTTCCAGGTCATTCGACATGGCATAGAATTAACAGAATAAAAGCATTTTTGAAAAGATTTCTCGCGGTTTTTGAGAATGACAAAATGTTGCTCGCCCCATTGGCGAAATTTCTAATGGTGGAGCCAATACAAATTCAACCTAGGGTCGAATATTCACCCAATAGCGGCGGCCCGATACTGCGCCATCAAGCTACTTGATGCAGCAAGGGCTGGCCGTGTTCCAGGCGGCGACAATTCTCAGCCGCGATGCTGAAGGACCTGGCGAAAGTGCCAGTGGTAAGCCAGGCCACATGCGGCGTCAGCACGACATTGGACAGGGAAAGCAATGGGTCGGCGGGGTCCGTCGGCTCAGCGGTAAAGACATCCAGCCCCGCCGCGGCAAGATGGCCGGACCTTAGCGCCGCAACCAGCGCCGCCTGATCCACCAAGCCCCCGCGCGCCGTATTCACCAGCACGGCACCTGGCTTCATGCGGGCAATGGCAACCGCATTGATGCGGCCGCGCGTTTCTGGTGTTTCTGGGATATGCAGGGAAACGATATCGCTTTCAGACAGTAGCGCGCCCATGGAACGGAAACTGCCAATGGCGTCCGGCTTTGGTGACTGCGCGGTATAGAGAACCTCACACCCCAGGGTTTGCAATACCGGGGCCAAAATCTTCGGCACCGCGCCATAGCCGACCAAGCCCACCCTGCGCCCAGCCAATTCAAAAAGTCCATCCTGCAAAGCGGTGGACTGCGACCAGCCCCGCCCGGCGCGGGTTTCAGCATCCAGATGAGCGATGCGGCGGAGCGCCCCCAACATCAGCAGCAGCGTCATTTCCGCCACTGCCCGACTATTCGTCCCCGGCAGGTTGCAGACGGCAATGCCCCGCGCGCGGGCCGCTGCCAGGTCAATGGTGTTCACGCCAACGCCGATTTTCTGAATCAGGCGGAGTTTTGGCGCAGCGGCGATATCGGCGGCGGTAATCGGGCGCAAAACATGCCAAATCACTTCCACCTCTGGCAGCAAGGCAGCGTAGCGCGCTGTATCGGCTTCCGGGCAGATGGTCAGGTCAAGGCCGCTGAGTGTCGCGAGCTGGGCGGCCAGCCCTGGCCCGGCATCATAATGCAGCAGCACCTTCATGATCGCGACCGCCCGAGGTAAGCGCCGCCGGCAAAACGCGCCCGCCCGCCCAGGCTTTCTTCCACGCGCAAAGCCTCATTCCACTTGGCCATGCGTTCGGACCGCGCGAAGGAACCCACCTTCAATTGCCCAACGCCCCAGCCCATGGCCAGGTGAACAATGGTGATATCCTCGGTCTCGCCCGAACGGGCGCTGACAATGCCGGCGAAGCCCACTTCCCGTGCGGCATCCCAGGCGGCTTTGGCCTCGGTCAGCGTGCCGCGCTGATTGGGCTTGATGAGCACGGTATTGGCGGCACTCATGGCGGCGGCGCGGCGGACGCGCGCGGCATCCGTCACCAGGAAATCATCGCCCACCACCTGAATGCGCCCGCCCACTTCGCGGGTGAAGGCGGCAAAGCCCGCCGCGTCATCCTCCGCCAGCGGGTCTTCGATGGACGCGATCGGATAGGCCGCGATCCAGCCGAGCAACATGCGGATCATCTCATCGGTGCTAAGTTCGCGCCCTTCCAGGCCAAGCTTGTAACGCCCGCCCTTGCCGAAATCTGTTGCGGCAATATCAAGCGCAATCGCCACTTGCCGGCCCGGCGCAAAACCTGCTTTTTCGATGGCGGCGACAAGGGTTTCCAAAGCCTGTTCATTGGCGGTAAAGGCCGGCCACCAGCCGCCCTCATCGGCCACCCCTTGCAGCAGGCCGCGTTGCTTCATGATGGCGCCGGCGGCGCGATAGACCTCGGCGGTCCAATCCAGCGCTTCGGCAAAGCTTGTCGCAGTCGGGCACATCACCAGAAAATCCTGGATATCCACGCGCCGACCGGCATGGGCGCCGCCGCCCAGAATCTGGATTTGCGGTAGCGGCAAAACATCCGGCGCATCACCACCCAGATAGCGCCAAAGCGGCAGGCCAGCGGCCGCGGCGGCGGCATGCGCTGCGGCCAGGGAAACCGCTAGTGTGGCATTGGCGCCAAGGCGCGTTTTTTGCGGCGTGCCATCCCGCGCGATCAGCCGCGCATCCAAAGCGGCTTGCGCGCGCGCATCCATCCCAAGCAGGGCAGGGGCCAATTCGCGGTTCACGGCATCCACCGCGCCCTTCACGTCATAACCGCCAAAAGCGCTGCCACCATCGCGCTTGTCCAAAGCCTCACCGCTGCCGGTGCTGGCGCCTGCGGGGGCAATGGCGCGGCCCGTTGCACCACCAGCCAGGGTGATTTCCGCCTCCACGGTCGGTCGGCCACGGCTATCCCAAACGCGGCGGCCATGAATTGCGGTGATGATGGTGCTGCTCATGCGCCGATTTCTTTCCCCCAGGCCGCGCGCACCGCCATCAGGCGATCCACCGGCTTGGCCAATAATTCGCAGGCTACGCGACGCACCCGATTCTTGTCATGGTCCGCAACTAGATATTCGACCGGGCTTTTGCCATCCACCCGCGCGAGGAAAAGCCCCGGCAGCAGCCGCGCCGCGCGGGCTTCCAGCGCATCCGCCGTTTCCCAGGTGATGCCCGCCAGATAGTGCGCCGAAAGCGCTTCGAAGCAGGCCATGAAGCCGGCGCTGGCGCTCGGCGTCCATAAGCACTTCAGCAAAAGATGATTGAGGCAAAAGGCAAGATCAAAAGCGGGGTCACCCCACCAGGCGCATTCCGCATCCAGAAACACTGGCCCCACTGGGCCACATAGGATATTTTTCGGGCTCACATCACCATGGACCAAAGTCCGCTTACTGCGCGCTGTCACCGCCGCGATATCTTCCAACACCGCCGCCAAATCCGGATGCGCGCGCGCGGTCGCCAGCAGATAAGGTTCCAGCCGGATGGCGTGGAAAATCTCATCTGTCGGGAAAGCTTCCGCCAAGCCTGGCTGTGCGGCGGCATGGGCATGAATGGCAGCGATTCGCCGCCCGACTTCAGCCGCGAAAGCCGCATCCGCATGGCCATCCCGCAGCCGCGCCTTCCAGACCGGATGATCCGCCGGCGATAGGAATGCCATGGCAAGCGCGCCCGTCGTCTCATCCTGGCCGAGCAGTTTCGGCACGGCGCCGGGCAAGGCACGATCTGCCTCGGTCAGCCAGCGCGCTTCATAGATATTGCGCACTACTGGGGCGCGCCAATCGGCGGCGACTTTCAGCTTGGGCAATGCGCGCTTGACGCAAACCTGCTGGCCATTGGGCAGGGTCAGGTTCCAGATATCGGAAGAAACACCACCTGCCAGCGCCTCACCCTGCAGAAGCTGGCCGGGGGCGAGCAGCCCCATGGCGACAAGCCCGGCGGTGATTGCTTCTGGTAGTGGCTCCGGCATTGTTCAGCGCTTCAGTAGCGCTTCCCAGCGCGTCACTTCGCCGGCCATATAGGCTTCGCTTTCGGCCACATTCAGGCTGAGGATGCGGTCAGCACCCAGATCACCCAAGCGCTTGCGTAAGGCTTCCTGGCCAAGCGCGCGGTTGATGGCGGTATTCAGGATTTCGCGCCGGTCGCGCGGTGTCGCGGCGGGGACAAAAACCGCCTGCCAGACGCTCATTTCCGCATCCACGCCGCCTTCGCGCCAGGTGGGCACGTCGGGGTTGGCGGCGTTGCGGTGCGGCGTGGTGACCGCAAAGGCACGCGCCTGATTGCCGCGCGCGGTCTGAAACCCCGTCAGCCCCGCATCGAACATCATGGCAATGCGCCCGGCAGCAAGGTCAAGCGTGGCGGGCGCGCCGCCGCGATAGGGCACTTCATTCAACTGCACGCCGGTGGCTTTCAGATAAAGCAGCGCTGCCATTTGCAGAATGCCGCCACCGCCAGAACTGCCGTAATCCAATTGCCCGGGCCGCACCTGGGCCAGTGCCGTGAATTCGCGCAAATTATTTGCCGGCACATTATTCGCCACCAGCATGACAATGGGTGATTCCGCCACCACCGCAATGGCCTGCAAGCTGGTGATGGGGTCAATCGGCTGGTTGGGCACCAGCACGCGCAAAGCCGCATGGCCGGTATTGTTGAACAGTACCGTATGGCCATCGGCTGGCGCGCGGGCCACGACTTCGGCCCCCACCATCCCGCCAGCACCGCCGCGATTTTCGATAATCAGCGGCTGCGGCAGAATCTGCGCCATGGCTTCCGCCACTACGCGGGCCACCACATCCGTGGCCCCACCCGCCGCATAGGGGACAATGACGCGGATCGGCCTTTCAGGATAGGCATTTGCCGGCATCAGCGGGGCCAGTACCAGAATCGCAGCGCTCAAAACCCAACGCAACAGCATGTCTACCCCCTTGCCCCGAGCCTCGGAACAACTTTCCGTTATCTTGCCCGGCCTTGGCGCCGCTGCCAAATCCGGTAACCTGACCCTTTAGAAAGCCTGTGTTATAGGGCGCCCTTACTTTGATCTGAGAAAACATGGCCGACGAAGACTGGGATATCCCCGAGCATTTGCAGCCCGACCCTTCGGAGCATGGCTTCGACCTGGATCAAGCCTATCGCGCCGTGGTGGGCCTGCGCAGCCAGGTGCCGCCGGATGCCTTCACCGCACGCGTACTGGGCACCGAACGCGAAGGCAGCGGCGTGCTGATTGGCGATGGCCTGGTGCTGACCGTCGGCTATCTGGTGAGCGAGGCTGAGACCATCTGGATTACTACTGCCGAAGGCCGCGCCGTTGCGGGCCATGCGCTGGCGGTGGATCAGGAAACCGGCTTTGCCCTGGTACAGGCTTTGGGCAACATTCCCTTGAAGCCGGCGACCCTCGGCGTTAGCGAAAGCCTGAAAATCGGTGCCGCGACCGTGATGGCGGCAGCGGGCGGGCGCGCCCATGCGGTGGCGGGCAAGCTGGTGGCGCGCCAGCCCTTTGCCGGCTATTGGGAATACCTGATGGAAGATGCGCTGTTCGTCGCTCCCGCGCATCCTTCCTGGGGCGGTGCGGGGCTATTCGGCCCGGATGGCAAGCTTGTTGGCATTGGTTCCTTGATCCTGCAACAGGGTGAGGAAGGGCGCCGGTTGGACCTGAACATGGTGGTGCCGGTGGATCAGCTGACCCCCGTGCTGGATGATCTGATCACGCAAGGCCGCCGCCCCGGGCCGCCGCGCCCCTGGCTTGGGCTTTATGCGACCGAGGATGAGGAAGGGATTTCCGTGGCGTCCCTTGCCCCTTCTGGCCCGGCCGAGGCAGCGGGGCTACGCAATGGGGACCGCATTCTTTCGGTAGAAGGCACCGAAGTAGGTGAATTGGCCGATTTCTGGCGCGCCATCTGGGCCACAGGCCCGGCTGGGGTGAATGTTCACCTGCACGTCAGCCGCGGTAAGGCACGGCGCGATGTGACCATTACCTCAGCCGATCGGGTGCAATTCCTGAAGCGCCCCCGCCTGCATTGATAGGATTTCCTATGTCCGAATCCGGTGGTTTCGTTTTGGTCCCGCCGGGCGGCGGGGCGCAGCATTGGCAGCCGCAACCGGCCAATGGCTGGATCGAGGTACTGACCTCACCCCGCATGGCGGGCATGCCGGCGGGGTTTTCGGCTGGGCTTCAGGAATTGCCGCCGCTTGGCAAAATCCGCGAACACGCCCACCCGGCCCAGACCGAGATTTTCTGGGTGGTGGCCGGGGAAGCGCTGGGGCGGTTGGATGGGGTGGTGCGGCGCATCCCGACCGGCAGCTTCATGGTGGCGCCCCCTCATATCCGCCACGGCTTTATCAATGATGGCGCGCATCCCTTCCGATTCCTCTGGCTGCTGATCCCGGCGGGGCTTGAGGATTTCTTCATCGGCATTGGCCGGCCCAAAATGCCTGGCGCGCCGGACCCGACCCCTTATCCACGCCCTGCCGATGCCGGGAATATCGAACTCTCCACCGTCTTTGAGACGCTGGACCCGCCCCCGCCACCGCCTTGGGATACCAGCCCCATCACCGATCCCACGCTGCTGGAGGCCCTGCGGCGCGAGGCTACCTA
Organism: Roseomonas sp.; assembly: GCA_044345845.1. Classification (GTDB taxonomy): domain Bacteria; phylum Pseudomonadota; class Alphaproteobacteria; order Acetobacterales; family Acetobacteraceae; genus Neoroseomonas. The sequence continues at coordinate 20,326 of JBIJAH010000019.1, forward strand.
ATTGCCGCTTGCAGTGGCGCGCGGTTGCGTGAAGGATCATCCCTGAAAGGGTGGCGCCGAAGCCGCCCGCAAAAGGGAGAGTCCAGAAGATGGCCAATCAGATCACGCGCCGCCAGGCGCTTGGCGCAACTGCTGCCTTGCTCGGCGCGCCCGCCTTTGTGCGGCAAGCCAATGCGCAAAGCCGCTTCGATTGGAAGCGCTTCGCGGGTGAGCGCATTGAAGTCACGCTGCAAACATCACCGCGTGGCTTGTTGCTGCAACGCCAGAATAAGGAATTCGAAGATCTGACGGGCATTCGCTGCGGCATTGAAGTGGTGCCGGAACAGCAGCATCGCCAGAAGATCATTGTTGAATATGCTTCTGGCAGGCCTTCCTTTGATGTGGCGGAACTCAGCTTGCATGTGAATAAGCGGCAAGTTGGCAAGGCGCGCTGGAACACGGACATCAAGGCGTTGATCGCGGATCAATCCATCACCGCGCCTGATTTTGATTTCGCCGATTTTGGCGCCGGCATGGTGCAATATGCAACGCAAGCCGATGGCCGGATGGATTCGCTGCCGGCCTTCGCGGATTACTTCATCCTCTACTACAACAAGGAATTGCTGGCGGCGAAGAATATCGCGGTGCCGACAACCTTTGATGGCATGTTCGAAGCCGCCAAGACACTGACTGAACCCTCACGCCAGATCTATGGCCATGTCGGGCGCGGCTTGAAGAATGCCAATGTGGTGCTGTGGTCCAGCTATCTGCTCGGCACCGCGCAGCGCGACATGATCAACGCGAACCGGCAGCTGATTACCGATACGGATGACGCGATCTGGGCTGGGGAGATGTATAAGAAGTTCTTGCGCGATGTCTCGCCGCCCGGGTCCATCGGCTTCAACTGGAATGAATGCCAAACCACCTTCATGCAGGGCCGCGCGGCCATGTGGATTGATGGCATTGGCTTCGCGGCACCCTTGGAAGATCGGCAGCGTTCGCGCGTGGCGGGCAAAGTTGGCTATGCGCTGGTGCCAAAGGGCCGCGGCGCCAATCATCATTGCTGCCTGTTCGGCGCGGGCTATGGCATTCCCGAAGCATCGCGGAAGAAGGGCGCGGCCTGGCTTTATCTGCAATGGGCTTTGGGTAAGGAAAACCAGCTTCGCTTCCTGACCAGCGGTGCCGGCGTGCCGGCGCGCAGCAGCCCCTTCGGCAATGAAGCGGCGATTGCCGCCAGCACCTTCCCGCGCGAATTCTTCAATACGCTCAATGAAAGCGCGAAAATCGCGCGCGCCGGCCTGCCAGAGATTGTGCCGGTGACGCAATTCCGTGACGTGATCGGCACCGCGCTTACCAACACCATCAGCGGTTCGGATGTGGCGACTGAATTGCGTCGCGCCACGGCTGAATTCCGCCCGGTTCTCGAGCAAAGCGAACGGGAAAGCTGAGGCTCTCGCAAACTGATGCAGCAAGCTGAAACCATCGCCGCGAGCCCCCCGGGGGCTCAGCGGACACGCAATTACGCCCGGCATTATGGCTGGTTCATTGTGCCGGCGGCGGTGGTGGTGCTTGCCGTCATCATCTTTCCTTGGGTCTTCACCATCTATGTCTCCGCCCATGATTGGCATCTGGGCGGGGAGCGCCGCTGGGTCGGGTTCGATAATTACATCAAGCTGTTTTCTGATTCCCGCTTCGGCTGGGCCATGCTGCGCACGTTATTTTATACGGTGTTGGCGGTGATCTTCCCGATGGTGCTGGGCTTGGCGGCGGCGCTGGCCTTCAACCGCAAATTCCCGCTGCGTGGCCTGGCACGCACCATTTTCATTCTGCCCATGATGGCAACGCCCGTTGCGGTGGCGCTGGTGTGGACCATGACCTTCCACCCGCAGCTTGGCGTGTTGAATTGGCTTCTGGCCCAGGTGGGCCTGCCGCCCAGCATGTGGATTTATAGCGCCAGTACGGTGATCCCAACGCTGGTGATGATTGAGGTCTGGCATTGGACACCCTTGGTGATGCTGCTGATCCTGGGGGGCCTCGCTTCCCTGCCGATTGATCCTTATGAGGCTGCGAAGATTGATGGCGCCAATGGCTGGCAGGCCTTTCGCCACATCACGCTGCCCTTGCTGATGCCCTTTATCGTCGTGGCGCTGATTATCCGCTGCATTGATGCGCTGAAGGCCTTTGATACGATCTATGTCATCACCCAAGGCGGGCCGGGTTCAGCGAGTGAGACGATCAATATCTTCCTCTATCTGCAAGCCTTTGCCTTCTACAATGTCGGCTATGCCTCGGCCGTGGTGGTGGTGTTCTTCATTATCATCCTGGCGCTGGCGGCGCTGCTGCTATGGACACGCCAACGGGTGAAAATGACATGAGTGATTTGCGTCTTCGCAGCACCGGGCAATATCGGCTGCGCCGGCTTATCGGCAATATCGGCTTTGGCTTTTCAGTGCTGGTGCTGATTTCGCCAGCCATCCTGTTTTTCCTGTGGATGCTGTCGCTATCCTTCAAGAATGAGCTGGACAATACGGATTGGCCGCCGATCTTCATCCCGCAATCACCGACGCTGGACAACTATCGCGAAGTTTTCGCGCGCAATGATTTCCTGCGCTTTGCCTGGAATTCCATTGTTGTGTCCTTCGGCGCCACCGGGATAGCGCTGCTGATTGGCGTGCCGGCGGGCTATGGCATTGCCAAGATGCACGCCATGCGCGCCGCCGCGCTGATCCTGATTGCGCGCATCACGCCTGGGCTTTCCTATCTGATCCCGCTGTTTCTGCTGTTCCAATGGCTGGAATTGACTGGCACGCTGGCGCCGATTGTCATCACGCATTTGGTCATCACGGTGCCGATTGTGGTCTGGGTGATGATTTCCTTCTTTGAAGGCCTGCCGCCGGAATTGGAGGAAGCGGCTTTGGTGGATGGTGCCACGATCTGGCAGGCGTTTCGTTATGTGGCGATGCCCTTGGCGCGGCCAGGCATTACAGTGGCCACCATCCTGTCCTTCATCTTTTCCTGGAATAATTTTATCTTCGCCATGGTGTTGGCGGGGCGCGAAACCCGAACGCTGCCGGTTGCGGTGAACAATATGCTGACCTTTGAGCAAATCGCCTGGGGGCCGCTTTCAGCCGCGGCGCTATTGGTGACCGCGCCGGTGCTGGTTTTGACCCTTCTGGCGCAGAAACAGATAGTGGCTGGGCTGACGGCAGGTGGCGTGAAGGGGGCTTAGCGCCTGATCCGCGTAGGTCGAATGACCGAAGCGGTGAATCAGTCGCTCAAACCAGACTACTCCGCCGCCGCCTGATTATGCGCCGCCGCATCAATGCCAAGCGCGCCAGTGAAGCGGTTGAAGAAACCGCAAAGCGTGATGCGGAGCGTGAGTTCCACAATCTGCGCCTCGGAAAAATGCTCGCGCAGGCCGCGGAACAGTCGCTCCGGCACGCGATGGCTGTTCTCCCAGGCAGCGACTGAATATTCCGCCACCAGCCGATCAAGCGGCGTCAGGGAAGGGTGATCAATCCGCCCCGGCAGGCCTTCCAAAGCCTCAGTCGGGATGCCTTCCACGGCCAGAAACGGCCCGTGGTGATCAACGCAGTAATCACAGGCATTGAGTTTTGAGACCACCACAATCGCCAATTCCAGATAGCGCCGCGGCAGCGTGCCCGCCGCGCGCAATTCCATTAGCATCGGCATCAAATGCCGAAGCGCCGCCGGCACATGGGCAAAGACCGCCAATTGCTCCTCAAACGGGCCATAGCCGGTCACGTAACGATGCCAGATATCGCGGAGTTCCGGTGTTAGTTCCTCGGGCGAGACTTCACGCACACGGGCCATGGCTTTTCCCTTCTCAGCAGCCATAAATCTTGCGCCGCTTGCCCCGGCCCGTCCACCCCTGGACTTGCCTGGGGCACCGCGCGAAACTGCAAACGACCAATCAAGGGGCCAAGGCGATGCGCAATACGGAAGAAATCTGGCGGCTGGTGGATGCCAAGGCGCCTGAGGCGATTGAACTCAGCGACCGCGTCTGGGGCATGCCGGAGCTCTGCTACGCCGAACATCGTTCCTGCGCCGAGCATACGGCCATGCTGGAAGCGCATGGTTTCCGCGTGACCACGAATGTGGCGGGCATCCCAACCGCGGTAATGGGCGAAGCGGGCGAAGAAGGCCCCATCATTGCGATCCTGGGTGAGTATGATGCGCTGCCGGGGCTTTCCCAGGAAGCCGGCATTGCTGAACCGCGCCCCTTGCCGGGCGATGGCAGCGGGCATGGCTGCGGGCATAATCTGCTCGGCGCCGCATCCTTGCTGGCCGCGAGTGCGGTGAAGGATTGGCTCGCGCAAAACGGCATCAAGGGGCGCGTGCGCTATTATGGCTGCCCCGCGGAAGAAGGCGGCGCTGCCAAGGGCTTCATGGTGCGCGCGGGCTGCTTTGATGATGTGGATATGGCAATCTGCTGGCACCCGGCGGCGTTTTCCGCGGTGAATGAACCAGTATCGCTCGCCAATACGCGCATTGATTTCTCTTTCACGGGCCGGTCTTCCCACGCCGCCGCCGCGCCGCATTTGGGCCGCAGTGCGCTTGATGCGGTGGAATTGATGAATGTTGGCGTCAATTACATGCGCGAACACATGCCATCCGATGCGCGTATTCATTACGCCTATCTGGATGCCGGCGGCATTGCGCCCAATGTGGTGCAGGGCACGGCCAAGGTGCGTTACCTGATCCGCGCGCGTGATCTGGTGGAACTGAATGGCCTGGTTGCGCGCGTGCGCAAGATTGCCGATGGCGCGGCGCTGATGACGGAAACCAGTGTCTCGACCAAGGTGGTCAGCGCGGTGTCCAACCTGCTTGGCAATACGCCGTTGGAAAAGGCGATGTTTGACAATTTTCAGCGCCTGGGTGCGCCGCAATTCGATGAGGATGATCGCCGCTATGCGCGTGAAATCCAGGCGACGCTGAAGCCCGAGGATATTGTCTCGGCCTTCCGCCGCCACGGTCTGGCGCCGGAGATGGATTTGCCGCTTTGCGACAAGATTGTGCCACTGGAAAACAAGGGCTTTGGTGGTGTGGGTTCCACCGATGTTGGTGATGTATCCTGGGCGGTGCCCACGGTGCAGGCGCGCGGGGCCACTTGTGCTGTCGGCACGCCGGGGCATTCCTGGCAGCTGACCGCGCAGGGTAAATCCGGCATTGCCCATAAGGGCCTGGTGCACGTGGCCAAAATCATGGCCGGCACGGCGGTGGATGCCATCGCCAATCCGGAAATCCTGGCCGCCGCCAAGGCGGATCACCAGAAGCGCACGGAAGCAACCCCCTATGTCTGCCCGCTGCCGCCGGATGTGGAACCGCCGATCCAGATGTCGGCCTGAGCATTTTCAAGCCAAGTGGAACACTTGGCGACTCGGAAAATGCGATCAAACAAATTACGCGGGGGGGTAACCCCGCCTTGCTTTCGCCCCGAATGGCGCCCATATGCGTCTGGTCAGCGCGTCATTCCGCGCGCCTCGCGCCCTGCCGGCTGCGTGATCGGTCCCCGCCGCTTCCCCGGAAGCGCGGTGCGGGCCCGGGTCGGCCAGATCGCTTTTCCCACTAGGACGGTCCCAATCCCGCGGGGCTTTCTGCCCCAAGCCGCGCTTGGCCCGGAAGGCTGTGCGCGGATGACTAGGATTCATCGTGACCGATAACTTCGAGGCTCTGAGCCTCAACCCCCTTCTCCTTCAGGCTTTGAAGGATGAGGGCTACAAATCCCCAACCCCCATCCAGGCCCAGGCCATTCCGGCCGTGCTGGAAGGGCGCGACCTTTTGGGCATTGCCCAGACCGGTACTGGCAAGACCGCGGCCTTTGCGTTGCCCTTGCTGCATAAGCTTGCCCTGCTGAAGGGCCGCCCGCCGCGCGGTGGCTGCCGCGTGCTGGTGCTGAGCCCAACGCGCGAATTGGCGACGCAAATCGCCGAAAGCTTCCGCACCTATGGCAAGCATCTGGGCTTTTCCATCGCGACAATTTTCGGCGGCGTCGGCTTTGGCGGTCAGCGCCAGGCGTTGGGCCGCGGCATTGATGTGCTGGTGGCAACCCCTGGCCGCTTGCAGGACCATCTGGAACAGGGCTCGGCGCGGCTCGATCACGTCACCACGCTGGTGTTGGATGAGGCGGATCAGATGCTCGATAAGGGCTTCCTGCCGGCCATTCGCCGGCTGATCCGTGCCGTGCCGGCGGAACGCCAGACGCTGTTCTTCAGCGCCACCATGCCGGTGGAAATCAACCGCCTGGCGGATGAGATGCTAAAATCGCCCGTGCGTGTGGCGGTGGCGCCGGCGGCGAGTACGGCGGAAAAAGTGGCGCAGCGCGTCATTCACGCCAATCGGCAGGATAAGCGCCGCGTATTGGCAGAATTGCTGCGTGGTGAAGGCGTTGGTCGTGCGCTGATTTTCAGCCGCACCAAGCATGGGGCGGATCGGATTGTTAATCAATTGGATCAAGATGGCATCAGCGCCAATGCGATCCATGGCAATAAATCCCAGAACGCGCGTGAAGCGGCGCTGGCCGCGTTTCGCGATGGTCGCGCGCCTGTCATGGTCGCGACCGATATCGCCGCGCGCGGCATTGATGTGGATGGCGTGACCCATGTCATTCAGTTTGACCTGCCGGAAGTGCCGGAGACCTATGTGCATCGCATTGGCCGCACCGCACGCGCCGGCGCGGCGGGGATTGCGATTGCGCTTTGCTCCGGTGAAGACCGCGACAAGCTGCGCGCGATTGAAAAGCTGATCCGCACGCAGATCCCGGCGGAAGATCGCCGCACCGGGGAAGCCGAGGAAGCAGCCCCAGCCCGCCCGCCACGTCAGCCCCGCCAGCAACGCGCGGCGCAAAAGCCCCGCCAGGCGCAGGAACAGCAGCGCCCGCGCCGCCCATCCTCTTGCCCGGCCCGTAGCGGCGGTGGTGGCGGCGGAGGCGAAGCGTCTCGCCGCCGTGCTGGCTCAGCCCCCGGTTCGGGGCAGTTCGGGCGCTTGCCGCGCTGATCTGGGGGCGCATTTGCGCCAAGCTAGAGCAGATCACGTTCAGATGGAATCATCTGAACGTGTGAAGATGCTCGAAAAACAACGATGTAGAGCGGGTTGCGTGAACTCATGTGAACGCAACACGCTCTAAAGCCCGGGCAGCTTGCCTGGGCTTTTTTGTGCCTTAGGCGCAGCCGATGCGGTTACTCGGCCGCTCAAAAAATTCTAACTGGGCGCTAGGTTCAGCCGGCGCAACAGCGCGCGTTCTTCATCCATGGTCTGGCGCATCGCGTCCCGATAGGCAGCGCCATCCAGCAGGATCAGCGGCTGATTGACGCGTTCCAGAAATTGCAGATGTGCGGGGTCTTGCGCGGCGGCGGTGAAGGCTTCTGCCAGCACGCGCACCACGCCAGCATCCATGCCGCGCGGGCCGATCAGCCCGCCCGGGCTATCCACCACAATATCCAAGCCTTGTTCTTTCAGCGTCGCCACCTGCGGAAAACGCTTGGCGCGGGCCGAGGTATAAATCGCGAGCAAGCGCAATTGCCCCGCTTCCACCATCGGCGCCCACCCCGATGCTTCTGACGCGAAATCAATCTCGCCACCCAGCAGCGCACGTAGCGTGTCCGACGTGCCGCGATAGGGCACATGGGTCCAGCTCAAGCCGCGCTGAAAGCCGATGCGTTCCACCACCAGATGCTGCGTTGATCCAATGCCAAGCGTACCGAAATTGAGCTTGCCCGGATTGGCGCGCGCATGGGCCAGCAATTGTTCAAGGCTCTGCCAGGGGGAATCCGCACGCACCACCAAGCCCATGACGAAGCCGGTGATTTGCAGAATGTATGTCAGATCATTGATCGGATCATAAGGCGGGCGAGGATTGATCAGCATTTGCCGCACCACACCGACATGCATTTGTGAAATCGTATGGCCATCGGGCCGCGCTTCTTGCAGCGCCATCGCACCCAGAATGCCGGAAGCACCACCGCGATTTTCAACCACCACCGGCTGGCCCAGGCTGCGCGATGCGTGATCGGCCATGATGCGAAAGCCAATATCCGCTGGCCCACCAGCAGCCCAGGGAATAATCAGACGGATGGGCCGTTCCGGAAAGCGCGGCTGCGCCAAGGCGGGCATGGCAAGCAATGCCGAAGCGCCAAGCGCCGCACGACGGGTAAGTTGCGCCATTATTCTAAGCCTCCGCTTTTCAGTACAGTCTGCGCGCGGAAGGCGTGCGTCGGCAAGCGTGGTGACGCGTGGGGCGCTGCTGAAAGGTGATTGCATCCGGCCCTGCGATCAGGGATGATTTCGCCAAACAGCAAGGGGGAAGACCATGACCGCTTGGCCCAATGCGGCCCGCCCAGGGGAGCCCGCCGATACCGCCAGGCCCTGGCATTGGCTGGCGCGGTTGGATGATGGTGGGCAAGCGCCCGTTCCCATGGGCTGGAACGCCGCCGCGCGGCAATGGCTTTCCTGGGATGGCAGCGCGCTGGCGCCAAGCGAAGCCGCGCGGCGCTTTCTCTATCTGGGCCCGGCGCTGACACCGGCGGAAGTGGCGGCTGAAGCAGTGCAGGCGGACCCGATTGAAACAACGCCACCGCCGCCCACCGATATGGTGCCGCGCCGTGAAGCCATTCGCAATCATCTGCTGATTTTTGTGGGTAGCGTGGTCGCAACGCTGTTCATGGCGGAAAAGATCGTGCATTGGCGCGGGCATTAGCCCGCAGACTACGCCTTACGCCTGCAGCGCCTGGCTGATCTTTGCAATAACCCCATCCCAATCGCCCGATCTTTGTTGACGGAACAGGCGCATACTTGGGTACCAGGGTGAATCCTCACGCCTCAGCATCCAGCGGAAATCTGGCGCAAAGGGCAGCATCACCCATACTGGCTTACCAAGCGCGCCCGCCAGATGTGCCACCGATGTATCCACCGTGATCACCAGATCAAGCGCGGACATCAGTGCGGCTGTATCGGCAAAATCGCCAAGCTCGGCGGTTGGGTCGAAAATGCCGGAAGCCTCAAGCGCCGGGCGGTCCCTGTCGCGGGGATCCTTTTGCAACGAAACCCAGACATCACCTGACTGAAACAGCGGTGTGAGCTTCGCCAGGGGAATGGAGCGCAGCGAATCATTATGGTGGAGCGTGCTGCCACTCCAGGCCAGACCGATGCGCCGGCGCCCGGCGGGCAGGCGTTGCGCCCAGGCTGCAACTTCCTCAGCCGGCGCCTTCAGATAGCCCTCTGGCCAGGTGGGAATGGTTTCAAGCTTGGTACCGAAGGCGAGTGGCAGGCTTAGTAAGGGGCAATGCAAATCAAATTCGGATGGTTCTTCCTTCTGGCCGATCACCAAAATGCGTGGATCGAAATCCTTGAAAAGGCGCCGCAGCGGATCGTGAACGGATAGAACGACCTTGGCACCTTGCTCGGCGGCCAACAGCGCATAGCGCGAGAATTGGATCGTGTCGCCGAGCCCTTGTTCATAATAAAGGAACAGTCGCTGATCTTTGATCGGCTCCTTGCCCCACCAAAAGGGTTTTGGATACTTTTGTATAGAAAGGGTTTTTTCACGTAGGTTGCGATATTCGTATTCAAGCCAGCCTTCTTCAAGATGCCCAAGCGTCAGCAGTGCGAAGGCACGATTATAGCGCGCATCCGCGTGATCAGGCTTGAGCTTGATCGCCTGTTCATAGGCAAGTATGGCTTCCCGCAAGCGATTGAGAAAGCCAAGGATCCAGCCTTGATTGGTATAAGTGGCGGGATCATCAGGTGCTATGTTGCGTGATGCCGCTGATAACTTCAGGGCGCGTTCCGGTTGGCCTAGAAATACCAATATGCGGCTGCGCCAGAGGTGACCCTGCAATGATTTCGGATGCGCTACCAACAATTCCTCGGCGCTTGCCAGCGCTTCGGCCAAATGGCCTTTGACAACCAGCGTATCCATACGGCTCATCAGTGCCAACTCATGCCCTGGTTGAAGTTGCAAGGCTTTTTCGACATAAGGCGTGACTTCGTTATGGCGCCTGAGCAGACAGAGCGTCCCGGCGATACTGGCGTTAGTATCGGCAGAGTCCGGTTGTAGTTCCAGGGCCTTTTGGTAAACGCTCAGCGCTTCCTCATGGCGGCCCTTGTCAACCAACACCCGCCCAAGAGTCTGATGGGCTGCCAGATGATTGGGCTGCAATTCAATAACGCGGCGATAGGCCGTGATGGCTTCATCCTGGCGATTTAGCTGCATCATTACCTGCGCGCGATTATACTCTCCACTAGCTAGCTTAGGGTCCAATGTGAGGGCAATTTCCAGGTTTTTTAGCGCATCCTGAGTATACCCAGCCTGCATCAGGGCAAGGCCGAGATTGCTTTGCGCGGCCGCGTCCTTACTGTTGATGGCAACCGCGCGTCGCAGGCGGACGATAGCTTCTTCGTGTTGGCCAGCTTGAATCGAGATCAGGCCAGCAAGATGCAAGGCATCAAAATATCTTGGGTCGCGCCGCAGAAGCGCCAGGCAAAGCACTTCTGCCGCAGCAGTATTGCCCTGCCGTAGCAGGGAAACCGCTTCAGCGAACTGCGCCTGCTGCCTATTTGCCGGCGCTTTCATGATCCGAGTGCCTCCAAAACTCGTGCAACCACCCCATCCCAATCCTGCGGGCTTTGCTGCCGGAACAAGCGCATGCTGGGATACCAGGGAGAATCTTTCCGATCCATCATCCAGCGAAAATCAGGTGCAAATGGTAGCATCACCCAACATGGCTTGCCCAGCGCGCCCGCCAAATGTGCCACTGAAGTATCCACCGTGATCACCAGATCAAGTGCTGAAATCAGCGCTGCTGTGTCGGCAAAATCCCGCAGATCAGCACTCGGGTCCACAAGGCCTAAGGCTTCAAGCGTGGGGCGGTCGGTTTCCCTCACTTCCTTTTGCAGCGATACCCAAACACTGCCCGGCTGCAAAAGGCCCTGAAGACGCGCCAAGGGTACGGAACGATTGAAGTCATTCAGATGGTCTTGATTCCCGCTCCAGACCAGGCCAATGCGCCGGCCTGCCGGGCCAAGCTTGTGCTGCCATACCGCCACATCTTCGGCGGGTGCTTTCAAATAGCCGCTGATCACGCTTGGGATTGTCTCAAGCCCTGTCCGGAAACCAAGCGGCATGCTGAGCAATGGGCAATGCAGATCGAAATCAGTGGGTCCTTCGTATTGACCAATCACCGTGATGTTCTGGAAACAACTCTTGAACAACTTCAACAACGGGTCCTGAACGGAAAACGCGACTTTTGCGCCGGCAGCAGCGGCAAGCAGGGCATAGCGCGCGAATTGGATCGTATCGCCAAAACCCTGTTCCCAATAAACATAAAGCCGCTTGTCCTTCAGCATTTCCTGACCCAGCCAAAGCGGCTTGGGATAATTTCGTTTCATCAAGATGCCAGGCACCCTGACACGTGCTTCATAGGCGGCCCAGCCTTCTTCAAAGCGGCCCAGGGCAAGCATGGCCAGGGCGCGCCCCCAAGGTGATGCCCTCTCATCAGGGTCAAGCTTCATCGCATGTTCGTAGGAAGAAAGCGCATCCTCAAGCCGATTGAGTCGGTGCAGCACGGATCCGTAATTTAAGTGCGCCAGGGCATTATCAGGCAGCATTGCCCTGCCGGCTTCCGCTGCCGATAGCGCTGCTTCAGTTTGTCCTAAGAGCACCAGTGCCATGGTGCGGCAGCCATAGGCTTTCAGATTTCTGGGGTCACGCGCGAGGATAGCCTCAGCAATCTTGAGCGGTTCTTCCGGCTGCCTCATGCCAAGCAGCGCTTCGGCCCGCAGGATAAGCGCGGCATCATCCCCTGGCTTAATCTGCAAAATCCTATCCACCAAAGGCAGCACTTCCGCATGCTGCTTATTGGCAGAAAGCGCTGTCCCTGTATTCATCAGATAAGCGATGGAGTCCGGCTGCAGGCTGAGAGCTTTTTGATAGGCAGCTAGCGCGTCTTTCGGCCGTTGCGCCTTACTTAGGGCGTATCCAAGATCATTATGGGCATTGGCAAAATCAGGCTGCAAAAGGCTGGCCTGTTCAAAGGCGGCAATCGCTGCCTCTGGCTGTTTCAGCTTCAATAAAATAGTTCCGCGATCATAATGGGATTGCGCATGATTGGGCTCAAGCGCCAGGGCGCGGTCCAGGCTGGCAAGCGCTTCCTCATCCTGGCCAAGCCCCATCAAGGTTTGGGCCAAATCCATCTGGGCTGCGGCGTTATGCGGATTGATGGCCACGGCGCGGCGCAGATACGCGGCGGCATCCGCGGGCCGCCCAAGCCTTGCCACCGCAAGGCCGGCAAGGTGGCAAGCATCCCCATGCCGCGGTTCACGCTTAAGCAAGCGGAGGAAGCTGGCCTCAGCGGCGGCGAAGTTCCCTTGGCGCATCAAGCCAATGGCTTCGGCAAATAGGGGGTGGTTGGCACGTGAGGGGGGCTTCATGCTTGGTCTGCCGAGTGCGCGATGAGTATTGAAATGGCCTTCATGCCTGAGACCCCGAGGTTCCATCCGCAATACTTGGGCCATCCGCCGATAATGCCATGCTGATCCTTTCAACAACCCCGTCCCATTCATTGGGGCGTCGCTGGCGAAACAAGCGCATGCCAGAATACCAGGGCGAATCGACCCGATCGAGCAGCCAGCGGAAATCCGGCGCAAAGGGCAGCATGACCCAGCAGGGTTTGCCCAAAGCACCAGCCAGATGCGCCACCGATGTATCCACCGTAATCACCAGGTCAAGCGCCGAAATCAGCGCCGCCGTATCAGCATAATCGCGAAGTTCCGCGCTCATGTCGAGAATGCCGGAGGCGTCAAGCGCCGGGCGGTCGGCTTCTCGTACCTCCTTCTGCAGTGAAATCCAGGCATGGTCCTGCTGCAGAAGGCCCTGAAGCCGCGCAAGGGGGATGGAGCGGTTAACATCATTAAGGTGGGTTGAACTGCCACTCCAGACCAGGCCTATGCGGCAGCCCGCGGGGGCAAGCCTTTGCCGCCACGCCGCGACATCCCGTGCGGGCGCCTTCAGATAGCCGCCCTCCATAGATGGTATTGTCTCAAGCCTTGTCCCAAAGCCAAGCGGCATGCTGAGCAGCGGGCAATGGAGATCAAATTCAGCCGGGGCATCATTCGAACCCATCACGGAGACGTTGGGGAAGCAATCCTTGAACAGCCGAAGCAATGGGTCTTGCACGGAAAATGTAACCTTTGCCCCAGCGGCGGCGGCCAGCAGGACATAACGGGAAAAGTGAATGGTATCGCCAAAACCCTGTTCCCAATAAACAAAAAGGCTCTTGTCCTTGAGCGGTTCCTTGCCTAGCCAAAGCGGCTTTGCGTAATGCGGCTTGTCATACAACTCAGGCTTTTGCTTGCGGGCTTCATAATCGGCCCAGCCATCTTCAAAGCGCCCCAAGGTAAGCAGCTTTAGGCTACGTCCCCAGATCGCATCCGTATCGTCAGGCGCGAGCTTGAGTACCTGTTCATAGGAAGCAAGCGCCTCATCAAGGCGATTGAGTTGGGCCATGGCCTGGGCGCGCGCCAAATGCGTCAGGACATTCTCGGGCGCGATTCTGCAGACTTCTTCCGCGATCGCCAGCGCCTTCTCGGGCTGGCCCAGGCGAATAAAGGCTGTTGAGCGCCAGATCTGCGCTTTCAAATCATGTGGATTGGTTGCAAGCACAGCATCAATCACCGGCAGCGCTTCTTGCGCTCGGTTCAGGCCAATCAGGGCCTGGGCGCGCACAAAAAGCGCCGCTTCATCTCCCGGCATAACGCGCAGCACCTGATCAATCAGCGGCAAGGCTTCAGCATTGCGGCGCAGCGATGAAAGCGCCATTGCGACATTGATTTGAAACGCAGCCGAATCCGGTTGCAGACTGACCGCCTTCTGATGCGCGGCTAGGGATCTTGCATGCAAATGCTTTTCTCTCAGCGCGCAGCCAAGATCATTGTAGGCTTCAGCAAAGTCAGGTTGCAGGCTGATGGTGCGTTCAAAAGCGGCAATAGCCTGATCCGGGCGATTGAGCCCAAGCAATATGGTCCCGCGATTGAAATGAGCATGGACCGATTTCGGGTCCAAGGCCACAGTCCGGTCCAGGCTGATCAAGGCTTGTTCATATTCACCAAGCTGCATGAGCGCGACGCTGAGATTGAGCTGATATCTTGGGTCATGCGGATTAAGCGCGATGGCGCGGCGCATATGCCCCGCACCTTCTTCAAGCCGCCCCGCCTGGGCAAGCGTGAGACCTAGAAAATAATGACCATCCGCATTGCGCGGTTCAGCCTTGAGCAGGGATAGAAAACTGGCTTCGGCTGCCCCGAACTGCCTTGCGCGCATCAGGGCAATGCCATGCGCCAATGTGGACTGGCCGGCGCGGGACGGTGGCATCAAACGCCGCCTTGGTTCATTCGGTTGAGTGGTAAATGTGTTTTCATGCCCGATATCCCAGCGCCAACCCGCAGCAATGGCAGGAAAGAATCCCGCAATCATCAGGAAAGCTTAAACCAAAACTTGACCTGATGGAATCATCGAATCGCTGAAGGTATACGGACAACCTATCCTCCGCGCCGGCGTTGCGCGGCGCGCCACATGCCGCCGGTGATTTCTGGTCACCGGTAGAATCGGCAAGCACTGCGGATAGCAAGATCGGGGCGCTTGGATGGTGGGATATGCAAGCGCCAGGGTCGCTTGCCCCATCAGGGCAAGATGCCAATGAGCCGCTTCAAATGAATAAGGGGCGCGGCGGATTTTCCTCTCCGCGCCCCTCATGCACCGGAATGATTGGTGCTGATGATCAACCGCTCGTGTAATTCTAACGTTGCGGTAACGTAGCGTACCATGATCCGGTTTTAAGGATGACGGGGCGCCATTAAGTGGATGATCGCTTCAACGCTGAAGGCATGCCCGGTTCACTTGCGTTCACCTGCCATGCACTAAATTTTTGTTGGGCTGCATGTCCCGAGCCGCCAAGTGATTACACTTGGCTTGGACATGGTCCCGTACATGCCCGGTTCACTTGCGTTCACCGGCCATGCACTGAATTTTTGTTGGGTCGCATGTCCCGAGCCGCCAAGTGATTACACTTGGCTTGGACATGCTTCAGGCAGCCTGAATGCCAACGGTACCAATGACGGGATTGGCGCTGGTGGCCCACATTTCCGCGCGGTCAGAAGGTTCGCGCAGCACATAGCCGCGGCCCCATACCGTGCCGATCAGATCGGCTGCACCGGCCACCGCAAGCTTCTTGCGCAGCTTGCAGATGAACACGTCAATGATCTTCACTTCCGGCTCATCAATGCCGCCGTAAAGATGGTTCAGGAAGACTTCCTTGGTCAGCACAACACCCTTGCGCAGCGCCAACAGTTCAAGGATTGCATATTCCTTGCCCGTCAGGTGCACGGAATTGCCGCTGACAGCGACTTCGCGGGAACCGATATTGAGCTTCAGCGGACCGACAGTCAGGGTCGGTTGGCTGAAACCCTTCGCGCGGCGCACAATGGCCTGAATGCGCGCGACAAGTTCCTGCTGATCGAATGGCTTGGTGATGAAATCATCGGCGCCCATGCCGAAGACTTTCACTTTCGTCTGCGGGCGGCTCACGCCCGAGAGAATCAGCACCGGCGTTTCAATGCGGCCTGCACGCAGGCGACGCACAACCTCACCACCGTCGAGGTCCGGCAGCATAAGGTCAAGCACGATGATGTCATAATCATAGAGCCTGGCGAGTTCGAGGGCTTCTTCCCCCGTATCCGCAGTTTCCACAATCATGGAGGCATGACGCAGCATTAACGAAATGCCACGCGCCGTGGTGGGATCATCCTCAACTAGAAGTACACGCATTTGATCGCTCCTTTTGACCGACAAGAAGATGTTATCGAGTTTCACGAAGATTTGGAACAGGAAATTTGCCTACCCCACGTCCCATGAATGATAATCGTCCAAAAAAGTAAATTTCTCGATAAAGAAATATACTTAAACTGAGTTTTTGGACATTTATTTACGACCATTGGTCATTTTTCCCTTAACGAGTGCTTACTAAAAGGTGAATCGCGGCTAAAAATTCAGCCGATGACTCGCGTGATAGGAAGTGTCCCGCCTGAGAAACAACCTTACGCGCCAGAAGCTGCCCAAAATGCCGGGCGCAGCCGGCGCTATTCTCCGGCGGGTCCACGCCATCCTCTGCCCCGTGCAGCACAAGGCTTGGCACGGTGATGGCAGGGCGCGCCGCCAGGCTCCGCTCAATGGCTGCATAGGCAGGGTCCCCCGCCACCGCCCGATGGCGATGACGATAGGAATGGACCGAAACCGCCACGAAATCGGGATTATCGAAGCTCTCCGCCGTTTTGGCGAAGGCTTCTGCCGTGAAGCCCATATTGGGCGACCAAAGGCGCCAAAGCAGCTCACACAAGCCGCGCCGATCCTGAGCAAGCCCCGCCGCGCCCCTGTCTGTTTGCAGGTACCATTGATACCAATGGCGCGCTTCTTGCGCTGGCGCTGCGGGGCGGATGCTCGCCGCAATGTCTTGAATATTATAGCCATTTGCGGAAACCAGGCCGGCCACACGCTCGGGCCAAAGGGCTGCGACCACACAAGCCGCCCGCCCGCCCCAATCATAGCCGGCCAAAATCGCCTTCTCGATCGAAAGCGCATCCATCAGCGCCAGCAAATCCGCCCCCAGCGCCGCCTGTTCGCCAGAACGGGGCGTTGCTTGGTCCAGAAACCGGGTTGGCCCGTAGCCGCGCAGATAGGGTACAAGAACGCGGAAACCCTGGGCGGCAAGCGCTGGCGCCACGCCATCCCAGGCGCGGGCGTCATCGGGAAAGCCATGGAGAAGGATGGCGACCGGCCCGGTTTCGGGACCGCTCATCTCCACCGCCATCTCCAGCACCCCGGCTTGTACCATCTGAAGTTTCATCGCCATCCGTTCTCCCTCGGATGACCCCTTATCCATCGGCAGCATTAACCAAAAGGTTAACGCGATGCCTTTCTCACCCCCTAATCTGAAAATTATTTGCAACCCGGGGGTGAAGGGCTGGGATGGCCCTTCACCGGAAAGCTGAGGCCGCGGGGGCGGTTTGCTAACAACGGCCCCGTAATTTAACCCATTTAATTCATAAGCTTAGTACTAAATTAGCAAGGCTGGCATCTTCAGCCAGGCAGCGGATATTGGTCCAGGTAGGGCTGATATTCGGACTCCACCTCGATCGCGAGGGAGGATAGCGCGCGCACAACCGCGCAGTAGAAGGAAATGGTTACCACCAGATCCACCATCAATTCATGGTCGAAATGGGCGCTTAGCGCCTTATAGGTGGCCTCGCTCACCCCCGGCCCGGCCGCCGCTTCCCGTGCCGCCAGCAGCACAAGCTTCGCCAACGGTTCCAGCCCCGAATCGCGCCCGGCGCTTTCGGCGATCAGGCCATGGATATCGGCATCGCTCACGCCAAAATCCTTGCCGATCTTTACATGGTGGGACCATTCATAGGGTGAACGCGCCTGCCAGCCCACCTGGAGGATGGCCAATTCCCTGAGGCGGGGATCGAGTCGCGACCCGTAGCGGATAAACTGGCCGAGTCCCGAAAAGGCGCGCGCCGCCTTGGGGCTATTCACCAGCGCCTTGTGCAGCGCGATGGGGCGCTTCAGCAGGTCACGATCGGCTTCCGCCAGATCATCCACGGTCAAATCGGGCACGCGGGCCATGGGGTATTCTCCGTCAGTGGCTAAGGCCGGCAGCGTGATCCATTTCGGCGTGCGGCGCCATAGAGGGGGCTTATTCTTCCCCGCGCTTCGCCCGCTCAGCTTCGCGTAAATAATCCTCGGTTGTTTTCGTCACCGGGCGTGGCGCGCCGGCGTAGGGATCAATCCCGCCATTGGTCGCTTCCAACACGCGGCAATCTTCACACAAATCCAGCAAAGCCTGCCGCGCCGGGTCGGCGAACATCCAATGCGCGGAAAGCTTCGCCTTCACCCGCGCGATGGAAGATTTCGTGCCGAACAGCTTATTGCAACGCGGGCAGGCGGCGGGTTCTTCCGCCTTCACCACCAAAGGCTGCGCGGCCTCGGGGGCGAAATTCAAGCGCGGTTCCAGCGTAATCACCTTCTCCGGGCAGGTCGCGGCGCATAGCCCGCATTGCACGCAGGCATCTTCCAAAAAGCGCAATTCGGGCTGATCTGGATTGGCGCTGAAGGCGCTGGTTGGGCAGACGCTGGTGCAGGCAAGGCAGAGCGTGCAGCCCGCCTGATCCACAAGCGCCAGACCAAAAGGCGCCTTTTCCGGCAAGGCAACCATCGCGGCCCGCGCCGAGGCCGCTTCGCGCAAGGCGCGGAAGCCTTGCTGCGCCATCTCTCGCGGGCTGCCGAGCGCTTCAAACCGCGCGGGGGCGAAGCCAAAGGCCATGCGGGGCAGGGCGGCCAAGGCTTCCCCCAGCGAGAACGGATCATCGGTTTCGAGCAGCGCCGCACGCGGCGCGGGGCCGGACAGCCCAAGCCCTTCCAGCACTGCCGCCGTGTAATCAATGTTGCGCAACACGCCATCCACGCCATGGCCGCGCTTCGCGGACGTCAGCAGCCGTACTGCACTCGCCCCCCAGGCAAAGGCACCGGCAAAAACCGCCAAATCCAGCGATGAAACCTCATTGACGCGCAGCGGCAGCACGCGCGCCGGCAAGCCATCGCCATGGCGGGCGAGGGCATCAATCAAAGCCTCCCCATGCGCATCATCATGCAGCAACACTACCGGCGCCTCACCGCCCGCATCGGCATAGGTCAGCAAAAGCCGACGCAACCGACGCAACAAAGCTTGGGTCGGCGGCAGCGCATAGGTCGCGGCACCTGTCGGGCAAACCGCAGCACAGGCACCGCAGCCCGCGCAAATCTCCGCGCTGATCACCACCTGGTCTTTGAGCGGCCCGACACCCGGCGTGATGGCGCCAGTTGGGCAGAGATCCAGGCAGCGCCGGCAGCCTTCGCGCTTATTGCGGGCATGGGCGCAAAGCTTGCCGTCGAAGGTCACGAAACGGGGCTTGTCGAAACTGCCGACCAATTCGCCGGCTGCCGCGATGGCGCGTTCCAGTGCCGCCGCATCGGTGGGATCGGCGCGCAGATACCCTTGACGTACCTCATGCGCCGGGAAAAGCGGCGCGGCGCCGGTCAGATCCAGGATGATATCGGCGCGGCTGATCGCGCCATCCTTGCCCTTGCCCCAGGCATAGGCAGCGCGGGAAGCGGGGCTCGGCGCCGCCGCGCCATCCACCGTCACTTCAAAAGCGCCGAGGTAACCACTGGCCGCGCGCGCCCGCCCGCGCATGACGGGGAAGGCCGCTTGCCGAGGCGGCGCCACCGGCGCCTCGCCCGTCAGCAAGACGGTGATATCGAGCTTGTCTTGCAGCTTCGTGGCGGCAGTCAGCGCCACCTCATCGCGCCCCAACACCAGGGCGATGCCCGCGCTTTCCAGGCTGACCAGGGGGATTTCCGGCATGGGCTCGGCGGCGGCGGCGATCAGCGCGGCCATTTTCGGCCCGGCCTGCTTGCCCTCAGACGACCAGCCGGCGGTTTCACGGATATTGACGAAGATCGGGGTGGCGGCGCCGGCGGCCTCGGCCTCCTGGCTGAAAAGCGGGGCTTGGGCGGTGCAGGCGATGGTGAGAGGCCGGCCAGTGGCGAGCGCGGCTTCAAAGCGATCAAGCTGCGCCATGCAAAGCTGCTCGGCGCCGCGGATTTCAACGCCAGTGCCGCAACCGCGCGCCAAGGCCTTGCCATCCAGCAGCATGGTATCTTCGCAGCTACACACCAGGGCGATCCGCCCTTTTTCCTCCGCCATGATGTTCTAACCTACCCCCCGCTGTGAAGACCGCCGCGCGCGGCATATATGGCACCCAAGACAGGCTGACGAGGGATGGCGCCAGGGTGGTTGAGGATTTGCCCGCATTGCCGAGTGTTTTCACGCCGATCATCGCGCTGCGCGAGGGCGGCGATGCGCTGCGCCATGCCTGCACGCTCGCCCCGGAAAAGGGCGCGGGCACGCTGGTATGGGTGCGGTCCTGGGCGCGGGCGGAAGCAGCGATTGTGCTGGAACCGGAAGAAGCCCTGCCTGCCGCCAGGCTTACTTTGCATGCGGCCAGCGTCGCTTTGGCCGATGCACTCGGCGCTTATGGCCAGCCCGATATTCCCCTGATTTTTGAATGGCCCAGCACCTTCAGGCTGAATGGCGCCGTGGTAGGGCAAACCCGCCTTGGCCTGCCCGCTGGCCTCGCGGCGGATGCCACGCCGCCCTGGCTCGTGGTCGGGATGGAACTGCGCTTCGCCGAATATGCTGATGGCGAACCGGGCGACAAGCCTGACCGCACATCGCTGCTGGCTGAGGGCTATGATGATCTGACCCCCGCGCTACTGGTTGCCGCCTGGGCGCGGCATTTCATGGCGACGGTCGCGGATTGGCAGGGGCGTGGCTTCAAAACGCTGGCGGAACGCTATATCGCGCGGCTTGACCCCAAGCTTGGCGCCGGCGCGCGGCGCGGACTTGTCCCCGCCAGCGGCGATCTGCTGCTGGAAGGCGCTGCCGGGCGCGAAACCCTCTCACTTGCGGAGTCTTTGGCATGACCCGGCTGCCCCGCACCATCCGCCTTGATGCCTCCGATACCGTGATCTTCGACCAGGCCGCCGAGCCCGGCGAATGGGCCGTGCCAGGTGGCTTTGCCTTTTGGGATGAAGACACAGCGCAAATATCCGGCAAACGCCGGCAAGCCTTTCGCGGCGGCTTTCTTGGCCTTGGCAGCTTCGGCTGGGCGACTTTGGTTGAGGTTGCCGAAGTGAGCGCAGCCGACCGCTTGGCAGCCTTGTCAGCGCTTGCCGCCCATATCCATCTGGTCCATGGCGCGCCGGATGAGGCAGCGGCGCGCGCCGCGGCTGAGGAGGAATTAGCCTTTGCCGAACAGCTTTGTGATCACCCGCCGGGCACGGTGCTGGCCTTGACGCGCAGCATTGAAGGCGGCGAACAGCGCGAACGCTTCCGCACGCTGCATCTGCGCGCCGAACAGCATCGCAGTTTTGAGAGCCTGCCGGTTTTCGCGAGTGTGGAAACGCATGGGGAGGATGATGATGAACCGATCCTTCGCCCTGATCTGACAAAAATCGGAAAGCGCGAAGCATGAGTGCCATGCTCTCCCCTGGCGATTTCTGGGTCGCTTCCGGGCATCATTTATGTGAGGCCGCGCCGCATGGCCGGCTGCGCGCGACGCCTGATTTGTGGCGCGCCTTCCTGGCCCGGCCTGAATTGGTGCCGCCGCCGGAAGCCTGCCAAGCCGAAATCGCCTTGCATGAGGCGCTGTTGTCGGCCCCTGAACAGCCAGTGGAAGCCGCGCGCATCGCAGCCCTTGCGGATGTGGATGCGCAGGAAAATTGGCGACATTTCCTGGGCTTTCGTGATCGCGTCGCTGCCGCGCCTAGCCTCGAAGAAGCCTGGCTTGCGCTTTATCGCGGTGACGTCGGCGGTATTCCGCCCATTTTCCTGCAAATGCTGACGCATCTGGTCGCCCGCGCCGCGATGGAAGGGGAAGGCGATCCCTTTGCGCTGCGTGCCGCTGAGCTTTTCTATCGCCCGCAACGCGCGGCCATCAATCAGGGATCACTCCTTCTGGCGGATGAGGAAGTGCTGGAAATGCGTGGCCGCGATGGCGGTTTTGGTGCGCTCGGCCAATTGCTGGTCGAAGCTGGCGCGCCGCCAAAAGAAGTCGAAATTGATGTGCTGTCCGACAGCAACGGCCATCTTTATCACGGGCGATCGGATGCGCATGATTTTGCTTTGGATATCGCCGAAACCCGCCCCGGCCAGCAGGGGCTGGCGCGCGCCATCTCGCGCTTCATCCGGCATTTGTTTGGTGAGGAAGTGACCATCCGCGCCGTGCCCACCATCGAAGATCGCGATTGGCGCTGGCACATCGGGCTGGATACGGAAGCGACTGCCATCACCAATGATCTCTGGCAGGGCAAGAAGGTGGCGCAGGCGCGGCTTGCGCGCATTCTTTGGCTGGGCGTGCTGGAATTTGCCAATCCCGCGCGGGTGCTGCCGCGTGTGGCGGGTAAGCCGATTTATCTGGCGCTCGCTATGGATGCGGCCAATCGGCTGCGCATGAAGCCACAAAATCTGGTGGCCGGTCTGCCGCTGCTGACCGCGGAGAAGGGCGCATGAGCCTGATCATCCCCGGCACCGTCTCCATCCCCGTGGGCGTCGTGGTCGAACGCCGCCCCGGTGTCACGCAATGGGCGGAATGGGCCTGGCGCGCAGTGGAGGTGCTGGAAGATGCGCCCGCCTTGCCGCCCTGGACGCTGATGCGCGAAGAAGCCGGCCGCAGCCTGTTCTTCGCCGGTAATGCCGAAGTGGCTTTACACCCGACCGATACCGATAATTACAAACACAATCTGGAAAGCTCCCACCCCAGCATCTGGGTGGTGCTGCGCCCTGTGGAAGCAGCGCCGGGCTTTGCGCTGCAACGCGTGACGGTGGATGCCGGTGAGGCGCATCTTTATGCCGATTCGGGTTCAGACCTGATGGAGGCTGTGCCGCTACCCCCCGGCATGCGCGCCGCGCTGGAGGCTTTTGTGGCGGAACATCATCGTGAACGTGGCTTTCACAAGCGCAAGCGCGACAAGGCAGAGCTTGAAGGGCTTGGCCGGCGTGGCCGGGTGGATGACCCATGAGCGAAGAGGGCGAGGGCTTCCTCTCCCGCTGGTCGCGCCGCAAGCGCGCCGTTGTGGAAGGCCGCGCGCCAGAAGAACCTGCCCTGCCGGCCCCCGCCGAAGCCCCCCCGCCCGAGGCGCTGCCCGCCGAGCCCGAAGATGAGTTCGACCTGGCAAGCCTGCCGCCGGTTGAAAGCCTGACGATCGAGAGTGACTTCAAGGCCTTCCTGCACCGCAAGGTCCCGCTGGATTTGCGTGCCGCCGCGCTCCGCCGTGCCTGGAGCCTGGACCCCGCGATCCGGGATTTCATCGGCCCGGCGGATTACGCCTGGGATTTCAATGCGCCCGATGGCGTGCCGGGCTTTGCGCTGGAATTGGGCGGCGATGCGATGAAGCTGCTGTCCCATGCACTGGGCCTGGATGCGCCGCTGCCGAAGCCTGAAGCGCAGCCACAGGACGAAGCCCTTGCCGTGGCGGAGGCCCCGGCTCTGGAAGCGCCGGCCCACGCCCCAAACATCAGCATTGCCGAGGCCGCGCCAGACCCCGAATCGCCCCCCGAAGCCCCGATGGAGCGCCCCCGCCGCCATGGCAGCGCCCTGCCGGTGTAATTCTTTTGAGGCGGCTTTATGACAATCTTGCAATTAGGGGCCTAATTTGAGTATGAGAGTCTGATAAAGTCTTGCGTGCCAGACATTTCTTCTCCTGAGGGAGAACCGATCCTGTTCGGTTGTTTTCTCCGAGAAGCGATGACAGGAGCCGCAATGAGAAGCAGTTGAGACACGAGGAGGCAACGGCCCTAATGCGGCCCATGACGCAGAACCCATCGGCATTGGATGCAGTAGCGACTGAACGGGCGCGGCTTTTCGCGCTGCTTGGCCGTTTGCTCGTGGCTGCGCCGGATGCCCATCTGCTGGCCGCCCTTGCCGCCCTGCCGGGTGATGCTTCGCCGCTTGGCAAATGCTACCGCGCCCTGGCCGAAGCCGCTGCCGCGACCGATACGCAGCGCGTTCAGCGCGAATTCCATGATCTTTTCATCGGGCTTGGGCGCGGTGAATTGCTGCCCTTCGCTTCCTATTACATCACGGGCTTTCTGCATGAACGCCCGCTCGCGGATTTGCGCGGGGACCTTGCGCGGCTAGGCATTGAACGCGCCGAAGGCGTGGCCGAACCCGAGGATCACATCGCTTCCGAATGCGAAAGCTTCGCCGGGCTGCTGTCTGGCGTGTTTCCAGGCGGTGCCGCGGCGGCGGAGGCGTTTTTCGCCCGCCATCTGCGCCCCTGGGCCGGGCGCTTCTTCGCTGATCTGGAAGCGGCGGAAGCTGCAAAGTTTTACCGCGCCGTTGGCGCGCTGGGCCGCATGGCCATTGAGGTTGAATTGGCGGCGCAGGAATTGCCCGTCTGATGTTTTCTGCTGGGAGGGTTGAGTATGAGTGAGAATGACAAACAAGTCGCGCAGCGTCGCGGCTTTCTGAAGACCTTGGGCCTTTCTGGCGGTGCGGCAGTGGCTGCAACGGCGGCGGAAGCCTCAACCCCGCTGCGCGCCGATGCCGTGCCGGCTGGCACCGCGCGGAAGGAAGGCGCGGCGGATCGGACGAAGGCGCGCTACCAGGCCAATAGCCCGCATGTGCAGGCTTTCTACCGCACCAACGGCTCCAGCGATAAGTAAGAAGGGAAAACCCATGCTGATCAAACGCACCGATGGCAAGGCCGCCAAGCAGCGCCTTGCTTCCGCCTATCAGGGGCTTTCCGCCGGCGGGCTCGACCGTCGCGCCTTTTTGCGTCAGGCCGGGC
Organism: Roseomonas sp.; assembly: GCA_044345845.1. Taxonomy (GTDB): domain Bacteria; phylum Pseudomonadota; class Alphaproteobacteria; order Acetobacterales; family Acetobacteraceae; genus Neoroseomonas. The sequence goes on from JBIJAH010000019.1 coordinate 44,765, forward strand.
TTGGCGGGGCGGGGTTGGCCGCGCTTGGCGCCATTCCGCTTTCCACCATGCGCCCCGCCGAAGCGGGGCCGGTGGATCACACGAAGCCCGTGCAGCGCGTCAAGAATATCTGCACCCATTGCTCCGTCGGCTGCACCGTGATTGCAGAAGTGCAGAATGGCGTTTGGGTAGGCCAGGAACCGGCTTGGGAATCGCCGATCAATCGCGGCACGCATTGCGCCAAGGGCGCTGCGGTGCGCGAATTGGTGCATGGTGACCGGCGCATCAAATACCCGATGAAGCTGGTGAATGGCCAATGGCAGCGCATGTCCTGGGACAATGCGGTCACCGAGATTGCCGACAAACTGATGGACACACGGCAGAAAAGTGGCGCCGATGCCACCTTCTGGCTGGGCAGCGCCAAATTCTCCAATGAAGGTGCTTATCTGTTCCGCAAATTTGCGGCCTTCTGGGGCACGAATAACGTGGACCATCAGGCGCGTATTTGCCATTCCACCACGGTGGCCGGTGTTGCCAATACCTGGGGCTACGGCGCGCAGACCAATTCTTATAACGATATCCGCAATTCCAAGACCATGATCATCATGGGCGGCAATCCGGCGGAAGCGCATCCGGTCAGCCTGCAACATGTGCTGTCAGGCAAGGAACAGAACCGCGCCAACCTGATTGTGATTGACCCGCGCTTCACCCGCACCGCGGCCCATGCGAATGAATATGTGCGTATCCGCCCGGGCACGGATATCCCCATCATTTGGGGCATGCTGCACCACATCTTCGCCAATGGCTGGGAAGACAAGGAATTCATCCGCCAGCGCGTCTATGGCATGGATGAAATCCGCGCCGAATGCGCCAAGTGGAACCCCGCCGAGGTTGAGCGTGTGACCGGCGTGCCGGGCGCGCAGCTGAAGAAGGTCGCCGAGCTGTTCGCGACGCAAAAGCCCGCGACGCTGATCTGGTGCATGGGCGCCACGCAAAAGACTGTCGGCACCGCCAATGTGCGCGCTTTCTCCATCCTGCTTTTGGCCACCGGCAATGTCGGGTCTGATGGTACGGGGGCGAATATCTTCCGCGGCCATTGCAATGTGCAGGGCGCTACGGATTTCGGACTGGATGTGACCACGCTGCCGGCCTATTACGGCTTGGATGAAAACGCTTGGCGGCATTGGTCGCGCGTTTGGAACGTTGCCTATGAAAGCATGGTGGCGCGCTTTGACAGCCCCGCCATTATGGGCACGCCCGGCATTCCAACCACGCGGTATTTTGATGCGGTGACGCTGCCCAGGGATCAGGTGCAGCAGCGCGATAACTTCAAAGCCATGGTAGTGTTCGGCCATGGCGGCAATACCGTCACGCGCATGCCTGAAGCCGTGAAGGGCCTGGAAGCGCTTGATCTGCTGGTGGTGGCGGACCCGCATCCGACAACCTTCGCCGTCCTCGCGAACCGCAAGGAAAACACCTATCTGCTGCCGATCTGCACGCAGTTTGAATGCGCCGGCAGCCGCACGGCTTCCAACCGTTCCGTCCAATGGGGCGATCAGGTGGTGAAGCCGATTTTCGAGAGCAAAAATGATTATGAGGTGATGTATCGCCTTGCCGGCGCTTTGGATAAGGCGGCGGAGAAGCGCAACATGCCAATCCGCTTCCAGGCCGATATCTTCAAGGGTATTGAAGTGCGCGGCCAGGAACCGGTAGCCGAGAGCATCCTGCGGGAGATTAATCGCGGCGCGATCAGCACGGGCTATACGGGCCAATCGCCGGAACGCTTGAAGGCGCATATGGCGCATCAGGACAAGTTTGACCTAGTGACCTTGCGCGCCAAGGCCGACGCACCTGCCGAAATCAAGGACGATTTCTATGGCCTGCCGTGGCCCTGCTGGGGCACGCCGGAAATGCGCCATCCGGGGACGCATATCCTCTACAACACCAACCTGCATGTGAAGGAAGGCGGCGGCACCTTCCGCGCGCGCTTTGGCGTGGAACGCAATGGGGTGACGCTGCTGGCGGAGGGTTCCTATTCCAAGGGCTCGGAAATCACCGATGGCTATCCGGAATTCACCACCGCCGTGATGCAGCGCCTTGGCTGGGATGCGGAGTATACGGATGCCGAGCGCGCATCACTCGCGCGTCAGGGTGGCACCGCTTCCTGGGCCACTGATCTTTCCATGGGGATCATTCGCATCACCATGAATCACGGCGTGATGGCTTACGGCAATGCCAAGGCGCGCGCTGTGGCCTGGAACCTGCCTGATCCCGTGCCCGTGCATCGTGAACCGATCTATACGCCGCGCACGGATTTGATTGCGCAGTACCCGACGCTGCCGGATCGTCGCGGCTTCCGCCTGCCGCATCTGGGGCAGACGGTGCAGAACCGTTCGCATCAGGTGGCGCCGAATTTCCCAATCATCCTGACTTCCGGACGCTTGGTTGAATATGAAGGCGGTGGGGAAGAAACGCGGTCCAATAAGTGGCTGGCGGAATTGCAGCAGGACATGTTCGTGGAAATCAGTCCTCGTGATGCCGCCGCGCGCAATATCCAGGACGGCGCCTGGGTATTGGTGACGGGCCCTGAAATGCCCGCCGGCAAGTCAACCCGCATGAAGGCTTTGGTGACGGAACGCGTTGGGCCCGGTGTGGCTTGGATGCCCTTCCATTTCGCTGGCTGGTTCATGCAGGAAGACCAACGCGGCAAATATCCGTCTGGCACGGACCCAATCGTGCTTGGCGAAAGCGTCAATGCAGTGACTACCTATGGCTATGACCCGGTGACCTTCATGCAGGAAACCAAGGTCACGCTTTGTCAGATCCGCGCGGCATAAGGGAGGACCAGAAACATGGCCCGCATGAAATTCCTGTTGGACGCGGAACGCTGCATCGAATGCAATGCCTGCGTCACGGCTTGTAAGAACGAACATGAAGTGCCCTGGGGCATCAATCGCCGCCGTGTGGTGACGATCAATGACGGCAAGCCGGGGGAGCGTTCCATCTCCATGGCCTGCATGCATTGCACGGATGCGCCTTGCGCTGCCGTCTGCCCGGTTTCCTGCTTCTACACCACGGCGGATGCGGTGGTGCTGCATGATAAGGACCTTTGCATCGGCTGCGGATATTGCTTCTACGCCTGCCCCTTCGGCGCGCCACAATATCCGCGCCTTGGCAATTTCGGCTCTCGCGGGAAGATGGATAAATGCACCTTTTGCGCCGGCGGCCCGCAGGCCGATAATACCCAGGCGGAATATATCCAGTATGGGTCGAACCGTCTGGCCGAAGGCAAGCTGCCGCTTTGCGCTGAAATGTGCTCCACCAAGGCGCTGCTGGCGGGTGATGGGCAGATCATTGCTTCCATCTACCGCGAACGTGTGCAACGCCGCGGCTATGGCACGGGCGCCTGGGGTTGGCGCACTGCCTATCGCGAAACAGTTGCGATCTGAAGGGCGGACGCATCATGAAACTCCGCATCCTTGCCCTGCTAGCCGCGCTTTTCATGGGCGCGGCGGCACCCGTATTGGCGCAAACCGCGCCGCGCGCGCCTTCCATGGCGGAAGAAATGGAAGTGCAGGCGCTGCTGCGCGGTAGCCAGATCCAGGGGCGCATCACCATCCCTGATGATCGGGCCGCGACGCTCATTCAGCCCGTTGGGCGCGAATGGCGCGACTTCCACAATTACACGCTCGCCTGGGTAGGCGGCGTTGCCGTGCTCGGCATGCTGGCGATCCTGGTGGTGTTCCGGCTGACCAAGGGGCGCATCCCGATCGAAGGTGGCCGTTCAGGGCGCACTATTCTGCGCTTCAATGTGCTGGAACGCGGCAATCACTGGATGGTCGCTTCCACCTTCATCATCCTGGCGCTGTCTGGGTTGAACCTGACTTTCGGCCGCCATATCCTGCTGCCGATTGTGGGGCCTGAGGCTTTCACCGCCATCAGCCAATGGGGCAAATACGCGCATAACTTCCTGGCCTTCCCCTTCACGCTGGGCCTGGTGGTGATGCTGCTGATTTGGGTAAAGGATAACATCCCGAATGCGCGCGACATTGCCTGGTTCAAGGCGGGTGGTGGGCTGATTGGCAATGAGCATCCGGAAGCCGGTCGCTTCAATGGCGGGCAGAAGATGGTCTTCTGGATCACGGTGCTGGGTGGCGCGGTGGTCGCGGTTTCCGGCTATCTGCTGGTTTTCCCCTTCTTCTTCACCGATGTCGCCGGCATGCAGCTTAGCCACATCATCCATAGCCTGCTGTCTGTGCTGATGATCGCGGCGATGCTGGCCCATATTTATATCGGCTCCATCGGCATGGATGGCGCCTTTGATGCCATGGGCACGGGTCAGGTTGATTTGAACTGGGCCAAGCAGCATCACGGGCTTTGGGTGCAGGAAGAACTGGCGAAGGGCCGCACGGCGGAACCCCCGCCGGGTGCCAAAGCTTCCGGGGCAGACTGATCACCCCATGCGCGTGATCGGCCTCGCCGGCTGGAGCGGGGCCGGCAAAACAACCTTAATGGTTAAACTGATCCCCTGCCTGATCGGGCGGGGGATTGGCGTTTCTACGCTGAAGCATGCGCATCATCGCTTTGATGTGGATGTGCCGGGCAAGGATTCTTGGCAGCACCGGCAGGCCGGCGCGCAGCAGGTGATGGTGGCATCCGGCGCGCGTTGGGCACTGATGACGGAACTCCGCAGCGCTGCCGAACCGCGCCTGCCGGAATTGATCGCGCGCATGGACCGCGTTGATCTGGTGATTGTGGAGGGTTTTAAGCGCGACGCGCATCCGAAGCTGGAAGTGCATCGCGCCGCCAATGGTAAGCCCTGGATGCACCCGGATATGCCCAGCATTGTTGCAGTGGCATCCGATACGCTGCCCCCCTATGATCTGCCCCGCGCCGGGTTGGATGAGGTGGAAGCCATTGCCGATCTGGTGCTGGCGCTGGCCCGGCCAATCAAGGACATTCCCTGGACGGAGGGGTAATGGCGCAGCTTTCGGATGATTGCTTCGCCTTTGGCGGCGCGCTGATGGCGGTGGAAGAAGCCCAGGCGCTGATCCTGGCACGCATCCCGGCCGCCTCTGGTGAGGAAATGGTGCCCCTGGCCGAAGCACGCGGGCGCGTGCTGGCCGGGCCTTTACTGGCGCCCTTGCCTTTGCCGCCCTTCTTTAACGCCGCCGTGGATGGCTGGGCCTTTCGGCACGCGGATCTGACGCCGGGCGCCGAGACAGCCTTGACCGAAGTGGGCCGCATCGCCGCTGGGCAGGCCGCGCCGCGCGCGCTTGTCCCCGGTGAGGCGATGCGCGTTTTCACCGGCGCCCCCATGCCGCCTGGCGCTGATACCGCCGTGATGCAGGAAGATGTGCGCTGGGTTGGTGCGACGATTTTCATCCCCCCTGGTCTCAAGCTGGGCGCCAATGCGCGGCCTGCTGGTGAGGATATTGCGGCCGGCGCGCTTGCGCTGCCTGAGGGCAAAAGGCTCGGCCCTGCCGAGATTGGCTTGGCGGCGGCCTTGGGGCAGGCGCGGTTGGCGGTGCGGCCCAGGCTCCGCGTCGGCGTGTTTTCAACCGGTGATGAATTGGCGAGCCCCGGCAGCGCGCTAGGCCCCGCGCAAAGCTATGACAGCAACCGCTTCACGCTGCTGGCGTTGCTCGCTGCGCTGCCCGTGGAAGCGCATGACCTGGGCATCCTGCCCGATGACCGCGCCGCGACGGAAGCCGCGCTACAACGTGCCGCCGCCAGCCATGATCTGCTGCTGACCAGTGGCGGTGTTTCCACAGGCGAGGAAGACCATGTGCGCGCCGCCATTGAAGCAGGCGGGCGTTTGGTATTCTGGCGCTTGGCCGTGAAGCCAGGCCGCCCGGCTGCGATGGGGCTGGTGCGCGGTACGCCCGTGCTGGGCCTGCCGGGCAATCCCGTGGCTGCGGTGGTGACGTTTCTGCATCTGGCGCGGCCCTTGGTGCTGCGCCTGGCCGGTGCCCTGCCCGAAGCCCTGCCGCGCTTTGTGGCGGAGGCTGATTTCACCTATCGCAAAAAGGCCGGGCGACGCGAATATGTGCGCGTCAGCCTGCATGCCACGGGCGGCCTGCCGCGCGCGCAAAAATTCGCCCGCGAAGGGGCGGGGTTGCTGACGTCTCTCACGCAATCGGATGCTTTTGCGGAATTGCCGGAAGATGTGACGGCGGTTGCGCCGGGGGATTTGGTGGCGGTGCTGCCCTTTGGGGCGGTGTTTTGAGGTGGCGCTTGGCGCTGAGGGTTGAAGTGGCCAATCATACGTAGGCAACAAGCGGGACCAAGACCGCCGAAGTCAAAACCGCCTGGGCCCTGCTTCAAAAGCAGTCACTGTCAGAGGGGTATCGCCTTTGTGCAGAGCATGTTTTGTCAATAATCTTCAGAGTACACCGCAAGCTTCAGGGCATCTTCAAATACGACTGGGTCAAGATGGTATTTGGCATTGTAAGCGTCCTCTGTGTTCCTAATGGGTTGCCTCGGATCTGAAAAGATATAACGCATATCGGCACCAACTGCCTGAGCGAGATTTGAAAACGATGAAAAACCTTTGTATTGAGGCAATAACCAACTCAAAATCCGAGCGCCTTTCTGACAAAACAGGATATTGGAAAACGCAGCGCCGGACGCGCCAACGATTACTTTAGCCCCGAACATAAGTTCGACCTGCTCACGAAAAGAGAGTTTTTCCATATAAAATAAGCGAAACCCGTGGCGGATGGCGATATTCTCAATTTCAATCTGATTGAATTCGCGTCGGTCATTTTCTCGAGCAAGGAATATCAAACTGCTTTGACTATTCTGCTGAATATTCAATCGGTCAAGAATAGCATTCCTGTATTCCATTAGAAGTTTTTGGTTGTACGAATATTGGTCTTTAGTGGGCCAAAGACCTGGAAATAAATTGAATGGCCCCTTCGTGATGGGGTCTATTACGATGAGTTCTTTAAACGTAAGGCCAAAGCCATCGATAAGCATGACTTTCCGCCCGTCCAAGAACAATGCCAGACCATCGCGAAAATTCTTGATCTGAGCGAGTTGTTTTGGGACAACAAAAGGATAGACTGCGTACTGATCAGGTAGTCGCTCGGCAAGATAAGCCATGGGCAATATCTCAATCAGCCAGTGATACCAATTTAATGCACCAAGTTGAAAGAGCATAATTCCATTCCATGCTCGAGCGCGTGGCCCTCTGGCCATAAACGCAACCCGATCAGGGTGATGAATGATAAGAAAGACCTGTTCTTGCATAGAGACTTGTTCATGCTCCTTGCAGTAGTCTGGTATGTAGACTGTCTTTCGCCGCAGGAGCGCGGAACTCAATGCAACCGCCTCGACATTCTCGAAACTTCTTGCTTGGATCGCGGGGTAGCCTCGTTCTATCAGGTCTAATTGGGCGCCTGGCTCTATAGGGCTGGTCAATACGCAAGAATCTGGCGGCGCTAGCTCGCCAATGGGCCTCGAGCCTTCGCGATAAAAACTTAACGGCATTCCATGAACGATAGTGCCGTCATTCAACCTGAATGTCATTTCATTTTCCACGACTTACTTTCCTCCAACCGAGTGACGGAAATAATGCAGCTTCATGATAAGGTTTTGCCAGTGTGGAACGACGTATAGCTTCAGCATCTGATATGCTCAAGAATACATGAAGACCGCACTTTCCCAACAGCGATTGTTTTTCCCGCCTTAAGTGATTGACCTTGGGCCGGTGATTGTCACCATCTCAGAGTGCTGATCAGTAGGTTGGCTTCTTTGGTGGTCGTCAAACCTCCACCACCACATAATCCGCATCAATCTTCACTGGAAAAATCTCGGCCCGATACGGCCTTTCCGCGACCCCTGGTACTGCGCCTGGCGGGTGCGCTGCCTGAAGTCCTGCCGCGCGCGAAGTGGCTGGCTTGCTCACATCGCTGACGCAATCGGATGCTTTTGCGGAATTGCCGGAAGATGTGACGGCGGTTGCGCCGGGAGATTTGGTGGCGGTGCTTCCCTTTGAGGCGGTGTTTTGAGGTGGCGCTTGGCGCTGAGGGTTGAAGTGGCCAATCATACGTAGGCAACAAGCGGGACCAAGACCGCCGAAGCCAAAACCGCCTGGGCCCTGCTTCAAAAGCAGACACTGTCAGAGGGGTATCGCCTTTGTGCAGATCATGTTTTGTCAATAATCTTCAGGGTGCACCGCAAGCTTCAGGGCATCTTCAAATACGAGAGGGTCAAGATGGTATTTGGCCCCGTAAGCATCCTGTGTGTTCTGAATGGGTTGCCTTGGCTCTGAAAAGATATATCGCATATCGGCACCAACCGCTTGAGCGAGATTTGAAAACGATGAAAAACCTTTGTATTGAGGCAATAACCAACTCAAAACCCGAGCGCCTTTCTGACAAAACAGGATATTGGAAAACGCAGCGCCGGACGCGCCAACGATTACTTTAGCCCCGAACATAAGTTCGACCTGCTCACGAAAAGAGAGCTTTTCCATATAAACTAAGCGAAACCCGTGGCGGATGGCGATATTCTCAATTTCAATCTGATTGAATTCGCGTCGGTCATTTTCACGAGTGAAAAATATCAGATTGATTTGACCATTCTGCTGAATATTCAATCGGTCAAGAATAGCATCCCTGTATTCCATTAGAAGGTTTTGGTTATACGAATATTGGTCTCTAGTTGGCCAAACACCCGGGCGTAAATTATGTGGCCCCTTCGCGATTGGATCTATGACGATGAGTTCTTTAAACGTAAGGCCAAGCTGGTCAATAGTTATGGCCTTCCGTCCACCCAAGAACAATTCCAAACTATCGCGAAAATTCTTGATCTGAGCAAGTTGTTTTGGAATAACAAAAGGATAGACTGCGTATTGATCAGGTAGTCGCCCGGCAAGATATGCCATGGGCAATATCTCAATCAGCCAGTGATACCAGTTAAATGCGCCAAGTTGAAAGAGCATAATTCCATTCCATGCTCGAGCGCGTGGCCCTCTGAGCATTAACGCTTGTCGTTCGGGGAGATGTACTTTAAGGAAGTAAGGATCATGCAGTATGACTTGTTCATGCTCCTTGCAGTAGTCTGGTATGTAGACTGTCTTTCGCCGCAGGAGCGCGGAACTCAATGCAACCGCCTCGACATTCTCGAAACTTCTTGCTTGGATCGCGGGGTAGCCTCGTTCTATCAGGTCTAATTGGGCGCCTGGCTCTATAGGGCTGGTCAATACGCAAGAATCTGGCGGCGCTAGCTCGCCAATGGGCCTCGAGCCTTCGCGATAAAAACTTAACGGCATTCCATGAACGATAGTGCCGTCATTCAACCTGAATGTCATTTCATTTTCCACGACTTACTTTCCTCCAACCGAGTGACGGAAATAATGCAGCTTCATGATAAGGTTTTGCCAGTGTGGAACGACGTATAGCTTCAGCATCTGATATACTCAAGAATACATGAAGACCGCACTTTCCCAACAGCGATTGTTTTTTCCCGCCTTAAGTGATTGACCTTGGGCCGGTGATTGTCACCATCTCAGAGTGCTGATCAGTAGGTTGGCTTCTTTGGTGGTCGTCAAACCTCCACCACCACATAATCTGCATCAATCTTCACTGGAAAAATCTCGGCCCGATACGGCCCTTCCACTGCAGCACCATCCAGGGGCATGGATGGTGTTGCGGAGTCTGTTTGAGCGGCGGCATCACCGCTATGAGCCTCCGCCTTCTGCAGATCAGACGCTAGCGCCTTCCCCGCCTCCACATGCGCCGGAAAGGCGCGCACCTTGGTCCGGCGCGGATCGAACCAGCTTTTGCCGGTGCGGATATCGAATTCCCAATTATGCCAAGGGCAGCGCACCATCTCTCCAGCGCGGGAGAATTGATACTTCCCCGGTTCATCACTCAGCGTCAGCCCGCACAAGATGCCGCCGGAAAGCGCGCTGCCTTGGTGCGGGCAGCGATCCAGCAGCGCGAAGAATTCGCCGCCCAGATTGAACACCACAATCTTCTTGCCATCGGCTTCCACCAGCTTCCGGCCACCGGGCGGGATTTCATCCACCGCCGCCACTACATGCCGCGCCATTACAGCCGGTAGAAGCCGCGCGCATTGCCGCCGAAAATCGCGGCGCGCTTTTCCACTGGAATAAAGGACGGAATCGCAATGCGCGGATCGTCAAAATCCCAATGCGGATAGTCGCTGGCGTAGAGAATACGATCCCAGCCGATCCATTCCATCGCATCCAGCAAATGCTCACCCTTCGCCGGTTCTTCAATCGGCTGGGTCGAAACATAAACATGTTCGCGCATATATTCCGATGGCGCCCGCTTCAGATGCGGCACCTCATCACGGAGCCGCTTCCAGTTATTGTCTAGCCGCCAGCCGAGTGATGGCATCCACCCAAAACCGCATTCAATCATCAAAATCTTCAGCGTGGCGAAGCGCTCAAACACGCCCTCCACCACGAAGGATGCCACCTGCGCTTGCGCGCTGGTCGCGTGTTCCTGCACTTCCTCAACATAGAAGGAAGGCCAGCCGCCATTCGTCATGGCATTGCCGGAAAAACCAAAAGCATGGATGCCAATCGGCAGGCCCACTTCCGCGGCTGCCTCATAAATCGGCCAATAGCGCTTGCGGCCTAAGGGTTCCGAGGTACGGCTCATCAGCAGCACCTGGCAGAAGCGGCCATCGCCGGCGCGCTTGCGGATTTCAGCGGCTGATGCCGCTGCATCTTCGTAAGGCACCACAATGGAAGCGCGCAGCCGTGCATCATGATCCACCCAATGCGCCAATTGCCATTCATTCACGGCATGGGCGAGGGCGACCGAAAGATCATCATTCACATCGCCCTGGCCGGAAGGCTGCAAGGGGTTCAGCACGCCAACATCCAACCCGTAATGATCCAGAAATTGCTTTTGCACAAAGCCAAGATCGGAAGCGGGTGGCTGGCCCTGCGGCCCCCAGGCATCGCGCCGGCTAGCCAGTGGCGCCGCCTTCGGGAAGGGATAGCCCTTATGGAAACCGTGGCGGGCATGAATGCCGTAAGTGGTCAGCCGGTGCCACGCGGCATCGGTCATGAAGGGGCGATATTCGCCCAGATCCGCGCAGCGCGGATGGATATCGCAATCCACCAGGCCAAGCGTCGCAGCGGCTGGCCGACCAGGGGCGGCGATGGGGCGGATGATGTTCATGCCGGGACTCCCTCCCTCATGCGGTTATAAGTCGCGCGCGGATTATCCACCATGATTTTCTTGAGCAAGGCCGGATCAAGCCCCTGGGGCACAGTCGCGTCCCCTTCAAAATGCGCATGCGGCCAATCGGAAGACCACAACAGCAGATCATCCGATCCCAAATGATCCACCAGCCGCGCCATGGTATCGGCTTCCTCCGGCACATCCAAGGGGCGGATCGAAAGCCGCACATGGTCGCGCACATACTCCGATGGCGGGCGATCCAGCCAAGGCACTTCAAAGCGCACGCCCTTCCAGGATTTCACCAACCGCCACAGGAAAGACGGCAACCAGGACACGCCGCTTTCCAGCAGCACCACTTTGAGTTTCGGGAATTTCACAAACACGCCTTCGGTGATCAGGGACGCAAGCGATGCTTGAAACCCCATCGAATTCGCCGTGTATTCCTCAAGATAATAGGAAGGCCAGCCGACCGAGGTGACGGGGTGGCGCCAATTGCTGCCGGCATGAATGGCAAGCGGCATGTCATGGCGGGACAGCGCCTCATACACCGGCCACCATTCGCGCCGCCCTAGCGGAATTTCCCCCATGCAAAGCGTCATGGCCTGCACAAAGCGGTGATTGGGCGCGAGCCGTTCAATCTCGGCCACCGATTCCTCAATGGCATTGGGCAGCAGGATGGAAGCACGCAGGCGTTTGTCGCCATCCAGCCATTCGGCGCGGATCCAATCATTCACCGCGCGTGCAAAGGCGGCGGAAAGATCACGGCTGAAGGGAAGTTGCACCGGGAAAAGCGGGTTCAGGATGCCGGTGCCAACGCCCCAGCGATCCAACACTTGTTCTTGCAGCGTCGCCAGCGTGCAGGGCGCTTCGCCCTTCGGCCCGCGCCAATCGGCGCGCACGGTGGAAGGCGCGGCAGGCGGCCAGGACGCGCTTTCAAGTTGAAAGACACCGCGTTCCTTCAGGCTGGTGCGCCAATGCTGATCCATATAGGGAAACAGGCTTGCCATGGAGGGCAGGCCCGGATGCAGATCGCAATCTATTGCCGCTTCAGTCACGGTTCCTCCGGCGCTTCATCCAGTCCAGCGCGGGCGGAGCATCCTCCCTTTTCCAGGGGGGATCAATGGGGTGGCCTCAGCCGGTCAGCGCCAGAATGGCCGCGCGATGGGGCAGGGAAGGCACCGCGCCATCTTGTGTACAGGCAAGCGCCCCCGCCGTCACCGCGAATTGCAGCGTCGCTTCCGGTATCTTTCCTTCGGCGATAAAGGCGGCGAAAGCGCCCAGAAACGCATCACCAGCGCCGGTGGTATCGGCCACGGTCACTTGGGGCGGGGTGGCATGGATGATAACGCCATCAGGCCGCGCCCAAAACGCGCCCGCCGCGCCGGCTGTCAGGATCACCTCCCGCGCGGTTTCAGTGGCGAGTGATAGGGCGAGCGTACCCGGTTCGGCTTCCCGCTGCGCCAGGATCGCGGCTTCGGTTTCATTCAGCACCAGCATATCCGTGGCGGCGAGAAGCTCTGGCGCGATGGGTGCGGCGGGGGCGACATTCAGAATACGCCGCGCCTTGGGTAGCGTGCGGAATAGCGCGGCGGTCGCGCCTTGCGGCGTTTCCAACTGCGCCAGCGCTACGGCAATATCCGCGGGCGGGCTGAAGCCTGGCGGCAGCGCCAGTTCCGCATTGGCGCCCGGGATGATGATGATCTGATTCTCGCCCGCTGCATCCAACAAAATCATGGCGGCACCGGTGGGTATGCTGGCCGTTTGCACCGCTGGCACCGCAATGCCTTCTGCTGCCCAAAGGGCGCGCGCTGCCTGGCCCGCATCATCATCGCCAATGGCGGCAATCAGCGCCACCTGCCCGCCAGCGCGTGCTGCCGCCACGGCCTGATTGCTGCCCTTTCCGCCATGGAATTGCGCCATGCCAAGGGCAGTCACAGTCTCCCCCGGCGCGGGGAAGCGCGTGACGCGCAGCACCGTGTCGCGATTATAGGAACCAATGACAAGAATACCGCCCATGATGGCGAATCCTGCGGCGCCAAGCCGCGCGGGTCAAGCTTGGGCCGGGGGCCATGGCGTGATCAAGCAAAGCAGATCACGCCATGCGAATGGTTTTTTCGATAAACGCAGCCCGGCGTCACACCGCCGCAATACTCTCCCGCCGCAGCTCTACCGAAAGCGCGTCAAGCGAACGCTCAACACGGTCCAGCATTTCCGTCACTTCATCCTTGGTGATGACCAGCGGCGGGGAAAAGCCGATGCTGTCATTCATCATGGCGCGCAGGATCACGCCTTGTTCTTCGCCATGCTTCACCAAACGCGGCCCAATCTTGCGCGCGGGGTCGAAGTTCTTTTTGGCGGCTTTGTCTTCCACCAATTCAATCGCGCCCACCATGCCAACGCCGCGCACTTCACCCACCATCGGGTGATTGGCGAAGCGGCGCTGCAATTCGCTTTGCAGATGTGGCCCCACGGATTTCACATGGCCGATCAGGTCCATCTCATCATAGATCTTGAGGGTTTCAATCGCGACCGCGGCGGCCACCGGATGCCCGGAATAGGTGAAGCCATGGCCCCAGGTGCCAACCGCGGAAGACCCCTCCGCAATGCCCTGGAACACCCGTTCATTCACCATCACGGCAGAGATCGGCAGATAGGATGAAGACAGCGCCTTGGCGCAGACCAGAATATCCGGCGTGATGCCAAAAGTCTGGCAGCCCCAGTAATTGCCGGTGCGCCCAAAGCCGCAAATCACTTCATCGGCCACAAACAGCACATCATGCTTTTTCAGCACGGCCTGGATTTTCTCGAAATAGGTGCGCGGTGGCACAATCACGCCACCCGCCCCCATGGTCGGTTCCGCCCAGAAGGCCGCGACCGTTTCCGGCCCTTCATTGATGATATAGGCATCCAATTCTTCCGCGAGGCGTGTCGCGAAATCTTCTTCCGATTCGCCCGGCTTTGCATTGTGGTAGTGATGCGGCGTGCCAACGTGATGGAAGCGCCCACCCGCGATCGGCGCATCAAACAGCTTGTGATTGGCCGGCAATCCCGTCAGCGAAGCGGCGGCCAGCGTAATGCCGTGATAGCCCTTCAAGCGCGCAATCAGCTTCTTCTTCTCAGGCCGGCCAATCGCGTTATTCATGTACCAGATCATCTTGATCGCGCTGTCATTCGCCTCAGACCCGGAATTGGCGAAGAACACCTTGCTCATCGGCACTGGCGCGCGTTCGATCAGCATTTCGGCCAGGTCAATCATCGGCTCATGCGATTTGGCCGTGAAGGAATGATAGAAGGGAAGCTTCCGCATCTGGTTGGTGGCGGCCTGCACCAGGCGTTCATTGTCAAACCCGAGTGAGGTGCACCACAGCCCCGCCATGGCTTCGATATATTCCTTACCTTGATCGTCAAAAATGCGGACGCCCTTGCCGCGGCTGATCACCAGCGGGCCATTGATCTGATGCGCCTTGGCATCGGTATAGGGGTGCAGCACATTGGCAATGTCGCGTACGGCATTGGAATTGCGGGGCGGGGTCATGTTTTGGCTTCCTCGAACCTTGTCAGAAACCCGATTAAGGCACGGCTTGGCGCCAGACCCAAGAGGAAAGCGTTGCCCTAACCCCCGCGCCGCGCCAAGTTACCCCGACGGAGGCATCACATGACCGAAATCAAACCCCATGCGGCCCATTGGGGCAGCTTCGATGCGGTGGTGGAAAATGGCCGGCTGGTGGGGGTTAAGCCCTTCCATCGGGACCCTTTCCCCGGTTCGCTCATCGAAGCCATGCCCGACGCAGTGCATAGTGCGGCGCGGATAGACCGCCCCTATGTGCGCAAGGGCTGGCTGGAAGGCCGCCGGCGCGGGGCGCTGCGGGGTGGTGATCCCTTTGTGCCGGTTTCCTGGGACAAGGCGGTGCGGTTGGTGGCGGAAGAAACCCGTCGTGTGCGTGCCGAAGCGGGGCCGAAATCCATCATGGGCGGTTCCTATGGCTGGTCCTCCGCCGGGCGGTTCCACCATGCGCGCAGCCAATTGCAGCGCTTCCTTGGGCTCGGCGGCGGCTATACGGGGCAGGTCAATGCCTATTCCTATGCGGCGGCGCAGGCGCTGCTGCCGCATATCCTCGGCACCAATGAAGTGCTGCTTGGCAAGGTCACGGATTGGGCGGCCATTACGCGCTATTCCAAGGTCATGCTCTGCCTGGGTGGGCTGCCGATCAGGAATGGCTATGTCACCTCAGGCGGTGCGGGCCAGCACAGTAACGAAATGAATTTGCGCGCCGCCGCTGAAGCCGGGCTGCGCTTTCTGCAAATCTCCCCCGCGCGGGCGGATGTGCCGGATTGGGCCGGCGCGGAATGGACCCCGATCCGCCCCGGCACGGATACCGCGCTGCTGCTGGCGATGGCCCATGAAATCCTGGCGCGCGGGTGGGAGGATAAGAACTTCCTCGCGACCCATTGCGTCGGTTGGGAAAAGCTTCGCGCCTATATTCTGGGTGAGAGTGATGGCGTGGCAAAAACCCCAGAATGGGCGGCGCCCGTCACGACCATCCCGGCCGAAACCATCCGCAAGCTCACCGCCGAAATCGCCCAGCAGCCAGCGATGCTGACCGCGACCTGGTCCTTGCAGCGCGCGGATTATGGTGAGCAGCCCTATTGGATGCTGACCGCACTTGCCGCCATGCTGGGCTTGATCGGCAAGCCAGGCCAAGGTGTTGCTTTCGGTTATGGCAGCGTGAATGGCATGGGCCAGCCGAGGCGCGACGTGCCAAGCTTTGCGATGCCGGCGACACCCAACCCCACCGGGTTTTTCATCCCCGTCGCGCGCATCACGGAAATGCTGGAAAACCCTGGCGGCGATCATCACTTCAATGGCCGCGTCCTGCAATTCCCCGATACGCAAATCATCTGGTGGGCGGGCGGCAA
Source organism: Roseomonas sp. (assembly GCA_044345845.1). Taxonomy (GTDB): domain Bacteria; phylum Pseudomonadota; class Alphaproteobacteria; order Acetobacterales; family Acetobacteraceae; genus Neoroseomonas. Next base: position 60,832 of record JBIJAH010000019.1, read on the forward strand.
TCCCTTTCACCACCATCAGGATCTGAACCGCATGCTGCGCGCCTGGGCGCAGGCCGAGACCATCATTGTGCAGGAACCTTGGTGGACATCACTGGCCCGCCACGCCGATATCGTGCTGCCTGCCACCACAACGCTGGAACGCAATGATATTGCCAGCAGCGGGCGCGATCGCTTTTTGCGCGCCATGCATAAGGCGATTGAACCGGTTGGTCAGGCGCGCAATGACCATGATATTCTGGCCGATATTGCGGAAGAATTGGGCTACCGCGAACGCTTCACCGAACAGCGCAATGAAGATGCCTGGCTGCGCCACTTGTTCGAAAGCTGGCGCCGCCATTGCGCGCGCATGGGCCAGGAAACGCCGGATTTCGATACGTTTTGGGCGCAAGGCTGGTGGGAGGCCTCCGGACCCGCGCGCGGTGAGGAATATACCCAATTCGCCGAATTTGCCGCTGATCCCGAGGAAAACCCGCTGGATACACCTTCCGGCAAGGTGGAACTGTTCAGCGAAACCATCGCAAGCTTCGGTTATGATGACGCGCCGGGCCATCCCGTTTGGATCGCGCCACGCGAATGGCTGGGGGCTGAGGAAGCCAAGCGCCACAAGCTGCATCTTCTGTCATTCCAACCGGCCACGCGGCTGCACGGGCAATTGGATACGGGGCGGATTTCGGCGGCGAATAAAATCGCAGGGCGGGAGCCTATCATGCTCAATCCGGAAGACGCTGCCGAACGCGGCTTGAAGGATGGCGATATTGTGCGCGTGTTTAATGATCGCGGTGCTTGCCTGGGCGGCTTGCGGCTTGATCCCGGCCTGATGCGCGGTGTCGCCATGATGGCGACCGGCGCCTGGTATGACCCGCTTGAACCAGGCGTGCCCGGCAGCATGTGCGTGCATGGCAATCCGAATGTGCTGACGGCGGATGTGGGCACCTCCAAACTCGGTCAAGGCCCATCGGCGCAATCCTGCCTGATTGAGGTTGAGAAATGGACTGCGCCGCTGCCGCCCGTGCGCGTGCATCTGCCGCCGGTGATCGAGGAAGCGCCGTGATCCGCCGCCGCGCCCTGCTGGCGGGTGCGGCGGCCTTCCCTGCTGCGCGTGCCTTGGCGCAGGGCGCACCAGGTATCGCGCAGCGCCTGGATGATGCGCTGGCTTCGGGCCTCAGGCGCGATTTGCTGATGCAATGGGGTGATCGCGTCGCCTTTGACGCGCCAGCCTTCGCGCCGAGATCGCCCAATCTTGCCGCGGCTGAAGGACAATTCGGCTGGGATACGCGCGTGGTGACGGCGATGGCGTCCCCACGTGGTGAGGATGGCATTCCCCGCGCCGTGCTGGTGGTGGGGCACCCGACGCTGGACCCCGCCATGGCCTTCCCCGATGGGCGGGACCGGCCAGAAATTGCCGGCGCCATGCAGGGGGCGAGCCTCATCAATATCCAGCGCCGCGGCGGTGTTTGGTTGGTAACGGAAGGCGGCTTTCAGATGCGCCGCCTGCATGCGCGCACGCTCTGCCGCATGGGCGGCGCGGGTGGGCCGGCGCGCGGCGTTTTTGGCGTGACAGGCGGCTGCGCTACCCCCTGGGGCAGCCTGCTGGTGAGTGAAGGCGAAGGCGCTGCCTGGGCGCGGCGCCTGCCGGGTGTGGATGCTTCGCAGGCCGGCCATGTGGTGGAACTTGATCCGTTTGAACCACAATCCGTCCCGGTGAAACGCTCGGCCCTTGGCGGGCTTGCCGCGCGTGATGTGGCGGCAGCACAAGCAGCCGATGGGCGCGCCGTGGTCTTCCTGGCCGATGGGCGTGAAGGTGGTTTGTTGTGGCGCTTCGTCTCCGATGCGCCGGCAGCGGAACCGAATGCACTTGATCATGGCACGCTTTACGCTGCGCGGTTTGAAGCGGGGAGCTTACGCTGGATTGCGCTGCCCCCCGATGCGGAACCTTACGGCGCGGCGGTGGCGCGGGGCGCCAATAGCCTCGGGCGTCCCATGGCGCTGGCGCTCGACCCGAATGGCGCGCGGATCTGCCTCGCGCTTCGGGAAAGCGCACGCAACCCGGCGGGCGCAGTGGTGGAAATCCTGTTCGCGGCGCGCAACCCTGCCGCCGATACCGCCATTGTCGAAAGCCTGATCGAAGGCCGCCTGCCGCCGCGCCCGCGCCCGGGGCGAGAGCCTGCAACGGTCCCCGCCTGGCCAGTGTCGCCTTCAAGCATTTGTCTGGATGGCCAGGGCAATCTGCTGCTGGGCACGGCGCAGACCGCGCAGGATAGCCCGTTGCCCGATGCGCTTTATACCCTGCCGGTGGAAGGCCCGGCGCGTGGACAGCCAAGCCTTGCCTATATCACGCCCCTTGGCGCCGCTTTGGGCGGTGTTGCCATGGTGCCGGGAGCAGCAACCTGGGTGGCTGGCGTGGCGCATCCCGGCGCCGGGATGGGCGCGCAATTCGCAACGCCACGCAGCCGTTGGCCGCATTTCCGGGATGGTGAGCCGCCGCGCGGCGGGGTGGTGGCGTTGACGAAAGCCGCGTGAGACTTGAAAAACCACTGTCGGCGAAGTCGCTCCAAAGGTTGATACAGGGAAATCTATGATGCCAGTTCGTAGGCCCGGAAACAAACTTGAGCGTTGGGAGATAGCACTTATCAAAGCGATGATGGCCGATGGGCGCTGGCCAACTGATCAGGATATCCTGGCGTATTTTACACGGCCTACACGGTCGGTGAACCATCGTGCTGTCGGCGAAATTCGCAACGAAAAGAAACACGCTATCATTAAAGCCGCATCCCCTGAGCAACTGGAAAACTTTATCGCATCATGGCCAGAGGTTGATGTTGAAACAGGATTGTCGCTTAGAGGCGACGAGCTGCTCATCAAGGCGCGCGAGGCGATGATTGCTGCGGTTCAAACGTTCAATGGTGCTGGGCTGACCTTTCGGGCGGAATTGTTTATTGTTACTGCGATCATCGCCTGGACTTATCTTCTACACGCGTGGTTTAAGCGAGAGGACGTCGACTATCGTTACATCAAAAATGAGAATGGGCAAAAAACAGTTCTGAAAACTCCATGCGGCGCTGAAAAATATTGGGACTTATCGCAGTCTCTAAAACATCCTCGTTGTCCCGTCGAAAAGGGCACACGGGATAATCTAACTTTTCTGATCGGATTGCGGCATGAAATTGAACATCGTTCCACTACTCGGATTGATAACGCCATCAGCGCTAAGCTGCAGGCCTGTTGCATCAATTTCAATGATGCAATCAAGACACTATTCGGAATGCAATACGCTCTGGAACGGCGCCTACCTATCGCGCTACAGTTTGTCACTTTCAGTCCTGATCAGCGCTCAATTTTGAAGAACGCTACGAGCCTCCCTCGAAATGTTGAAACCATGATGGATACATTTCAGCGCGAACTGACACCCGAGCAATGGGCTGATCAACGTTTCGCATTTCGTGTCTACATGTTTCACAAAACCGTCAATCGTGCTCAAAACGCTGATCTCGCAGTAGAGTTAGTCCCACCGGACTCGGATATCGCGGAGAAGTTCAATCTTGTCTTGAAAGAAGTAGAGAAGCGCAAGTACTTACCCAGCGAAATTGTTTCTATAATTCAGGCTCAGGGGTGGGACCTGTTCACGATGGATAGTCACACTAGGCCGTGGACTCATAATGCCGCAGGCGTATCCTGATGCAAGCGAGTTTGGTCATGGCTAGGAATGTTGATCCGAGCTTGTCATATCTGGTTGCGATGCGGCGATAGTATTTGAGTTTGTTGAAGA
>JBIJAH010000020.1:0-63750 GCA_044345845.1 Roseomonas sp.
GTCAGGCCGCCCGCGAGCAGCCAGGGGCGCGGCGGGTTTTCGCCTTTCATCAGTGCCCAATCAAAGGCCAAGGCATTGCCGCCGGGCAAAGCGCTGTCAGGCGGCGGGCGGGCATCGAGCAGGAAGTAATCCACCTGATCCGTGTAATCCGGCAGCCGCGCCAGATCGGCCTTGCTGCCAATGCCAAGCGCCTTCATCACGGGCTTGCCGAAACGGGCACGGATTTCGCCCGCCCGGCCTGGGCTTTCTTCCCCGTGCAATTGCAGGATATCAAGCGGCACTTCGGCCAAAGTCGCGGCCAGAGTGGCATCATCCGGGTCCACAAATAGTCCGACGCGCTTCGGGCCGCCCGGATAGGATCGCGCGAGCAAACCAGCCTCAGCAGCTGTCACGGCACGCGGGGAGGCTGGGAAAAACACGAACCCCACCATATCAGCCCCGGCGTCGTGCGCTGCCGCTAGCGCCATGGCGTCCTTGATGCCGCAAATCTTGACCAGCACCGCCTAAAGCCCCGCCGCGATGGCCTCAGCCGCCGCCGCCGGGTCCGGCGCGCCGGTGATGGGGCGGCCAACCACAATCCAATCCGCGCCCGCCGCCACAGCCTCAGCCGGGGTCGCGGTGCGGGCCTGATCGCCAACGGCGCTGCCAGCCGGACGCACACCAGGCACCACCAGGAAGGGCGCGGGGCCAAGGGCAGCCCGCAGCACACCGGCTTCCTGCGGGCTGCAGACCAGACCATCTGCCCCGGCAGCGAGCGCAAGGCGCGCCAAGCGCAGCACTTGGTCTGCGGGGCTGGCGGCCACGCCCGTGCTGGCCAGGGTTTCGGCATCAATACTGGTCAGTACCGTGACTGCCAGTAGCATGGGGCGGTCAGCGCCTGCTTTCTCGGCCTCCGCCCGCGCGGCGGCGATCATGGCGGCACCGCCGGCGGCATGCAGCGTCATCATGGCGGGGCGCAGCGGCAGCAGGGAACGCACCGCGCCGGCCACTGTATTCGGGATGTCGTGCAGCTTCAGGTCCAGAAACACCGGGCGATGCCGCGCCATGGCGCTGACGATGGCCGGGCCGGCTGAGGTAAAAAGCTCCAGCCCCACCTTCAACACGCCGCAATGTGGCGCGAGGCTTTCAGCAAGGGCCTGGGCGCGCGCGGCATCACCCGAATCAAGCGCTGGGATGATGCGGGCGGTGCCGCTTGCAGGGCGCGCAATCATGCTTTGGTCAGGGCCTTTTCTTCGCTGGCTTGCTTGGTGGCGCTGGCGTTGAGGGACGTGATCCGCGCTTCAAGTTCCCCCACGCGGCGTTCGGCGGCCCGGCCCCGGCGACGCGCCGGCAAGGCTGCAGCCCAGGCGATAAACGCCCCCAGCAAAAAGGCAACGGCAGCGATGGACAGCACGGCAATCGCCGCCGAGGCAGTCCAGGCAAGGTCAAAGGGCCAGAGGCGCAATTCGATGCTCTGCGGGTTGGAGAGCATGAACAGCACCACCAGCACAGCGAGGGGCAGGAAGATGAACCAGCGCATTGGCGGGGCCTTCGGGGTTAAGCGCTGCACACAATCCCCGGCGGTGGCGCGGCGTCAAGGCATAATCGCGCCGGCGTCACCAAGCATGAACAACATGGCGCGCGGATGCTGGGACGGGGTGCATATGAAGCAGTCCGCGTTATCCGTGATGTGGTTCAGTCTTTATCAGTGGTCAAAAGAATAGGATAAAAAAAAGCCCTTACGCCTTACGCATCGCTGCGCGCTTGGCCGGGGCGGGCGCTTTCTTCGCATTGATGCGTTCGCGCAATTCCTTGCCTGGCTTGAAGTAAGGCACGGATTTGGCGTCTACCGGTACGGATTCCCCGGTGCGCGGATTGCGCCCGGTGCGGCCTTCGCGTGATTTTGTTGAAAAGGCGCCAAAGCCGCGCAACTCCACGCGATCACCGCGCGCAAGTGCTGCGGTGATTTCGCCGAAAATCGTCGCCACAATCGCTTCCACATCGCCCTGGCGCAAATGCGGATTGCTTGACGCCAATTGCGCGATCAGTTCCGATCTCGTCATGCCGGGTTTTCTCCCTAAGCGTTTTTCATCCGGCCCCCAATATGCTTTGGAGTGACCTTAAGCCTCATTTGTTAGGAACCAAGCCCGCCAAGCCGCATGCCTTGCCTGGACTGAACGAAACCTGTCCTATCTGGAAAGCTGCCAGACCGCCCGCGGGGCGTCAACGCCAAGCCATTCTGTCATCAGTGTTTTCGTGAGGCTGCCCACAAACCGGTTAAGGAATTTCTCCATCCGGTCGCGTGGTTCCAGGTCCCGCACCGGCAGGGCTTCCGCGACACCCTTCTGGGTGGCGAGCCAGGCGCGGCCCTCCGCTTCCCCACCAATCGCATCAATCAGCCCGAGGGGAAGCGCCTGGCGCCCGGTAAAGACCCTGCCATCGGCCAAGGGGCGCACACGCGCTTCATCCATCCGCCGGCCTGTGGCGACGATCGCGATGAATTGGCCGTGCAAATCTTCCAGAACGCGCATCATCTCGGCCCGTCCCTGATCGGTCAGTGGCTGGAAAGGGTTGGGCTGCGCCTTGAAGGGGCCGGTCGCCAGGATATCGGGGCGGATGCCAAGCCGGGTCATTAATTCCGAAACGTCAAAGCTTTGCAGCAAGACGCCGATTGAGCCCGTAACCGTCGCTTCCCGCGCCAGCACATGCTGCGCCGGCATAGCAATCATATAACCGGCTGAGGCCGCCGTGCCGCCCATCAGCGCCACCAGGGGTTTTTTCTCGGCAAAGCGCTTGAGCGCGCCGTGCAGGGCTTCACCGCCGGCCATACTGCCGCCGGGGCTATCTATCACCAGTAGCATGGCGCGCGCCGAGGCATCGCGGCTGGCTTCTTCGATCACTTCGATCAGTCGGCGGTCTTCCAGGATCACGCCTTCAATGCGGAGCCGGAGCACATGATCATTGGAAGCAAGCCCGCCAAAGCTGCCCTTGCCGAACATCAATGCAAGCGCTGCGATCACGCCAAGCACCGCAAGCGCACGCCAAAAGGTGACGCGCCGGGACAGGCGCCGCCGTTCAGCGAGGAGATCGGGTTCCAGTGACATGTGGTTCCATCAAGGTTACGAGGTGCAAAGGATATTTCCGATAGAGGCTTAGAAGGTCATTTTGGCGCGTAACACTTAGCGCACTCTTGCTGCCGGGCAGACCACTCGAAGTGAAGCAAACTCGCTGCCACCCATTGAACGAACGCGCATGCGACCCTCCTCGATGATCTGTGCGTCGGCGCACTCTTCACCAAGCAGATTTCTTACCACAGTTCGATTGCCCTCTGGTGTCCCTCGCCGAAGAGGATCCATCCCGACCGGAGAGACGACCGTAAGCAGCCTCACGCTATCCGGATGATTGGGGTGTGGCTCGAACCGAAGCATACCATGGGTGACTGCGAAGTTGGTCTCTGCCTGCTGACAACCTGCGACTAGGACTGCCGCCAAAACAACTGTCACCAATCGCATTTCGTTTCCCTTTCTTTCAGATATGCACTCATTCAGTAGGCAACATCTTTTGGCGTGGTCTGCGGGTCAGGACAAGAGGCGAGTATGAAAAACCCCGGGGCATTGCTGCCCCGGGGCGGATAGTCTGTCAGTCGTGACCCAGGGATTATTCTTCCCCGGTCATTTCCCGGCGGCGGCGGATCGCCGCGCCCAGGATATCGCCGAGCGAGGCACCGGAATCGGCCGAGCCATATTCGCGCATGGCTTCGCGTTCCTCTTCCACTTCCTTGCCCTTGATGGTCAGCGTCAGGCGGCGCGCGGCGCGGTCCACCGCCGTGACCTTCGCATCCACCTTTTCGCCAATGGCGAATTTGTCGGGACGCTGGTCGCCACGGTCACGGGCCAATTCAGCGCGACGAATGAAGCCGGTAAGCACTTCATCCACCTTCACTTCAATGCCGTTCTGTTCGACCTTGGTGACGATGCAGGTGACCACATCGCCCTTGCGCACGCGGTCAAGCACTTCGGCGGCCGGGTCGGCCTGAAGCTGCTTGATGCCAAGGGAGATGCGTTCCTTCTCCACATCCACATCCAGAACCTTCGCCTTGACCACCTGGCCCTTGCTGTAGCTCTGCATCGCGGCTTCGCCGGCTTCTTCCCAGGAAATGTCGGACATATGCACCATGCCGTCGATTTCCGCGCCAACGCCGATGAACAGGCCGAATTCGGTGATGTTGCGAATTTCGCCTTCGATGGTCGAACCCACCGGATGCGCTTCCACGAACAGCTCCCACGGATTGCCCTGCGCCTGCTTGAGGCCCAAGGAAATGCGGCGCTTCGGTTCATCCACATCCAGGATGATCACATCCACCTGTTCAGAGGTGGCGACGATCTTGCCAGGATGCGCGTTCTTTTTGGTCCAGGACATTTCGGACACATGGACCAGGCCTTCAACACCGGCTTCCAGCTCCACAAAGGCGCCGTAGTCAGTGATGTTGGTCACGCGGCCTGAGAACTTCGCACCGACCGGATATTTCAGCGCCACACCATCCCACGGATCGGACATAAGCTGCTTCATGCCAAGGCTGATGCGCTGCGTGTCCTGATTGAAGCGGATCACTTGCACCTTCACCGGCATGCCGATGGTGAGTGCTTCGGATGGGTGGTTGATGCGCCGCCAGGCGATGTCGGTGACATGCAGCAGGCCATCCACGCCGCCAAGGTCCACGAAGGCGCCGTAATCGGTGATGTTCTTCACGACACCATCCAGGATCATGCCTTCCTTGAGGCCCTGGATCAGTTCGCTCCGCTGTTCGGCGCGGGTTTCTTCCAGCACGGCGCGGCGGGAGACAACGATATTGCCCCGCGCGCGATCCATTTTCAGGATCTGGAAGGGCTGCGCATTGCCCATCAGCGGCATCACATCACGCACCGGGCGGATATCCACCTGGGAACCCGGCAGGAAGGCAACCGCCCCGCCAAGATCAACGGTGAAGCCACCCTTCACGCGGCCAAAGATCACGCCATTCACACGAATGCCGGCCTGGTGAGATTTTTCGAGGGTCGTCCAGGCTTCCTCGCGCCGCGCCTTTTCGCGCGACAGCACGATAGAACCATCACGATCTTCATAACGCTCAACGAACAGCTCATAGACATCGCCGGGCTTCACTTCGGGCTTCTGGCCCGGGGCGGCAAATTCCTTGAGCGGGACGCGGCCTTCGCTTTTCAGGCCGACATCTAGAACTGCGGAATCGCCATCAATGCGCAGCACGCGCCCGGTGACGACAGAGCCGGCAAAACCCGTATCCGGGCCAAGCGTGGCATCGAGAAGTGCGGCAAAATCCTCCTCGCCGGCATTGGCGAGGCTGGTGGCAGTAGCCATGAAGCTTATGTGTCCTGTACGGGCCGCAGTTGCGGCCATGTGGTCTGCGCCCTTCCGCCCTTGGGGGAAGCACGACTTGGCCCCGGCGCTTGGCGCTGGCTGGCCCAGATGTGGTGAGCGGGATAACGGACCACCCTTTGCCGGCCCAATGACGGGCGCTGCGCCGATTTGCACCGGAACAGGATGAGGGTGCTTAGAGCCTGACAGCTTGGTGCGTCAAGCGGATTCAAGCCTTTGGCGGATCAAGGCCATGGCAGCACTGAAGGCTTGCTCGGCATCCAGGGCGGTTGTGTCAATTTCCGACGCATCCGGGGCGGGCTTCAGGGGCGCCACGGGGCGATTGGCGTCTTGCGCGTCGCGGTCTCGGATTTCGGCTTCCACCTGGGCGGGGTCGGCGGCGACACCACGCGCGGTCAGTTCCAGGAAGCGCCGGCGGGCGCGTTCGGCCACACTTGCAGTGATGAACAGTTTTACCTGTGCATTGGGGAAGACCACGGTGCCGATATCCCGCCCATCCAGCACCGCACCTTGAGCGGCGCCAAAGCGGCGCTGGAAATCAAGCAAGGCAGCGCGCACGGCAGGAATGGCGGCGACCTTGCTCGCCGCCATGTCGGCCAAGGAGCCGCGCAAATCACTGCGCGCGAGGTCCTCAGGCGTCAGCGCGCGGGCTTCTGTTTCGGCGATGCGGGCATCCTGCGGGTCTATGCCGCGATCCAAAACGCGCCGGCCAACGGCGCGATACAGCAGGCCAGTATCCAGATAGGGCAGGCCAAGCTCCGCAGCCAGGCGGCGGGCCAACGTGCCCTTGCCTGCGGCGGCAGGGCCATCAACCGCGATCACTGTCCCGGCAGGTAGCCTCATGCGGCGCGGATCGCTTCCGTGCCAGCCAGGCGGTTCATCAGCGCGGCAAAACCAGGGAAGGAGGTATCAATGAAGCTCGCGTCATCCACCGTCACGGGGTTTTGCGTGCCAAGGCCCATGACCAGCGCAGCCATGGCGATGCGGTGATCCATATGCGTGGTGACCAGCCCGCCGCCGGCAGGCGGTGCGCCCGTGCCATGGACCAGAAGGTCATCGCCTTCAATGCTCACCTTGGCGCCATTGGCTTGGAGCAAGGCGGCGGTGGCGGCCAGACGGTCGCTTTCCTTCACACGTAATTCAGCAAGCCCGCGCATGCGCGTGGTACCCTTCGCGAAGGAAGCTGCCACGGCCAGGATGGGGTATTCGTCAATCATGGAAGGTGCGCGCCCTGGCGGCACATCCACGGCCTTCAGCGCGGTATATTCGGCGATGATATCGCCCACCGGCTCCCCCCCTTCGATTCGGGCATTTTGGATTTTAAGCGCGGCGCCCATTTCGCGCAGCGTCGTGAAAAGCCCGGTGCGCAGCTGATTGAGCCCGATTTGCGTCAGGCTGATCCGTGAGCCCGGCACCAGCAGCGCCGCCACCAGCGGGAAAGAGGCCGAGGATGGGTCGCCCGGCACGTTGATGGGGGCGGCCTTCAATTCCGGCTGGCCATCCAGGCGAATGACGCGGCCTTCATCCGTGTCTTCCACCGCCACCATGGCGCCGAAATGGCGCAGCATATTCTCGGTGTGATCGCGCGTTGGTTCCGGTTCCACCACGCGGGTGATGCCGGGCGCGCATAGCCCCGCCAGCAGGCAGGCGCTTTTCACCTGGGCGGAGGCGACAGGCAGGCGGTAATCCAGCGGCAGGGGGTCCACCGCGCCGCGCACGGCCAATGGCAGGCGCCCGCCCTCACGGGTCCAGAATTGGGCGCCGGTGGCGGAAAGCGGGTCGGTCACGCGCTTCATGGGCCGGCGCCTGAGTGACGCATCACCCGTCATCACCGCAAAGAGCGGATGGCCGGACAGGAGGCCGAGCAGAAGGCGGGCCGCCGTGCCGGAATTGCCCATATCCAGCACATCGGCGGGCTCCGTCAGGCCACCGACGCCGCGGCCGGAGACACGCCATTGGCCGGGGCTGAGTTTTTCAACCTCTGCCCCCAAGGCCTGCATGGCGGCGGCGGTACGGAGCACATCCTCACCTTCCAAAAGCCCGGAGATGTCGGTGGTGCCGACCGCGAGCGCGCCGAACATCAGGGCGCGGTGGCTGATGGATTTATCGCCTGCGACCCCCGCCTGGCCCGAGAGCGGGGCGGCGGGTCTGCTGGCGCGGAAGGGGCGGGGCGGGGCATTGGACATGGGCGCGGTTTGACATGGCAGGGCCGGGCATGGCAATGCGCGCCTCCCTGTTTTTACGGGATCGCTTTGGGTCATGCCGGGGTGGTTCCTTGCAAACCCGCGCCCAGCGGAATTCAAGAGGCGTTTCCATGGCGAAGCCAGAACTCGGCCTGAAGCGGACCTGCGTTGCTTGCGGCGCTAAGTTTTACGATATGACGCGCGCACCGGCGGTCTGCCCGAAATGCGGCACCGAACAGCCGGTGGAGCAGCCCCGGCTGCGCCGTTCTGGTCAGAACCCGCTGGATGAGCGGGTGAAGAAGGCCCCCGGCACGCCGGAGGCCGAGACCGATGATATCGAAGTGGAAGATATCGAAGGCGATGAAGCGATTGAAGACGCGGAAGAGCTGGAAGATGACGCCGAGGATATCGGCGAGGATATCGAAGTCGGCACCGACCGCGACGAAGAACAGTAATTCTGTTTAGCGGGCCTTATCTCGCCCGCTTTTTTTGATGATGGGCGCGCCAATCGCCTGAGGCGATGATCGGCGCGCCTGCCAGGTTTTTTGGCGCCATCACATAGGCCCAGGCGCGGCGGCGCTGCCCTGCGTGATCTGTCACTGTCATGATGGTGCGGCGATACATGCCGCAAGCGCTGCCATCCGGCGCGGCATCTTCAATTTCATCCAGAATCGGCAAGGCTTTGGCGATATCCTGGAAGCTTAGGATTTCGCCGCAAATGGGCGTGGGCTCGCCCAGGGTCAGTGCGGGGTAATCGCCAAGATCGAATAGCGTGCCGGTGGCTTCTGCCGGCGTGATGGCGGCGATGCCGGCCTTGGCCGCCGGGCCATGCCAGAAGCCGCCTTCCATGAGCGTCCCATAGACAAAAACATCGGCTAGGTGGTGGCAGCCTTCCTCACCACGCGCGGCAGCTTCCAAAGGCTGCGGGTGCAGACCATGGGCGGCGAAGCCGCGCCGGACGGCCTGCAAATAGGCAGCGGGTGGAGCAACAAAACCCTGCTGGCGTTCGGGTGCGACCTGATAGGCAATGGCTTCCAGCGCCTGGCCATCTGGGCGGATGATGTGGCGCAGGCGGCGCTGATAGGCGTGGGGTGCGCCTTCCTTCTGATCCAGCGCTTGCCAGCCGGCCTCGGTCACTTCCAAGACCACGCCTTCGACAAAGCCGCCAAGCCGCGTTTGGAAATTCAGCACGCCGCCGCCGCGACCGCGGCCAAAAAAGTCAAAGGCCAATCGCGCATCGGGCAGAATGCCGGGGCCAATCGGGCGGATCGCTGCCGGGTCATGGCCGTTCCGTGCGCACCAATCGCGCCAATCAAGCGCGTCGGTATTGGAGCCATAGGCGAAGCTGTAGCGCGGGATCATTGCGGATTAGCGGAGCGCTAAAACCAAAAGCATCAGGCTACCAAGCGCGATGCGGTAATAGCCAAAGGGCGTGAAGCCGATGCGCCCGATCAGCGCCAGCACAGCGCGCACGGTGATGAAGGCAACAATGAAAGCGGCGACGAAGCCAACCGCGATTTGGCCGAAGGCGCTTGGGTCAATCTCAGCGCGGATTTTCCAGAGGCTATAGAAGGTTGCAGCAAACATGGTGGGGATGGCGAGCACGAAGGAGAATTCGGCCGCGGTGCGCCGTTCCACGCCGATCAAAAGTGCAGTGATGATGGTGGCGCCGGAACGCGATGTGCCCGGGATCATCGCGAGCGCCTGGCCAAACCCGACGAGCAGGGCGGCGAGGGGGCCGATTTCCGGCACGCTATGAATGCTGGGCGCTGGGCGCAGCTTTTCGATGGCGATGATGGCAATGCCGCCCACAATGAGCGCCACGGACACGACCCAAGGGTTGAACAGCAGGCTGGTGATGGTCTTGTGAAACAGAAAGCCGATGATCGCCGCCGGCAGGAAGGCGAGCATGAGGTTGATGACGTAATAGCGTTCCCGCCCTGGCCGCCACATGCCGCGCAACAAATCCACGATCAGCCCGCGATAAATCCAGCAGACCGCGAGGATGGCCCCAAGCTGAATGGAGATTTCAAAAACCTTGCCGGGCGGGCCCTGAAAGCCGATTAATTCGCCAAGCAGGATCAAATGCCCGGTCGAGGAAATGGGCAGGAATTCGGTGAAACCTTCGACAATGCCCATGAGCAGGGCGGAGAAAAGGGCGCTCAGGTCCATGCGCTTCATCCATGCAGGGCGCGGGCGGGCTGCCCGATTCGCCACTCAAGGATGCTTGCGCTGGGGCGCGGCGGATGTCCACGCCCCAGCGCGTTGAATCTTAGTAACGGTATTGTTCGGCCTTGAAGGGGCCTTGCGTATCCACGCCGATGTAACCGGCCTGCTGCGAGGTGAGTTGCGTAAGCGTCGCGCCAACCTTCGCCAGATGCAGCGCTGCCACCTTCTCATCCAAATGCTTCGGCAGGGTATAGACCTTGCGTTCATACTTGGAAGTATTGGTCCAGAGTTCGATCTGCGCGAGTACTTGGTTGGTGAAGGAAGCCGACATCACGAAGGAAGGATGGCCCGTGGCATTGCCAAGGTTCACCAGGCGACCTTCGGACAGAAGAATAATGCGTTTCTGGTCAGGGAATTCGATTTCATCCACCTGCGGCTTCACATTATCCCACTTCATGTTGCGCAGACCCGCCACCTGAATTTCGGAATCGAAATGGCCGATATTGCAGACAATGGCGCGGTGCTTCATGGCGCGCATGTGATCAACCGTGATCACATCCACATTGCCCGTGGCGGTCACAAAAATATCGGCCATCGGCGCGGCCTGTTCCATGGTGACGACCTGGTAGCCTTCCATGGCGGCTTGCAGGGCGCAGATCGGGTCAACTTCGCTCACCATCACGCGGCAACCGGCATTACGCAGCGACGCGGCAGAACCCTTGCCCACATCACCAAAGCCGCACACCATGGCGACCTTGCCGGCCATCATCACATCGGTGCCGCGACGGATCGCATCCACCAAGGATTCACGGCAGCCATAAAGGTTGTCGAATTTCGACTTTGTCACGCTGTCATTCACATTGATCGCGGGGAAAAGCAGGCGCCCTTCCTTGGCCATCACATAAAGCCGATGCACACCCGTGGTAGTTTCTTCCGAAACACCCTTGATGGCGGCGGCAAGTTTCGCGAACCAGCCGGGCTTGGTCTTCAGGCATTTCTTGATGAGGGCGAAGAACACTTCTTCTTCCTCATTCGTCGCCTTGTCCAGGAACGCGGTATCGCCCTGTTCGGCGCGCAGCCCGTAATGCACCAGCAGCGTCATGTCGCCGCCGTCATCGAGCAGCACGTTAGGCTCCCCGCCATCGGCCCATTCCAGCGTGCGCTGCACATATTCCCAGTATTCCGGGAGCGTTTCGCCCTTCACTGCGAAAACCGGCGTGCCGGTTTCGGCAATGGCAGCAGCGGCATGATCCTGGGTTGAGAAGATATTGCAGGAAGACCAGCGCACATCGGCGCCAAGGTGCTTCAGGGTTTCAATCAGCACCGCCGTTTGGATGGTCATGTGCAGGCAGCCCGCGATGCGTGCACCCTTGAGTGGCTTGGCGGCGCCATATTCGGCGCGCACCGCCATCAGGCCGGGCATTTCATCCTCGGCCATGGCAATTTCCTTCCGCCCCCAGGCGGCGAGGGAAAGGTCCTTAATGACGTAGTCTTGGGCGGCCATGGCGAAATCTCCTTATTTCTGGCGCGGCGGGTAACACGGGTTGGGGTGCAGGGCTAGAGGGAAAGAAGAATATAAAGATACCTTTATGCCTTTTTCGGGCTGGTCCCTTTTGAATGGCAAGCTAAGCTCATCACCCAAACCCCAGGGAGGCGCTTATGGCCGAACAAAGCTTAGGCATTCTTGAACAACGGCGGATCGAAGCCGCCTTCGCCAAGGGCATTTATGAAGAAATGAAGGCGCAGCTCGGGGAGGAGAAGGCGAAATCCATCCTATCCGCCGCCATCATCAAGCTCGCCAAGGAAACCGCCGCCGAGATGGCGAAGCAGGGGCCGGAGGGGAAGCCATCCTTGGAGCATTTCATCTCCCTCCAGCCGCTTTGGACCAAGGGAGATGCGCTGCAGATCGAAACGCTGCGCAAGGACGCCAAGCATTATGATTTCAACGTGACGCGCTGCCGCTATGCCGAGATGTATCGCGCCATGGGGCTGGCGGAGCTTGGCGCTGTTCTGTCCTGCAATCGTGATGGGGCGTTTTGTGAGGGCTATGACCCGAAACTGAAGCTGGAACGCACGCAAACCATCATGGGCGGCGCAAGCCACTGCAATTTTCGCTACCGGTATGAGGAATAGGTTCCCCCCAGGGTAATTTCCGTAGGGGGACAGTAGGGCGGAAGCCTATTCGCCCTTGATGCCGGTGCTGCGCGCAAGTGCGGTGTAATGCGCGATTTCGGCGCGCACGAAGTCTTCCATCTGCTGTGGCGTTGACGGCGCCGGGGTGGCGCCGGCTGCCTGCAGGCGTTGCGCCAATTCTGGCCGCGCCAAGGCGTGATGGAAAGCAGCCGCGATGCGCGCACGGCGATCAGCCGGCAGCCCCGCCGGGCCGGCCAGCGCATGCCAATCCAGCGTGCGATAGCCAGGCATTGAAAGCGCATCGGCCACTGTTGGCAGGTTCGGGAATTCGGCAGAGCGTTCCGCGCCGCTGACCGCAAGGCCGCGTACCGTGCCCGCCTGCACCATGGGCATGACTGAAGCGAAAGTGGCGAAGCTGAAGGCGACATCTCCGCTGGCAAGCGCCTGGCTGGCTGGGCCGCCGCCGCGATAGGGCACATGCACGAAACTCACGCCAAGCCTTTGCCCGAAATCCGTGACGCCAAATTCCTGCCAACCGCCGGGGCCGGAGGTGGAATAGGTGAGCCCCCCAGGTGTGGTGCGCGCCAGCGCCACCAGATCCTGCAAGCTTTGCACGGGTGATTTCGCAGGCACCGCAACCAGGGCCGGCATATGGATGACAAGCGTAATGGGCGCGATGTCTCGCATGGGATCAAAGGGCAGGTTGCGTTGCAGCGCTGCCATGCCGGCATGGGCGCTAACAATGATCGCCAGCGTATAGCCATCGGGCGCGGCGCGCACCAATTCCTGTGTCGCGATCATCCCACTGGCGCCAGGGCGATTTTCAATCACCAAGGGCTGGCCGAGATGTTCCGAAATGCTTTGCTGCAGGATGCGCGCCACGACATCCGTCGCACCGCCTGGCGCGAAGCCCAGCAATAGCCGCACCGGGCGAGTGGGAAAGGCCGCTGATTGCGCCGTGGTTTGCGCGAAAGCCATGGGTGCAAGGCAGGCAAGCGCCAAAAGCGCATAAGCGATGCGCCGAATGGTGCCAAAAGACCAAGTTGCGAATGCCTGGACCATGCTGCGCCTCCCCTTGATGCCGCCGCCCGAGTTCAACGGGTGGAATTTTATGAAAGCTAGCCGCGCCTTCCCTATTCAGGCAACCGAAATGGGTGAAGACTGACTGGTGTTGGGACGATAGCATGATGGGGGCCGGCAATGGCTGAAGGGTTGATCGGTTTTCTGGGGCTTGGCGCCATGGGCGGGCCCATTGCGACGCGCATGGCGGATTGGGCGCAGCGCAATCCAGGCAAACGCATTCTGGTGTTTGACCCGCGGCCAGAGGCGATGCACCGCGTCACGCAAGCCGGCGCGGAAGCTGTTGATTCGGTTGTTGCCGTTGCCGCGCGATGCAAGGTGGTTTTTGCTTGTCTGCCGAGTGCTGAAACCTCTGAAAGGGTAGCATTGGGTGCGGGCGGGATTGCCGCTGCGGCATCAGGTGGCGTGCGCACCTATATCGAAATGTCCACGATTGGCAGCGCGGCGATGCAGCGTATTGCAGCGGGGCTTGCTGAAAAGGGCATTGCGTTGATTGATGCGCCAATCAGCGGCGGCGTGCCCGGGGCGGAGTCCGGCGCGCTTGCTGTTATGGCTTCCGGCGCGCCGGAGGCGTTGCAGGAGGTGATGCCGTTATTGCAGGTGGTGGGGCGGAATGTTTTCACCATTGGCGATACGCCGGGCCTCAGCCAAACCATGAAGCTTGCGAATAATCTATTGTCGCTAGCTGGCATGGTGCTGACTTCGGAAGCTTTTGCGCTGGGCGCCAAGGCGGGCATTGATACGGCGCTGATGTGCGATGTGATCAATGCCAGCACGGGGCGGAATAGCTCCACCGTCACCAAGTTTCCGCGTGCGGTGCTGAATGGGCAGTTTTCGGGGGGCGCGAGCAATGCCATCGTCTCCAAGGATTTATCTTTGGCGGTGGCGGAATTTGCGGCCTTCGGGCTTTCCGCGCCCATGGCGGCACTCGCGCGCGAAATGCTGAGCATTGCCAAGAATCGCTTTGGTCCGGATGCGGATATGACATCTGTCGCGCAGCTTTATGAGGAATGGGCGGGCGTTTCGATGCAATCGCCGAACGCGGTGAAGAGCGCGGGTTAGGTTGGGTTGAAATGGATAAGGCAAAAGCCGGGCTTGGCTTCTTTGAACGCTATCTGAGCCTTTGGGTCGCTTTGTGCATCATCGTGGGCATTGGGCTTGGCACGGTGATGCCGGGGCCGTTTCGCCTTTTGGGTGAGGCTAACCTCGCCAAGGTCAATCTGCCGGTCGCGGTGCTGATTTGGCTGATGATTATCCCAATGCTGTTGCGCGTGGATTTCGGTGCCATTGCGGATGTAGGCAAGCATTGGCGCGGGATTCTGGTGACGGTTGGCGTGAATTGGCTGGTGAAGCCTTTCAGCATGGCGCTGCTGGGCTGGTTGTTCATCGGCTGGCTGTTCCGGCCCTGGCTGCCGGAAGCGCAGATTGAAAGCTATATCGCGGGCTTGATTTTGCTGGCCGCGGCACCCTGCACGGCGATGGTCTTCGTCTGGTCCAATCTTTCGGATGGGGAGCCGAATTTCACGCTGAGCCAGGTGGCGTTGAATGACGCCATTATGATCATCGCCTTTGCGCCGCTGGTTGGGTTTTTGCTGGGGCTTTCCGCCATCATCGTGCCTTGGGATACGCTGTTTCTTTCCGTGCTGCTCTACATCCTATTGCCGGTAATCCTGGCGCAGCTTTGGCGCCGGCGCTTGCTGGCGCGTGGTGGGGAGGCAGCATTGGCACAAGTGCTGCGGCGGCTTGGGCCGGTTTCGCTTTCGGCGCTGTTGCTGACCTTGGTGCTGCTATTCGGCTTTCAGGGGCCGCAGATCATTGCTCAGCCTTTGGTGATTGCGCTGCTCGCGGTGCCGATCATCATTCAGGTCTATTTCAATGCGGGGCTGGCATATTGGCTGAACCGGCAATGCGGCTCCGCCCATGCGGTGGCTGGGCCATCGGCGCTGATTGGCGCGAGCAATTTCTTCGAATTGGCCGTCGCAGCGGCAATCAGCCTTTTCGGTTTTGATTCAGGCGCGGCTTTGGCCACCGTGGTTGGCGTGCTGGTGGAAGTGCCGGTCATGCTTTCGGTGGTCGCGATCGTGATGCGGAGCAAGGCCTGGTATCAACGGGCGTAAGAAATAGGGGGAGATGGCAATGCGGTTGAAGGATAAGGTTGCGATCATTACGGGTGGCGCGCACGGCATGGGCGAAGCCGAAGCGCGGCTTTTCGCCAAGGAAGGTGCGATTGTGATCATCGCTGATCGCCGCGCTGATTTGGGTGAGGCGCTAGCGGCCGATATCACTGCAAGCCAAGGGCGGGCGAGCTTTGTTGCCATGGATGTGGCGCAGGAAGCGGATTGGAAGCGGCTGATTGAAAGGGCGCTGTCCGATTACGGGCGCATTGATATTCTGGTAAATAATGCTGGCATCAGCGGTAGCTCCGTTGGGGATATGCTATCGCTGGAGGGCTGGAATCAGCTTATGTCCATCAATGCCACGGGCGTGTTTTTGGGCACGACCTTGGTGGGCCAGGTGATGGCGGGGCAGGGCAAGGGCTCGATCGTCAATATCTCCTCCATCATGGGATTCGTGAGTAGCGCGGAAGGGCATCCGGGCTATTCCGCTTCCAAGGGCGCGGTGCGGTTGCTCACGAAAAATGCTGCCGTGCGCTGGGGGCCGCAGGGGGTGCGCGTCAATTCTGTCCATCCCGGTTATCTGCCGCCAATGCTCGGGGGTACGAATGGGCCGGGGCGGTCGGCGAAGATTCCACTGACACCGCTGCGCCGCCTGGGTGAGGCGATTGAGGTTGCCTATGGTGTCTCGTTCCTTGCGTCTGATGAGGCATCCTTCATCACGGGGACAGAGCTTGTGATTGATGGCGGCTTTATCGCGCAATAAATGGGGCATGTGACATGAAAATCGTTGATGCGCAGATCCATATCTGGTCCAAGGGCACGCCTTCCGGCTTGCATCGGAAAGTGTCTTCCTTCACGGCAGAGGAAGCCTTGCGCGAAATGGATGAGGCCGGCGTGCATGCGGCGGTGATCCATCCGCCGGCAAGTTGGGACCCGGATTCCAATGCTATGGCTGTGGAAGCCGCGCGCAAGTATCCGGAACGCTTCGCGGTGATGGGCCAATTCCCGCCGACGCGGCCGGAATTCCGGCATTTGATTCATGGCTGGAAGAATCAGCCAGGCATGCTTGGCCTGCGTTGGGCCTTGCTGCATCCGGAAGAACAGGTTTGGCTGCGCGATGGCACACTGGATTGGTTGTGGCCGGCGACGGAGCAAGAAGGTTTGCCGATTTCCTGCATGGGCGGGCTGTTCCTGAAGGAATTTCGCCAAATTGCTGAGGCGCATCCAAACCTCAAAATGATCCTGGATCATTGCGGCCTGGTGCGGACCGGGCAGGATGAAGCAGCCTTTGCCAAGCTGGATGAATTGGTGGCACTGGCGAAGCTGCCCAATGTCGCGGTGAAAGCAACGGGTGCGCCGCATTATTCGACGCAGGGCTATCCCTATCGCAATATCCATGATGGCTTGCAGCGGATTTTTGATGCCTTCGGGCCGAAGCGCTTTTTCTGGGGCACGGATATTACCCGCATGCCGTGCAGCTATCGCCAATGCGTGACCTTCTTCACCGAGGAATTGCCCTGGCTGAAGGGCCAGGATCTGGAATGGGTGATGGGCCGCGCGGTCTGTGAATGGCTCGGCTGGGAATTGCGCTTCGATTGAAGCGCTTTTCCTATTCCGCGCGGATATTATTGGCTTCGATCACCGTCTTCCACTTGGCGCGGTCACGTTGAATGGTCGCCACCATTTCCTCAATCGTGCCGCCACGCGGCTGATAGCCGAGTGAAATCAGGCGCTGCGCCACTTCGGGGTTTTGCAGGGCGCGATTCACTTCAGCGTTCAGTCTTTCCAGAATGGGGCGCGGTGTCGCACCTGGGGCGGCGATGCCAAACCAATTATCGGCGGCAAATTGCGGCAGGCCGGAAGCGGCAATGGTGGGCACGCCCGGCAGTACGGGCGAAGGCGGGACGCTGGTGAAAGCGATGGGCCGCACCGCGCCTGAGCGGATATGGGGCAGGATTTCTGCCAGATTGCCGAACATCATATCCACGCGCCCGGCGATGATTTCCGCAATGGCGGGCGGGCCGCCGCGAAAGGGCACATGCACCATGCGAATGCCAGCCATATTGGTGAATTGCGCGGCCCAAAGCTGATAGGAACTGCCAACGCCAGAAGAACCGTAGGTGAGTTTATCGGGACTGGCGCGGGCGTAATCAATTACCTCCTGCACCGTGGTGAAGGGTGTTTTGGCTGAGACATAAAGCAGATTATCCAGCCCCGCGATGATGACGCTTTGCGCAAGGTCTCGGTCTGGGTTGAAGTTCAGCGTGACGCCCGGCATGACGGCTGCGGTCGCGGCAATGCTCATGGTTTGCAGCAGCAGGGTATAGCCATCTGGCCGCGCGGCAGCGACGGTGCCGGCGGCAATCAACCCATTGGCGCCGGTGCGGTTTTCCACCGTGACCGGCTGGCCCAGCGCATCACGGAGCTTTTCAGCAAAAAGCCGAGCGAGGATATCGGCGCCGCCACCTGGCGGAAAGCCATTGATGAGCGTGATAGGCTGGGCGGGCCAGGTCTGCGCGTGACTGGCCGGTGCCGTCCAGAAAAACGCCAAAGCAGCCAGGGTCAGCATGAACCATTTGCGCATCTTGGCATCCTCCAGCATTTTTTCGTACCCAGCTTCTGAGTTGGGCGCATTGAGCTTGAGGTGAGCTTGCCAGGATCGGTGCCGGATGCAAGCCCAAAAAGGGGCTTTGAAATAAGAGCACTTCGCTTATCATGCGCGGGCAAAGGGGAAGCGCGATGAAAGCGGATTACGTTATTGTTGGTGGTGGTTCGGCTGGTTGTGTGCTGGCCAATCGCTTGTCCGAAGACCCTGCCAACCAGGTGCTGCTGATTGAAGCGGGTGGCAAGGATTGGAATCCGCTGATCCATATTCCTGCCGGCTATATGAAGTTACTCGATCACCCTACGCTGACTTGGGGCTTCAAGGCGGATCGTAATGCCGGGCTGAATGGGCGCGAAATCAATTACCCGCGCGGGCGCGTGTTGGGTGGGTCAAGTTCGATCAATGGCATGATCTATATCCGGTCCCAGCCGGAAGATTATGATCATTGGGCGCAGCTTGGAAATCGCGGTTGGTCTTCAGGCGATGTACTGCCTTACTTCAACAAGTCCGAGAAATGGCAGGGGCCGGATAAGGCCGCGCATAGCAAGGATGGTTTGCTTTATACCTCACCATCGCAGGACCAGCCGGAATTGTGTCAGGCCGCGATTGAAGCGGGCGAGCAAATGGGCTGGGATTACCGCGATGATTTGAATGATCTGCCGCATGGGCTTGGCGATCATATCGGCTGGGTGCAGCAGACGCGCGGCGGGCGGTTCCGTGCGAGTGCAGCGCGAACTTATCTGCGCCCGGCCATGGGGCGGCCCAATCTGCGCGTGGTGACCAATGCGTTGGTGCATCGTGTAGTTTTCGAAGGCAAGCGGGCGGTCGGCGTAGAGTTTTCGCGCGGTGGTGTTGCTGAACGCGCTGATGCGGCGCTGGAGGTTATTCTCTCTGCCGGTGCCATTGGCTCGCCGCATATCCTGCAACTTTCCGGTGTGGGTGATACGGAACATCTCGCGGGGCTCGGCATTCCCGTGCTGCATGAATTGCGTGGCGTGGGGCGGAATTTTCAGGACCATTTCCTGGTGCGCGTGCAGGCTGTGGTGAAGGATGTGGCGACACTGAATGAACGCACGCGTGGCCTGCGCCTGGCGGGTGAGGTGCTGAAATTCGCTGTCTTGGGGCGCGGGGTATTGACCTATGCGGCATCGCTTCTTGCCGCTTCCTTCAAGGCTTTGCCGGAAAGTGCCACGCCCGACATGCAGGCGCTATTCGCTTCTGCGAGTTACGCACCAGGGGCGACGCGCGTTCTGGATACCAAGCCCGGCATGACCGCCGGCGTCTGGCAAATGCGCCCGGAAAGCCGCGGCTTCATTGCGGCCCGCAGCGCTGATCCGCGCGAACAGCCGATCATCAACCCGAATTATTTGGCGGAAGATCGTGACCAGCGCAGCATTGTCGCGGGGCTTCGCATGATGCGTGAATGGTTCAGCAAGCCCGCACTGCAACGCTATATGGTGGCGGAATCCATGCCGGGCCCGGAAGTACAGACAGATGAGGAATGGCTGCACTACGCGCGCCAGGTGGGTAGCACGGTATTCCATGCTTCCTGTTCCTGCCGCATGGGGCCGGATGTGATGTCTGTGGTGGATGAAAGGCTGCGCGTACATGGGCTTGAAGGGCTCCGGGTGATTGATGCCTCCGTCATGCCTGCCGTGACCTCCACCAATACCAATGCACCCACAATCATGATTGCGGAGAAGGGCGCGGATATGCTGCGCGCGGATGCTCGGGCGCGGCTGGCGGCGTGAATTTTTGGCAATTTTGCGCGGGTCATGTCTTGTGTTGTGCAAAATCTGATCTTGATCAAATCACAGCCTGGCTTGTCGCTGTTTTGGTTTTTTCGCAAAATTGAGCAAGTATACTTGTCCACGGGTCAGTGTGGCCCGAAGAAGGGTGGGAATCTCTGACATGAGCGCAGTCATGGAAACGAACAGGGCGAAGGCCAGCGACAAGGGGGTGGATTACGACGCCATTGTCATTGGCGCCGGCATGTCCGGGCTTTATCAGCTGATCCGGCTACGCCAATTGGGCATGAAGGCCCGCGTGTTTGAAGCCGGCACCGGGGTGGGTGGCACCTGGTATTGGAACCGCTACCCCGGCTGCCGCTTTGATTCGGAGAGCTATTCCTACGGCTATTCCTTCGATAATGATTTGCTGAAGGAATGGCATTGGACTGAGCATTTCGCGCCGCAGCCGGAAACCGAACGCTATCTGAACCTGGTCGCCGATAAATTCGATTTGCGCCGCGATATCCAATTCTCCGCCCGCGTGAAGGCGGCGCGCTGGGATGAAAAGGCGCGCAGCTGGACCGTGATATTGGAAGATGGCAGCACGCATGAAGCGCGCTTTCTGATCACGGCGATTGGCGCGCTTTCCGCGCCAACTATGCCGCAATTTCCGGGCATTGCGGATTTCAAGGGGCAATCCTTCCACACCGGGCTTTGGCCCAAGGAAAAGGTTGATTTCACCGGCAAGCGCGTGGCGGTGATCGGCACCGGCGCATCCGGCGTGCAGACCATTCAGGAAGTGGCGAAGACCGCGAAGCAGCTTGTTGTCTTTCAGCGCACGCCCAATTGGTGCGCGCCCTTGCATAATGGCAAGATCAGCGCCGAGGAAATGGCGGAAATCCGCAGCCGCTATGATGAAATCTTCAAACGGTGTGAGGAAACCTTCTCCTGCTTTCTGCACACGCCTGATCCGCGCAATACCTTTGATGTCTCAGCCGCGGAACGCGAGGCGTTTCTGGAAAAGCTCTATTCCGAAAAGGGCTTCGGGATTTGGGTGGGTAATTTCAAGGATTTGCTGACCAATCGCGCGGCGAATGAGGAAGTGTCGCGTTTTGTGGCGAATAAGATCCGTCAGCGCGTGAAGGACCCGAAAGTGGCGGAGATGCTGATTCCAACGAATCACGGCTTCGGCACCAGGCGCGTGCCTTTGGAAACCTTTTATTTTGAATGCTACAACCAGCCGAATGTGACGCTGGTGGACAGCAAGGCAACCCCGATTGAGCGCATTACGCCGACCGGCATCAAGACCAGCGAAGCCGAATATGAATTCGATATCATTGTTTATGCCACTGGCTTTGATGCGCTGCGCGGCGCTTTCGACCGGATTGAATTCCAGGGTGCGGATGGTGTGATGCTGAAGGAAATATGGCAGGATGGCGCGACTTCTCTGGTTGGCATGATGCAAAAGGGCATGCCGAATATGTTCATGCTGCTGGGGCCGCATACCGCGCTTGGCAATATTCCGCGTTCCATTGAATTCAACGTGGAATGGGTGAGCGATTTGCTGGCTTATGCGCAAGCCAAAGACATTACGCGCGTGGAAGCGACTGAAGCGGCGATGGAAAAATGGATGGACCATGTCATGGAATTGGCCAAGGGCCTGCTTTCCATGGAGGTGGATTCCTGGATGACCGGCGTCAATCTGAATGTCGCGGGCAAGCAGAAGCGCATCGTCGCGCGCTATACCGGCAGCGCGCCAAGCTATCGCGCTTGGGCGAATGATATGGCGGCGCAGGGCTATGCCGGGATTATGCTGGAATAAGCGTGAAGTCAGGCATTGAAGGCAACGGAACCAAGCGCCGCAAGGTCATAACCGCCAAGCCGTGCGGCGCGCGTTGCGAAAACCTCGCCGCGTGTGAAGGCCAATAATTTCTGCACGGGATCGCCGAAGAAATGGCGGCGGTCCATGACCAAATCAAAACGCTCGCGGAATAGCGGCAGAAACATCAGGCCACGCGCGGCGGCCTCGGCGCGGATACCAAAGCCGACATCGGCGCGACCTTCGGCGACGCTGGCCGCGACCTCATCTTCGGAAAGGGCGGGGCTTGGCAGGAAGCCGATCTGATCAAGGCGCAAGCCAGCTTCGGACAGCAAATGCGTGAGCAAAACATGGCTGCCCGCGCGTGGCTGACGCCCGGCGACACGCAGGCCCGGGCGCGCCAAATCCGTGATGCCAGCCAGTACGCCAGGGTTGCCTTGCGGCAGGATCAACCCTTGCTCTCGCCAGGCCCAAATAATGCCGACAAAGCCGCGCCCGGCCAGAAACTCACGCGCAGCGGGTTCGTTGAAGCTGTTGCTGTCGGGGTCGAGCAAATGGCTGGCGGCGACCAAAGCCTCACCGGCGGCGAGTGCGATCAACCCATCCATGCTGCCGCCGCCGCGTAGCGCAAGCCCACAACCGGATTGCCGCGCCGCCCAATCGAGCAAAGGGTCATGGCTGCCGGCCAGGATGGGGGGTGGGTCCAGGCGTTGCGCGGTACCGGCATCGGCTTGGGCGGCGAGCCAGCGTTCAAGCTGCCGGCGCGGAAAAAGCCATTTGCCGCCAAGCTGCGCCGCCGGCAGCTTTTGCGCGCGGGCGAGCTCATACAATGAGCGTTCGGAAAGGCGGAGGAAGCGCGCGGCTTCCTTCAGTGTCAGTACATCCGGCATTTGATGGCGAAATTCGGCAAAATTCAGCAATCGGTCAAGCTGTCTCCTGAATTGACTGGGGTTTCACCCATGCGCACATAGGGTGCTTACCGGGGGGATAAGGGTGAACGACCTTTCCAACGCCTTCACAACGGCCTTTGGCCTGATCCTGTCCCTGGATCCGACGGTGCTGGCCATTGTGGCGCTGTCTTTGCGCGTTAGCCTTTCCGCGCTGCTATTGGCGGCGCTGATTGGCCTGCCGCTTGGGGCGCTTTTGGCGGTGGCGCGGTTTCCGGGGCGGGGCAGCGTGATCACGCTTATCAACGCGCTGATGGGGCTACCGCCTGTGGTGGTGGGGCTGCTGATCTATCTGCTGCTATCGCGGTCCGGGCCGCTCGGTTCCTTCGGGCTGCTCTTCACACCGACAGCCATGATCATCGCGCAGGCTGTGCTTATCACGCCCATTCTGGCAGCACTGACGCGGCAAGTGCTGGAAGGCATGTGGGAAGAATATGCGGAACAGCTGCGGTCCTTTGGTGCGGGGCCGTGGCGCGCCGTGCCTACCCTGTTGTGGGATGGGCGCTTTCTGCTGCTGACGGTGCTGCTGGCGGGGTTTGGTCGGGCAGCGGCGGAAGTGGGCGCGGTGATGGTGGTGGGCGGCAATATTGAAGGCTTCACCCGCGTGATGACCACCGCGATTGCGCTTGAAACAAGCAAGGGCGATTTGCCGTTGGCGCTGGCACTTGGGATTGTGCTGATGGCGATTGTGCTTGGCGTGAATGCGCTGGCGCAGGGGGTGCGAGGCATTGCCGCGCGCTGGGCCGGCTGACATGCGCGCCCCTGATTCCATTCTGCCGCTGTGTGCCGAGGGCCTTTGCTTCAACGCAGGTGGTGCGGAGATTCTGAGCGATGTTTCGCTGAAGATTACCGCTGGCGCGCCAACGCTGCTGATTGGCGCGAATGGTGCGGGGAAAAGCGTGCTGCTGCGACTGCTGCATGGTTTGCTGAAGCCCTCAGCTGGGCGAGTTTTCTGGGCGATGCCAACCGAACATGCCGCGCGGTGCCAGGCGATGGTGTTTCAGCGCCCGGTGCTGCTGCGCCGTTCTGTGCTGGCCAATACGCTTTATCCCATGGCTTTGGCCGGTGTAGCGCGGGAGGACCGTGACGCGCGTGCCGAGGAAGCGCTGGCGCTGGTTGGGCTTGCTGATCGCGCGGCTGATCCAGCGCGCAAGCTTTCCGTGGGCCAGCAGCAGCGCTTGGCGTTGGCCCGCGCTGCTGCGCTACAGCCGGAATTGCTGTTTCTGGATGAGCCTTCCGCAAGCCTTGACCCGGCCGCGACGCGCGCGGTGGAAGAAATTGTGCTGAAGCTGGCGCAGCGCGGCACCAAGATTGTCATGACCACGCATGATCTGGCGCAGGCGCGGCGCCTTGCGGGGGATGTGGTGTTTCTGCATCGCGGCAGTGTGCTGGAACAGGCGCCAGCTGAGGCATTTTTCCAACAGCCAGCTTCAGCCACGGCGCGCGCTTTTTTACGGGGGGAGTTGGTGTGGTGAATTATTGGGACGAAGGGAAGCAAACATGACCAGTATTCTTCGACGTGGCATTTTGACGGTATTGTTCACGGCATTGGCGCTGCCGGCCTTAGCGCAGGAACGCAGCATTACCGTTGCTTCCACCACCAGCACGGAACAATCTGGGCTGTTTGGCCATATCCTGCCGATCTTCACACGCGATAGCGGCATTGCCGTGCGCGTGGTGGCTTTGGGCACGGGCCAGGCCTTGGATGTGGGCCGGCGCGGTGATGCGGATGTTGTCTTTGTGCATGATCGCGCCGCGGAAGAACGCTTTGTGGCGGAAGGTTTCGGCGGGCCGCGGCGGCATGTGATGTTCAATGATTTCGTGATCACTGGCCCCGCCGCTGATCCCGCGAGCATCGCCGGGCTTGGCGATACGGCTGAAGCGCTGCGCCGCATCTCTGCCGCGCGCGCGCCCTTCATCAGCCGCGGTGATCGTAGTGGCACGCATGCGGCGGAGCTTCGTTTGTGGCAACAGGCCCGCATTGATCCCGCCACCGGGCGCGGACAATGGTATCGCGAAGTGGGGCAAGGGATGGGCCCGGCCCTGAATACTGCCGCCGCGCAGGGCGCTTATATCCTGGCTGATCGTGGCACCTGGCTGAGCTTTCGCAATCGGCAGGATCAGCGGATTTTGATTGAGGGTGATACGCGGCTGTTCAACCAATACGGCGTCATGCTGGTGAACGCGCAGCGCCATCCGCATGTGAAGGCGGCGGACGGGCAGCGCTTCATTGATTGGCTGCTTTCAGCCGCAGGGCAGGCTGCGATTGCTGCCTACCGCATCAATGGGGAACAGCTTTTCTTCCCCAATGCGGATCGGCCTGAACCGATTTCCTGATATTGTGTTAGGCGACCGCGACGCGCGCTTCAGTGCGCGCCTGGCGGCCCTTTTCATCTGTCCAGATGAACTCAAAATGGCCTGGCTTCTCCATCCGCACGAAAAATACGTGATAGGGGTTGGTCGCCGTGCCATTCTGGAAATCGGCAGCAAACAGCGTTTCACCATTCAGCCGCACCATCAGCCGCGTTAACATATCGCGCGGCAGGGCGCGGCCCGCTTCATGGCGGAGCCCCGTTTCCATCGGGTGTTCAATCAGCGTGCGGATTTCAATCACCTCACCCGCGCGGGCGCTGCGCGGGATGCGAATGCGGGGCTGGGATGGCAAAACGCTCATGACAGGCACCCCCCAGTACCGACGCGCAATTCCGCGCTGGCGCGCATGACGCGGCCCGTGCTGGTTTCCGCCAAAACGATCAAACGCTGATCTTCCGCCAGGCGAATGCGCGTTTGCACTTCGGCGCGGGCGAGCATCGTGGTCAGACGGAAGGTCGCGACACCGGGGGTAGGGTTGCGGGAGGCAAAAACATGAATGGCGGTGATATGATCCTGCTGCGTCATCGGGCTTTCCACCACAATGCCAAGCGGCACCTGCCCACCATTTTCGGCAAGTGTGGGCACACGCAGCATAATGCCGCCATCGGTCACGGCCTTGTCGCCCAGGGTTTCACGCATGGCGTTGGACAGCGCATCATCCGCCCGCGCCGCAGCGGCGAAGGGCAGTGCCAAAAGCGCGAGGCAGGTTCTGCGAGCGATCATCATCACCTCCATGCCGCGCTTTGGACTGAGGGAAGCGCAGCAAGAATTTCTCTAATCCAGGGCGGTTACGACCCTGTCGAATCTTGATATGGCGTCTGTACTTTTCAGGCGCAAGCGAAATAATTTAGTGCTATCAGGGGATTAAGCAGGATAAAGGGCTTGCTGCGCTAGCTTTGAAATTTGGAAAATATTTCTCAGCGATCCAAGTGGAAAAGCGGGCGCAGATGCAGCCCCACCCAATTACCGGCAATCCCCGGCAGGATCCAAAGCCAGCCATGCAGGCTACCGGAAGCGATCCCCGCGACGTAGGCGCTGATATTGCAGCCCGAGGCCATGACCGCCCCATAGCCGACCAAAAGCCCCCCGATGACAGAGGCACAAACATGCCGCCATGGCAGGCGCCATGCAGGGCTGAAGCGCGCCGCAATGGCAGCCGCGAAAAACGCGCCGAGCATCAGGCCGAAATTCATCACGCTGCTGCGTTCCGCAAGCACGGGGCGAAGAAAGGCTTCCGTGCGTGTTGGGTCTTCCCAAAACATCCAGAAGGCGGGTTCATCCCAGCCAAATTCGGCAATGATGCGCGAACCCCAAAGCGGAAAGGCAGCCGTGATCACCCAGGGCCGACCCGCGGCCCAAAGCGTGATGATATTCAGCACCGCAAGGATGATGGCGGCCATGGCCCAGGACCAGCGCCGTGATGCGTTCGGCGATGGCGCGCTGAAGATTGGCTCAACGCGGCCATGGCGGCGTTGTTCGATCACGCGCGAACCCAGCGCCACGCAAAGAAAAATCGCCAAGCTGCCAAGCAGCGCGGGCCATAAACCGATCAGTTCTGGCAGGGATGCTGCCGGGAGCGCTGGCAGATCCGCCCATCTTTCGGAATCGTAAGCCGCGATGGTGGCGCCGGAGATGAAAAAGATCAGCGTCAGCAGCATGCGCGTATTGCCGCCGCCTGCGGTGTAGAGCGTGCCGGAAGCGCAGCCGCCACCCAATTGCATGCCAATGCCGAAAATGAAGGCACCAATAATCACCGCGACACCGGCGGGAAACACAATGCCACGCACCGGCGCGCCCGCTAGCGTGCCGGCATGAATGGCGGGCAGCATGATGATCACCAGAATGCCGAGCATGAGCATCTGCGCGCGCAGCCCGGCGCTGCGCCCTTCTGCCAGCGCTTGCCGAAAACCGCCGGCAAAACTGAAGGAACCGCGATAAAGCGTATAGCCAAGCGCGGCACCAAGCGCCCACAGTAGTGCGTGATTGCCGCCATAGCTCAGCGCAAGCCCCAACGCGCCAAGGAGCAAAAGCAAGGCTGCGATGATGGCTGGCAGGGCTTGGGTCAAAGCTTTGGGCCTTCCGCGTTAGAGAATGAATACCGGAATGAGTGACGCCACCAATGCCAAGGCCATGCCGTAGTTGAAAAGCCTAAAAGCGCGATCAGAGGTGAGCAGCCGACCAATCGCGACGCCAAAACCGCACCAGAGGGTTGAGGAAATGATGCCAGAGACCAGAAAGGCAGCCGCCACGCGCGCTGCCTCAGACCAGACAGGCGCCTCGGGAAGGGTATAGGCGGCGAGTGCGCCGACCGCCATGATCCAGGCCTTGGGATTGACCCATTGAAAGCCCGCCGCTTCGAAAAACCCAATGGGCTTCGCACCGGCTGCGCCCATGCCACGCCCGGCGGTCGCGATGCGCCAGGCGAGGTAAAGCATATAGGCAGCACCGATATATTTCAGCGCCAAATGCAGCCAAGGCAGCGCGGTGAAAACCGCGCCAAGCCCAAGCCCAATAGCGAGCACCATGGCCGGAAAGCCAAGAACAATCCCAAGCATATGCGGCACAGCACGACGAAAGCCGAAATTGGCGCCGGAGGCAGTGAGCATGGCGTTGTTCGGCCCGGGCGTGCAGCTTGTGGTCAAGGCGAAACCAAGCAGTGCCCAGAAAAGTGGATCATGCAAAGCGGCTGTCCCTGTGGTTGGCGGGCAGGAAGCGCGTTTCCTAAGCGGACAGTGATGCTGTGGCAATGGCGCGCGCAGGATGGCGGCTTCACCCCCGCGCGGTCTGGACGCGCGCGCCAAGCTGTATCACGCTGCGCGAAACACTTGCCTTATCGGAGACGCCCCATGGGTTCCTTGCTTTTCTCGCCGCTCACCATTCGCAGTGTGACGATCCCCAATCGCGTGGTGATGCCGCCGCTTTGCCAATATTCCGCTATCGAAGGGTTGGCGAATGATTGGCATATGGTGCAGCTTGGACGCTTTGCCGTTGGCGGCTTTGGACTGATTTTCACTGAAGTCACAAGCGTGATGCGTGAAGGGCGGATCACCCATGGCGATCTCGGGCTTTGGTCCGATGCGCATATTGAACCGGTGCAGCGATTGGCGCGCTTCATCAAGGCGCAGGGTGCGGTGCCGGCGATGCAGCTTGGCCATGCGGGGCGCAAGGGTTCTTCGCAGCGCGCTTTCGAAGGCAATGGGCCGCTCGGCGCGCCGGAAATTGCAAAGGGTGAAAAGCCTTGGCCGCTAGTGGGGCCAACGGCCACCGCGATTGGTGAAGGCCATGTGCAGCCCGAAGCGCTCACCAAGGAAGGCATGGCGGATATTCGCGAAGCCTTCGCCACCGCTGCGCGCCGCGCACTTGCGGCTGGGTATGAGGCGATTGAGGTGCATTGCGCGCATGGCTATTTGCTGCATCAATTCCTCTCGCCACTCAGCAATGCGCGCAATGATGAATATGGTGGCGATCTGGCCGGGCGCATGCGCTTCCCGCTTGAGATTGTGCGTGCGGTGCGCGAAGCCTGGCCGGACAACCTGCCGCTTTTCGTGCGCATTTCTGCGGTGGATGGCGCTGATGGCGGTTGGGAAATGGAAGATAGTGTTGCTTATGCGCGCGAATGCCAAAAGCTTGGCGTTGATGTGATGGATTGTTCATCAGGCGGGATTGGTGGCAGCGCCACGGGCAGCAAGCGCGTACCGCGTGGCTATGGTTTCCAGATTCCCTACGCTGCGCAAATCCGGCGTGAGCTTGGCATGAAATCCATGGCGGTGGGGTTGATTATCGGCCCGCATCAGGCTGAAGCGGCTTTGGCGGCGGGTGACGCAGACCTGATTGCGGTTGGGCGCGAAGGCATGAATAATCCGAATTGGCCGTTACATGCGCGCGCCGTGCTGGAACCTGGTACAACCGAGGAAGTTTTCGGCTGCTGGCCGCCGCAGCATGGCTGGTGGATGGAAAAGCGCGGTGCAGTGATGAATGCACTCGGCACACCGCCGGCGTGATGATTTTTCCCCTGATACAAAGAAAGGAAACGCAATATGAAACTCGCTTACTCACCCAATAGTCCTTACGTGCGGAAATGCGTCGCACTGGCGATCCAGCGTGGCATTGACAAGCAAATGGAGCTTTGGACGGTTGGCACGACCGATCCGGCGCTGCTGAAGGTCAATCCGCTTTCCAAGGTGCCGACCCTGGTGCTGGATGATGGCACCGCGCTTTATGACAGCCCGGTGATTTGCGAATATCTGGACAGTGTCGGCGATGGGCCGAAGATGTATCCGCCCGTGGGGCCGGCGCGTTGGAAGGCGTTGCGCCAGGAAGCTTTGGGCGATGGCATCCTGGACGCGACGCAACCGCGCCGGCGCGAAATTGCACTGCCGCAGGATGAAGGACGGCAGACTTACATCGCTTTGCAGCAAGGCAAGGTGAAAGCGGCGCTCGCTGTCTTGGAAGCGGAAGCCGATAGCCTTGGCATGCTAACAAATATTGGCGAAATCACCATCGCTTGTGCTTTGGGCTATATGGATTTCCGTTACGCCAATGAACCCTGGTGGCCCGGGCATCCCAAGCTTGAAGCCTGGTATGCAAAGGTTGCCGCCATGCCGGCCATGGCGCGGACTGTCCCGCCTGGCTGAGGCTAAGTGTTTGGTGCGCTGCGGCTTGCGTTTACGCGCGGGTGGCAGCGCGCCAGGCTTTGGCGATATCAATGCGCCGCGCGACCCACACCTGATCGCCCAAATCCGCAAGCCGCGCCAATACATTTTCAAAGGCTGGAAAACGTGCGGGCCGGCCTGCAATGCGCAAATGATAGCCGATATTGAGCAGACGCGGCTTGCCCTGCTTGGCTTCCGCCAGCAACACATCAAGCGCATCATTCACATATTCAACCATTTCCGCGGCCCGTACAAAACCATTCGGATGGAAGAATTTCATGTCATTGGTATCAAGCGCATAAGGCAGTACGGAAAGCTCAGGATGCGCCGGATCATCATAGGGCAAATCATCATCAAAGGCGTTGGATACCCAGACAAAGCCGCGTTCTTGCAGCAATCCGCGCGTCCAGATGCTTTCGGAACCGCGACAGAAAAACCCCTGAGGCGCTTCGCCACATGCTTTGGCGATGGCAGCAATGCACCGGTCAAGATCGGCGGCTTCCGCTTCGCGCGATGTGTAATCTGATTGAGGGCGCCAAAGCCAGCCATGCGCAGCAGCTTCATGGCCGCGTTTGATTGCCTCGGCTGCGAGGGAGGGCGCCCGTTCAACAGCGCGGCCACACATCAGGAAAGTGGCGGGCATCGCGTGGTGATCCAGCGCATCAAGCATGCGCCAGAAACCTGCGCGCGTGCCATAAGCGAAAATCTGTTCCTGGCCCATGTCACGCACACCGGGGGCGACGACGCTGATCACCTCACCCATGCGTTCGCATTGCGGGTCCCCATCACCCACTTGTTGCTCCGCGCCTTCTTCGAAATTGACCGCGACAGAAACGGCAAGCCTCGCGCCATTGGGCCAGTGCATGTCAGGCCATTTGCCACCATAGCCAACCATATCGCGTATCATGCGAAATCTCCTTTACGGGCATGGCGCCCGAACCAGCACAGCGCTGCGCCCGCAAGTGGTAGCGCTGCCAGAATAGCGAAAGCGTAGCGATAGCCATGCAATTCCTGCCCGAGCAACGCAATTAGCGGCGGCCCAAGCACGGCGCCAGCGAAACTGAGTGAAATCACCGCACCGGAAGCCGCGCCTGCAGCACCAGGGGGCGCAAGGCGCACGCTTTCCGCCACCAATACGCCGTTCCAGCCAGCAGTACTCGCGCCAATAGCGATGAAAAGCAGCACCAACAGGAACGTCTGGCTGCCGCCGACCAGCGGCAGCATCATCAGGAAAATGCCTGACAGCGCGCCAATCATCATCAGTACGCGCTGCCCACCCAGCTTCGTATCCGCAACCAATGCCCAGCCAATACGCGAAAGCCCGCCAACCACCTGACAAAGCCCAACAAGCGCACCAGCCGAAACTGAATCCCAGCCGTAATCACCAATCAACATCGCGACCATATGCGCGCCAAGGCCGATCTGCACCAAGGCATAACACGCGGCTGCCAAGCCGATTACACCGAGCGCGGGCGATTTGAGCAACAGCAATGGCCCTGCCTGCAAGGCGGGCGTGCCGCGATCCTGATCCCAATCCGCGCGCTTGAATTGCAGCCCGATCACCATGGTAAGCAACATCGCAGCCGCTATCAGCATGGCGTTGCGCCAACCTAAGATTTCTGCCGTGCCTGGCAATATTAAGCCTGCAAGTGCCACACCAAAGGGCACGCCCATCTGCTTCAGGCCAAACACCATGTTGCGCCGTGTCGGCGGCGCAAGCTTGCCAAGCAATTGTGACGCAGCCGGATTCGTCAGCCCATAGGCAAGGCCAATCAGCATCGTCGCAGGTAGGGTGATGGCAAGCTGCGCAAAGCTCAGCATGGCAACGCCCATCGCCGCAGCAGTTAGTGCAATTTGCGTGGTGCGCGCAGGCCCCCACATCGCCAGCCAGCGCGGGCCATAGGCGGAAGCAAAGACCGCGCAGAGATAAATCAGGCCCACCTGATAGCCGATATTTGCACGCGCCATGCCGAAGTCTGGCGCGGCATAGGCCACCAGCACCGGCAACGCATAAACCGCCATGGTGGCCAAAGTTTGCGCCCCAGCCAGCAGAAAAAGCACAAGAGCCAGGCCGCTTTGAGTGCTCATGCGCAGCGCAACCTCACGCCCGGTGCAAGCCCCGGCGATAGGTGGAAGGTTCCATATCCTTCACCGACTTTGCGCGCTTCTCCAGCCAATAGCTTTGCGCCGGCGGCATGGCATCGAAGGCAGATTCAACGCCGAGCTTGCGCGCCGCGTCGGTTGGCCAGTTTGGATTATAGAGAATCTCACGCCCAATCGCCACAAGATCCGCATCACCGGCCTGCAGAACGGCCTCTGCCTGATCGGCATGCACGATCAGCCCAACCGCCATGGTGGCAATCGGTGCTTCATGACGAAGCCGCCGCGCATAAGGCACCTGATAGCCATAGCCAGGCCGCGCGGCTTTAGGCGGGCCGCCGCTGATGCCGCCAGAGGAGCAATCCACCACATCAACACCAGCAGTACCAACAAGCTTTGCGAGGCGGATGCTTTGTTCCACATCCAAACCCGAATCATCTTCGACTGAAAAGCGCATGAAAAGCGGCTTATGTGCTGGCCAGATCGCACGCACCGCTTCCACCACTTCAAGCGCAAAGCGCATGCGGTTGAGCTCTGTCCCGCCGTATTCGTCATTGCGACGATTGGCGGTTGGCGAAAGGAATTGGTGAAGCAAATAACCATGCGCCGCGTGGATTTCCAACACATCAAAGCCAGCAGCATCCGCACGCCGCGCGGCATCAGCCCAATGCTGCACCACTTCAGGGATCTCATCGCGCGTCAGGGCGCGTGGCATGGGGTCCCCAGCATCGCCAATCTCAGCGCTTGGGGCCACAAGCTCCCATGCTTCCCAATCGGTAATCG
The DNA here is from genome assembly GCA_044345845.1 of Roseomonas sp. GTDB lineage: Bacteria > Pseudomonadota > Alphaproteobacteria > Acetobacterales > Acetobacteraceae > Neoroseomonas. The sequence continues at coordinate 32,062 of JBIJAH010000020.1, forward strand.
TGGGGCTTTGCACCAGTGGCGCGCCACCTTCCCAGGGGCGAAAGCGTCGCGCCTTGCGGCCGGAATGGCCGATCTGAATTGCGGGCACTGAACCATTGGCGCGAATCAAATCCGCAACGCGCTTCATGCCGGGGATGAAGGCATCATCCCAAAGCCCGGTATCGCCCAAAGTGCCGCAGCCGCGCCGTTCCACCTTGGTGCTTTCCACCATCACCATGCCGGCACCACCCGCGGCAAAGCGCCCGGCATTCATCAAGTGCCAATCGGTGATAAAGCCGCGATCTGCGGCGTATTGATGCATGGGCGCGACCACCACGCGGTTCTTCAGCGTAATGCCACGTTTGGTCCAAGGCGTGAAAAGCAAAGGCAGGGTCATGGTGCAATCCTCCGTACCCAAAGCCTAGGGCAAGGAGGCTAAGCTGGACAGAGGGGCGTCAGACCTTCACATAACCAAGCGCGTGATCTGCCTTGCGTTGTTCCGCTGAACGCCTGGAAGGATCACCAAAGCCACCTCCGCCGGAAGTTTCCAGCCGCACGATATCGCCCTTCAGTAAACGCACCGCATCGCTTTTTGGTGCAATGGGTGTTTCCTGCCCGTCGCGAATGCGCAGCAAGCGCCCAAGGCTGGCGGGCTTACCGCCAGCAAGGCCATAAGGCGGGAAGCGGAAGCGATCCATATTTGCGGTGAAAATCCCAGCAGGGCTATCCACGCGCCATTCGCGAATAAGGCCAAGCCCGCCGCGATATTCACCATCTCCACCTGAATCAGGCTTCAGCCCGTAATGCGTGATGGTCAGTGGCATTTGGCTTTCGATCATCTCGATCGGGATATTGCTGTTGTTGTGCATACCGAAGGACCAGGCATTCACGCCATCTTTGGCAGGGCTGGCACCGGTACCGCCAATTTCGATTTCCACCAGCACTTCACGCCCGCCATCCGCTGCCTCGGTTTGGAAGGTGGCCACGTAAGAACCGCCGTAATAGGCCGCCGGCATGCGGTCCGGCAGCGCCTGATGCAGGCAGCCGAACATGACATTGGCCAGCCGATGACAAACCGCCACACGATGCGCAACAGATGCGGGCGCGCGGCAGGACGTGACACTGCCTTCACGGTGACGAATGCGAATGGGGCGATAGCAGCCCGCATTAGCCGGCATGGCGCCATCAGTCGCCGCGATAATACTGTAATAGACAGCACAGTTGGACATCGCCGGCGTGCAATTGACGGGACCACGTTGCTGATCCGCACAGGCGGTCAGGTCAACCTCAATCTCATCACCCTTGATGGTGATGGAGGCATAAAGGCGCACCGGTTCACCGGATACACCATCATCATCCAGGAAATCTTCGAAGCTATAGGTGCCATCCGGCATGGCGCGAATGGCCGCGCGCATTGCGGCTTCACTCTGATCCAGGATGCGGCTTGTGGCTTCAATCAGTGTCGCGGCACCATAGCGCGCGGCGATACGCCGGATGGAGGCGGCGCCGACCTCAAGGCTTGCCAATTGGGATTGCAAATCACCCAGCATCAGCGCGGGCTTGCGCACATTCTGCCCGATCATGGCGTAGATGGCTTTGTTCAGCACGCCACCTTCAATCAGCTTCAGTGGCGGAATGCGGAGCCCCTCTTGAAAGACTTCCGTTGCTGTCGCAGCATAGGAACCAGGCGCCATGCCGCCCATGTCTATGTGATGGCAAAGCGCGCCCACGTAAGCCACTCGTTTGCCGTCATGGAAAACTGGCTTGAAGACCAATATGTCGTTCAGGTGCTGAGCGCCGCAATAGGGATCATTGGTGGCGACAACATCATCTTCGCGCCAATCCGCTGCATCTACAAAGCGGTCCAGCAATATGCGCAGCGCCGCGCCCATGGAATTCAGATGCTGCGGGATGCGTGCGGATTGCGCGACATTGTTGCCATCAGCGTCGAAGACCGCCGTGGAATAATCCAGCAATTCGCGCACCGTGGTGCTGCGGCTAGTGCGCCAGATGGTGATATCCATCTCAGCCGCTGCAGCGGTCAGTGCATTGCGGATGACTTCGATTTCGATGGGGCCGAGGCTCATGGCGCGGTCTTCCTGGCAATCAAGGCACCGCCGGCGGCAAGCCTTGCTTGCCAGGCGGGGGAAATCCAATGGGTGGCGAAGGCCTCTTCAATGATGGCGGGGCCTTCTATCAGATCATCAGCGCCAAGCGCTTCGCGGTCCCAGACGGTCACCTCGCACCATTGCTGGCCATCATAGGCGCGGCGCTTTGCCTTGCGTGCAGGGCGGGAAGCCGGGGTTGGTTCGCGCAAAACCGGCTTTGCAAGCTTGCCTTTGGCAATGGCGCGAAAGGTGACGATCTCCACCGCCTCATCTGGATTTGAATAGGAAAAGCGCTGCTTATGCGTGGCGTGAAAACGGTGGATCAGGTCAGCCAATGCAGCCTCATCCGGTGCTTGCAGTTGGCCCCATGGAACCAGCAGTTCAAAGGCCTGGCCGTGATAGCGCATATCGGCGGCTATGGTGGTCTCACGCTGATCGGCCGGAATGCCATCTTGTGCCAGCCGTGCATCCGCCGCCTGGCGCAATTCAGCAATGATCTCGCACATCTGTGGCAGGCCAGCGGCTTCGGCACGGGTCAGCCGCGTACGCGCCAAATCCTGCACCAGATCAGAAAACAGGATGCCATAGGCGGAAAGCGTACCGGGTTCACGCGGGAAGATCACTTCTGTGATGCCCATTTCTTCGGCCACTTCGGTGGCGTGCAGACCGCCAGCACCGCCAAAGGACAGCAGCGCAAAGTCGCGTGGATCGAGCCCTTTTTCAAATAGCGAAAGCCGCACCGCCGCGCCGAGATTGGCGTTGGTGACCGTCAGCATACCCGCCGCCGCCAGTTCCAGCGACAAATGCAACGGCGCGCCGATGCGTGTTTCAATCGCGGCGCGCGTGGCCGGCATATCAAGCTTGATGGCGCCGCCAAGGAAGAAATCAGGGTCAAGCCTACCCAGCGCAAGATTAGCATCCGTGACTGTCGGCTCCGTCCCGCCGCGCCCATAGGCCACCGGCCCAGGCCTGGCGCCGGCGCTGCGTGGGCCAACCGTGAGTCGCCCGGCAGCGTCAACGGAACCGATGGAACCACCGCCGGCGCCGATGGTGCGCATTTCCACCATGGGCAGGCGCACGGGCAGACGGTCGATCTCGCCCTGCGTAATCACGGAAACGCGCCCGGCTTGCACCACAGAGACATCATAGGATGTGCCGCCCATATCCACCGCAACCAGATTGGGGCGTGATAGAATCTCGGCAATCCGCCCCGCAGCCAAGGCGCCGCCTGATGGGCCAGAGAGCAATAGCCGCGCCGGCTGTTCAGCCGCCATGCGCAGGCTGCAAACGCCGCCATTGGACTGCACCAGGAAGACAAACGGTGCAAAACCATCCTCCCCAAGGCGCTTTTCAAGCCGGTCCACATAGGCTTTCACTACTGGCATCAGAAGCGCGTTCAGTACAGTGGTGGAACAGCGTTCATATTCGCGGATTTCCGGCGAAATATCTGCGGAAAGCGAGATCGGCAGATCAGGCCGCACGGCTTGGATCAGTGCGGCCAAGCGCCTTTCATGCGCTGGATTGGCATAGGCATGCAGCAATGAGATTGCGATGGTCTCCGCGCCAAGTTGCTCAATTTGACGGAGTAATCCGGCCAGCTGCACTTCATCCAATGGCGTTTCCACAGACCCATCTGCGCGCAAACGCTCCTGCACCCCAAGCCGGCGATCACGTGGAATCAGCGTTGGGAGGGGTTCCTGTGCCAAGCCATAGATATCGCGCCGAACATGGCGGTTGATTTCGAGCACATCTTCAAAGCCCGCGGTTGTCAGCAAAACGCCACGGGCGAGTTTTCTTTCCAAAACGGCATTGGTGGCGATGGTGGTGCCATGCAGCAAAATCCCAACATCCGCCAGGGCGAAATCAAAGCGCTCCGCGGCTTCCTTGATGCCTGTCATGAGGCCGATTGAGGGGTCTTCCGGCGTTGTCGGCGTTTTCCAGGCCTGTGCAACGCCAAGTCGCGCATCCAGGATTTGCAGATCAGTAAAAGTGCCGCCGATATCAACAGCGATGCGAATGGGGCGCGTGGTGGTTTCGGTGCTCAAGGTTTCGATCCGTCGAGAATGGGTCAGCTCATGACGCTTGGTAGCCAAAGTGCCAGGCCAGGGAATATCATCAGAAGCGCTACAGCCAAAAGATAGACTGCGAGGAAGGGCATGACGCCGGCGAAGACATCCGTAATGGGCCCCGCACGTTTTCGCATGCCTTGCAGGACGTACATCACCGTCCCATCCGGTGGGCTGATTTGGGCGATTTCCACCAGCATGGTGACAATCACGCCAAACCAGATTGGGTCATAGCCAAGGGCAGTGACGATGGGGAACACCACCGGCACCGTCGTGATGATCATGGAAAAGCCTTCCATGAAAGTGCCAAGCGCCACGTAAAGCGCGATGATGCAAAGCATGATGGCCCAGGGCGGAATGGGCAGCCCAGATATCATGCCGGCGAGCGCTTGCGGTAAATTGATCAGCGTCAGGATATAGTTCAGCAAATAGGCGCCAAACAGAATCAGGCCGAGCAAAGCGGTATTCCGCGCAGTGGCCTCGGCTGAGGCGTTCAGCATGCGGAGTGTCAGCTTCCCCTCCAAGGCAGCGAAAAGTGCGGCGCCAACAACACCAAGCGCGGCGGCTTCGGTCGGTGTTGCGAAACCGCCATAAATGGACCCCAGCACCAGCAGAATCAGCAGGACCGTCGGCACAAGATCAACCAGCGCGCGGAGTTTCATGGCAAGCGGCAGCTTGGCCGGCTTTTCCATTGGGTGTGTTAGGCCGTGCGCCAGGATTACCATGATGAAAAGCCCGGTGACGAGCAGCGCTGGAATAATCGCGGCGATATAAAGCGCACCGACCGATGTTTCCGTGATCAGCCCATAGATGATGAAGGTGATGCCGGGCGGGATCAGATTACCCAGGGCACCACCGGCAGCGAGCGAGCCCAGCACCATGCGCTGGCTATACTTCGTGTCCTGAAAATAGGGTAGTGCGACCGAACCCATTGTGGCCGCGGTTGCGACCGAGCTGCCGGAGATGGCAGAAAACACTGCGCAGGAAACAATGTTGGTATGCAGCAACCCACCCGGCATGCGGTTCAGCCAGACATTCAGCGCGCGATACAGCCGATCTGAAAGACCCGCGCGCAACAGGATTTCACCCATCAACAGGAATAGCGGTACCGCAACCAGCACGAAGTTCGAAGATGGCGCCCAAAGCGTTTGCCCCATGAAGGCCCACCAGGGCCGATCAGAAAACAAAAAGCCGACCAGAACGCCAAGAATGCCGAGCACGGCGGCGATATAAACACCTGAGCCAAAAAACAGCACGAAAATGCCGACCAGCATCAGGATTTCAGCGATGGGTAGAGCCTCAGTGCCAGTTGCTGCGGCGAAAACGGTCACCGCCAATAGCCCCAGCAGGAAGACGATCGCGATCATGCTTGCGGCCTTGGCGCTTCATGCGCCATGGCGACGGCTTCCAGCGCTTCGTCGGTTTCATCCTTCAGCGTGCGGGAGCCGAGCAACTCATCCAATGCTTCCGGCTCACCCGCCAGGATTGAAAGGCTTGCTTCCAGCATCAGTACCGCCGCCATGATGGCGAAGGTGATAATGCCAAAGGCCCAAATGCCCTGCGGCCAGATCATTTCAATCCGCAGCGCGGAATTATCATGCGCGTTAAATAGGGCGCTTTCATCCACCAATTCCAGCGCGGCCCAGGCGAAGAAGATACCAAGACCCAACAGCAGGGCCAGCGAAAAAAGATGCAACCAGGCGCGCAGACCAAGCGGCAGGCGCATCATGAAGACATCCACGCGAATATGCGCACGCCGTGCCAGCGTATGCGCCAAGGCGCAGGCAATACCGCCCGCTAGCATGTAGCCGGTGACTTCCACCGTGGCCTTGGAAGAAAAATCAAAGAAATTACGCCCAACAATATCAAACGTAATGAAGCAGGCGCAGAGAATGTAGTTCCAGCCAGCAATATGCGCCATCACGGCAGCCAACGCGGCGACCCAAAGCCTGAGTCGCCGCGCCGCATGCAGCCATGCCGGGGCCGTGCTGGCGCCGTTGCTCATCCGCCGAAGCGCACGCCGCTGATGGGCGCAATCACGTCGTTGTAGACTTCACCGCAACGCGCGCCGCAGCGGCGCACCCAACCGGGCAATACGGTGGTGCGGAAAATCTCCTTCGCTTGCGCCTTGTCTGCGGCAGAAGCTGTCACTTCCGTCATTGGCCGCGCGGCGAGATTATGGATACTGCAACCAGCAGCGCGACCGATATTGCAATCAATGCCATCACGCGTCGCAGCAAGGCCAAGCGCCCATTGTTGATTGCTCACTTCCTTCATGGTCGCTTCCATGAAGTCGCGCACGGCGGGTTCCAGGCGGTTCCACCAATTCAGATTCACAAGATACCCGGCAACCGCCCAGGAAACCGGCAGGTCAGAGATATGCGTGGAAACTTCCGGCCAGCGCGCGGCAGCACCGGAACCGGAACCGGTGATGGCGCAATCCACCACACCGCGTTCCAAAGCGGAATAAACTTCCGGAAAGCCGATGCTGACCGGTTGGGCGCCGAGTGTGGTGAAGAAATCCACCAGTGAATTGCCGAAGGTACGAATACGCCGTCCACGCAAATCATTCAGGCTGGTGAAGGCCGCGCGGCAGAATACCACCTGTGCCGGGAAGGGATACATCGCCACCAGCCGCGCGCCGAAGCGTTCCAGATCGCGATTGGCAACAGGCAGCACCGCTTCCGCGATGCGCCGCGCGTCGTTGATGTCTGGCGCTAGGCCCGCCAGGTCAATGCCATCCAGAATAGGCACATCGCCAGAAAGTGTCGTGAGAGTGCCGGCGCCTATTTCAACCTGGCCGGAGCGTACCAGGCGCACAATCTCATTGCCGGCAAGGTTACGTTCCGCATGGGTTGAAAGCTGCACCTGCACGCGCCCATTGCTGCGTGCGGCTGTGCCATCACGCAGCACAGGAATATCCACGCGGGTATATTGCGGCTGGGTTGGCAGCGGTTGCGTCACCGCGGAAATACGAATGGGCGCGCCCGCTGGCAGGGTCGGCAATTGCGCCGCAGCGGAGAAGGTGACGCCGGTTGCCAGGATGGCACCTGCGAGAAGGTTTTTTAGCATCATGAAGTCCTCCGGGTTAGAGTTGTTTCTTTTAGTCCATCACGCTGCGGCTTGGGCGTCGAGGGGCCTTGCGGCAGAATTTCAAGAGAGCGGCCCAGACGTGCCACGAATAGGGGCAGGCATGTCCGCATTTGCCTGCCCTTGCGGCTGGTTACTTGGCTGGGTGAACCGCCATCCAATGCCGGGCGATATCTACGCGACGCGTGATCCAGACATCGCGCTTTGCGGCCATGTAATCCAGCAGCCTTTGCAGCGCGACCGCACGTGCCGGATGACCAATCAAGCGCATATGCAGCCCAACCGACATCATCTTGGGCTGACCGTTCCGGCCTTCCTCATACAGCATGTCGAAGGCGTCACGGATATAGGAAAACCAATCATCGGACGTGCCCAGCCAGCCGGCAAACTTCCCATCATTATTGGTCAGCGAATAAGGCACGATCAGATGTGGCTTGTCATTCACGCGAGTCCAGATTGGCAACTCATCGCCATAATAATCGCTGTCGTACAAAAACCCACCTTCTTCAACGACCAGGCGGCGCGTATTCTCGGAAGGTCCATAGCGACAATACCAGCCATCGGGCCGATGCCCTACGGTCTTTTGCTGGCTTTCGATGGCTTTGCGGATATGGTCGCGTTCTTCTTCTTCCGATAGTTCGAAATGCTTCACCCAGCGCCAGCCATGGGAACAGACATCATAGCCCGCAGCCTTGATGGCGGCGGCGGCTTCCGGGTTGCGTTCCAGCGCCAGCGCGCAACCAAAAATCGTGACTGGCAGGTTGCGTTCCTGGAACAGGCGATGCAAGCGCCAGAAGCCAACGCGGCTGCCATATTCAAACATGCCTTCCGCCGCCAGGTCGCGGCCAGATTTGATCTGGTTCAGGCCATGTGCCTCGGTCAGGCCATTCTCTGTGACGCCATCGCCAAGTTCAAAGGATGGCTCACTGCCTTCCTCATAATTAATCACGAAATTCACGGCGAGTTTTGCGCCACCTGGCCATTGCGGGTCCGGCGGATTGGCACCGTAGCCAATGAAATCTCTCGTGACTTGATAAGTCATGGCGTCAATTCCTTTCAGCGAGTGTTGCGGCTTGTTGTAGGGCGCGCCAAATCTTCTCGGGCGTCGCAGGCATATCGGGCGGTGTCGCGCCACGTTGCGCAAGTGCATCGGCAATGGCGTTCATCACGGTTTGTGGTCCAGCAATGGCGCCGGCCTGGTCGGAGCCTTTCACACCAAGCGGGTTCGCGCCGGTGGGCGTGCCTTCCAGAATCACCTCAATCAACGGCACATCATCTGCGCGTGGCAGTGCGTAATCCATCAAGGAACCGGTCAGCAACTGGCCTGATTCACGATCATAAATGATGTCCTCCAACATGGCCTGACCAATGCCCTGCACCAGCCCGCCCTGCACCTGCCCTTGCGTCAGGCGCGGATTCACCAAGCGCCCGTAATCATCCACGGCGACATAGCGCATGAGGCGGGCATGACCGGTATCAGGGTCAATCTCCACCTCTGCCGCCTGGCAACCATTAGGGAAGGTCACCAAATCGGATGTATTGTGGCCAGCTGCGGCAAGACCGGGCGCCATGCCTTCCGGCAGGCTTGCGGTGTCTTCAGCGGCACGAGCGATTTCAGCCAGGGTGATGAAGCGCTCACCCTTCGGCAAAGCGAAGCGCCCATCGGCAAAAGAAAGCGCAGTGGGGTCAGCTTGCAGCAAATGCGTGGCGATGCTGCGCGCCTTTTCCATCAGCACATCCAAGGCCAGAACCAGCGCTCCACCACCTAAATGGAGTGATCGCGCCCCGCCATGGCCATTGCCATTCGGCAGCAATTGCGTGTCGGCTTGCTGTACATGCACTTCCGCAGGTGTCAGCCCAAGCCGGTCGGCCACAATTTGCGCGTAGCTGGTTTCGTGGCCCTGCCCGTTGCTTTGCGTACCGATGGCAGCGCTGGCTTGCCCCGAAGCATCCACGGAAACAGATGCCCATTCACCCGGCGCGCCGCGTGCGGTTTCCAGAAAGCAGGCAATGCCGCGGCCAAGTAGCATGCCACGCTGTGCTGCTTGTTCGCGCCGTGCCGTAAAACCCGCGGCGTCAGAAGCGTGATCCAGCACTGCAAGATTGGCGGCAAAACGCCCACCATCCACCGCCATGCCCATTGCCGTGCGGTGCGGCGTATTGGGCAGCATATTCATCGCACGCAACTGTGATGGGTTATTCCCTAATCTGCGCGCTGCTTCATCCACCAGCCTTTCGATGATGTAATTCGCCTCTGGCTTGCCTGCGCCGCGATAGGCATCCACTGGCAGGCTATTGGTGAAGGCGCCGCGTACTTCAAGATGCATCGCTGGAATTGCGTAAACGCCGCCCATGGCGGTGGAGAAAGCATTGGTCGGACAATGCGGCCCAACAGCGGAAAGATAGGCGCCCATATCCGCAATGCTGCTGATTTCAAGGCCCAAGAATCGGCCATCATGGGCAAGCGCCAGTCGCGCCTTCGCGCGTAAATCGCGGCCATGCACGGCGGCGGCGAATTCCTCGCTCGGTTCCGCCTGCCAGGCGATGGCACGCCCAAGCCTGCGCGCGACCCAAAGCGCCAGCACATATTCCGGAAACAAAAAATTCTTGGCGCCAAAGCCGCCGCCCACATCGGGGCAGACAAGATGAAAGGCATCTTCCGGCAGGCGAAAAACGGCCGCGATCTGCCGGCGAATGCCATGCACCCCCATGCCGGTGAAGATCAATTCAAACCGTCTGTCATCATAACGCGCCAGCGCGGCGCGCGGTTCAATCGGCACGGCATGAACGCGGTTATTGAACAGATCGAGGCTGATGATGTGATCCGCCTGCGCAAAGGTTGCATCTGTGGCAGCGCGATCACCTTTCAGGAAATGAAACGCCTCATTCCCTGGCGCTTCCGGCCAGATTTGTGGTGCCTCCGCGCCAAGGGCGCTGGCGCCATCAATCACTGCGGGCAGGGGGTCATAGCCGACCTCAATCGCCTCAGCCGCATCACGCGCTACTGCGGCACTGGTCGCGATAATCAAGGCGACCGCTTCGCCCAAATGCCGGACGCGGTCAGTGGCGAGTACCGGGCGCGGCGGCACCACCATGGGCGAGACACTTGCCACGACAGACGTGCAGGGCAGTGGCGCCAGATTATCCGCAGCAAGGTCAGCACCGGTGAACACGCCTATCACACCGGGCATGGCACGCGCTGCTTCTGTGTTGATGTCACCCAACACTGCATGGGCGTGGGGCGAACGCAGTACCACGGCATGCAGCGTGTCTGCGGGCAGCATATCCGCAACATACCGCCCGCGCCCGGTCAGAAACCGCGCATCTTCCAGCCTGGCGATGGATTTACCGCTGAACATCAAGTGCCTTTGCTCAGGCGCTTGGCGACGAATTCAAGCCGATCCTGGCCCCAGAACATATCCTCACCAATCACATAGCACGGCGCACCGAAGACACCGCGTTCCAGCGCGGCGGCGGTATCGGCCTTGCGTTGTTCAAGCCAGCGCGGGTCCTCAGCCAGGCGCAGCAGCGCATCCGAATCCAGATCGCAATCGCGGATCAGCGCGGCCAAGGTGGCGGCATCACCCGTATCCTGTTCTTCCTGCCAGAGCGCCTTCAGGATGCGATGCGCCAAACGGGTGGCCGGCGCATGGCCCTGGGTTTCGCGGAGCGCAATCACGCAGGCCGCCCCCGGTAATTCATTGGCCGGGGAATACTTGGGATGAATATTGATGGGAATACCAAGCGCATCGCGCCAGCGCTGCAATTCCTGCAAGCGATAGGCCTGGCGCTGCGGCGAACGCTTGGGCAGCGGCAAGCCGCCAGAACCCGCAAAGATGGTACCGAAATCCACCGGCCAGATGCGAAGCTCCGCACCATGCTGCGCGGCCAGGGCTTCAATGCGCGCCGCGCCCAGATGGGTCCAGGGCGAATTGAGCGAAACATAATAGTCAATCAGCAGGGGCATGGCGTTTCCTCAGGCAATGATGGGGCAGGCGGTGGCGGCGCGCACTTCTTCCAGCGTCACGCCAGGGGAAAGATCACGCACCGCGAAGCCTTCACCCAGGGGCGCGAAAAGACCGAGATCGGTGACCACCAGCGTCACTACCCCTGCGGCGGTAATGGGCAGGCTACAGCGCGGCAGCAGGCGGGAAGCGCCATCACGTGTGCGATGTTCCAGCATGATGAAAACACGCTGTGCGCAGGCGGCAAGGTCCATCGCGCCGCCAATGCCACCGCCCTTGGCGCCCTTCAGCTTCCAATTGGCGAAATCACCATTGGCCGCGACTTCATAGGCACCCATCACGGTCACATCCATCCGCCCACCACGGATCAGCGCAAAACTATCCGCGTGATGGACAATGGAAGCGCCGGGATTGAGCACAACATTCTCCCCGCCGGCATTTACCAGATTCAAATCCTCGGTTCCCGGCGCGCAAACGGCGCCATAGCCGATCACGCCATTCTCCGCATGGAAAATGATATCGCGATCGCCCATGGGCACATCAGCAATCATCGTCGGCATGCCGACACCCAGATTGACCACCCAGCCATCCTGGAATTCCTGCACCAGCCTTTCGGCCATTTGCATGCGTGTCCAGCTCATCGTGCGGCCTCTCGCTTGCGGGTCCATAAGCCCATGGGGGGTGGGGGCACGCGGATCAACCGATGCACCACAAGGCCAGTTATATGCACATCATCCGCGTCTATAGCGCCGGCGGGCAGGATATCTTCTTCCACCTCCACAATGGTCGTTTTCGCGGCCATCGCCATCACGGGATTGAAATTGCGCTGGCTGCGATGAAAGCGCAGATTACCTGCTGTATCCGCCCGCGCAGCACGAATGAGGGCGAAATCCACTGGCAGCGCATATTCCAGCAAATAGCGCCTGCCATTGATCTCCCGCGTTTCGCGCCCTTCCGCCAATTCAGTGCCAACCGCAGTTGGCGTATAGAAGGCAGGAATGCCGGCACCGGCAGCGCGCAGCCGTTCTGCCAGGGTGCCCTGCGGGACGATTTCGGCGGCGACCTCTCCGGATTCATAGAATTTGGTGAAGGGCAGCACATCGGATGCGCGCGTTGCGGCGGTGAAGGAGCATATCACCTTCGCGACCTGTCCATTTTCCACCAGCATCCCGATATCGGGCATGCGCGGCTCATGCGCGCCGCCAGTTGTATTGGCGATGCAGGTCAGGCGCTTGGCGCCGCGCCGTGCCAGCGCTGCTATCAGATTATAAGGCGTGCCTGGGCCGGCGAAGCCGCCAATGGCAATCACCGCGCCGTCCGGAATATCCGCCACCGCCGCATCGAAATCCGGATAGGTCTTATTGCGTGCCATGCGGTGCCCTTTGCATTATCCGGTTTATGCTTCGCCGAAGTGGCGCCGATGGCAAGGGGGTAGCCTCACGCCTTGCGCGCCCGGGTTTCGGTGACGGCGATGTAAAGCCCCGCCCCTATGATGATGCTGGCGCCAAGCCAGGTCCATTGGTCCGGCCAAAGCCCGGTAATGACATAGCCAACCGCGATGGCGCCGATCATTTGCCAATACTGAAACGGTGCGATGACGTTGGCCGCACCGTAGGTCATGGCTTTCGCCACGCACCAATGCCCCCCGGCGCCCAGTACGCCAAGCATCAAATGCCAAAAAATATCACTCCAATTATTGAAGGGCACCCAGAAGAAGGGAATGACGCAGCACATGACCAGCGCGCCAAACAGCCCGCTATACATCACCGATGTTTCGGGCCGATCCAGCCCCGCCACCAGGCGCGTCAGAATCTGGTAGATACCATAACAAAAGGCGCTGGCCACAATGCCAAGTGCTGCGGGCTGGAACACCTCAGACCCTGGGCGGATCACCACCAGAACGCCCAAGAAGCCCACCGTTACAGCCGCCAGGCGCTTCCAGCCTATTTGCTCACCCAGCATGGGCAGCGCGAGCAAGGTCACGAAAAACGGCGACATGAATGAAACGGCTGAAGCCTTGGCCAGCGGCACATCCTTCACCGAGAAAAAGAAGAAGGTGGTGGACGCGAGTAACAGCAAGGACCGCGAAATCTGCACGCCTGGCTTCCGGCTTTTCAACACGCTAAGCCCGTAGCGCGGCACAATCAGCGCCAGCACAATCAGCAAATGGCCCGTCGTGCGCGCCCAGATGATTTGCTCCGACGGGTAGGTGCGGCTCAAAACCTGCACGATGCCATTCATGATCGGGAAAAGCGTACAGGCAGCACACATGAAAAAAATGCCAAGCAGCAAGGATGTCTGACGCGGCGGCACCGCGATGCTGGTCATGAGGCTTGCGCCCTCCCGAAGGCTGCTGGCGCTGAGGAGGATAGGGCATAAGCCACGGCAGGGGAAACTTGGCCTGGGGATTGGCGACTCGGGCGAGCGATAACGCTTCGGCGGCCCGATAATCCCGCAGAGTGAACCCTTTGGTGGCGGCTAATGCACGGAAAACAGGCGATGTCGGGGCGGTTGACCCTCAAGAAACGCCTAAAGGATTGGCATATGCCTTGCTGACCCCATCTCCCTGGGGCATGTGACGCCCCAAGCCGGCCCCAGCGAGGAGATTGAGCCATGAGAACCAGGTATCGTATTGAGCGCCGCGCATTGCTCACGGGTGGTACCGCCCTTGTGCTTTCGGCGGTGGCTGGGGCGCGGGTGCCGCTAGCGCAGACGCTGGAGAAACTCTCCTTCCAGACCAATTGGCGCGCCCAGGCGGAACATGGTGGCTATTATTTGGCGCTGGCCAATGGGCTTTATCGCCGCGCCGGCATTGATTGCGAAATCCGCATGGGCGGCCCGCAGCAGAACCCTGCGCAGCTGCTTCTTGCCGGGCGGGTGGACATGATCATGTCATCCGGCTTTCAGGCATTGAATTATGTGCGCGAAAATATCCCCTTCATGGCGATTGGCGCCATTATGCAAAAGGATCCACAGGGCTTCATGTCCCATGCGGAAGCGGGCTTCACCAGCTTCGAACAAATGCGTGGCAAGCCGATTTTGGTTGGTGCCGGCGGACGCGTGACCTATTGGCCCTTCCTGCGCCGGCGCTTCGGCTTCACCGATAGCCAGATCCGCCCCTATACCTTCAATGTCCAGCCATTCCTGGCGGATAAGCAGGCCATTCAGCAATGCTTTGTCTCGTCCGAGCCCTTTGCAGCGCGGCTTGCTGGCGCTGATCCGCGCGTGCTGCTTTTCGCTGATGCGGGTTTTCCGAATTACCAGACAACGATTGATATCTCCCGCAAACTTGTTGAGGAAAAGTCCGATCTGATTCAGCGTTTTGTGGACGCCACCATGCAGGGTTGGACGCAGTATTTGCGCGGTCAGGATGTGGCGGCGGCGAATGCGCTGATCATGCGCGACAATCAGGAAATGACGCAGGAGAAGATTGATTACGCCGTCCGCGCCTTGAATGAACGCGGCATTGTGTTCTCGGGTGATGCGGAACGCCTTGGCATCGGCGCCATGACGGATGATCGCTGGGAAGCCTTCTATACCGCCATGCGCGATGCGGAAGTGATGCCGCCTGGGCTTGATGTGAAGCGCGCCTATTCGCTGCGCTTCGTCAATCGGCGGGCTGGCCTGGCTTGAGCCCTCGGCGCCCACTGCTCTCGCTCGCCGGGGTTTCCAAGCGTTACGCTACGGGAACCCTGGCGCTGGATGGCATTGATCTGACGATCATGCCGGGGGACTTCATTGCGCTGCTGGGGCCTTCGGGCTGCGGCAAATCCACGCTGCTGCGCCTGATCTCAGGGCTTACCGCGCCAAGCGGCGGTACCATGGAATGGCCCATGGCCATGCATGACGCCGGCGGCGATGTGGAACGCGATATCGGCTTTGTGTTCCAGGAACCAACGCTGATGCCGTGGGCGAGTGTGATCCGCAATGTGGCGCTGCCCCTGGAATTGGCCGGCATGAAGCGGCGGGAAGCCGAAGAACGCGCTGCCGAATGGATCGCCCGCGTTGATCTGAAAGGATTTGAAAAAGCCTATCCCCGCGCGTTATCAGGTGGCATGCGCATGCGTGTTTCCATCGCGCGCGCTTTGGTGACGCGCCCGCGTATTCTGCTGATGGATGAACCCTTCGCGGCCTTGGATGAAATTACGCGCTTTCGGTTGAACAATGATCTGGTGCAGCTTTGGGCGCAGGAACGTTTTACGGTGATTTTCGTGACCCATTCGGTGTTTGAAAGTGTCTACCTGGCGGAACGCATTGTGGTGATGGCCCCGCGCCCGGGCCGCATTGCGGAGGAAGTGCGCATCACCGCGCCGGCGGGGCGGGGTGAGGAATTTCGCACATCCCCCGAATATGCCGCGCAATGCCGCACCGTATCTCATGCGCTGTCTTCTGCCATGGGGGGTGCGCATGAGTGAGAGTACGGAAGCGGCACCGGCCGCCGGCAGTTTTGTGGAAGGCACCTGGCTCCGCATTCTGGCGCCAACGCTGCTCGCGCTACTATTCCTGGGTGGGTGGGAGGCGATGGTGCGCGTCAGGGAAATCCCGCCCTATATCCTGCCCGGGCCGATTGCGATTTGGCAGACACTGTTGCGCGATTGGGCATCACTTTCTGTATCACTGTTGATCACGCTGAAGATCACCTTCTTGGCACTATCGGTCGCGGCGATTTTGGGGCTGGCGCTGGCGATACTTTTTGCGCAATCGCGCATCATTGAATTGTCGCTATTTCCTTTTGCGGTGATCCTGCAAGTCACCCCTATTGTGGCGATTGCGCCGCTGATCATCATTTGGGTGGATGATATCGCGATATCCCTGCTGATCTGCGCCTGGATCGTGGCCTTCTTCCCGATCTTATCCAACACCACGGTCGGGCTAAATTCGGCGGATCATAATTTGAAGGATCTGTTCAAGCTTTACCGAGCATCGCGCTGGCAGGTGCTGACACGGCTGTTGCTGCCTTCTGCGCTGCCTTACTTCCTGGCGGGTTTGCGCATTTCCGGAGGGCTTGCGCTGATTGGCGCCATTGTCGCGGAATTTGTTGCGGGCACAGGTGGTAGTGCATCGGGGCTCGCTTACCGTATTCTGGAAGCGGGGTATCAGTTGCAAATCCCGCGCATGTTTGCCGCACTTGTGCTGGTTTCCACCACCGGGATTGCGATTTTCCTGGCGCTTAGCTTGCTCACGCATTTGCTGCTGCGCCATTGGCATGAAAGCGCGATGGGCAGGGGGGATCGGCGATGAGTAGCGCCATGGCAAAGACCCGCGCGGCTTTGGCCGGCACGGGCAGCAATTTCTGGTTGCGCGATGTGCGTGCGCCGGCTGTGGTGCTGGAAGGTGCGGGGGCGCTGCCTTTGGACCGAGATGGCATTGCGCGGTTTGATGTGCAGATTGAACAGGGACGCATCGCCGCCATTGCGCCGCTCGGCTCTGCGCCAGATGGGGTTTCTTTGGATGGCGGGCAGGTGTGGCCCGGCATGTTGGATGCGCATACCCATTTGGATAAGGGCCATATCTGGCAGCGCGCCCCCAATCCCGATGGTAGCTTCTTTGGTGCCGTCACCACCGTGATGGCGGATCGCGATGTGAATTGGTCTGAAGCCGATATGCGCGCGCGTGCGGAATTCGCGCTGCGTGCCGCTTACGCTCATGGCACGGTTGCCGTGCGCACGCATCTGGACAGCTACATGCCGCATGCGCCCAAGGCCTGGCGCATGTTCCGTCAGCTGCGTGATGATTGGGCCGGGCGCATCACCTTGCAGGCTTCGTCCATCGCGCCGCTTGATCGCTTCGCGGGTGATGAGGGTGCTCAACTTGCCGATATTGTCGCGGAATCAGGTGGCGTATTGGGCATGGTGACGCGGCTTTCCGGCGGCATTCATGATGACATTCCGCCCGAATTCCATGCCATGCTGGATCATTTCTTCGCCCTTGCCGAAGCGCGCGGCCTAGACCTTGATTTGCATGTGGATGAAAGCGGAGAGACTGGTGCCCGCGCCTTGCGCGAAATTGCGCTGACGGCTTTGCGCCGCGGCTTCAAGGGGCGCATCCAATGCGGGCATTGCTGTTCGCTTTCCCGCCAGACGGATGATTTCGCGCTGGAAACCATCAAGGCCTGCGCTGATGCCGGTGTTGGAATTGTGGTGCTGCCCATGTGCAATATGTATTTGCAGGACCGAGAGCCTGCGCGCACGCCGCGCTGGCGGGGCGTGACGCTTGTGCACGAAATGCAGACGGGCGGCGTTTCCGTCTCCCTCGCGTCAGACAATACGCGCGATCCCTTCTACGCCTATGGCGATTTGGACATGGTGGAGGTGATGCGCGAAGCGACCCGCATCCTGCATTTGGATCACCCTTATGGCGATTGGGCGCAATCCGTTGGCGCGCGGCCAGCGGCGGCGATGGGGCTGCAAGGGGCGGGCATGATCCGCGCTGGCGCACCGGCTGATCTTATTCTGTTTCGCGCGCGGCACATGACCGAGTGGCTATCGCGCCCGCAATCGGATCGGATTGTGCTGCGTAAGGGGAAGTTGCTGGATGTGGAAGTGCCGGATTGGCGGGAATTGGATCACGTAATCCCGGCTACCACAGGCTGAGCCGCGCCTGCACCTTCGCCAGAAATGCCGCGCGTTCCGGCGCTGTGCGTTGATCCATCCGCGTCAGCATCAGCCATTCCACGCGGCACCCGCGCGCGCATAGCCGCCTGAGGCCGCGATTGATCAGCTTTTTGTCCGGCCAGCCAATCACCCACAATAACCACAGCGGTGAGCCATAAGTCGTCACCACGCCAATGCGCTGGATATTGGTCAGCAGCGGTTCAATCGCGCCATCGCCAAGCTTGAAGGCAACCCCCGGCGCCCAGATGCGATCAAACCAGCCCTTGAGCATGGCCGGCAGCCCATACCACCAGGTGGGGTACACCAGCAGTAGCGCCTCAGCCCGTTGCAAGGAAGCGACATGATCCGCGACATCCGGAGGGTTGCTGGCAGGGTCCAGATAGTCGCGATGCTCGGAGTCACTCAGCGTGGGCGTGAAGCCCTCCGCGTAAAGATCGCGGCATTCCACCTGATGCCCGGCGGCTTCCAGCGCTTGTCGCACTGTGTCGCAAAGCGCCGCCGAAAAACTCTCCGCCCGCGGATGGCAATGGATCAGCAGCACCCGCATGGTGGTGACCTAATCCAGCCTTTCCTCAATCTCCGGCGCATCCGGGTCGCCGTACATGTAATGCGTGCGCGGCCGATCGGGTGACCATTCCGGATCATCCCAGGCGAGCATCTTGCCTGGATTGAGCAGGCCGAGCGGATCGGCTTCCTTCTTGAAGGCCAATTGCCGCGCATCCACGCGCTTCATGCCGCCTTCTTCAAGCGAAAACGCATGCGGGTTGAAGACCGGGCAGCCATTGGCTTCATGAATGCGAATGATCTCGGCCAAGCGTTCTTCGCTGGTATAGCGCACCAATTGCAGGCCAAAGCAGGTGACATGCCCGCCGAAGCGCACGAATTCCAGATGCATCGGCACCTCATCACCGAACAGCGCTGCCATCTTCTCCACTAAAGCCATGTGACCTGGCGGCGGGAATAGTGTTTGCAAATAGGTGATGCCGCGATCAAGCTTCAGCGCCTGCAGCGTAGTGTGGTTCCAGGAATGCTCGTAAAGCGGCACTGCCGCTTCTTCCGTGGGGCAGCGGTAGATTTCCGCTTGCATGGCGCCGTGCTTGGCTTTCAGCGCTTCAAAAGCTTCCAGGAAGGGAGCTGCGATCATCAGCAACGCAACACTCATGCCCGCGGGAATGCGCCCTTCGAAATGGCGGAAATATTGCTGCGGCACCGGCGCGGCAACCACGGTCGCGAGCTTCTTCACAATGCCATCGGCCAGCGTCACTGCTTCCGCAAAGCGTGCGGCTTCCATGAAGCTCGGGAAGGCCATCATCACATCCACCCAATCATAGGCGGGGGCGAGGGGCATTTC
Source organism: Roseomonas sp. (assembly GCA_044345845.1). Lineage (GTDB taxonomy): Bacteria > Pseudomonadota > Alphaproteobacteria > Acetobacterales > Acetobacteraceae > Neoroseomonas. Next base: position 51,235 of record JBIJAH010000020.1, read on the forward strand.
CACTTCGGTAATGATGCCATTGGTGCCATAGGCGTGATTGGCTTTTTCAATCTCCCCACCCCGCAATTCCAAAATACGCGGCGTTTCTTCCATGGTGATGACGCGCAATCCCAGCACATTGCCCGGTTCCCGGAAGGACCCCCACATGCAGGAACCGGCACCTGCTGAACCGCCAGCCACAAAACCGCCAATGGTCGCGGTGCGTTTGGTGGAAGGATGAAAGCGCAATTCGCCGCCCACTTGCTGGCGCGTTTGTTCGTCCAAGGCGATTAGCTTGGCGCCGGCTTGCGCGCGCATGATGCCGGGCTTGGCCCAAAGCAGCTTATCAAGCGCTGAGACATCCAACACCACACCACCATGCAGCGGCATGGCCTGGCCGTAATTGCCGGTGCCGGCGCCGCGCGGCGTCACTGGAATGCGCCGCGCATGGCAGGCGGCCAGAATGCGCACCACATCAGCCTCATCACGCGCTTCGGCCACCACATCCGCACTTACGCCATTCAATTGGCGTTTCAGCACCGGGCTATACCAGAAGAAATCGCGGCTGCGTTGGCGTACCAGCGCGGCATCCGTCACCCAGCGAATATCGGGCAGCGCGGCCATCAGGCCAGCAACATCATGCGTCATGCGGCGTCACTTTCTGGTTCATCGAAGCTTTTCATTTTACCAGGATTGAACAGACCCTGCGGATCAACGCGGCGCTTGAAACCAAGCTGATCGCCCGGTACGCGGCGATAGCCGGAGCCTTCTTCAATGGTGAAGACATGCGGGTTGGCAATGCCAGCCCCCGCCGCTTCAAAACCGGCCATGATTTCAGCAAGCCGCGCATCATCCTTCCAGCGAATGACAGGCAGGGCGGTCATGGTGGTGCGCCCGCCGAAGCGCACACATTCCGTGTGCATCCAAACCTCATCCCGGAAGGCAGCGCGCACTTTTTCGACCGATTCCAAAGTGCCTTCAAAAGGGAAGCGGCATTGCAGATAGGTCACGCCACGATCGCGCTTCAGCACCTGCAACGTGGTGTGGTTCCAGCAATATTCATAGAAGGGTGTCGCTTCCGGGTCGCGTTCCGCAGCGACGGTGTCCTGATCCGCGACAATCCGCCCGCCATGTTCGCGCGCCATATCGCGTAGCGCGACAAGGCCAGAAGGTGCCACCATTACCAAAGCCAAGGCATGATCCGCCGGCACCACATCCGCAATGGCACGGAAGAAGGGCGGCAGGCGCGCATCGAATACGGCGCACATTTTTTTCGGAATGCCATCGGCGAAAGCCAACGCCAGCGCAAACCGCCCAGCGGCGGCGAAATCAGAAAACACGACCGCAATATCGCGCCAATCCTGCGCCGGCGTCAGCGGCAGGCGCACGCGTGTAATCACCCCTGTTGTGCCATAGGTACGGTTGACCGGATTGGCGTCATCACCTTCCAGGTCGAGCAGCGCTGGCGGGTCTTGCAGCGTCGCCACGCGCACGCCGAGTAGATTGCCGCGTTCGCGCATGGTGCCATGGCTGATGCCGCCAACGCCCGCTCCGCCGCCCGCGACAAAGCCCGCAATGGTCGCGGTGCGCTTGGTGCTGGGCCAAAGCCGCAATTCCCATCCGCGTTCGCGCGCCCAAAGGTCCAGATCAATCATGCGCGCACCGGCTTCGGCTTCCAGCACGCCATCCTTTAGCGCGATGGGCGCTGTCATCGCCGTGGTGTCCAATACCGCGCCAGCATTCAGTGGCACGCATTGCCCGTAATTGCCTGTCGCACCACCGCGCACCGTAATCGGCACGCCATGGCGGCGCGCAGCGTTCAGGATGCGCATTACCTCATTTTCGTTCTGCGGACGCAGCCAGATATCGGCGCGCTTGCCATCCAATTGCCGCTTCAGGATGGGGCTGTACCAATAGAAGTCGCGGCTTTTCTGGCGCAGCAGCGCGGCATCGGTGGATTGTTCAAGCCCGGCCACTTCACGGGTGAAGGCATCAATATCAGGCATCGGGATTGGGTTCTCCATCGAGCCACATGGAAATATCCATGCCGGCAACCTGTTGCCACAACGCAGCCATGCGTTGCGCGGCATGCTCCAGCAGTGCTTCACCAATCTCAGCCGTCGCGGCGGCAGCATTGCCCACCGCGCCCGCCGGCCCAAGATCCTGCGCCTGCCAGGCCGGCGGCGCGCCGGCATCCGGCGCCATGCTTGGAGTATCGGCGGATACCGCCTGCCAGCGGCTGACGAAATTGCGCGCCTTATCCATGCGCACCAGGTCAGGCCGCAGCGCCAGCATCACCGCCGTTTCATCGCGCCCGGCATGAATGCCAAAGCGCGCTTCCACCGGGTCCCGCAATGCCTCCGGCTTTCCCATCCGCGCCCACATGGCATTCACCACGAAAAGCCCATGCTGAATGCGCAACCGCCGCGCAGCGATATCAAGCGCCGAGACATTGCCACCATGACTGTTCAGAAAAACCAAGCGCTTCACGCCCGCGCGCGCGACCGATGCGCCGATATCGCAGATCAGCGCGATCAGCGTCTCAGCACTGGTGGTGATCGTGCCGGGATAGCGCAAATGTTCAACCGAAAGCGCAACGGCTTGCGTTGGTAGCACCAGCACGGGCAGATCATCCGGGATCACCTTCAGCGTCCGCGCAACAATGCCCTGATTGATCGCGGTGTCCACCGCCACCGGCAGATGCGGCCCATGCTGTTCAATGGCGCCCACGGGCAATACCGCGACGGTATTGGCCGGCAGTGAACGGAATTCTGGCCAGGGAAGATCCTGCCAGAAGCGGCTGGGAAGAGGCATGGGGTTACGGCCTTCGGTTACTCTACGAAGGCAGGTATCGCGGAACCCCAAGCAGAGTCCAGGCGTTGGTGGGGGGCTCAGGGCTGGCCCAAAATCTCCCCATTATGCTGGCCCAGGCGCGGCGCTGCCCGCCGAGAGACAGGCCGGCGCCGATTGAAAGAAATCGGTAGCCCCACCACGCGCGGGCCACCTTCGGGCAGGGATTGGACAATATCCACCGCGGCCAATTGCTCGGTCGCGGCCAATTCGGCGACGTCATTCACCGGGCCACTCGGCACGCCAGCGGCTTCAAGGGCGGTCAGCCATTGCTCCCGCGTGCCATGGCGGAGCGCCTCAGCAACCAAGGGCAGCAGGATTGCCTTATTGCGCACGCGTTCCGGGCCGGTGGCGAAGCGCGGGTCTTGGCCCCATTCGGGATGGCCCAATACCTTGGCGCAGCGCGCCCATAGCCGGTCATTGCCCGCCGCCAGGCAAATCGGACGATCGGCGGTTTCGAACACTTGATAAGGCACAATCACCGCCGCGCCGGCGCCATGGCGCTTCGGCACATCGCCGCTGGCCAGATAGTTGTTCACATGGCCTTCCACCCAATGCACCGATGTTTCAAAGAGCGATGTATCAACCAGGCAGCCTTGCCCCGTGCGGTCCCGCTGGCGCAGTGCGGCCAGCGCGCCAATCACGCAGAACATGCCTGTGGCCTTGTCATTAATGGAGGCGCCGCAGAAAGTCGGCGGGTCTTCCGGGCGGCCAGTGACGGACATCATCCCGCCATAGGCTTGCAGCAGCGGATCAAAGCCAGGTTTCAGGCGCATCGGGCCTTGATAGCCAAAGGCCCAGATGGAGCAATAAACAAGCCTTGGATGGCGCTTGAGCATCGCTTCCGGCCCGATGGCAATTTCATCCACCACGCCGGGGCGCAGATTTTGGATCAGCACATCGGCTGTCTCGACCAGCTTGTGCAGCGCCTCAACATCCTTGGGCTTTTTCAGATCAAGCGTGATGGAGCGCTTGTTGCGATTCTGGCTGTGGAAATAGAGCGATGTTTCACCATCCGGCCCGAAGGGCGGCCCCCAGGCGCGCGCATCATCGCCGCCATCGGGTTTTTCCACCTTGATCACATCGGCACCCATATCGGCCAGGATCACGCCAGCAAGCGGGCCGGCGAGCGCTTGCCCCACTTCAATCACGCGCATGCCGTACAGCGGCAATTCCATTGTTTTTTCTCCGAACTCTACAACATGGGTTCAAGCGGCGGGCGACCACGAATGAAATCCGATGCTCTTTCCGCAATCATCATGGTGGTGGCGTAGGTATTGGCCGAGGTCATATTGGGCATCACGGAAGCATCTACCACGCGCAAGCCTTCCAGCCCATGTACGCGGAGCCGATCATCTACCACCGCGGTCGGGTCAGTATTCGGCCCCATGCGCGCCGTGCCGATCAAATGATAGGTTGTCGAGCCATTGCGCCGTGCGAAATCCATCAGTTCATCATCGGATTCCAGATGCGGGCCGGGCAGGGTTTCTGCTTCCAGGAAGGGCTTCAATTCCGGCGCATGCAGCAGGCGTCGGATCAGGCGAATGCCGCCCAGATGCACGCGCCGATCCATGGGGTCTGACAAATAATTCGGCTGGATTTCGGGATCATCAAATACATCGGCGGTCTTCGCGCGGACCCAGCCAATGCTTTCTGGCCGATGCTGCCAGGCGCCCGCGGTCACACCCGGATAATCATCCAGCACATAGACCTTGCCTTCCGCATAAGACCCCGGCGTGAAGACGCATTGCAGATCAGGCTGATCCAGGCCTTCAAAGGATTTCCAGAAAACATAGACATGCGATGGCACGGTCGCCAGGATGGAAGGCCGCCCCATCGCCCAGCGCGCCACCTGGCCGGCCAACTTCACGCCGCGCGCCAATTCATTCAGCGTGGTGACACCTGGCTTGGCGCGCATGACAACGCGCGTTGCGTAATGGTCGCGGAAATTCTCGCCCACGCCGCGCAATTCATGCAGCACCGGCACGCCAAGCTTTTGTAAAAGCCAGCCGGGACCAATGCCTGAAACCTGCAACAGCCGCGCGGTATTCGCGGTGCCGGCAGAGATGATCACTTCCCGCCGCGCCCGCACTTCACGCTGCACACCGCCGCGCTGGTTCAGATAGCGCACGCCGACCGCGCGCTTGCCTTCCAGAATAATCCCGCAGGCCCGCGCATTGGTGCGCACATCAAGTGTCTTGCGCGCCATGGCGGGATGCAGAAAGCCGCGCGCGGCGGAGATGCGCCGGCCGCGTTGAATGGCGCGCTGGAAATAGCCAACCCCCGCCTGGTTGCCATTATTGTAATCAGGATTACGTGGAATGCCGGAGGCAACGCAGCCGGCGATGAAGGCTTCAGATACTGGATTGAACCAGTCCATATCGGTCACGGGCACACCACCATCGCGCCCACGACGCTCCTCGCCAAAACCAAGGCGCTTTTCACTGCGCTTGTAATAGGGCAGGCAATCCGCATAGCCCCAGCCGCGATTACCGCGCTGCGCCCAGCTATCCTGATCCCCCGGCTGGCCGCGATTATAGATCATGCCATTGATGGAGGATGAACCGCCAAGCGTGCGCCCCTGCACGGTTTTGACGCGTCGTCCGCTGGTATTTTCAGTAGGTTCAGTACTGAATTGCCAGGTGATGTCGGGGTTCACCAAAGCCTTGATGAAACCAGCGGGGATATGAATGAAGGGGTTGGTGTCGGGCGGGCCGGCTTCCAATACGCAGACGGTAGTTTCCGGGTCTTCCGTCAGCCGCGCGGCAAGGATGGACCCCGCCGCCCCCGCACCCACAATCACGTAATCGAAGGTATCGGCATCCGCTTGCGCCATGGTTGCTTCCCATTCCTGAACGCTTGGAATCCTAGCAAGCTTTGGCCGCGACGCCAGCCCAAGACAGGCCGGGCATTTTGGCCCATGATGCCTGGCAAGATTTGGGGAGCAGACCGCCATGACCAACCCAGCAGAGTTTACCGCCCCACCGCGCCGCGCCGGCTGGATAGAACGCCCCGATGCGCGCATTCGCTATGAAGTCACGGGCGAAGGGCCGGCGATTGTCTTCGCGCATGGGCTTGGCGGAAATCTCATGTCCTGGTGGCAACAGGTGGCGCATTTCGCGCCGCGTTATACGTGCGTTGCATTTTCCCATCGCGGCTTCTTCCCTTCCACCGCGCCAGCAGAGGGGCCTGATCCCGCTGCCTATGCCGCTGATCTGGCGGCTTTGGTGGATGAGCTTGGCCTTGGCGATATCCGCATCATTTGCCAATCCATGGGTGGCTGGACCGGGGTTGAATATGCGCTGCTGCGCCCCGGGCGCGTGAAGGCGCTGGTGCTGGGCGCCACTACCGGCACGCTCGACCCGCGGCAGATGCGTGAACCGGAACAATCGCGCCTGAAAACCTGGCAGGAAGAAAGCGCGGCGGCCCGCGCGGCGGGGGCGAAACGCAATATCAACCCCGCTGCTGGCGAGCGCATGGCGGCGGAACAGCCGGCACTTTATCACCTCTATAACCATGTCTATGGCCTGACCCAGGGCTTTGATCGTGAAGCGGTACGCGCGCGACTGCAGGCGGGGCGCAATCGTGCCCCGGAATCCTTCGCTGCCGCGCAATGCCCGCTGCTATTCATTCCAAGTGAGGAAGACATCGTCCTGCCACCCTTCGCCGCGCGTGCGATGGCGAGTGCCATTCCGGGCGCGCGTTACGCTGTGCTGCGTAAGGCCGGCCATTCCGGTCATTTCGAACGCGCTTCTGCCTTCAACGCCTTGGTGGATGCTTTCTTTGAGGAGATTGGCGCATGAATGCCGCCACACTTTCCATTTGCGTGGATGATTACCCACATACAATGGCGCTGCATCGCGGAGAGACCGCAAGCGCCGAGCTAACCCTGGCGATGCAGGTGGTGAAGCCCATCAGCAAGGCTTTCGCCCCCATGGTGCGCGAAGGGCGTTTTGACATCAGCGAAATGGCGATTGCGACCTTTCTGATGGCGAAAGCCGCCGGGCGCGATTTGGTGCTGCTGCCTTTGGTGGTGGCGGAACGCTTTCAGGAAACGGCTATGTTCTGCCGCGCCGGTAAGGGCATAAACAGCCCCGCCGATTTGGCCGGCAAGCGCATTGGTGTGCGCGCCTATAGCCAAACCACCGGCATGTGGATCAGGGGCGTTTTGCAGGAAAGTTTTGGACTCCGCGCGGATGCCATGCGTTGGGTGACGTTTGAAGACGCGCATGAACCAAGCTTCCGCGACCCTCCCTGGGTGCGTCGCGCTACGGGCAGTGAAACACTGACTGGCATGTTTGAAAGCGGCGCGCTTGATGCCGCCATCATGGGCTTCGAATTGCCCGCGGGTGATGATGTGCGCACGGTTTTCCCAGACCCCGCAGCAGCGGGTGCGGCGTTTCAGGCGCGCTACGGCTTCAAGCCCGTGAACCATCTTGTGGTGATGAAGGGCGCTTTTGCGCGTGATGCCGCTTTGGTCGCCGAAGTGCTGCGCCAATTCAACGCTGCCGGCACGGCGCCACGTAGCCGTGCGGCGCTGAACCCAGCGCTGGAATTGGCTTCACGCTGGTGCGCCGATCAGGGGCTGATGGCGCGCCCGCTTAGCCTAAACGAAATCTGGGCGGGCTTGCCGGCAGCGGTGCTGTAGAAGGCTAAGCCGCCTTCGCGCCCCGCACCAACCGCCCGGGGAGCGCACCGGTTGCCTCCCCTTCGCGATAGACCGGAGTGCCAGCGACGATGGTGGCGACATAGCCATCAGCCTTTTGGATCAGGCGCTTGCCGCCGGCGGGCAGGTCGTAATGCATTTTCGGCATCTCAAGCGCCAGCCGGCCGAAATCAATCACATTGATATCGGCCTTCTTGCCTACCGCCAGCACGCCGCGATCCTTAAGGCCAAGCGCATGGGCATTATCGCGCGAAATGCGCTTCACCACGAATTCCAGCGGCAGGCGCGGCCCGCGCGCACGATCGCGCGCCCAATGCACCAGCATATGCGTCATGCAGGATGCATCGCAGATATAGCCAACATGCGCGCCACCATCGCCTAGCCCCATCAGCGTATGCGGATGCGTGACCATGTTGCGAATGGCGGTCAGGTCTCCATCCGCATAGTTCAGAATGGGGCGGTTCAGAATGGCGCGGCCATCCTGTTCCATCATCAAATCGTAGCAAAGCGCCGCCGGGTCCACCCCGCGCGCCGCCGCCATGGCAGCGATGGATTTTTCCGGCGGAGGCTCATAATCCGGCGGATCACCCAGTGGGAAGATTTTCTCCCAATTATTCAGCCGCACACGCAGCGCCGAGTCTTCAGTGGGCTCCGCAATAATGCGTGCGCGCAAAGCCGGATCACGTAACGCGGCGATGCGTTGTTCAAAAGGCAAATGCGCAATCGCCTGATAGGAAGCGCGCATCAGGAAGGGATGCTGCGATAGCTCAAAGCCGAACATCAAGCCAACGGGCCGGCCCATCACCTGGCCATACATGGGCACACCGGCCTCATGCGCGGATTCCACCTTATCCAGCAGCCAGCGCCACAGCCCCGGCTTGGATTCCCGTTGCAATAGCGAGAATGTCATGGGCCGACCCGACGCCGCCGCAATGCGTTGCAGCCGCGCGAATTCATCTTCCGGATCGTCAAAATCCGAAATCACCTGCATCCAGCCCGAACCTTGCGCCCGAATGGCGCGCGCGATGGTCTCTAACTCCGCTTCTGGCGTGCCAAGGGTTGGAATATGCCGCCCATCCAAGGTGCGATGCGCAATGGCGCGCGATGTCGAAAAGCCAAGCGCGCCGGCGGCCAAACCTTCCGCGGTCAGCCGCGCCATCTCGGCGCATTGTTCAGGGGTGGCCACCGCATGGGCTTCGGCTGCCTCACCCATCACATGCACGCGCAAGGGCGCATGGGTCACCATGGCGGCGACATCCATGTCATAGGGCCGCGCATCCAAAGCATCCAGGTATTCCGGGAAGCTTTCCCAATTCCAGGGCAGGCCCTCGGTCAGCACCACCTCCGGCAAATCCTCCACACCCTCCATCAGCTTCACCAGCATGTCGCGCCGCTCAGGCCGGCAGGGCGCGAAGCCCACGCCACAATTACCAAGCAGCGCAGTCGTCACGCCATTGATGGAAGAAGAAAGCAGCCGGCTGCTCCAGGTGGCTTGGGCATCGTAATGGGTATGGATATCCACAAAGCCAGGCGTGACGATCAGACCCTTGGCGTCAATCTCCTCAGGCGCGCGAGCCGAGATTTTGCCAATCTCCAGAATGCGCCCATCGCCAATGGCGATATCGGCCTCATAAGGCGGCGCGCCGGTGCCATCGACCAGTGTGCCGCCACGAATGATCAGGCTTGCATCGCGTGCCATGGGGGTTTCCCGTCAGGTCTTCAGGATGATTTTGCCAAGATGCGCATTGGCTTTCATATGCGCCAAAGCCTCAACTGCTTCATCAAGCGCAAAGACGCGGTCAATCGGCAAATGGAACACGCCTTCATCCACGCCCTTGCGTAAATCCCGCTTTGCTACGCGTTCTTCCTCGCGGATTTCGGCCACGCTGCGCGTGCGATGCGTCACGCCAATATAGGCAATGCGGCGTGTCGCGTGCAGGTCAAAATCAAAATCGCCATGCGCACCGCCAAGCCGCCCAACATTCACGATGCGGCCCAGAATAGCGGTCGCGCGCATGGCGGCATTGATCGTGCCGCCAGAGACCTGGTCAATCACCAATTGCACACCGCGCCCATCCGTCAGCGCCAAAACCTGATCCGCCCAATCCGCATCATGGGTATTCACCGCATGATCCGCGCCGAATTCCTTCAGCCGCGCGCGCCGTTCAGTGTGGGTTGAGGTACCAATCACCAGCCCCGCGCCCATATACTTCGCGATCTGCATGCCCATCAGCCCAACGCCGCTGGAAGCACCCAGGATCAGCACCGCTTCCCCCTTGGCCAAACGACCATTGGAAATTAGCGCATCATGCATGGTGGAAAGTGCTATGGGCAGGGTCGCCGCTTCTTCCCAGGACATGTTGCGATCCGGCACCGGTTGCACGCGGCCCATATCGGCAATGGCATATTCCGCATAGCCGCCGGAACCCGCGCACATCACGCGATCACCTGGCTTGATGCCGGAAACGCCGGCGCCAACCGCGGCAACCTCACCAGCAAATTCCAGCCCCAGAATGGTGCCGGCACCACCCATGCGCCCATGCGCATGCCCCGCCGCAACGCCAAGATCAGCGCGGTTGAGACCCGCGGCGCGCACGCGCACCAATACCTGCTCCGGCCCTGGCACCGGGCGCGGCGCTTGCTGCACCTTCACACCCTCGGCAGTGACCACCGCCGCCTTCATGGTTTCGGTCATGATTTTATCCCTTTGCGCTTGTCAGATCGTAAAGCTGGATCATGCCATAGCGTCGCTCAGGCGATAAGTGCCAAGGCGATCAACGCTGCACGCCCGGATTCATGCGCCACATGGTCCAATTCAGCACCCCCGCGAAACTCACCCAGGCAAGATACGGCACCATGAGCCAGGCGGCCCTTTCATCAATGGGCCAGAAGGTGATGATGCAGCCCAGGATGGAAAGCCAGAGCAAACACAAATCCGCCAAGGCCAGATCCATCCGCCGCATGCCGAAGAAAAAGCCCGACCAGGCGGCATTGAGCAGCAATTGTACCCCATAGATTGAGAGTGCAAGGCTGGCCCCAGCGAAACCGGCTCGGCCCCAAACCAGCCAACCCGCAGTGGCAATCATGAGGAAAAGCAGCGCCCAAGCGGGGCCAAAAAGCCAATTCGGCGGGCGCCAGGGCGGCTTGGCCAGGCCTTCATACCAGGCCCCCGGTTTGAATACCGCCCCCGACATGGCCGCCGCGAAGCAGGCGCCCAGGAAGCCAAAAAAGCCGCTGATCGGGGGGAGTTCCATATTGCCTATATAGAACATGATTGCCGCTTGCGCAGGGGTGGTGGCATGGTGTCAGGACAAGACAGGGGGAGAAACAGCCATGGCGCAACATGAATCGGATTATGTCATTCTGGGTGGGGGCTCGGCGGGCTGTGTGCTCGCAACCCGGCTGTCGGAAGATCCGGGCACGAGTGTCACCATGCTGGAAGCCGGCCCCTGGGACCGCAACCCCTGGATCCATATCCCGATGGGCTTTGCGCGGCTTTATGTGACCAAGAAATTCGATTGGAATTACCAGACCGAAGCGGAAGGGGAGCTTGGCGGGCGCAGCGTCTATTGGCCGCGCGGGCGCGTGATTGGCGGTTCTGGCAGCGTCAATGGCTTGGTGTTCCTGCGGGGCAGCCCACGCGATTATGATCGTTGGTCGCAATCCGGCGCGCGCGGCTGGTCCTACGAAGAATGTCTCCCCTATTTCAAACGGCTTGAAACCTTCGCCGGGCCAGATAGCGAATATCGCGGCAAGGATGGCCCGATGCAGATTGCCGAAGTGCCGGAACCATCGCCTGGTTGTCGCGCTTTTGTGGAAACCTGCGAAAAACTCGGCTTCACCCGCAATCGCGACAATAACGGCGAATGGTTTGAAGGCGTGGCCCCCAATCAATTGAATGTGCATCGCGGGCGGCGCTGGAGCCCTGCTGTGGCTTACCTGCGCCCCGCGCTGAAGCGCCCTAATCTACGCGTGGAAACGGAACGGCTTGGCCAACGCATCCTGATCGAAAATGGCCGTGCGGTTGGCGTGGTGGTGCGTGGGCCGGCGGGTGAGGAAACCTATCGCGCCCGGCGGGAAGTGATTTTATCCTCGGGCGCCATTGAAAGCCCGAAAATGCTGATGCTGTCAGGTATTGGTGAAGCGAATGCGCTTCAGGAAATGGGCATTCAGGTGAAGGTCAATGCGCCGGAAGTGGGCAAGAATTTGCAGGATCATTTCATGGTGCGCTTCGCCTATCGCACCAAGCCTTGCGGCACGCTGAATGAAATCATGGCGAACCCGATCCGTGCCGCGGGTCTTGGGCTGGAATGGGCGCTGCGCCGCAAGGGGCAGATGGCGGTGGGCGCTTCGGAGGCAAGCCTTTTTGCCCGCGTGCTGCCAGGTTCTGAAGAACCCGAAGTGCAGTTTCAATTCGTCAATTTCAGCCTCGGCGGTAATCAGCGCACTTCGGCGAATTCACTTGCGAAGCATCCTGGCTTCACCTTCAATTTCTGCGTCTGCCGCCCTGATAGCCGTGGCGATTTGACGCTGCGTTCACCCAATGTTGCTGATAAACCTGTGATCCGCGCGAATTACCTGACCGCACCTTCCGATATTCGCATCATGCTGGAATCCGCCAAGCTAGGCCGGCGCATTGCTGCCACCCAGCCTTTCGCCGGGTTGATTGAGCGCGAGGAGTTCCCCGGCCCCGTCACGGGTTCCGAGGATGAGATGCTTGACTACATCCGCAGCGCCGGGACTACGGTGTACCACCCCTGCGGTACCAATCGCATGGGCGCGGATCAGCGTTCCGTAGTGGATGAGGAATTGCGCGTGCGTGGTGTGCAGGGCTTGCGCGTGGTGGATGCTTCAGTGTTTCCGCTTGTGCCTTCGTCAAACATCCACCCGGCGGTGTTGATGTTGGCCGAACGCGCTTCTGATCTTATTCGCCGCGCGGCATGAAAGGGCTTATGATGACCCACTTTAGTCCTGGCCGCCGCGCCACGCTTTCGGCGCTGTTGGCAACCCCATTTCTGTCG
>JBIJAH010000021.1:0-62657 GCA_044345845.1 Roseomonas sp.
ACAACCGGCGTCACCAGATAACCCGTGCCGGTCAACAGCGGCGGCAATTCGCCGACAATCTCCGGCAGGCCGGCATGCAGGCCAATTTCTTCCTCAGCTTCACGCAGCGCTGCCGCTACGGCGCTTTCGCCTTCTTCAAGCCGCCCGCCGGGGAAGGAAACCTGCCCCGCATGGGCCTTCAAATCCGCGGCGCGCAAGGTCAGCAACACGGTCGGTTCCGGGTGCAGCACCAGCGGCACCAGCACCGCCGCCGGCGTCATGCGCCCACCGGCGCGCGCGGCGCGTTCCACATCTTCCCGCGGCGCGGGCCGATCGGCGCGAAGCCGGAGTGGATCAGCAATGCGCGCTTGCAGCGCGGCAACGGTCAGCGGAAACGCGAATGCCCCGCTCACGCTTCCGGCATATCCAGGATGGGCGCTTCATCTATCGGGAAGAACATCCCCTCACTCCAAACGCCAAGAACCTTGCGGCCTTCCATGATTTCGGCCTGGGCGAGTGCCACCAATTCATAGAAAACAGCGCGATTGATCCGCGCCTCCAACCCTGGGCGGACGGTGATATAAGGGCGCGGTTCGCGGCTGATGGGGTCCAGATGTACGCGGATCGGGTGTTCCGCATCGGCGGTCACCATTTCATCCAGATTGGTGCGGAAGCTCAGGCATTGGCGCGGCGCGCCATCACCGCAATCACAATCGCGCCAGAACAGTTCAACGGCGATGAAGGGCGCGTCTTCCACTTCAATCCGCCCGCGCTCCACCGGCGTCTCCAGGATATAGGACCCATCGGCGCCGCGCTTCAGGACAGAACCGAATAGGCAGACCATTTCCTTCCGCGCTATCGGGCTGCCCCGGTAATACCAGGTGCCGTCGCGGGCGATGCGGATGGCAAGGTCGCCCACATCATGCGGCTGGCGGGGCGCGCGCCCTTCCATCACATCAGCATGCGCGTGATTTCGTCCTTTCGCCGCATCCTGAAACGCCATAATCTTTGCTCGACCCTTGCCGTGTGACCCCTTGCCACCCAACCTGCTTGAAGGCGGGGGCGAGTCCCGAAAACGATTTCTGTAATATAGGGAGCCTATCCCGCATGCGTGAAGGTGCTGAAACCCAGGAAGCGACATTCCTGGTGCAAGAAGTTGAAAAACTGGGCCAAAAGCTGGCCGGCGTGAGGGCTGCCATCGGTACCGCCATCTATGGCCAGGCCGATGTGGTGGAACAAAGCCTGATCGGGCTGCTCTCGGGCGGGCATGTGCTGCTGGTGGGTGTGCCGGGCTTGGGCAAGACCAAGCTGGTGGAAACGCTTGGCCAGGTGATGGGGCTGGATGCCAGGCGGGTGCAATTCACGCCCGATCTGATGCCAGCCGATATTCTGGGCAGTGAAGTGCTGGAAGACCAGGCCGATGGCCGGCGCGGCTTTCGCTTCCTGAAGGGGCCGATCTTCTGCCAATTGCTGATGGCGGACGAAATCAACCGTGCCTCGCCCCGCACGCAATCAGCGCTGTTGCAGGCCATGCAGGAACAGCGGGTCGCGATTGCCGGGGAAATCCACCCTTTGCCGCGGCCCTTTCACGTGCTGGCCACGCAAAACCCAATCGAACAGGAAGGCACCTACCCCCTGCCGGAAGCGCAGCTTGACCGTTTTCTGCTGGAAATCGCCATCAGCTACCCGGATGAGGCCGCCGAGCGCGCCATGCTGCTGGCCACCACCGGCGCGCCGGAAGCACCCCCACCCCAGGCGCTGACCGCCGATGAATTGATGGCCGCGCAAGCGCTGATCCGCCGCATGCCGGTTGGCGAGAAGGTGCTGGAAGCGATCCTGAGGCTGGTGCGCGGCGCCCGGCCCGAGTCCGCCAGCCTGCCGATTGTGCGTGACAGCTTGGCCTGGGGCCCCGGCCCGCGTGCAGCGCAGGCGCTGATGCTGGCCAGCCGAGCCCGGGCGGTGCTGGATGGCCGGCTGTCCCCGTCATTGGATGATGTGCTGGCTTTGGCGGAACCCGTGCTGCGTCACCGCATGGCGCTGAATTTCGCCGCGCGGGCGGAAGGGGCAAAGCTTGCTGATGTGATCGCCGCGCTGAAGGCTGATCTTGGCTGAGGCCGCTCATGACCTTGTAACGGCGCGGGCCGAGGCTCTCGGCGCCCGCCTGCCGCCCTTGGTGGTGCGGGCGGAACGCATTGCGGCGACGGTGATGCAGGGCGTGCATGGCCGGCGCCGATCCGGCCAAGGTGATGCGTTTTGGCAATTTCGCCCCTATCTGCCGGGCGATGCGGCAAGCCGCGTGGATTGGCGGCAATCGGCGCGGTCTGACCGGGTATTCATCCGTGAAACTGAATGGGAAGCGGCGCAAACCGTGGCGCTTTGGTCCGCGCGTGGACCGGGCATGGCCTGGCGCAGCCGCGATACGCTGCCCGCCAAGCAAGAACGCGCTGAGATGCTGTTGCTGGCGCTTGCTGCACTGCTGCTGCGGGGTGGGGAGAGGGTGCGCGGCTTTGGCGCGCCGCGTGCCTTTATCGGTCGCGCCGCGCTGGCGCCCTTGGCGGGTTTTTTGCCGGAACAGGCGAAGCAGCCCGCCGATCCCCGTCTGCCGCGCCATGCGCGCGTGGTGCTGTTCAGCGATTTCCTTGCCCCGCTTGAAGATACCCGCACGCAGATTGCAGCCTTGGCGGCGCAGGGCTTACGCGGGCATTTGCTGCAAATCCTGGACCCCGCCGAGGAAACCCTGCCCTTCGCCGGGCATATCCGGTTTGAAGACCCCTCGGGCGGCGCCCCTGCACCCATTCCACGGACCGAAGCTTTGCGCGGCGCCTATCAGGCCGCACTCGCAGCCCATCGGGAAGGCTTGGCCGCTGCCGCCAGCGCCATGGGCTGGAGCTTTGCCACCCATCGCACGGATCAACCGCCGGAACTGGCG
Organism: Roseomonas sp.; assembly: GCA_044345845.1. Taxonomy (GTDB): domain Bacteria; phylum Pseudomonadota; class Alphaproteobacteria; order Acetobacterales; family Acetobacteraceae; genus Neoroseomonas. Next base: position 2,909 of record JBIJAH010000021.1, read on the forward strand.
CTACTTGCGCTGTTTCAGCGGTTGGAGGGGGGTTGATGCTGACCCTCGGCCCCATCGGCTTCGCTGCCCCTTGGCTGTTGCTGGCGCTGCCGGCGCTGCCGGTGCTGTGGTGGCTGTTGCGCGTCACGCCGCCGGCGCCCAAGCGGCAAATCTTCCCCGCAACGCGCATCCTGCGCGATTTGCGCCCCATGGAGGCGACCCCGGCGCGCACGCCCTGGTGGCTTTTGCTGCTGCGCCTGCTGGTGGCGGGGCTGATCATTCTGGGCCTGGCGCGGCCAATTTGGCAGCCAACCGCCGGCACCGGCCAATCCGGCCCGCTATTGCTGGTGCTGGATGATGGCTGGGCCGCCGCACCGGATTGGGCGCGGCGCATGGCGCATGCGCAGCGCATCCTGGAGGCCGCCAAGCGCGAAGCCCGCCCCGTGGCGCTGCTGACCACGGCGCCTCAGCAAGGTGAGGCAGACCCTCTGACTTTCCTGCCCGCCGAAGAAGCCGCCGCGCGCTTGGCGGTGGTGCGCCCAAAGCCCTGGGCGCCGGATCGCGCGGCAGCCCTTGCAGCACTGAATGCACTGCGCGCCGCCAATCCCGCCGGATTTGAAAGCCTGTTCCTGACCGATGGGCTGGAACATGGCGCCAGCGAGGATGCGGCGCCTTTCCTTAGCGCGCTCGCCGCCGCCGGGCCCCTGACGCTGCTGCAGGCACCAGCCGAGCCCCGGCGCGTGATCGCGCCCCCCGTGCTGGAAGGTGATCGGCTGCGGATCAAGCTATTGCAGGCGCCGGTGGCGCTACCCGGGCAGGTCGTGATTCTGGCGCGTGGCGGGGATGGCGCCAGCCTTGCGCGGGTGGAGCTTGCCCTGCCGGCGGGCGCCGGTAGCGCAGAGGCTGCGCTGCAATTGCCAAGCGAAATCCGCAACCAGGTCGTGCGGTTGGAATTGGAACCGGAAGCCGGCGCGGCGGGCGTTTTCCTGCTGGATGAAAGTTTCCGCCGCCGCCCGGTGGGCCTCAGCGCAGCCGAGGATACCGGCGCGGATGCGCCCTTGATCGGCCCGCTTTTCTATCTGCTGCGGGCGCTTGATCCCTTTGCGGAATTGCGTCGCGGCACGCCGGAAGCGCTGCTGGCGCGGCGGCTTTCCGTGCTGATCCTGGCGGACCGCGAATTGGCGGACCCGAAGGAACGCGAAGCACTCGATGCCTGGGTGCGGCAGGGTGGCACGCTGATCCGCTTTGCCGGGCCTCGGCTGGCAGCTAAGCAGGATTCGCTGCTGCCGGTGCCTTTGCGTGCCGGGGAACGCCAATTGGGCGGCATGCTGACCTGGGAGAAGCCGCAAACGCTGGCGCCCTTCCCCGATCATTCGCCCTTTGCAGGCTTGGTGCCGCCCGCTGAGGTCACGGTTGAACGACAAGTGTTGGCTGAGCCTTCGCCGCGCTTGGCGGAACGGAGTTGGGCACGGCTTGCGGATGGCACGCCCTTGGTCACGGCAGAGTCACGCGGCGCCGGGCGGATTGTGCTGTTTCATGTGACCGCTCAGGCGGAATGGTCGAACCTGCCGCTTTCCGGGCTTTTCGTGGATATGCTGCGCCGCTTGGTCTCCCTTTCCGCTGGCGTTGCGGCGGGGGAGGTGGATCAGGCCCTCGCCCCCTTGGAAACTCTGGATGGTTTTGGCCGGCTGGGCGCGCCGCCTTCTGGTGCCGCGCCGATTGCCGCGCGCATCTTGGATGAGGCCCGCGCATCCCCGCGCCACCCGCCCGGCTGGTATGGCCCGGCTGGTGCAGCCGGTGAGGCCGCCTATCGCCGCGCCTTGAACCTTTCGACCCATCTGCCCGCGCTGCGCCTGATGGCAGCACCCCCTGCCTCGGCCCGCATGGAGGCACTGGGTGGCGAGGCGGCGGAGCGTGATTTGGGGCCATGGCTTTTGGCCGCTGCCTTCGCGCTGTTTTTGGTGGAGATGATCGCGGCGCTTGGCCTGCGCGGGTTATGGCGCCCACGGCGTTTTGCGCTGCCCGCGCTTTTGCTGCTGGCGCTGGTGCCGTGGCAGGTGAACGCGCAAGGCGCTGATGGCAGCGCTGCGCTTGCCACTCGATTGGCTTATATCCAGACCGGCGATGCGGCGGTGGATGAAACCTCTCGCAGCGGGCTTGCGGGGCTTTCTGATTTCGTCAACCGGCGCACGGCGGCGGCGCTGGCCGAACCCCATGGCGTACGGCCGGGGCAGGATGATCTTTCCTTCTACCCGTTGCTGTATTGGGCAATTCTGCCTGATGCGCCCGCGCCAAGTGCGGCGATGGTGGCGGCGCTGAATGAATTCATGCGCCAGGGCGGCATTATTCTGATGGATACGCGCGATCAGGGCTCGGGCGAGGGTATGTCGCCGGGCGCACGCGCCGCGCTGCGGCGTGTGACGCGGGATTTGGCGATACCGCCGCTGATCCCGGTACCGGAAGACCATGTGCTGAACCGCGCCTTTTACTTGCTGAATGAGTTGCCGGGGCGTTTTGCCGGCGGGCAGGTTTGGGTGGCGCGCGATCAGGACCGCGCGAATGACAGTGTGAGCCCGGTGATTATTGGCGGGCATGATTGGGCAGCGGCCTGGGCGATGGACCGCAATGGCCAGCACCCGCATGCGACCATCCCCGGCGGCGCGCGGCAGCGCGTGCTGGCGTATCGTTTCGGGACCAATCTGGTGATGTACGCCCTGACCGGGAACTACAAAGGCGATCAGGTGCATGTGCCGGCGATATTGGAGCGGCTGGGGAACTGAGAGGGGGTGTCGTCGCCCCCCCTTTGTTTAGTTACCTCACCTAATCGGCGGCGCGTACATCAGCCCGCCACGCGTCCACAAATCATTCAGCCCGCGCGGCAGGTTGATGGGGGAATTCTTGCCAAGGTTACGGTCGAAGATTTCGCCGTAATTCCCAACCGCCTTGATGGCGTTATAGGCCCAGCGCCGATCAATCCCCATCAGCGGCCCGTGATCGCCCGAAACACCCAGCAAGCGGCGAATGGCCGGGTTGGGGTTGTTCAGCATTTCATCCACATTGGCTTGCGTGACACCCAATTCCTCGGCTTCGATCAGCGCAAATACGGTCCAGCGTACAATGTCAAAGAACTGGTCATCGCCATGGCGCACCGCCGGTGCCAAGGGCTCCTTTGAGATGATGTCAGGCAGCACCACATGCTCAGCCGGGTTGCGCAAAGCGCTGCGAATGCCGGCAAGCTGTGATGCATCCGTGGAAAACGCATCGCAGCGCCCGTTGTTATAGGCGTTGCGCGTTTCCTCATTCTGTTCGAACACCAAGGGCTGGATGCGCGTATTCGTGCTGCGCGCCCAATCGGCAAGGTTCAATTCATTGGTTGTGCCGGCGGTCACGCAAATCGTCGCACCTGCCAGATCGGTAGCGCGCTTGGCACCCGTCGCCACGCGCACCAGGAAGCCCTGACCATCATAGAAATTGACGGCAGTGAAATTGAGCCCATTCGCGGTATCGCGCGAATGGGACCAGGTGGTGGTGCGGGACAGCATATCCACCTGGCCGGATTGCAAGGCAGGCAGGCGCGCCTGGGAAGACAGCACCACCCAGCGCACCTTATTCGCATCGCCCAGGATCGCGGCGGCCACCGCGCGGCAGGTATCGGCATCGAGACCTCGATTGACGCCTTGGCTATCAATTACGCCAAATCCAGGCGCACCGGGATGCGCGCCGCAAATCAGCGCATCGCGTGCCCGAATGGCGGCGACCGTTGGGCCTTGTTGCACCGGTTGTGCGAAGGCCGGCAGCGCGGCGAGCAAGCCGGCAGCAAGCAGGAGTTTGGCTTTCATTTTTTTCCTCCCGGAATGGTGAATTTCATGCGGATCTAGGCCTGCCAAGGCGTTGCCAGAGGGCAACGCCACAGAGAACAGCGAGTGCGAGTAACAGACGCTGCGTATCGGGCAATAAATGCAAAAAGGCCGCAGCCAAACCAGCAAGCCCCATGGCACAGCGCAAGACCCAGCCCATGGGGCGCAACAAATACCCTGCATAGGCCGAAGTAATCAGCGTGAGTGCCGAAACCTGAATGAGTGTCGCGGTCGCAATATCAAAGAAACTGCCGCGCAGCATGATCCCGGGATCATAGATAAAGGCAAAGCCCACGGTGAAACCGGCAATGCCAAAGCGGGACGCATGGAGGCTCGCGATGGTTGGGCTTGCCTTGGCGATGGCAGCGGCGGCGAAGGCGGCGGCGGCCACCGGTGGTGTCGCATCCGCAATCACCGCGAAGTAGAAGACGAAAAGATGCGCCTGCAATACATCAATACCCAGCGGCCGGCCCAATTCCAAAACCTGAGGCACACCAATGGCGGCGGCGATGATGTAGGAAGGCGTTGTCGGGATACCGAGGCCAAGTACCAGCACGGTAATGCAAAGCAGCACCAGCAGTAGTGCCAAATTGCCCGCGGAGAGATCCTTGATGATGCCACCAAAAGCCACCACCATGCCGGTCGCCGTCAGTGCTGAGACCACCACGCCAGCGCCGGCAATCGAAACCGCAAGCGGCGCCATGGTGAAACCGGCATCGGCCAGGCTATTCAGCACGGCACGCCAGCCCATGCGCGTGCGCGCGCGCAGAAGCGAAACGCCTACCATGGCAAGGGTTGCACAGAAGGCTGCGAAGTTACCGCTCCAGCGTTCTGTCATCAGATAGACCAGCAAACCGATGGGCAGCACCAGATGCGCATCCTGAAGCACTTCGCGCCAGGCCGGAATATCCTTAAGCGCCATGGGTTCAATGCCAAGCTTCTTCGCTTCAAAATGCACGGCGGCGAGGATCGCGAAGTAATACATCACCGCACCAATGGCCGCCGCGATGATGATATCACCGTAGGGAATATTGGTGATCTCGGCCATCACAAAGGCGGCTGCGCCCATCACCGGCGGCATCAGCGCGCCCCCCACGGAAGCCGCACTTTCAATCCCGGCAGCGACCGCTGGGCGATAGCCAACGCGCATCATCAGCGGAATGGTCATGGCGCCCGTGGTGATCACATTGGAGACTGAAGACCCGCTCATGGTGCCGAAAAGTCCTGATGTCACAACAGCAACCTTGGCCGGCCCGCCGCTATAGCGCCCGGCCACGGCGGCACCGAGATTGGAAAACAACCGCCCCGTGCCACTGCCCTGCATGAAGGCGCCAAACAGGATAAACACCGCAATCGTGGTCGCGACTATCCCGGTCAGCGGCCCGTAAACACCGCCTGCCGTCGGCACCAGCCAGGCCGCTTCAATGATCTCGTTCAGCTTGAAATTGCGCGTGTTCAGCACACCCGGCAAATGATGGCCGATGAACATGTAAAGCAGGCAGCCCGCCACCATCCAGGCAAGCCCCGGTTCCACCGCGCGGCGGATTGCTTCCAGCATTGTCACCATGCAGACAATGCCAAGCGTCAGCATCAGCGGCGTGAAGGGGTCCACATATTCCATGCGGTCATTCACGGCACCCGCATTCACGAAAACCCATAAATGCGGCGCGGCGGCGGCGATGGTCCAGAGCCAATCAAAAAGGCTTGGCCGATTTTGCGGTGAGCGTTTCTGAAACGCCGGATACATCAGAAAAAGCGGCGGCGTGAAGACCAGCAGATGCAGGCTCCGCATTTCGATCGGCTCCGGAAATCCGAAGCCGCCGAAATAAAGATGCAGCGCCGCCCATCCCGCCATCCACAGCGTGATGGCGCTTTTCAACCACCCATCAAGCGCGCGCATGGCGTACCCCCCTTACTTGCACGCGCAATAGTGTGTTCAGGCCGGCGGATTGACGCCGGCTTCCCGGAAGGCGCGCACGGCACCACCCGCCAGCGGCACGCCGCGATAGGCAACGGATGCCGTTGGGTTCCAGGCGCCCATGCTGGCATGGATGGTAATCAGCCTTTGCCCGCGGTTGCGGATCAGCGTGCGCGTGATCTTATAGGTCACATCATCCGGCACGCTTTCATGCACCAGGATCACGCTATCCATCAGCGTCACCGGCACATCGCCGGACATGAGCGCGGGATAGGTGGCACCCGGCAAAACCCCCTGCGCATAGGCATATTCCTTTTGCAGATGGTCACGCACATCCTGCGGGAAGGCGACCATATGCCCGCCGCGGCGGCCTTGTGCGATTTCCGTGAAAATCGCCGCCGGGCGTGCCAGCGCCGCATAAAGGTAATCCACCTGCCCATCATTATAGGCTGAGGCGATATCGGCGTAGGACCCATTCAGGTAGCGCCCGCCTTCCGCCCTGATCTTGTCCGGGCTGGTGCCGAGGAATTTCAGGATGCGCTGCAGCGTCATTTCATCCGTGCTGCTGCGCTGCGGGGCCGCGATTTTGAGGCCGCGCTGCGTCAGGATGGCGCGCATATCCTCAGGCCCCGCGCCCTTGTGGCGCAGGAAATGATGTTCCGTCGGCGAATAGCCGGTGCCAAGGCAGCGCAGCTTGTCGTGCTTGGTACTATAGGGTTCGATCCCCTGCACGGCGGAGGCTGAGAAAGCATCAATCCCCCAGCCAATCTGCGATTGGTTGTTGTTGATGCGCGTGGAATTGGCGAGCCCCCCGCCAGGCACGACGCGGATTTGCAGGTCAGGGTTTTCTTCCCGGATCAGGGAAGAAAGCCCCGCCGCCATGGTGTACCAGCCGCCGCCCACGGACCCCGCCACCCATTCCAGCGTGGTTTGCGCCGAAGCGGTGCGGATGAAAGGGGCGGTAAGCCCAGCGCCAAGCAGCAGGCGGCGTGAAGTTTGAAAGGTCATGATGATCTCTCCCTGAAGCGTTTCCGGGGGCAGCCAGCCGAGCAATCCGCCACCAAGTTTTGCGGGGATCGCGGGCCGCTGCCCAAATCCGCCTGAAGGCTTGCATGCGGGTGCTTGGCTAGGCAAGCGCCTGTTTTTGCCTGTCGCTTGGACGATCATCGCCCTCCCAGTCCTGAATCCCCAAGCTGGGCTAAATTTGCCCTTGCGATTTTGCGGGAAAGAACGAATTAAGCCCCAGAAGGATGAGGTGGGCTGGCAGAGTCTCGCAACAGGGAGGCCTCCGGCCATGACGATACAAGCAGTTCTGCGGCAGAAGGGTAACGCCGCGATTTCAGTAACCCCAGAAACGCCGGTCGTGGAAATCGCCCGCATCATGGCGGCGCGGCGCATCGGGGCCGTGCTGATCGTGACCGCGTCAGGTCAGGTCGCCGGTATTTTGAGCGAGCGCGATATTGTGAAAGCCGTGGCAGACCGGCGCAATGGCGTCAGGTGTCTGGCTGCTGAGGAGATCATGACCCGCGAAGTGGTCATGGTAGGCGCCGATACGCCGGTGGAGGCCGCACTTGAGATCATGGATCAGGGCTATTTCCGCCATCTGCCGGTCTGCGACACCGATGGGTCCTTGCTTGGCATTGTCAGCATCCGCGATCTGGTGAAGTTCCGCTTTGCCAAGCAGGATCACGATGTTGAAGCGCTGAAGGCCTATGTGACGCGGAGTTTTATGCACTGAATGCAGGGGGCGCGGGTCAGCACGCCTCCGCCCTGAATAGCCGGGTCGGCGCAGTGATTTCAGCCTGCGCTGCCACCACCTGCAATTCCCGTGCGCCGGCCGCGAGCGTTTGGCTCAGCAGGCCGAAAATGCTGGAAGCAGCCGCTTCCAGCGCTGGCGCCGCCGCACCGCTTTGCAGGCGATGAAACAGAAATAGCGCGGCAATCGCATCGCCCGCACCATTCACTGACAAGGGCAGCATCGGCGTGCGCAGCCGCCAGAACCCGCCGCCCTCAGCCGCGAGCAATTCAATCTCATCAGCCCCGGTCGCGTCAGTACGGAGCGAGGTCAGCAGCACAATGCGCGGCCCCTTGGCTTGCAGCGCGGTGATGGCGGCTTTGGCGGTATTAAGGTTGGTGATCGCCTGCCCGGTCAGCCATTCCAATTCGAATTGATTGGGTGTGGCGATATCCGCCGCCGGCAGCGCCTGGTCGCGCAGGAATTCCGGAATGCCGGGGCGCACAAACACCCCGCGCCCGGTATCGCCAATCACCGGATCGCAGCACCAAAGCGCCTTGGGGTTGGCCGCTTTCACCAAAAGCGCCGCATCGCGCACCGCGGCACCGATCTCGGCCGAGCCCAAATAGCCCGAAAGCACCGCGTCACAGCGGGGCAGCACGCCGCGTTCTTCAATCCCGGCCACGCATTCGCGGATCAGCTCAGCGCCAAAAACCTGGCCGCGCCAGGCGCCATAGCCGGTATGGTTGGAGAATTGCACCGTATGCACCCCCCAAACCTCAGCCCCCAGGCGCTGCAGTGGGAACATGGCGCTGGCATTGCCGACATGGCCGTAAGCGACCCAGGATTGGATGGAGAGGATATTGAGGCTCACGCGCGCCGGACCTTTGCGATGGCAGGGTGATCCCTGTCGCCCGGGGCGCGGCCTTGGTCAATCACTAGCTTGAGCTTGCGCGGGCGGGGCTGATCCCCTATAGGCCCGGCTCCCTTGGCAGCCGGTCGGCATCGGCGGCCCATTTTTTGTGAGCATGCGCCATGAAGTCCGATATCCATCCCGCTTATCATGAGATCAACATCATCATGACCGACGGGACCGAGTACAAGACCCGTTCCTGCTACGGCAAGCCGGGCGACACCATTCGCTTGGACATTGACCCGAAATCCCACCCGGCCTGGACCGGCCAGCAGCGCATCATTGATACGGGCGGCCAGATCGCGAAGTTCAACAAGCGCTTCGCCGGCATTGGCGCGCGCAAGTAGGACTGATAAGCGCCGGGCCGTAAGTTTCGGCCTTTCCTGATAAGTTCGATTTTTAGCCCCGCAGCCCTTGATTGGCGGCGGGGCTATTTCCATTTCTTATCCACCAAGGGGCGCCATACGGGCCCCGGGTGCGAACCAAATCCCTTGCCGCCCAGATGGGGGCATATCGGGTTCAGTTCGCTGGCCTCAACGGACCTTGCTTTGCGAAGGAGCGTCCCTGCTATGAATGCTATTGATTTCTCCCCCCTGTTCCGCACCGCCATTGGCTTTGATCGCTTGGCGCGGTTGATGGATACGGCGCGCGGCAGCGCCGATGCCGGGGGCTATCCCCCCTACAACATCGAAAAAGCCAGCGATGACAGCTATGTGCTGACCATGGCGGTGGCCGGTTTTGCGGAAGCGGACCTTGACATCACCGCCCATCAGAACACGCTGACGGTGGTGGGCCGCGCCCAGGCAGCGCCGGAAGAAACCCGCAGATTCCTGCATCGCGGCATTGCCGGGCGGGGTTTTGAACGCCGCTTCGTGCTGGCTGATCATATCCTGGTAAGCGGTGCCAAGCTTGAAAACGGGCTTTTGCACATCGCGCTGCGCCATGAAGTGCCGGAAGCGCTGAAGCCGCGGCAAATCCCGGTGCAAGCCAGCCGTGCCGCGGCGCTGATGGAAGCGGCGCCTCAGGCGGCTTGAGGCCACGCAGGAGCATTTTCAAGCCAAGTGTGATCACCTGGCGACTCGGAAAATGCGACCAAACAAAGGTTTAGTGCGTGTCCGGTGAACGAATGTGAGCGGGACGCGCACTAATTCCCCCGCCCGGCAACAGGTGGGGGCTACCCCTTCTTGAAAAACGCCTCCGCCGCCAAGCGCTGTGCATCCCTGGCACCAATCGCTGCCTCGGCGCGGCTGATTTCGGTCTGCAATGCCTCGATATACTCCCGCAGTTGCGCCACATCCCAGCCGTCAAACACCATGGGTTGAAAGCGCGGCGCGCGCCGGGGTCTTTCTTCTTCCTCGATCGGGGCCATTTTTTCTCCTTCTGGGCGCGGGCGGGTTTTGACCCTGGCCGCGCCTCTCTTTATAGGAACCGCAACAAGGCGGGGGTTGCTCTCGCCCGCCCGCCCCCTTGAGGTTATGCCATGAACCAGCCCTTGATGCCCAAGGCCACCGCCGTGTGGCTGATTGACAAGACAGCGCTTACCTTTGACCAGATCGCCGAATTTGTCGGCATGCACCCGCTTGAAATCCAGGCCATTGCGGATGGTGAAGTGGCGCAGGGCATTATCGGCTATGACCCGATCACCAATGGCCAATTGACGCGTGAAGAAATCCAGCGTTGTGAGGCTGATAGCGAAACGCGGCTGCAAATGATGCGCGCGGTCAGCCATTTGCCGAAATCCAAGGCCAAGGGCGGGCGCTATACCCCGGTCTCCAAGCGCAATGACCGGCCTGATGCCATTGCCTGGCTGCTCCGCAATTTCCCCCAGGTGTCGGAAGCCACCATTGTGAAGCTGCTTGGCACCACCAAGGAAACCATCGCCAAGGTGCGCGACAAGACCCATTGGAACAGCGCAAACATCAAGCCGCGTGATCCCGTGATTCTGGGGCTTTGCACGCAGTCCGAACTCAACACCGCAGTGGGCGCGCTGGCTGCTGTGGAAGCGCAGGCCGAAGAAGGCGCTGCGGCGTAAAGTTTAGTGCGGTTTTCCTGAACGCAACCGCTCCATCTCCTCCTTGAGGCGAAGCTTTTCGCGCTTCAAACGGGCCAAGGTTTCGGTATCGGGCCGCGGTCGGTTATCCTCCTCGAAAATCTGCGCCTCAAGCGCAGCGTGACGGTTATTGAGGGAAGCGATCCGGGCATCCAAGCGCATACCGAGGCATCCTTTGCTGTGATGCAGCCCGGGCGGTTGGCCCTGTCCCGGGCAGCGCGATCATGCTACTCCACCTCCCGGTAAAAATGCATCAACAGATTTTAGGGTAGTTTCCGTTACACTGTCTTTCACCGGAAACGCTCTAAATCCTTGTTTGGTCGCGTTTTCCGAATAGCCAAGTGGCTTCATTTGGCTTGAAAACGCTCTAGCTATGGCCCGAGGCCGATGATCGCTGACCGAGACGCCCTGCTCCGCCGCCTGCATGAACTCCGCACCGAGCATCGGGATTTGGATACCGTGATCGCGCGGCTGGATAGCGGCCCGGCGGACCAATTGCAGTTGCAGCGGCTGAAAAAGCGCAAGCTGAAACTGAAAGACGAGATCTCCTGGCTCGATAGCCAGCTTTTGCCCGATATCATCGCCTGAGGGGGCTGGATATGGCCGAGACAACGCTGGTTGGCGTGATCATGGGCAGCCGTTCGGATTGGGAAACGCTGCGCCATACCGCGGAAACCCTGGAAAAACTGGGCATTGCGCATGAAACCCGCGTGGTTTCCGCCCATCGCACGCCTGAACGCCTGTTTGACTACGCGAAGCAAGCGGCGGTGCGGGGCCTTCAGGTGATCATCGCCGGCGCCGGCGGGGCAGCGCATCTGCCCGGCATGGCCGCTTCCATGACGCATCTGCCCGTGCTGGGCGTGCCCGTGCAAAGCGCCGCTTTGGCTGGGGTGGATAGCCTGCTGTCCATTGTGCAAATGCCAGCCGGCGTGCCGGTGGGTACACTCGCCATCGGGCGGGCTGGGGCGGTGAACGCGGCTTTGCTGGCCGCTTCCATCCTTGCCTTGAATGATGCTGCCCTGGCCGAAAGGTTGATCGCCTGGCGCGCCGCGCAGACCGAAAGCGTGCCGGAGAGCCCGGTGTGACCTGCCTTGCGTCCAGCGCCGTGATCGGCATTCTGGGCGGCGGGCAGCTTGGCCGCATGTCCGCCATGGCGGCGGCGCGGCTTGGCTATCGCTGCCATATCTATGCCCCCGGCGCGGATGAACCCGGCATGCAAGTGGCCGCCGCGCGCACCGTGGCAGCCTATGAGGACCGGGAGGCTTTGGCCCGTTTCGCCGATCAGGTGGATGTCGTCACCTTCGAATTCGAAAATGTCCCGGCCGAGACAGTGGAGATCCTGGCGCGGCGCGTGCCATGCCGGCCGGGGGAAAAGGCGCTTGGCATTTGTCAGGACCGCTTGCAGGAAAAGGCGTTTCTGGAAAGCATCGGCGTGCCTGTCGCGCCATGGCGCGCTGTGCGTACCGAAGCCGAATTGCAGGCCGCGGTGGCCGAGCTTGGTCTGCCTTCCGTCCTGAAAACCACCCGGCTTGGCTATGATGGGCGCGGCCAGGCGGTGCTGCGCCACCCTGATGATCTGGCGGCAGCCTGGGCCAGATTGGCGCCCCGCCCGCTGATCCTGGAAGGTTTTGTGCCCTTCACGTTGGAACTTTCCGCCATCGCGGCACGCGGGGCGGATGGGGCGCTGGCCGTATTTGACGCGACCGAAAACGCCCATCGCCACCACATCCTGGATATCAGCTTCGCGCCGGCACGCGTGGCGCCGGACATTGCCGCCGCCGCGCGGGATCATGTGGCGGCGGTGGCGCGCGGGCTTGATCTGGTGGGGTTGGTGGCGCTGGAGATGTTTCTGCTGCCCGATGGCCGGCTGATTGGCAATGAAATCGCACCCAGGCCGCATAATTCCGGGCATTGGACCATGGATGCCTGCACCGCTTCCCAATTCGAACAGCATATCCGCGCCGTGGTCGGCCTGCCCTTGGGCGTGCCGGATCGGCACCATGATTCGGTAATGCGCAATCTGATTGGACCCGAAGGCATGGCGGCCTGGCCGGGGCTGCAAGGCGTCGCGGGCATTGCGCCCCATCTTTATGGCAAGGCGGAAGCGCGGCCCGGGCGGAAAATGGGCCATGCGAACCGGCTTTTGCCGCTTGGGGCACTGGCCCGCATGGATGATGCTGCCGCACTTGGCCCGCTGGCGGCCATTGCGGTGCAAAAAACGTGAGCGCTGGGATGCTTTGGTCTTCATTTGTTAAGAAAGCACCGCTAGGTTGTGCCCCATGAAGTTGACTAATTCCAGATTCGGCATCCTTCCAGCCGCCGCCCTGACGCTTGGGCTTGGCGTGGCTCAGCCAACGCGCGCCCAATTCATCGAAGGCCCCTATGTGGCTGGCGCGCTTGGCATGAATTATTTGGATGATGCGAAGTTCCGCCTTGATGGTCGCCTGAACCAGGACATGACCGCGCTTGGCCAGCCCAATGGTGGTCAGCTCGGCTTTGATTATGGCGGGGTTGGGCTGCTCAGCCTTGGCTGGGGGTTCAGCAATGGCATCCGGCTTGAAATCGAAGGCAGCTACCGCACCAATGAAGTGGATAGCGCCAATGGCGCCGCCGGCCTCGCCAGCCCCGGCGCGCATGGTGGGCGGCAGGATAGCTACGGGCTGATGGGCAATGCGCTGGTGGATCTGATCCGCATTGGTCCCTTCCTGCCCTATGTCGGGGTTGGTGCCGGGTATCTTGTTACCAGCTTCAATGACCTGAATGGCCGGCCCGGTAATGGCAACCTGCGGCTTCGCGGTGATGATACGGGCGGCGCCTTCGCCGTTCAGGGGATAGCCGGGCTTGGCTTCGTGATTGACCAGGTGCCGGGGCTGACGCTGACGGCGGAATATCGTTACCTGGAAAGCCTGGGGCCGAGCATCCCGGTCAGCTACGTAAATGCCTCGGGTGCTACGGTGCTGTCGGGCAAGGCGGATACCGAAAGCCGTAACCAATCCTTCCTGCTCGGCCTCCGCTATGCCTTCAATGCGCCGTCTGCCGCCCCTGCTGCTGTTGCGGCCCCTGTCGCGGCGCGGAGCTTCCTGGTTTTCTTTGACTGGAACCGTGCGGATCTGTCCGCGCGCGCGCGCCAGATTGTTGGGGAAGCGGCGGAAGCGTCACGTGGGCAGCCCACCCGGATTGAAGTGGCCGGCCATGCGGACCGTTCCGGCACGCCACAGTATAATCTGGCGCTGTCGCGCCGCCGCGCTGAAACGGTTGCGGAAGAATTGGTCAAGCGCGGCATTGCGCGGCAGGAGATCACGATCACTGCCTTTGGTGAAACGCAGCCATTGGTCGCAACCGCTGATGATGTGCGTGAGCCGCAGAACCGTCGCGTAGAAATTATCCTGAAATAACCGCTGATGTTGATAAGGCGCTTCGCAACTGGCGCAGCATCATCGCGCCCGCCACCGTAAGCCCGCCTAGCGTCCCAATAACCCCTGCGGCATTCAGCGCAAAATCCTGCCCGAAGGCCGCCGGCAAAGGCCCGGCCAGCGCATAGCCAAGGGCGCCGAGTGCCGCCCCAAGCGCTGCACCACCCAGCACCTGCGCGCGATAGGAATCCGTGAGCAAGCGTATCGCCGCTGCCGGGCAAACCAGCATCGCCACCACCAGAATGCTGCCCACCGCTTCAAAAGCCGCAACCGCCGCTGCCGCCACCATCAAATTCAGCGCCAATTCCAAACCGCGTGCCGGCAGGCCAATGGCGGCGGCGTAATCGGCGTCAAAACACAATAAATGCAAAGGCCGCCAAAGCAGCGCGACCAGCCCCGCCAGCACCACCGCCACCGCCACCAGCAGAAACAATTGGCGCGGCAAGGCGGCCAGCGCCACCGGGTCAAGCAGCGACCCAAAACCCTGCGCTTCCAGCCAAACGAGGCTTTCCAATTGCCCGAACAGCACGCAATCAAGATCAAGATCAACGCTGCGCGCGCCGGTGGCTTCAATCAGCATCAGGCCAAGCGCGAAGAAGCTGGTGAATACCGCGCCGGTGGCCGCGCCCGATTCCAACCGCGCCACACGCCGCACCAGGCCAATCAGGAATACCGCCAAAAGCGCGGCCGCCAGCGCGCCCAGCAGCATGGGCAAGCCCGCCCGCGCGCCGGTGATGGCAAAGCCCGCAATGATGCCAGGCAGCACCGCATGGGATAGCGCATCGCCCAGCAAACTATCGCGCCGCAACAACAAAAACGAACCGAGCAGGCCGCAACTCCCGCAGGCGAGAATCGCGGCAAGCAGCGCCGGCAGATCAAGCCGCAGAAAATCTACCGCCGTCATGATCGTGGGCCTAACGCATGAGGTGAAGCAGGCAGCGATGAAGGCTCCGCCAATAACCGTGTCGCCATCTCCGCTGGCAGGCCATGTTCGACCAAATCCGCCAACCGATCCGCCCCCGCGATATCCGTGGCACCAAGGCCGAGCAGATGCAGCTCCACCGCACGGTGCGCGCGAACGGCGCGCCGCGCGGCTGCGGCACCGCTCGGGGTTAGGTGAATTTCGCGGTCCGCCCGCGCCACCAAGCCGCGCAGCCCAAGCCAAAGCGTGAGGCGCGCCGCATAGGCTTCAGACCAGCCGCGCGCAGCTGCCAAAGCGGAAATCGATGTCCAGCGATCCCCGGCAGTGCCGGGGCCGGCGCCGGCGGCTTCCTGCGCTTCCCAGGCAGCGCGCAGGAAATGCGATTCGGTTGCGGCGATGCGTCTGCGTGCGCGGCGCCAGGTTTCCGGCAGCAAGCCACGATCCGGCGCCAGCAGCAGCGCCAGGGTGAAGAATATCGCCCCCGCCAGCACCACCGCCGCACCCGTTGGCCATTCCGGCTGAAAGGCGGAAGCCGCTGCGCCCAGAGCTCCCGCCAGCGCGCCAAGCAAGGCGGAGACCAATAACAACACCGGCAGCCGATGCGTGAGCAAGCGCGCCGTTGCCGCCGGCAGAATCAGCAAAGCCACCACCAGCACCAGCCCCACCGCCTGCAAGCCCGCCACCGCCACAATCACAATCAGGCCGAGCAGCCCAAGGTCAGTGCGCGCCACAGAAAGCCCCATGACGCGCGCATAATCGGGGTCAAAACACGCGGCGCGCAGGCGTTGGAACAGTACAAGGCAGATCAGCACACAAAAGGCTGCAATGCCGCCGGCCCAAAGCGCATCTTCCGCGCGCATCGCCGCCGCTTGCCCCAGGATGAATTTGCCAAGCCCCGCCTGCGCTGCCTGCGGCATGGTTTGAACATAGGAAAGCAACGCAACGCCAAGCGCATAAAAGCTGGACAGCACAATGGCGATGGCGGCATCTTCACGAATACGCCGCCCGCGTGTCAGCGCCTGGACCGCAAGCACGCCAAGCACGCCCGCCACCAGCGCCCCCGCCAGCAAGGGCGGCAGAGCGCGCGGATTGCCGCCAAGTGTGGCCACAATCATGGCCGCCAGCACCACACCGGGCAAAGCAGCATGGCCGACCGCATCGGCCATCAGCGCGCGCCCGCGCAGCAGCGCGAAAGCGCCGACCGTGCCGCAAGCAAGGCCAAGCAAGGCACAACCCGCCAGCACTACCAGCGTGTTATAGCCAAGGCTCACTGTAGCCCGCCTTCCGCGACCGCCTGTTCCAGCACATTCAGCCGCCCGCCATAGGCGCGCGCAATCGCATCCGGCGTGAAGGCGGATTTCACAGTGCCGGCGGCGACCGCGCGGCCATTCAGCAGCAGCACCTGATCGAAGTAGGATGGCACGGTTGAAAGGTCATGATGCACGGCGATCACGCTGCGCCCCGCTGCCACCACACGGCGCAGCACGGCGATGATCGCCTGTTCCGTTGCCGCATCAACCGCGGCGAAGGGTTCATCCATCAAGTATAAGTCTGCATCCTGCGCCAATGCGCGCGCCAGAAAAACGCGCTGCTGCTGACCGCCCGACAATCGCCCGATTTGCCGATCCGCCAGATCCGCGAGCCCCACCTGTTCCAGCGCGCCGCGCGCTGCTTCCTGTTCCGCCTTCGGCACGCGGCCCCACCAGCGCATGCGCGGATAGCGCGACATACACACGACATCGAGCGCGGTTGCCGGAAAATCCCAATCCACCGAAGCGCGCTGCGGCAAATAACCGACCCGGTTGCGCACTTCATCCAGCCCGCGCCCAAAAAACCGTGCTTCGCCAGCGATGCTCGGGATCAGGCCGAGTGCTGCGCGCAGCAGCGTGGATTTGCCCGCGCCATTTGGTCCCACAATCGCGGTCAGCCCCGGCGTCGCCTGCCAGGTAATGTCCCACAGCACCGTCTTGTCGCCATAAGCGACGGTCAGATGCGTAATCGCAAGCGGGGCTGGTGTGGCCATATTCTGGCTCATGCGGCGCCTAACCGGCCAAGCATGCCGCGGGCCGGCGCCTCGCCACCCAAGGCGCGGGCGATGGTGGTGAAGTTATGGTCCAGCATGCCGTGATAAGTGCCTTCATAAGTGCCTGGCCTGCCCATGGAATCGGAGAATAACGTGCCGCCCAAGGCAACCCGCTGGCCGCGCGCGCCGGCCCCTTCAATCAGCGCGCGCACGGCGCGATCAGGGACCGAGCTTTCGGCGAAGACCGCCGGGATGCGCCGTTCGACCAGGCTCAGCACCAGCGTTTCAATGCGGGCGAGATTGGCTTCCGATTCGGTGGAAAGTCCCTGAATGCTATCCACCTCCAGCCCATAACGCGCGGCGAAATAGCCGAAAGCGTCATGCGCTGTAACCAAAAGGCGCTGGCGCGGCGGGATGCTGGACAGCACCCGCGCGCCGTATTCATGCAGGGCGGTCAGGCGGCGGCGCAGCGCGGCCAGATTGGCCTCAAACACTTGGTTCGATTCGGGCAGCAGGCGGGAAAGCGCAGCGGCGATGCTGCCAGCGGCTTCTGCCCAAAGCACCGGGTCCATCCAGACATGCGGGTCGGCAGCGTCCGGATAGTCCGGATTGGCGCGGAGCAGGGCTCGGGGCAGGCTTTCAGCCACCATCACCACAGGTTTGCCATTGGCGGCGGCGCGCGCCAGCACATCACCCATACGGCCTTCCAGCCGATGGCCATTGGCAAACAGGATATCGGCGGCAAGCAACCGGGCAATATCAGCGCGCGTCGGGCGAAACAAATGGGGGTCCACACCTTCATTGATCAGGGTTTCGGCGCGGATACGCTCCCCGCCAATGTCGCGGACCAGGTCGCCCACCATGCCAACGGTTGAAAGCGCGCGGGGTGGGGCGCGGTTCTGGGCCAACGCGGGGATGGGCGTCAGCGCAAAAAGCCCGAGGCCGAGAGCCCGGCGAGTAATGGCTGAACACCTGTTCACTTCTGCATATATTCCTTGTTTTTCAGAGACTTATTCTGTGGATTATCTTGGCCTTAGGTGCGCCGCCGTCAAGGCCTTGCGCGATGCCGCCTTGCGGAAACTGTCCCCCCGACGCCATGTTGAAGGCGCAACAGCGGCGATGATCCCATGCGGGGGCGTTTTCGGATTGGTGATGATCTTGTGGTTGAATTAGCCGAGACCTTTCGGCTGATGAGCGACCCCACACGCCTGAAGATCATCCTGGCATGCCGGGACGCGCCGGCGGCGGTGAATGAAATGGCTGAGAAGCTGGGCCTTTCCGCATCGCTTGTCTCACACCATCTGCGTCTCCTGCGGGCAGCGCGATTGTTACAGGCGGATCGGCGCGGGCGGCAGGTGTTTTATGTGGTCGGCGATGAGCATATCCGGTCCATGCTGGCCGATATGGTTGACCACATCAGTGAGGAAGAAGCTGCGGAGGGGGATGCCTGAGGCATTGCACGTTGGATTTGGCGCTTTTGTGCATTCCCGCCCTTGTGCGGTGCAGGAGCGCCGATTATGGTCCGGCCAAGCTTAAGGCTCTGAGGGCTTGGCCCTTGGTGAATCGAAGGTTAAAATCTTGAAACGGCGCGATTTTTACGGCCGATAAGGGATGGGTTGATGAAGGTTTTTATGGCAAAGAGCCGCGCATGCGGCCTTGGCCGGCTTTTCGCCGGCTTGGCGGTATTGGCGATGGGCTTGGTGCTGACAGCGCCTGCCCTGGCAGAGAGCATGGTTGGCGCGCCGGCCGCTTGGGGCATGGGCTTGCAGCCTTCCGGCGGGATCATCAAGGAACGCATTTCGTCCTTCAACACCATGGTCTTTGCCATCATCACGGTGATCACGATTTTCGTGCTGATCCTGTTGGCCTATTGCGTCTGGCGCTTCAGCGCGGCGCGCAACCCGGTCCCGTCCACGACCAGCCATCACACCGGGCTTGAGATTGCCTGGACCGTGATCCCCGTGCTCATCCTGATCGTCATCGCGATCCCGTCCTTCCGGCTTCTGTATTTCCAGGATCGCGCGGTGGATGCGGATATGACGATCAGTGTGCAGGGCCGCCAGTGGTATTGGAATTACACCTATGTGGACCAGGGTAACTTCAACTTTGACAGCTATCCAATTCAGGAAGCTGACTTGAAGCCGGGCCAGATTTTCAAGCTGGATGTGGATAATCAGCTGGTCATTCCGGTTGGCGCCAATATTCGCGTGCTGACCACGGGGCATGATGTGATCCATTCCTTCTTCGTGCCCGCGCTGGGCATTCAGAAATACACCATTCCGGGTCGGACGCTCGAAACCTGGATGCGCGCTGATCGCCCCGGCATTTTCTATGGCCAGTGCAATCAGATTTGCGGCACGAATCACTGGTTCATGCCGATTGCCGTGCGCGCCCTGCCGCGCGCCGAATTCGATGCCTGGGTTGCGGACGCGCAGAAGCGCTTCGCCCAGGCTGATGGCAGCGCGCCGGTGATTGCCGCGACGCCTGCTTCTCAGGATTCACTTCAGATCGCGGAGGCCCGCCGGTAAGGCGCGGTGAGGGAAAGATAGACATGGCAACCGCTTCGCACGCCCATCACGACGATCATCACGATCACAAGCCGGGCTTTGTGTCCCGCTGGTTCTTTTCGACGAACCACAAGGATATCGGCACGCTCTACATCATCTTCTCGCTGGTCGCGGCGGTGGTGGGGATTGGCATTTCGCTGCTGATGCGTCTTGAGCTGATGTACCCTGGCATGCAGATTTTCTCTGATGGCCAGATGTGGAACGCCTATATCTCGGCCCATGGGCTGATCATGGTGTTCTTTGTGGTGATGCCCGCGCTGATTGGCGGCTTCGGGAATTGGTTCGTGCCGATCATGATCGGGGCGCCTGATATGGCCTTCCCGCGCATGAACAATATCTCCTTCTGGTTGCTGGTGCCGGCCTTCATGCTGCTGGCGGCAAGCCTTTTCGTGGGTGAGGGCCCTGGTGCGGGCTGGACCATCTACACGCCGCTGTCAGACAGCCAGTTCCATTCCAGCCCTTCGATGGATCTGGCGCTGTTTTCACTGCATTTGGCGGGCGCTTCATCCATCATGGGTGCGGCCAACTTCATCACCACCATCTTCAACATGCGCGCCCCTGGCATGACGCTGCACCGGATGCCGCTGTTTGTGTGGTCCATGCTGGTCACCGCCTTCCTGCTGCTGCTGGCGGTGCCTGTGCTGGCGGGGGCAATCACCATGCTGATCACGGACCGCAATTTCGGTACGGCCTTCTTCAAGCCTGAAGGCGGTGGGGATCCGGTGCTGTTCCAGCATCTGTTCTGGTTCTTCGGCCACCCGGAAGTCTACATCATGATCCTGCCGGGCTTCGGTATCGTCAGCCACATCATTTCCACCTTCAGCCGCAAGCCCGTGTTCGGTTACCTCGGCATGGCTTACGCGATGGTGGCGATTGGCTTTGTCGGCTTCCTTGTCTGGGCGCACCACATGTACACGTCGGGCATGGATGTGGACACACGCGCTTACTTCATGGCGGCCACGATGGTGATTGCGGTGCCGACGGGGGTGAAGATCTTCTCCTGGATCGCGACCATGTGGGGCGGTTCGATCAAGATGGATACGCCGATGCTATTCGCCGTTGGCTTCATCTTCCTGTTCACCGTGGGTGGTGTGACGGGCGTGGTGCTGGCCAATGCGGGCATTGATCAGGTGCTGCACAATACCTACTACGTTGTCGCGCATTTCCATTATGTGCTGTCGCTTGGCGCGGTCTTCTCCATCTATGCTGGTTTCTATTACTGGATTGGCAAGATGTGCGGGCGGCAGTATCCTGAGACGCTGGGCAAGATCCATTTCTGGATGACCTTCATCGGCGTGAACCTGACCTTCTTCCCGATGCATTTTTCGGGTAATCAGGGCATGCCGCGTCGTTATCCGGATTATCCGGAAGCCTTTTGGGGCTGGAATTATGTCGCCTCTATCGGCTCCTTCATTTCGGTCGCGTCCTTCCTGTTTTTCTTCTACATCGTTTGGGTGACCATGCGTTCGGGCGCCAAGGCCGCGGCCAATCCCTGGGGTGAAGGCGCGACGACTTTGGAATGGCAGGTGGCATCCCCGCCGCCCTTCCACACTTTTGAAGAACTTCCGCGCCTGCGTTAAGGCCGCGCAGCCTATGGGGTGACGATGAGCGATTCAGTCATCGAAAACGGCAAGGGGGGCGCGGCCCCCCTTCCTGTTTCCTACAATATCTCGGAAGTGCGGGATTGGATCGCGCTGCTGAAGCCGCGCGTCATGTCGCTTGTCGTATTCAGCGCCGTTGCGGGGCTGCTTGTGGCGCCGGGTGATTTGCACCCAGTGCTGGCGGTGATTGCCATTCTGTGCATCGCGGTCGCTGCCGGTGCCTCGGGCGCCATCAATATGTGGTATGACCGCGATATTGATGCGGTGATGCGCCGCACGGCGCGTCGGCCCATCCCTGCCGGGCGCATCGCGCCTGATGCCGCGCTTGCCTTTGGCATTCTGCTGGGCGTCGGGTCTGTGGTAATGATGGCTTTCGCGACCAATTACCTGGCCGCTGCCGTGCTTGCCTTTTCAATCCTGTTTTATGTGGTGGTTTACACCATGTGGCTGAAGCGCCGCACACCGCAGAACATCGTCATCGGCGGCGCAGCAGGGGCCTTTCCGCCGCTGATCGGCTGGGCCGCCGTGACAGGCGACATCACGCTGGTGCCGATCATTCTTTTCGCCATTATCTTTATCTGGACGCCGCCGCATTTCTGGGCGCTGTCGCTTTGGGCGCATGAGGATTACGCCAAGGCTGGCGTCCCCATGCTGCCCGTGACCGCTGGCGCGCGTGAGACGCGTAAACAGATTCTGTATTACACGCTGGCGCTGGCGCCCCTTGGCATGGCGCCCTGGCTGATTGGCTTTTCCGGCCCGGTCTATGGCGTGATTGCCGCACTGCTTGGCTTGAATTTCATCCGTCATGCGGTGGCTGTATTGCGTGAGACGCAGGACGCGGAAGGCCGCAGCCTTGCGGGTGACAAGGCAGCCAAGAAATGCTTCCGCTTTTCGCTCACCTATCTTTTCGCGCTTTTCGCGGTGCTGGCTGCTGAAAAGCTGATCCTGTCGCCATGACCCCGGAAGAACGCGCGATTTTCGAAAAGCGTCGGCGCGGGCGCAATATCGCGCTGCTGCTGGTGCTGGTTGGGCTTTCGGTGCTGTTTTATTTCATTGGCGTTGCGCGGCTGATCCGGGCTTGAGCCAGGGCGCATTGCTCCCCAAATGACCGGCATGGACCAGGAACAGCGCAAGGCAGAACTCGCAAGGCGGAACAAGCGCACCGGGCTTGCCGCGGCAGGGCTTGTTACATTCATGGTCGGGCTTTCTTTCGCAGCCGTGCCGCTTTACGATCTGTTTTGCCGCGTTACCGGCTTCGGCGGCACCACACAAAGAAGTGCTGCCGCGCCTGGCGCGGCGGGGGATCGGCAGATCACCATCCGCTTTAATGGCACCACACATCCCAACCTGCCCTGGCGCTTCATACCAGAACAGCCGAGTATAACGCTGCGCCTTGGCGAAGAAGGCTTGGCTTTCTATTCCGCCACCAATCGCTCAGAAGCGCCGGTAACCGGGGTTTCGACCTATAATGTGACGCCCGAGAAGGTCGGGCGTTATTTCCATAAGATCGCCTGCTTTTGCTTCGATGAACAAACCCTAACGCCGGGCGAACGGGCTGATATGCCGGTGACCTTCTGGGTGGACCCGAAAATCGCCGAAGATCCCAACACGCGCGATATCAGAACCATCACGCTTTCCTACAGCTTCTTTCGCACTATCGAAGATGCGAAAAGGGCTGGTGCTTTGGCCAATGCTGGGCCGCATGTTGGGCGGGGCGGCACAAGGCAGAATTGATCCACGCCCAGCCCGTGTTTTAACGCATCATGGGCTTGATTTCGGGGGCGGTTTCAGGATTGATGCATGCGTCCGGTTCGGGCATAGACCCGTTCCAAAGGAAGGCACCAGGACTGACAATGGCAAGCACATCGCACGCGCAAGCAACCACGGCGGATAGCGAAGCGCCACCGCTGCATAAGCACCCGTATCATCTGGTTGATCCTTCACCCTGGCCCCTGGTTGGGTCCTTTGCGGGCGGCGCGTTGGTGCTTGGGATTATTCTTTGGGCGCATTACGGCAATAAGCTTGTCTTCTTTATCGGCCTGGCCAGTTTGCTTGCCACGATGTTCTTCTGGTGGCGCGATGTGGTGAATGAAAGCCGCACCCCTGGCCTGCACACCCCTATCGTGCGCATCGGGCTTCGCTATGGCATGACATTGTTCATCGCCTCGGAAGTCATGTTCTTCGTTGCCTTCTTCTGGGCTTATTTCCATTACGCGCTCTTCCCCGGTCACGTGTCGGGCGCTGAGGTCGCGATTTGGCCGCCCAAGGGCACGCTCACCTTTGATCCTTTCGATCTGCCCTTCCTGAACACCATGATCCTGCTGCTGTCCGGCTGTACGGTGACTTGGGCACATCATTCGCTGCTCAACAATGACCGTAAGGGGCTGATCCGGGGCCTGACGATCACGGTGCTGCTTGGTGTTGTATTCTCTGGCCTGCAGGCTTGGGAATACAGCATGGCACCCTTCAAGTTCTACGGGGGCGGCATATATTCGTCGACCTTCTTCCTGGCCACGGGCTTCCATGGTTTCCATGTCATGGTCGGCACCATCTTCCTGTTTGTGTGTCTGATTCGCTCCATCAAGGGGCATTTCACCCCGGAACGTCATTTCGGCTTTGAAGCTGCTGCCTGGTATTGGCACTTCGTGGATGTGGTCTGGCTGTTCCTGTTTGTTTGCATCTATTGGTGGGGCGCGGGCGAAATCGCGCATCACTGACGGGCGCCGGGTATCTCCGGCGTGCTGAAATCAGCGCTTCTTGGCCGCTGCCCGCGATGCGGGCGCGGCCATATTTTTGCGGGGCTTTTGGATATCCGCCCCGCCTGTGCGGCATGCGGGCTTGATTTAAGTGCACATGATGCGGGTGATGGGCCTGCCATGGCAGGGATTTTCCTGATCGGCGCCATTGCGGTGATCATGGCCCTTTGGGGGGATGCGCGGTTTGAACCGCCACTTTGGGCGCATGCGCTGATTTGGCCCTTAGTGGTGCTGCCGCTTTCACTGATTGTGATGCGCTTTGCCAAGGCCATGCTGCTTGGCTTGCAATGGCGGCATCGTAGTACAAGCTAAGCCTGCGATGTTGTCTCGTCGTGTGATGTGGCCCGCCTTGGCGGGGCTACCCGTTCTGATCATCCTACTTGGGCTCGGCTCCTGGCAGGCGGAGCGCCTGGTCTGGAAGACCGATATCCTGGCGCGTATCGCAGCGGCTGAGGCCGCGCCGCCCGCGCCCATCAGTGACCCCCCTGCACCCTATGCGAAGCTGGAAGCGGTTGGCCGCTTTGATCATGCCCGCGAAGCCTTATTGGGCGTGGAGATACGAGCAAACAGGATGGGGGCGCGGCTCATGGTGCCCTTCCTGCGCGATTCTGGCCCCCCGATGCTCGTGGACCGTGGCTGGGTCCCGCTGGACGGGCTGGCCGGCTTGCCCCGGCCCGAAGGCGCGCAACACATCACCGGCTATATCCGCTTTGGTGAGGCCGCTGGGCGCTTCGCGGCCCAGGATGATGTCGCGGGGCGGCGCTTCTTTCACTTTGACCCGGTGGCGATTGGCGCGGCGCTCGGCATCCCAGGCATGGCTCCCTATGGGCTTGTGCTGCTGGGGCCGCCTGGTGGCCTGCCAGAACCCGCACAAAGCCTGCCGCGCCCGCGCAACAACCATCTTGGCTATGCCATCACCTGGTATGGTCTCGCGCTATCCCTGGTTGGTGTCTTCGTGGCCTTCGCCTGGCGGGAGCGCAAGCGGGCTGGCGCGCCGGGCTGACGCCTGAACTCCGCTTCCTGACTTGGACCAGCCTGGGGATCAGCCGAATTGTGCCGCGCCCTGCCTCGGCATGGGCAGCTGGTCGCCCAGTGTCACCAGAACGCGGGTCACGCCAATCACCTGCCCCAGATTGCCGGCAATCAGCGCGGCCATGCCGGGTTCAAGTTCATGGCAGGTGATGGTGATGTCCATCTCCTCCCCCACGCGGCGGGCTTGAAAAAGATCGGGGGTCACATCGCGCTTGGCGAAGGGCTGCAAAAGGCGCGGCAGCAGGCCGGGGCTTGCTTCGGCGCGCAGATCAAAGCGCGTGGGAAATGGGTTAGAAAGCATGGTTATGGTCCGGTTCGTGGTGGCGGTGCGGTCAAGAAAGGGCGGCCACCAACAAGGCACGCAGACCCAAAGCCCGGCGCCTTCAGACGGCCGCGGCGGTAATTCGGAAAGAAAGCGCGCTCAGAACCATATCTCCGTGTAGCACACCCCACGGCCAAGGCAAAGAAACGGCGCAGCCTGGGGGAGGGGCCGCGCCGCCAGTGCCTTCACGTACTAAGGAGGGGAAGCTGAGCCTTGGGGCGGAAAATCGCGCCGCCCACGTGATTCTTGTGGCGCGAAAATGCCGAAGCGTTATTGAGCTGCCTCAAATCCCGATTCAGGCTGGCTGCCATGGGGTGGCCCGCTCATCACAGACAGTTCAGGAGAGATCTTATGGTGCGTGTTGCACTTGTGACTGGTGGCCAAAGGGGCATCGGTGCGGCGATCAGCGAAGGGCTGCAGGCCGCCGGCCGAAGTGTGGTGGCTTCCTACGCCGGTAATGATGCGGCGGCGAAGGCGTTTACCGATCGTACCGGTATTCCCTGCTATAAATTCGACGTTGCCGATTACGCGCAATGCGTCGATGCCATTGCCAGAATTGAAGCCGAAGTCGGCCTCATCGAAATTCTTGTGAACAATGCGGGCATCACGCGCGATGCCACCATGCGCAAGCTGAACCGCGATATGTGGGACGCGGTGATAGATACAAACCTTGGTTCCTGCTACAATCTTTGCAAGCTGGTCTGGGAAGGCATGAATGCGCGCAAATTTGGCCGCATTGTGAATATCGGTTCGGTGAATGGTCAGGCTGGGCAATATGGCCAGGTGAATTACGCCGCCGCGAAATCCGGCATTCACGGCTTCACCAAGGCCTTGGCGCAGGAAGGTGCGAAGCTTGGCATTACCGTGAATGCGGTCGCCCCCGGTTATGTGGATACCGAAATGGTGCGCGCCGTGCCGCCCGATGTGCTGGAAAAAATCATCGCCCGCATCCCGCGTGGACGCCTGGGCAAGGCAGAAGATATTGCCCGTGGTGTTGTGTTCCTGACATCCGATGATGCGGATTTCATCACCGGGTCCACGCTGTCCATCAATGGCGGGCAGCATATGTATTGATGCGGGTGGGCGTTTCGCCCCCCCCCCTTTCATAAGCCTTCGCCCATGGCATGCTGCCCCTTTCATCACGGGGAAATGCCATGGGCTACGCCATACTTGCTTTCGATGGGGCCGATAAAGCCCGCCGCGCTGCGGCGATGGACCGCCACCGGGCGGTGATCAGCCGCTGGGCTGAAGATGGGCGGATGCCCTTTGGCACGCCGCTTTTCACCGCCGAATGGGTGCCTTCCGGGTCGCTGATGATCCTGGATGTGCCGGATATGGCCGGCGTTCAGGCCTATTTGGCGGAAGAACCCTTTTCGGTTGAAGGCGTCTGGGGGGATATCCGCATCCTGCCCTTTCGCGTTGCCCCGCTTCCCTATCAGCGCCTGCCCAAGCCCGGCGATCCGGTGGCAAGCACGCGCACCCATACCGTTGCCATCGCCTATGATGGCACGGATGCCGAGGCACCCGCCCGCCGGCAAGCCGCGCGCGGGGCGCATATCGCGCGCATGCAGCCCATGGCCGCCGATGGCACGCTCGCGATTGGTGGTGCCATTCTGGATGAGGCGGGGGAGCGCATGATTGGTTCCATCGCAGTCACCCGCCATGCGACCGATGAGGCGGCGCGTGCCTGGATGGCCGAAGACCCCTATGTGAAGGCCAGCGTTTGGCAGGACATCACCCTGCATGCGACGCGCCTTGCCGCCCTGCCCTATCGGCCTTTGCCCGGGGGTGCCTGATGGCGCTGGTTGAATATGCCGATGCCGCGCCCGAAGTGCGCGCGGTGTTTGATGACATCAAGGCCGCGCGCGGGGTGGCTGATGTCAATAATTTCTGGAAGGCGCTCGCCACCCATCCACCCACGCTCAAGCGCACCTGGGAAAGCCTGAAGCAGGTGATGGCGCCGGGTGCGCTCGACCCGCTGACCAAGGAAATGCTTTATCTGGCGGCGTCGGCTGCGGCGGGCTGTGCTTATTGCACCGCATCCCACACCGCTGCCGCCCGCGCCAAAGGCATGACGGACGCCATGCATGGCGAATTGCTGGCCGTGCTTGGAATGGCGGCGGAAACCAATCGCCTTGCTGAAGCGCTGCGCGTACCGATTGATGAAGGCTTGTGAGTAATGAAAAACCTGGCTCCTCGGGTTCCTGATCGGAAGATCAGGGGATCCTCAAACGCGCAGATGATTCAAAAAGGGCATCAACTTTTACTGCGGTCTTGCTGTAGAATTTTATACGCCTCATTGACTACATCGCTTAGAACGTAACGCGTTCCATCAGGCAATACATCAGTCATACTTCCGGGGTTCACCCACACGTCCTGAGAATCGCTATTTGCGTTTGCCCAACGAAAAAAGGCGCCCGTTGGCGCGTGACAAAGACGATCGTCTTTCCACTCAAATTCATTGCTGTCGAAAGCTTTCTGAGTCATTTTCTATCCAATCATCAAAACAAAACATAACTTAACTTAAAGCTATAGGAATGTTAAGGAACTTCCACAAGTTGTTGTGCTGCCCACCGCAGCCCAGGCGAAGAATCTCATAAATGCGCTGCGCGTGCCGATAGACCACGGCTTGTAACCAATAAAAAAACCCCGAGGGTCGCCCCCCGGGGTTTTCCAATCAGACCATCAGGCCCTGATCAGTTGTTGTTGCGCTGACCCATGAAGGAAAGCAGCAGCTGGAACAGGTTGACGAAGTTCAGGTAAAGGCCAAGCGCATCCATCACGCTCCGCTTGCCGGCTTCATCCGTGCCTTCTGCATAGGCGAATTGAATGTAATCCGCCTTGATGCGCTGCGTGTCATAAGCCGTGAGGCCAACGAACACGACCACGCCAATCACGCTGATCGCAAAGGCCAGCGCGGAAGACGCCAGGAAGATATTGACCACACCCGCGATCAGAATGCCGATCAGGCCCATGATCATGAAGCTGCCAAAGCGCGTCAGATCCGCCTTGGTGGTGTAGCCATACAGGCTCACTGCCGCGAACATCGCCGCCGTGATGAAGAAGGTGCTGGCGATGGACTGGCCCGTATAGCGCAGGAAGATGTTCGAAAGGCTCGCCCCCATACAGGCGGCGAATATCCAGAACAGCGCCTGCGTCGCGGGGCGCGAGAGCTTGTTGATGCCAAAGGACAGCACCAGGATGAAGGCGAGCGGCGAGAGCATCGCGGCCCAGCCCAAAATGGTCGGTTCAATGATGCGCGCGCCATTGGCGGCGCGGGTCACGGACCAGAACATCTGCTGCAGTTCAGGCGAGGAACCGATCACATAGGCAACAATGCCAGTGACCAGCAGGCCGGACGCCATCCAGTTATAGACGCGGAGCATATATGCCCGCAGCCCGGCATCAATCGCGGCCGCATCGGCTGCGACGGGGCGACCCCAGCCGGTGGAAAAACGCGTGTCGGGACCAAAGGCCATGACGAAGACAACTCCTGTTGGTGGGGGGGATTCCCCTTTGGGGATAATATGGAGAGATAGTAATCTAAATCAATAGGGCAGGGCGGGGCGCCCGCGCATCGGCGGGCGCCCCTGCGTGTCTCAACGCTCTGCCGGCTCCACGCGGATGGCGATGGCTTCAACGACAGCGACATCCACCCGGTCACCGACGCGGAGCGTCTTCAGGAATTCGCGCAATTCCGGTGCGCGGACAGCCGCCGTACGCTCAACGCGCGACGGCCCGACGAAGCTCACCATGTTGTTGGCGGCATCCACCGCGGTGATGCGGACCTGGGCGCGGGTGGCGGCCATGGTGCCAGCGGCGGGCCGGGCGCCGGGTTCAGCGCGTGCAGCGCCCACCACGGTTTCCGGTTCAACCTGGCTGCCGCGGGGGGCCATACGCACGGCAACGGCTTCCTCATAATGCAGCCGGACGCGGTCACCACGGCGGATTTGGTCGAAATTGCGGACCTCCGGGCCAAGCTGCAGGGTTTGCGGCTTATTATCCGGGCCGCGCACCACAATGGTCCGGGTGCGGGCATCCACCCGGTCCACCGCCGCCACCATTTCGCGCGTGGTGGAGGCAACCACCGGCGGTTCCGGGGTGGGCGTGGCGCAGCCAATCAGCGCCATAAGTGGCAGGGCAAGAATGGCGCCTTGGCGCAGGCGCAGGGAGAGGGTTGCAAACATGATGTGGCTTTCCTTCCTCTGGGGGTTTTAATCAAAGGTAGCGAACTGACGCTTATTCATAAACTAAAGGTAATCGGCCGGCTACTGCCCTCAGGCCGCGCCTTCCTGCCAATAGCCCTGATGCGGCAGGGCGCCTTCATCTTCCAGGCAGGGGCCAATCACATCCACGCGTTCAGCAGCGCTGTCCAAAACGGCGCGGCAGGAAAGGGATAGCCCTGCCGTATGCGGCTGCGCATTGCGCAAATGCAGAATGGCGCCGGCGGAAAGCCCGTAAACGGCGCGCCCGACCCCTGTGTAGAAAATCGCCGCTGAACACATGGCACAGGGCTCGCCTGAGGAATAAATCGTGGCGGCGCGCAGTACATCGCGCGGTAGGCCGGCCCGCAGCACTGCATGCAGCGCATTCATTTCGGAATGCGCCAGCGTCCCGCCGCCACCCTTGCCTTGGGTGGACCCGGCTTCCGCCAGCACTTTTCCCGTTTCATCGGCGATCACCGCAGCGAAGGGGCGATCCCCGCGCGCGCGGGCCTCACCAGCCAGCGCAAAGGCGCGGCGGAGCAGCGTGGCATCCTGCGGAGAGAGTTTGTCATCCTCGGCCATAGCGGGCTTCCTATTCATTGCGGAGCAAGGGTGCCGCCTTGGCGCGTAGCGCGAAGGCAGTGCCGGCATAACCGAAGGCCAGCGTGATGGCCATGCAGGCCAGTACCGTGATCGCCAAAGTGCCCGGCAGAAAAACCCAATCCGCGCGCATGACAAAACGCACCACGCCCCAGGCCGCCGCCGTGCCGGCTGCCGCCGCGAGCAAACCCGCCGTCAGCCCCAGCAACCCGAATTCCACCAGGAAGCTCGCGCGGATTTGCGCGCGCGTGGCGCCGATGGTCTTCAGCACAACGGCATCCCTGATGCGCCGCCTTTGCCCCGCCGCAACTGCGCCTGCCAGCACCAGCAAGCCCGCCAGCAAGGTAATGCCCGCCACGGCGGAAAGCGCGAAGCCAATCTTCTCCAACAACCCCACCACCTGATCCAAGGCATCGCGCACCCGAATGCCCGAGACATTCGGGAAACGATCCGTGAGCAAGCGCAGCAAAGTCGCTTCCTGCGCCACATCATTGCGCATGGTCGCGATATGCGTATGCGGCGCGGCGGAGAGCAAACCGGGGGACGCCACCAGCACGTAATTAATGCCAAGCCCGCGCCAGGCGATTTCCCGCAGGCTTGCGATCTTCAGCGTGATGTCGCGGCCAAGCACATTGACCGTGATGCTATCGCCAACACCAACGCCCCAACCCTTGGCGAGTTGCGCGTCAAAGGAAACCAAGGGCGGGCCAGCGTAATCCGGCGCCCACCATGCGCCGGCAACCAGCTTGGCGCCTTCCGGCGGAATCGCTGAATAGGTCAGGCCGCGATCGCCGCGCAACGCCCAGGCGGTCTCAGGCGTCGCCGCCACCTGTTCCGCCGGCACGCCATTCACCGCGACAATACGCGCGCGCAGATTGGGCACGCTGCGGATTTCCGTCACACCGGGTTGTGCGCGGGCGAGCGCTTCAAAGGCCTGGATCTGATCTGATTGGATATCAATGAAGTAGAAATTCGGCGCTGCAGCCGGCATTTCATTGGCCAATTGCCGGCGGAGATTGCCTTCAATCAGCGCAATGGCGGCAAGCACCGTGAGCCCCACGCCGAGCGAAACCAGCATCAGCGGTGTCGGCGCGCCAGGCCGATGCAGATTGGCCAGCCCCAAGCGCAAAGCCGGGCGGCGCGCATGCGGCAGGCGCCTTGCAAGCGCCATCAGCGCCCCCGCGCCAAGGCGGAACAGTAACAGCGTGCCGATCACCGCCACGATGAACATCGCCGCAAAGCGCGGATTTTCCGCCGTGCCGATCACCAAGGCGGAAAGTGCTGCTGCTGAGACCAAAATCGCCGCGAGAATGCCAAGGCTTGGTCTGCCTGAACTCGGCGCCACCACATCGCGAAACAAAGCCGCGCCGGGAATGCTCCCTGCGCGCCCAAGCGGCCACAGCGTGAAGGCAAGCGCGGTCAGCAAGCCATAAAGTGCAGCCATTGCAAGCGGCATTGGATAAGGCAGAATGCGCGGCGCCACTGGCAAAATGGAAGCGAGTGCCGCTGCCCCCGCCCAGGTCAGCCCAAAGCCAATCACCAAGCCTAGCACAATGCCAAGCAACGCCAGCGCCATCACCTGCATCAGATAGGTCGTGAAAATCAGCGACGGCGGCGCGCCGAGGCAACGCAAGGTCGCAATGGTACGCGCGCGTTGCTCCAGCCAGGCAGAAACACCGGTTGCAATGCCAATCCCGCCGACCAGCAATGCGGTCAGGCTCGCCAGCGTCAGGAAAAACGCCGCGCGATCCAGGAAGCGATTGACGCCGGGTGCGGCGACATCGGAGCTTCTGATGCGCCAGCCGGATTCCGGAAAATCCCGCCGCAAATCGGCAATGATGCGCTGGCGATCCACGCCCGCCGGCAGCGCAAGCCGATATTCGTAAGTGACCAGACTGCCCGGCTGGATCAACCGAGTTGCGTCCAGCGACGCCAAGGCAATCATGGCGCGCGGCCCGAGCAGCGACGGGCTCGCGACCTTATCCGGTTCCTGCGCGATGGTGGCGCGGAAGGTGAAGCGCGCTTCGCCAATGCGCAGCACGGCGCCCGGCGCTACTTCAAGCTTTTCGGCAATGAAAGGATCAAGCAGGATATCGCCCGCGCCAAGCGCGACAGGTGGTTGCACTTCAAGCGTGCCATAAAGCGGATAGGCGCTATCCACCGCCTTCACTTCCACCAGCATGCGCTGGCCTGATTCAGCCACCGCCATGGCGCGCAAGGTCACCACTTCCGAAACCCGCGCCCCGCGTGCCGTAAGCCATGCGCGCGGTGCCTCACCCAAAGGGCGATAGGGGGAGGCGATTTCAACATCGCCTCCCAAAATCCGCGCGCCATCTGCTGCAAGCCCGGCATCCACGCCGGCGCGCAAAGTGCCCACCGCCGTGATCGCCGCCACACTAAGCGCGAGGCAGGCCAGCACAATGCGCAAACCCCGCAAGCCGCCGCGCAATTCGCGCCGCGCAATCCGGAACGCCAGCAGCAGATTGCTCACGCCGCCACCATCTGGTCGGACACAATCAGCCCATCCTCAATCCGCAATTGCCGCGGGCAGCGCGCCGCCAGCGCGGGGTCATGCGTAATCAGCAACAGCGTGGTGCCAAGCCGCGCGCGCAAATCAAACAGCAGCGCCATGACTTCCTCGCCCTTCGCGCGGTCCAGATTGCCAGTGGGTTCATCCGCCAGCAGCAAACGCGGTTCCGCGACAAAGGCACGCGCCAAGGCCACGCGCTGCTGCTCGCCCCCTGAAAGCTGCGCCGGGTAATGGCCCAAGCGATGGCCAAGGCCAACGGCGCGCAGGGCTTCCGCCGCGCGGTCAAAAGCGTCGCGCACGCCGGCGAATTCCAGTGGTACCGCCACATTTTCAAGCGCCGTCATGGTCGGGATCAAATGAAAGGCCTGGAAGACAATGCCGAGCCTTTCGCGCCGGAAACGCGCCAGCGCATCTTCATTCATCGCGCCGATATCCGCGCCATCAATGAGCAAAGTGCCTGATGTCGGGCGCTCCAGCCCCGCCAGCAGCATCAGCAGGCTGGTTTTGCCGGAACCCGAGGGGCCGACGATGCCCACAGCCTCCCCAGCATTCACGCGCAAATCAAGGCCGCGGAGGATGTTGATCTCGCCCGCCCCCGCCCTCACTTTGAAGCCAAGGCCGCGCGCTTCGATCAGGGGTTTTGTCGCCCCGGCGCTGGCCGATTTCGTCGCGTAAAGGGCATCCATGGTATCGCTGAACTCCTATCCTGCCCGCGCATATGGTCGCAGATGGCTCTGGCGCCAATCGCTGGGGCTGTTGGCTTTGGGGGCAATTCCGGCCCAGGCGGCAGAAATCCGGCTGATGATGCTGGGGGATTCGATCACCGCCGGGTATGGGCTGGCGCGCGGCCAGGCGCTGCCGGCCAGGCTGGAAGCGGCCCTGCGCGCGCGGGGCCGGGCCGTGCGCGTCATTGATGCCGGGGTTTCCGGCGATACCACGGCGGGCGGGCGGGCCCGCTTGGATTGGGCTTTGGCTGAGAACCCCCATGCGGTGATTGTGGCACTTGGCGGGAATGATGGGCTGCGTGCCCTGGAACCCCGCGCCAGCCGGGCCAATCTAGCCGCCATTCTGGACGCTTTGGCCGCGAAAAATCTGCCCACCATGCTGACGGGGATGCTGGCGCCGCCCAATCTCGGCGCCGATTACGGGCGGGAATTCGCTGCGAGTTTCAGTGACTTGGCCCGGGAGCGGCCCGGCGTGGTCTTCTACCCCTTCCTGCTGGAAGGCGTGGCGGGGGATCTTTCGCTGAACCAGCCGGACGGCATTCATCCAAATGTCGCTGGCGTGGAGGAGTTGGTTCGTCGCATGCTACCTTCAGTCGAATCGCTTTTGGGGAAGGTCGCCACCCCTTAAGTTATTCGCCGGATCGCACCAGGAGGGCCCCGGCCATGCTGCGTCTTTTCGTCGCCCTTGCCTTGCCGGCCACGCTGCGGGCTGAAATTGCGGGCCTGGTTGGCGGTATTCCCGGCGCGCGCTGGGTACCGCCCGACAATTACCACCTGACCTTGCGCTTCATTGGGGAGATTGAGCCCTGGCGCGCCCAGGAAGTAGATGACGCGCTGATGGCGATCCGCGCGCGGCCCTTCACCTTGCAGCTTGCCGGCGTTGGCACTTTCGAGAAAGCCGGGCGCATCCAATCGCTTTGGGTGGGGGCTGAGCGCAATGACGCGCTGACCCATTTGCAAACCAAGGTGGAAACCGCGTTGCAGCGCGTGGGCCTGCCTGCGGAGCGAAAGCGCTTTTCCCCCCATGTGACGCTGGCGCGGACCGACCGCGCCACGCCAGAAAAACTGATGGCCTTTGTGCAGGCCTATAATCTGTTCCGCGCGACACCGGTGGAGGTTGAGCATTTCACGCTGTTTTCTTCCCGCTTGGGGAAGGAGGCTTCGGTCTATACGCCGGAAGTGGATTACGATCTGGTGGCGCGCGTGGCGGCGTGAGGGGCAAGGCGTCGTTTTTCAGGGGCGCGGTGCGCTCAAGGCAAGAAAACCCTTGCTAAATATACGCCAATGGCGTAGTTTTCGTTATGCAGATCGTCCGCACCGGGCTGTACCTTCGGCAAATGAAGCGCCTTGGCGCATCAAGCACGGATATGGGGCGGCTTGAGGCAGAAATCGCCGTGAACCCGCAAGCCGGGGGCGTCATTCCAGGCCTGATGGGGCTTCGAAAAATCCGTTTTGCTCTGGGCAATAAGGGCAATAAGGGCAAGAGGGGCGGTGGCAGAGCGGTCTATTTTCTGATGGTGTCCGACGATGTGGCGGTGATGATTTTTGCCTATGCGAAATCCGCTCAGGAAGATTTGACGATGGAGCAGCGCAAGGCAGCGCTGGCTTTGCTCAAGGAGATGACCGATGGCCGGTAAAGGCAAAGAACCCAACTTTGGTGAAGGTTTGGTGGAGGGGCTGCGTGAGGCGGTGGCCTGGAAGCGCGGCGAGGTGGCGCTTGAGGTTGTCAATATTGATCCGATGCCGCCCAGCCGCATCCGTGCCATTCGCAAATGCGTGGCACGTTCGGCCCGCGAATTCGAACTGCGCTTCGGCATCCCAGCGGCGACCGTGAATAACTGGGAACAGGGGCGCCGCAGCCCCGATCCTGCTGCGCGCGCCTTGTTGCTCGTGATTGAGCGGGAGCCTGAGGCGGTTCTGAGGGCGTTGCGGTAATTGGGGCGTGCGCATGCCTTCCGAGATTCTCCGCCGCAAGACTAGCAATCCCACCTTGGCAGCCACCGCCTGCCGGATTAAGCCGTTTCCCGTGAAACACCCCGCCACCCTCCTCGCGCGCCTGATCGCGGCCCTGCTCCTGGTGCAGACCGTCCTCGCGCCGGCGCTTTGCCTTGCCCATGCGGCAAGTGCTGGGATGGCGACGGTTATCTGCTCCCCGGATGGGGATCGCACGGTGCATCTGGGCGCTGATGGCCAGGAATTGCCGGCCCCGGAAGCGCATAGCGGCTTCTGCCTAGCCTGCCATGCCCTGCCGCAGGCGGATATCCCCGCCGCGCCCACGCTCTCCGCCCCGGCGGAGCTTGGCAGCGCGATCATCTGGCTCGCCTCAGGCGATGCCGGCAGGCGCCCGGCGGCGCGCGCACCGCCTTACGAACCGACAGGTCCCCCAGCCTTCTCCTGAGGCCGCCCGAACGCGGGCGGCCACAAGCCGTCCCGTTATTCGACCTCAGGAGAAATTTCGTGTTCCACCATATCCATGCGCGGCTTTTCGCCGCCGCTGCGGCCTTGGCCGCCAGCGCCTTTTCAGCACAGGCGCAGACCAACACCCCGGCCACACCCAGCGCCACCTTGCCACCCACCATCGTCACCGCCGCGCCCATTGCTGGCAGCCTGACCAGGCCATCCGATGAACAAGCCGCCGAGGAAGCCCGCCGCAACCCCGGCAATGTCACCATCGTCCCGGCCAGTGATTTCCGTGAAAGGGCAGGCGCCACCACCATTCGCGACATGCTCCTTTACACGCCGGGTGTCTTTGCCGAGCCGAAATGGGGCGAGGATTCAAGGCTTTCCATTCGCGGTTCCGGCATTGCGCGCAATTTCCATCTGCGCGGTGTGCGGCTTTTCCAGGATGGGCTTTC
Organism: Roseomonas sp.; assembly: GCA_044345845.1. Classification (GTDB taxonomy): domain Bacteria; phylum Pseudomonadota; class Alphaproteobacteria; order Acetobacterales; family Acetobacteraceae; genus Neoroseomonas. The sequence goes on from JBIJAH010000021.1 coordinate 38,912, forward strand.
CGTCAATCAGGCCGATGGCAGCGGGGATTTCCAGGAATTGGACCCGCTGAGCTTCCAGCGGGTTGAGGTATTTCGCGGCGCCAATGCCTTTGCGCTGGGCGCCAATACGCTGGGCGGGGCGCTCAATTTCATAACGCCAACAGGCCGCACGGCGCCTGGGACCACCCTGCGCGGAGAAGGCGGTTCCTTTGGTTTTGCGCGTGGCCAGGTGGCCCATGGCTGGGCGGAAGGCGCGCACGATGCCTGGGCCAGCTTCAGCGGCATGACTCAGGAAGGCTATCGGGATCACAGCGCCGGGCGCGCTTATCGCCTGAATGGCAATACCGGCTGGCAATGGGCAGATAATGCGGAGACGCGCATTTTCATCGCCTATAACAATATCTGGCAGCAAATCCCGGGCGCGGTCACGCGCAGCCAAGCGCTGAATAATCCGCGCGCGGCGGCCACGGCCAATCTGGTCGGCAATTACATGCGGAATGTCGAAGCAACGCGCATCGGCACCGTCACCGCCATTCGTCCGGAAGAAGGCGTTTTGCTGGAAGCGGGCGGCGGTTTCGTCAATCGCGAATTGGACCACCCGATATTTCAATATATCGACCAGCGCACGGCGGATGTTTCTGCCTTTGGCCGGATGACTCTGGAACGGCAAATCGCCGGCATGGAGAATCGCACCATCATGGGGGTGAATGCCGCGTCAGGCCGTATTCGTGCCCGACGCTTCAATAATGTCGGCGGAAATGCTGGCCCGATCATGACAGCCAATTCCATTGATCGCGCCGAGAATCTCGATGCCTATCTGGAAAACAGCCTGGAAGTTGTGCCGGGGGTTGCGTTGATTGCCGGGGCTTCCGGAGGCAAGGCCACGCGCGAAAGTGAGGATAGTTTTCTAAGCGATGGCAATAACTCTGGCAGCGGCGATTGGTCCTGGATCAACCCACGCTTTGGTGTGCTGTGGCAGGCAGCGGAAGGCGCGCAGGTTTTCGGCAACCTGTCCTGGACCACCGAACCGCCCACGCTTTCTGACCTGACGCCGCTGACGACCGCAGGCGGTTTTTCGCTTTTGGATGCGCAGCGTAGCGCGACCCTTGAAATCGGCTCGCGCGGCAAGCGCGGCGATATCACCTGGGAAGTTGCGGCCTATCATTCGCGGCTGCGTGATGAAATTCAGTTGCAGAATGTCGGCCCAAGCATGAACCAGGCGCGCAATCTGGACCGCACCATGCACCAGGGCATTGAAGCCGGGGCGGATTGGGTATTCCTACGCGACATTGGCACGAAGGGTGATGGGTTGAGCTTCCGCCCCGCCTATACCTTCAGCGATTTCCGCTTCGATGATGATCCTACCTTCAAGGATAATGAACTCCCCGGCGTACCGCGGCATTTGTTCCGCGCTGAGATGCGCTATCGCCATCCTTCCGGCGCCTGGTTCGGGCCGACCACGGATTGGGTGCCGCAAGCCTATTATGTGGACAATGCGAATACGCAAAAAACCGATAGCTATGTGCTGTTTGGCTTGCGCGCTGGATGGGATTTCGAAAACGGGCTTTCAGCTTTTCTGGAAGCGCGCAATTTGGGCGACACACGCTACATAGCCTCGGCCTCAGTCGCGGCAGTCGCGAATGCCAATTCCGCGCTTTATGAACCCGGCACGGGGCGTTCCGTCTTTGCCGGCCTGCAATTTCGCTTTTGAGGAAGGATAAGCACCATGAAGAAGCTTCTTGTTCTTGCTGCACTGCTTTGCGCCTCACCGGCGGCGGCGCATGTCACCATTGACCCGCCACAGGCCCAGGCCAATGGCACTCTACGCGCGGCTTTTCGCGTGCCGCATGGCTGCGGGCAGCAAGCCACCATTCGCGTCACCGTGACCCTGCCCGAAGGCACCACCACCGCACGGCCCATGCCCAAATCCGGCTGGCGCATTTTCATCACCCGCCAGCCATTGGCCACGCCGGTTTCCGATGGCCATGGCGGCATGATCACGCAGGCGATCACGGAGATTGTTTGGGAAGGCGGCCCCCTTCCCAATGAGCATTATGATGAATTCATCGTCATGTTCCGCACGCCGAACCGCCCGGATGAAACCATCTGGCTGCCCACCGTGCAGCATTGTGATGGCGGCGGCATCGCTGCTTGGACCGAAATCCCCGAAGCTGGGCGGCGCTCCTCCGATTATCGCTACCCAGCCCCCGCGCTCCGCCTGACCCCACCCCGCATTGCCGGAGGCCACTGAGAATGCACCCCATGCTGAAAACCCTGCCGCTTGCCACCCTGATCCTTGCCGCGCCGCCGCTGGCGCGCGCCTGCGATATGGAAGCGATCAATGCGGAAATGACCACGATCTGCTTGGGCGCCCTGAACCCGACCCGCGCGGCGGCTGAAGCGGTAATGGCGCAAATTCCGGCCACCGAGAAAGCCGCCCTGGCGGCCGCACTCGCCCGCGCCGGGGATGCCTGCGAAACCGGGGACCCCGCCCAGGGCACAAGGGAAGCCGCCGGTATCATGCGCCTGATCGGCCACATAGAAGCCCGGCTTGGCCTGGCCCCACCCCCCATAACGCTGCAAAAGCTGGGGGGTATTGCCCCCTTGCCGCGCGGCTGAAGCCCTTGGAAAGAAGGAAAACCTCATGTCCTCCCTGAACCGCCGCGCCCTTGGCGCCCTGATCCTTGCCCCACCGGCCTCCGCCGCGCTTGCGCATCATGACGTCACCAAGGGTGATCTGGTGATCGGCCATCCCTGGACCCGCGCCGCCGGCGCCAATGCCAATGGCGCGGGCTTCATGACGCTGAAGAACAACGGCGCAGCGCCTGATAGGTTGGTTTCCGCCGCCAGCCCCGCCGCGCGTGTGGTGGAACTTCACACCCATATCCGGGAAGGCGATGTCATGCGCATGCGCCCCGTGGCGGATATCCCGATCCCGCCCGGTCAGACTGTGCATCTCCGCCCCGGCGGGCTGCACATCATGCTGATTGGCCTGACCGAACCGCTGCGTCAGGGGGGCAGCGTGCCGTTGACGCTGCGCTTTGAACACGCTGGGGAGGTTCAGGTGACCCTCAGCGTTGAATCCGCCGGCGCCCGCGGCCACGCGCACTGATCGGGGGGCTGGCCCCCTCGCCACAGGGTTCGCTTGCCTTTGGCCCCCTTTCGGGCCAAAGAGCGCCTCTATCCTTCACTCCTGATTCTGCATGGAGGGCCTCACATGGCCTCGTCCTTCGACCGTATCGCCGATATCATCGCTGAAAACAGCGAAGTCACGCGGGATAAGATCCTGCCCGACAGCCATGTGATCAATGATCTGGGCATTGATAGCCTGGACTTCCTGGATATTGTCTTCGCCATAGACAAGGCCTTCGGCATCAAGGTGCCGGTGGAAGCCTGGACGCAGGAAGTGAATGCGGGCAGCGCGCCGGCAGAAAAATACTTCGTCATGAAGAACCTGGCCGAGCGTGTGGACGAGCTGGTCGCCACCAAGGCCGGCTGAGCAAAACCCCACGCCACGCGCCACCGAAACCACAGACCCCTGACGCGATGCGCCTGGAATATTTCCAGATGATAGATCGGGTGGCATCGCGCGAAGGCGATTCCATCATTGTGGAAAGCCGCATCCCGGATGCTTCCCCGGTATTTGAAGGGCATTTCCCTGGCCATCCGCTGATGCCTGGCGTGCTATTGGTGGAAACCATGGCGCAGGCTTCCGGCTGGTTATTGCTTGATCTGATGGGTTTTGCGCGCATGCCCTTTCTGATGGCGGTGAAGGAAGCAAAGTTCCGCAGCTTCATCGGCCCCGGCACGGCAGTGCGCGTGCATGCCAAGCGCCTGCATGATGGGTCAGGCTTCGCAGTGACCGAGACGCGGATCGAAGCCGATGGCAAGCGCATCACCGATGCGGAACTCACCTTCCGCATCATGGATTACCCCGCGCCTGAATTGGCGGATGCCATGCGCGGGCGGGGCCGGGAATTGGGGCTGCTATGACAAGGCGCGATGTCGTCATTACCGGGATTGGTTTGGTATCCTCCTTGGGTGAAGGGCCTGACGCGCATTGGGCAGCGCTGAACAATGGCGCCAAGCCGGTGGTGGACGCAGCAAGCTTCGCGCCCTTTCCGGTGCATCCGCTGCCCGCGCTCAGCCTTGATGCGCAAATCCCGAAAAAGGGTGATCAGCGCCAGATGGAACCCTGGCAGCGGCTTGGCACCTATGCCGCCGGGCTTGCGATTGACCATGCCGGGGCGCGTGGCCTCGTTTCCGATATGCATTTGGTGGTGGCCGCTGGTGGCGGTGAGCGTGACATCGCGGTGGATGAGGCGATGACGGCGGCGCTGACCAGCGCTGCACCGGGAGCATCCGGCGCGCTGCTGAATGAAAAGCTCGCGACCGAATTGCGGCCCACGCTGTTTCTGGCGCAGCTTTCCAATCTGCTCGCGGGCAATATCTCAATCGTGCATGGCGTAACGGGATCGTCGCGCACGCTGATGGGCGAAGAAGAAGCCGCTGCTGACGCGATCCGCATTGCGGCGGCGCGCTTGGCCGAAGGGCGGGGCGAGATTGCTTTGGTGGGCGGCGCTTTTGCGTCCCAGCGATGGGATATGGTGCTGCTTTACGCGCCTGGTGGCGTGCTGTGGCAGGGCGATTACGCGCCGATTTCCGCGCGTGGCGATGCGGGTGGCTTGATCCTTGGCGGCATGGCGGCGTTTCTGGTGCTGGAAACGGCAGAACATGCGCGGGCGCGCGGCGCCAAAGCACTGGCGCGGATTGGCGCGATTGCGTCTGACGCGGCGCATCAGCGCGCGGGTGGCGGTAGCGCAAAGGCGGCTGCCGCGCTGTGGCAGGGCATGGCTTACAGTACCGCTGGTCTCGGCGTGATTTCCGGCATGACCGGCGTTGCCGAGGCGCGGGTGGAAGAAGAAGCATTCCTCGCCGGGCTTGGCAGCGTGCCGGTACGGCGTAGCGGTTCCGTGCTGGGGCATGGCGTGGAAGCGAGCTTCCCGGCCAATGTTGCCTTGGCAGCACTCGCGCTTTCGCGAAACGGTTTCTACCCCAAGATGGACCCTGCCGATGCCGGCGATGGCGCGGTGGAGCGCATTCTGGTGACCGGCTTCGGCCAATGGCGCGGTGAAGCGCTTGCGCTGCTGGAGAAAGCGCCATGAAGGATCATCTGGGCCGCCCCTTGGTGGCGGTGACGGGCATTGGCCTGGTGAGCCCGCTTGGTTGGGGCTTGGAGAAAAATTGGGCGGCGCTTTTGGCGGGCACTTCCGGCATTACGCGCATTCGCCGTTTCGCCACCGATCATCTGAAAACCACCATGGCCGGCACGGTGGATTTGCCGGAAGAAGTGGCGGGTGCGGAACCTGTGCCGGCGCCGGTGCGTGTGGAACGCATGGCCGCTGCCGCGATTGCGGAAGCGCTGGGAAATGCCGGATTGCAGGTGGGTGATTTTCCTGGGCCGCTGATGCTCGGCATGCCGCCGGTGGAAATGGAATGGCCACAACGCGCGGCGCTGGCACGGCGCGCTGGTGGGCATGATCACGCGGCGCTATCCAAAACCAGTGTTGGCCAGCGCGATTTGTATGAGACATTTTTGTATGGCGGTGTTGGCGAAAGATTGGCGCTGCGCTTCGGCACCAAAGGCGCACCGATGGCCATCACCACCGCCTGCGCCACCGGCGCTTCCGCCATTCAGCTTGGTGTTGAGGCGATTCAGCGCGGCGAGGCGAAATCCGTGATTGCGCTGGGCACGGATGGTTCCGTGCAGCCGGAAGCGGTAATCCGCTTTTCGCTGCTGTCTGCGCTTTCTTCCCGCAATGAAGACCCCACCAAGGCATCGCGCCCCTTCGAGAAATCCCGCGATGGCTTCGTGATGAGCGAAGGTGCCGCGGCGCTGATCCTGGAAGATTTGGAACATGCCCGCGCGCGTGGCGCCACGATCATTGGCCTGGTGCGTGGCTGCGGTGAGCGGGCGGATAATTTCCACCGCACGCGGTCCAACCCTGATGGTTCATCCATCATTGGCGCCATGAAGAATGCGCTGGCCGATGCCGGCTTGCAGCCAGCCGATATTGGCTATGTGAATGCCCATGGCACCAGCACGCCGGAGAATGACAAAATGGAAGCGCTTGGCCTGCGCGCGGTTTTTGGTGAGGCGCCGCCGCCGATTTCGTCCAATAAATCCATGATCGGGCATACGCTTTCCGCCGCTGGCGCCATTGAAGCTGCCTTCAGCCTGCTCACGCTGCGCGACCAAATCCTGCCGCCTACTATCAACCATCTGGAACCAGACCCGACCCTTGGGCTGGATGTGGTACCGAATGAGGCGCGGAGGGTTTCCGGCCTGCGCCATGTGCTGTCCAATTCCTTTGGCTTTGGCGGGCAGAATGTCTGCCTGCTGCTGAGTGCCGCGCCATGATGCGCGCCCTTCGCCTGCATGGTGATCGGGATTTGCGCCTGGAATCCGTGGCCCCGCCGCCACCGCCCGCCGCGCATGAGGTGCAGCTTCGCATTCGCGCCGTGGCGCTGAACCATATTGATGTCTGGGGCTTTCGCGGCATGGCCTTCGCCAAGCGGAACCTGCCCCTGACGGTTGGCGCGGAAGCGGTCGGCGAAATCGTGGCCCTTGGTTCCGCCGTGACGGGCTGGAAGATTGGCGATCACGTCGCGCCCTATGGCGCGGCGACCTGTGGCGTTTGCAAGGCGTGCCGCGAAGGGCGCGATAATCTTTGCGAAGATGTCGGCGGCGTAAAGGGTTTCCATTTGGATGGCTTCGCGCAGGAGCTGATGAACCAGAATGCGCGGCTTTTGGTGCGCGTGCCTGATGCTCTTTCCTTCGAAGATGCGGCTTGTGGGCCGATCACCTTCTCAACCGTGGAACACATGCTGTTCGACAATGCCAAGCTGGAAGCGGGTGAGACCATTCTGATCCATGCCGCAGGTTCGGGCATTGGCACGGTGGCGGTCAGGATCGCCAAGGATTTGGGGTGCACCGTAATCGCCACCGCCGGCGATGATGAGAAATGCGCCAAGGCCAAGGCCTTGGGCGCGGATCATGTGGTGAATTACTCAACACAAAATTTCCCGACCGTGGCGCGGCGCGTCACCGGCAAGCGCGGCGTGGATGTGGTGTTTGAACATGTCGGGGCTTCGACCTGGAGCGGCAGCTTGCTCTCGCTCAAAATGGGTGGGCGCTTGGTGACCTGCGGGTCCACTTCCGGCGTTTCGGCGGAAACCAATCTGATGATGGTGTTTCAGCGTCAGCTGCGTATCTTCGGGTCCTTTGGCGCTTCCATGCGCAATATCGCGGATGGATATGCGAAAATGTCGCGTGGCATTCTGCCCGTATTGGATACGGTGGTGCCTTTGGAACGCTTTGCCGAGGGGCTCGAACGGCTAGAAAGCCGTCGCGTCTTTGGCAAGATTGTGGTGACGCTGTGAAGCGCGTCACGCCGCGCGGATGAATTTCCTGATTGGGCTTTTGCTGCGCGCGGGCTTCGGCTTTTTGCGCCTGCTTGGGCCGCGCTTTGGCCCGGCTTTTGGCGCTTTTCTGGCACGCAATCTGGGCCCGATCACGCCCGCACATCGCATTGCGCGGGATAATATAGCCGCAGCATTCCCCGAAAAGCCCGTGGCTGAGCGCGCCGCCATTTTGACGGAAGCCTGGGACAATCTGGGCCGCACGGCCTGCGAATATGTCCACATGGATCGGATTTGGGATTTTGACCCCGAAAACCCGAAGCCCAGCGCGCATATCAGCGCCTCGGCTGAAACCGTTGCCCTTTATGAAAGGCTGCGTGAAGACGGCAAGCCCGCCATCGTGTTTTCCGCGCATTTGGCGAATTGGGAATTGCCGGCGGTGGCGGCGGCGAAGCACGGCATTGACAGTGCGGTTTTGTATCGCACGCCCAATAACGCCGCCGTGGCGCGGGAAATCTTGAGGCTGCGTAAGGATAGCATGGGGGTTTTGGTGCCGGCTGGCATGGGCGCGCCGCTACGTTTGGCGCGCGCGCTGGAAGCCGGGCAGCATATCGGCATGCTGGTGGATCAGCGCTTCGGGCGAGGGCCACGCGTGATGTTCATGGGGCGAGAAGTCGCGGCCAATCCGCTGCTCGCGCAATTGGCGCGGCGCTATGATTGCCCGGTGCATGGCGCGCGCGCCATTCGCCTGCCTGGCGGGCGGTTTCGTCTGGATTTGACCGAGGAAATCCCAATGCCGCGTGATGCAGAAGGCTTGATTGACATCAACGCTGCCACGCAAAAAATGAACGAGGTGATTGAAAGCTGGGTCAGGGAATATCCCGGCCAATGGCTTTGGATGCATCGCCGCTGGCGGTGACGTAGCTTATGGAAAAGGCGGGTTCTCATGCTCACGATCAGGCGATCAAAGCCGCTTTCCGAACTTGATCGCGGCGAAGCCTTTGAGGCGCAGGATACGCTGAGCGCGGCAAATGTCGCGAGTTTTTCCGTGCTGTTCGGGCTGGATGACAAGGTGGTGCCGGCGCGTGCGGCGGGTGCGCTGCTTGCGCATGTGATCACCACGCGCTTTCCGGGGCCGGGCAGCCGGATCATTGCTGAAAACCTGCGCTATGGCGGCGGTATGGCTGAAGGTGATGTGCTGAAGACTGGCCTTGTCGTCTTGGATGTGGACCGTCAGGCGGGCGTCGCGCGGCTTGCCTGCCGCGTGACCGGGCCTGGCGGCATGGTGCTGGCGGAAGGCGAGGTGGAGGTGCTGCCCCCCACGACCGCAGAAGAACGCGCGCTGCCGCAACTGACCGGGCTTGGGCCCCATGCTGGCAAGGTGATGGCGGATCTTTTCGCGCGCTGCCGCGCCCTGCCGCCCGTGCCGACCGCGGTTGCACATCCTTGCGATACGGAAAGCCTGCGCGGTGCGATTTTGGCCGCGCAGCAAGGGCTGATCACGCCAATCCTGACGGGGCCTGAGGCACGGATTCGCGCCATTGCCGCCAAGGAATCGCTCGATCTTTCTGGGATTGTGTTGATTGGGACGGAACATAGCCATGCCTCGGCCGAAGCAGCGGTGGCTTTGGTGCGGGAAGGTCGTGCGGCGGCCTTGATGAAGGGCAGCCTGCATACCGATGAATTGCTGGGCGCGGCGATTGCGAAGGAAGCGGGGCTGCGCACCGAACGGCGCGTGAGCCATGCCTTCGTGATGGATGCGCCGCTTTATCCGCGCCCGCTGATCATCACCGATGCGGCGGTAAACATCGCGCCCGACCTGGAAGCCAAGGCCGATATCATTCGCAATGCCATCAAGCTGGCGCAGGCGATGGGGATTGCGACACCCAAGGTCGCGATTCTGGCGGCGGTTGAGACCGTGACACCCAAGATGCAGGCCACCCTGGATGCAGCGGCGCTCTGCAAGATGGCGGAGCGCGGGCAGATCACCGGGGGCGTGCTGGATGGGCCGCTGGCTTTTGATAACGCCATCAGCCCGGTTGCGCTGGCGGCAAAAGGCATTCAATCCCCGGTTGCGGGTCAGGCGGATATCCTGCTGGTGCCGGATCTGGAGGCGGGAAATATGCTCGCCAAGCAATTGGCCTATTTGGGCGGTGCGGAATCTGCCGGGATTGTGCTGGGATTGCGGGTGCCCATGGCCCTGACCAGCCGGGCGGATAACGCCATGGCGCGGCTGGCCTCGGCGGCGCTGTTGCGGTTGATGGCGCCGGTTTGATGGCCTGGGGGTGGCCTTGCACATTCCCTTTTCAGTTCGGGGGGGGATGCGCTAAACAGCGATGATGATGAAAACTCGTCTTTGGTTCCTTGCGCCGCGCACCGCCCTTCTTCTGCCGCTAGGCCTGCTCGTGGTCGCCTGCAGCGGTGACTCCTCCTCCCAGGTCCGAGAGGTGGGACGCGATGAATATAATTCCGATAGCCGGCGCGATCGCTTGCTCCGCGCCACGTCTCCGTCAGGAAGCGCGGGGGGGATCACCATTCTGGGCGGTGGTACGGAAAAGGGCCAGGAAGATGGCCGCGGTGGCGGCGGGCTTGGCGTGAATGCGTTTCTCTGGCGCGCGACGCTGGATACGCTTTCCTTCATGCCGCTTGCATCCGCAGATCCCTTTGGCGGCGTGATCATCACCGATTGGCACGCGCCGGGTGGCGTTTCCAATGAACGCTTCAAGGCAACTGCCTATGTGCTTGGGCGGCAATTGCGTTCTGACGGCGTCAGGATTTCTCTGTTCCGACAGGTGCGGGGCCCGGGTGGCTGGGTGGACGCGCCGATCAGCACGGCAACGGCAGCAGAATTGGAAGACAAGGTTCTGACGCGCGCGCGCGAATTGCGGAGCCAGTCAGCGGGGCGCTGAGGCGCTTTCGCGGCTACCAGGGTTGCAAGCCAGAAGACCCCACCTGGCGCAATAATGAGGGCCAGATGGGTGCAGATGCATTGATGACGGCTGGGGTTGGCGCTTAGAGAAGCCCGCAAGTCGCATGAAGGACTAAGTTGCGTCCTGCAATTGGTAGCGAATTCCGCCCAGGCGATCGTACCGGATGCCGCCCAGGTGCCATTTAGCGAGACGCCGTACCAAGCGCCGTTTCAATCGCCAACCACCGTAAGGCTATTCGCTGGAATAACCACAACGCCCGCTACATTCAGCGTAGCGGGCGTGGCGAGTGGGGCCCATAGCAAGGGGTTGCCGGTGGATTGCGCATCAAAGACGCCGATATGGGTAAGCGTGCCCGGCGGCGCGGTGAAGTTGAAGCGTATTTCATTGGGGTTGCCTTGTGTGCCGTTTCCAAAAAACAGCACGGATTGGCGCAGATAGCCGTTGCCGGTTGGTTCCCCGATCAGGCCAGTTGCGTCTGACCCGCCCGTACCAAGGGCTACAAAAACTGCGGCGGGTAGGGTTGGGCGGCGGCCAACGACCGAACGGCTGAGAAGATTCTTCGCGTAGTCAGTGAGCGATGTCATGCGTTTCTTCCTGTAAGAATTGGGGGCGAAGCCTTGGGGCATGCCGCCGCGTAAGCGCGCGGCAGCATGGTGCTTGCGCCGCTGCTGCGGCCTTGATTGGATCAGGAAACCACGGCGCCGTCGGGCCAGCGCCAGGCGGCGCCATCGCTGATGGCAAGGCGCCTATTGGCGCTGCCATCGGCCACGTAGATCATGCTGCGCGGATAGCTTGCCGCGGGTGGCAGAGTTGCAACCGTAAAGGACGGCAATTGTAATGGCGAACCCGCCTGTACGGCGCCTGTCCCTTTGCCGAGTAGCAGCAGCGCGACATTCGCATCCGTACCCTGCGCCGTAATCTGTGGCGGCGCGCCCGTTGCGGTGCCATTAATGCGCACGAAGTTTACTGGTGTTGCAACCGCGTTCACCTCAAATGCAAGGTTACCGCGGCTATTGAAGCGGACGGGTGCGATGTTCTTCGCTGCGATGCTGATTGGGATATTCACGTCCGTGCCCGTGGCCGAGATGCTTGGCGTGCTTCCGGCGGCACTACTTGCCAGCGTGAGGTGATTGACGCTGTTGGCCGGTGTTGTGAGTGTCAACGCATGGGCGCCCACAACGCCGCCAAGTGTGGTGGAACCAGGCGCCACGCGCATCAATTCCGCACCATTGGCGCTGAGCGCAAGGGCATTTGCGCTTGGTTGATATATGCCCGTGCTGTCATTGCCGATCATCAGTCCAGGGCGTTCCACCCGCCCAGCCGGCGCGGCAGAGGCAACGAAGCCGGTGGTATTCGGATTGATAAGCGGGCCGCCATTGCCATTGCCAAGCAGCGCTGGTGAGCCAAGGTAAACTTGATTGGGCGTCCCAACATTCACATTGGCCAAATGAATGGCCGCGGAGCCATCATTCAACCGGTTGTAATACTCCGCACGGAAGGCGAATACATCCAGGCGGTTATTGCTGCCATTCACGCGGATGGCGTTGCTTTCGGCGACATCAACACGAAGATTGCCGATTTGCAGCCTGGTATTGTTCGAATCAATCAGAATGCCCGCCGCACCAGGAATGGGCACCGGCGCACCTGCGGTAAAAATTTCCGCCTGGGTGGTGATATTGGCGATGCGGCCTTCCACACTATCGCCATCAATCCAGATGCCGTGTTTGGAAAAATCGGCGTAGATATTGCTGGCGTAGAACCTGGTGGTAACGCCGGAAGCCGAGGCGCTGAAGCGCAAGGTGGAGCGCGAACCGAGGACGAAAATGTTATCCAGAAAGACGCCATCCACCCGGCGGAAAACCAACGCATCCAGATTGCTTTGCTGCCAATTCAGCACGTGACCGTTATCGGTGTTGAAGTTCCAGAAATGAACATGGTCAAACCGGCAGATATCAAGGCAACGATCCACTTCAACGCCGCGGGTGAAAACCTGCCCACGTAGGCGCCTGAAGCTCATGCGCCCGGAATTGTCGCACCAAATGCCGCGATTGACGGCGACTAGATAGATGTTCTCAAAATCTACGGCGCCGAGGCAATCCTGGACACGAAACACATAATCATAATCGGATGGTGTCCATGATGGGCTGAAGGCACCGCTGTGATATTGCCGGATGGCGATATCACGCACGATGGAACCGCGCGCCATGGGGCCTGAGAAAGTGAAAGGTGTGAAGCCGGTCTGGTCTATCTTGAACCAGGTGCCATTCGATTCATTTGGGCCTTCGGTAAAGCCAACGCCCTGGAGTGTTACTGTCACGCCATCAATCAGAACCGGGCCTGCGATGCGGTAGGTTTTGGCGCCGAATTCCAATATGCCCCCGCCAGTGGCCTTCAGCGCATTGATCGCTGCCTGGATCGCGGGCGCGTCATTGGTGGTGCCGTTGCCGGCGGCGCCAAAATCCCGGACGTGCAACGAACGTTCAGCCAGAATGCCGCTGCGAAGCTGTGCCAGGCTGGCACGGCGCGTGGCCAGGGCTCCTCCGTTATTCTGCACAAGCGGCAGCATATCTGCATCGGTCGTGTTGGCGACGCTGGGTAGCGCGCTGATTTTTGAATCGGACATGATGTGCCTTTTCGTGGTTGTTCCAAACACACCCACTGGGGTGATCTGGCGGATCGTGATGAGGGTGGGGGGAAGGGCGCCAAGACGCCTTAGAACAGCAGCAACTGGCCGCCGGTTTCGAGCAGCATCAAGCGCCCTTCTTCAGTCAATAATCGTGGCGCCGTGCCAATTGCGAAGGGGGTGGAAGCTGAACTGTGGGATGTATCAGCGGCATTGCGCGCGATGATACGATAGCCCCCGCCCGGCGATTGGGCGGCAAATATTGCGCTGGCGCGGCCCGCACCCACAGCGGCATTCTGACTGGCGAGGACGGTGCCGGCAGCATTGATAAGCTGAAGCGTGAGGTTGGCGATGCTGCCAAGAATGCTGACACCAACAGGAATGGAAGCGCCCGGTTCAATTGCCTCTGGCATTGGGTCCAGAATAATGGCGCGGACCTGCGTGGCGCCCGATAGGGTGAGCTTGAAGGTCAGGGTGCTTGATCGCCGAATTTCTGGTGGAATGCCTGCGGCATCGAGTGTGAGGCCCGCCCCGGCAAGGTTGCCGGCACGGATAGGCAGAAGTGCGGTGGCGTCCGCGGCCTGGGCCATCACGATATCGCCTGGCCGCATTAGTTGAATGGCGGAGATGAAGTAATCGGCTGATTGAACTTCCTCTCGGCTATCGGTGGTTCGGTAATGCCATAGCGTGAAGCCATTGGCGGCGCTGAGCGCCGTCAGATCGGTGGCGATGAAGGGCATGGGGGCTCCTGATGCCGTGCCGCGCCGCAGGGCGATTGCCCTGTGGACGACAGAGAAGGGAAAGTTTCGGGAGGGGGGGAGCTTTGGGCGCAATTGGCCCTTTGATGGAGATTCTTGTAGAAGATAAAAAACCTATTGTCAAGGAAAAATAGCAGTTTTAGTGATTTTAATCCGATCTCTCGGCTTTGCGGCAATCTCGGCTAAAGGGGTTTTGATCCTTGCGGAGCCATTTGATGATCCGTCGCCTTGTTGCGCTATGTGCGCTTATGCTGCTGCCGTGCGTCGTTGCCGCGCAGGACCGTGTGGTCAATGTTTATAATTGGTCGGATTACATTGATCCCTATGCGGTGCAGCGCTTCACGCGAGAGACTGGAATTCGCGTGCGCTATGATGTCTATGACAGTCTGGAAACGCTGGAAGGCAAGCTTTCGGCGGGGTAATGCTGGCGGAGGCTGAGCAAAGCCTGGAAGAAGCCGCGGTGGATTTGGGGGCGACACCCTTTATCGCCTTCCGGACCATCACCCTGCCCTTGATTGCGCCGGCCTTGGTGGCGGGATGGTTGCTCGCCTTCACCCTTTCGCTGGATGATGTGGTGATTGCGTCCTTCGTTTCGGGCCCCGCCGGCACCACGCTGCCGATTGCGCTGTTTTCCATGCTGCGCCTGGGGCTGACGCCGGAGGTCAATGCACTCGGCGCCCTGGTGGTGCTGGGGGTGGGCAGCATGCTGGCCCTGGCGCTTTGGCTGCTGGGGCGGCGCGCATGAGGCGTCGCCATGATTCGGCCCTGGCTTTTGCGCTATAAGCCCCTGATGCGCGTCCTGCCCTTCGCCCTTTTGCTGCTGCTCACCGCCTGTGCCGAGCGCTGGGAGAAACCTGGCGCGACAGAAGCCGATTCGGACGCCGCGCAATCCGCCTGCACCGCCCAGGCGGCGGAGGAGATCAAGCCCGCCATGGTCTGGATGCAGGTCCAGCCCGCCTATTGGGAGCCAGGCGAGACCCATTGCTGGACCGGGCCCAATGGCGCGACGCGCTGCACCCGCCGCCCACCGCGGCTCCGCCCACCCATTTATGATTGGGTGGATGTGAATATCCCGATCCGGCAGGAAGCCCGCGCCAAATGCCTGAATGAACAGGGCTTTACCTATAAGGGCCTCAGGCCGCTCAGGCTTTTTTAGGCATCCCTGGGTTGATGCTGAAGAAGGGCGGGACTAGCTTGCGCCGTTTCCTGCAAAGGTTCTGTCCCACATGAAGCTCATCGCTGATCGTCTCGATCGTATTTCGCCCTCTCTTACCATTGCCATGACTGCCAAGGCGCGCGCGCTGAAGGCCGCGGGCAAGGATGTGATTGGCCTTTCCGCCGGGGAGCCGGATTTCGACACGCCACGCAATGTGAAGGACGCGGCGATTGCGGCGATTGAACGGGGTGAGACGAAATACACCGATGTTGCCGGCACGCTGGAACTCCGCCAGGCAATCTGCGCCAAGTTCAAGCGCGATCACGGCATTGACTATAAGCCCGAAGAAATCCTGGTCGCGACTGGCGGCAAGCAGGTGATCTTCGACGCGCTGGTGGCCACCATCAATCCGGGCGATGAGGCGATTATCCCTGCCCCATGCTGGGTTTCCTACCCGGATATTGTGGCGCTGGCGGAAGGCACGCCGGTGATTGTGCAATGCGGCCAGAATTCCGGCTTCAAAATGACCGGTGAGCAGCTGGAAGCCGCGATCACGCCGCGCACCAAATGGCTGATTTTGAATAACCCCTGCAACCCGACCGGTGCGGCCTATAACGCGGCGGAGATCAAGGCGCTGACGGATGTGCTGATGCGCCATCCGCATGTGTGGGTTTTCACTGATGATATCTACGAAAAGCTCGCCTATGATGGCTTCAAGCCGGCAACAGTTTTGGAAGTGGAACCGCGCCTGAAGGACCGTACGGTCACCATGAATGGCTGTTCCAAGGCCTATGCCATGACCGGCTGGCGCATTGGCTTTGCTGGCGCGCCGATTTCGCTGATCAAGGCGATGGACAAGCTGCAAAGCCAGTCAACTTCCAATACGTCTTCCGTGTCTCAGGCGGCGGCGGTGGAAGCGCTGACCGGGCCGCAGGACAGCATTGAGGATATGCGGAAGGTCTATGAACGCCGGCGCAATCTGGTGGTGGATATGCTGAACGCCGCGCCGGGGCTGCGCTGCCACAAGCCGGAAGGCGCGTTTTACGTTTTCCCGGATATGCGCGGCTGCATCGGCAAGACCACGGCTGCCGGCAAGAAAATTGAAACCGATGAGGATTTCACCATTGCCCTTCTGGAAGAAGTGGGCGTTGCCACCGTGCATGGCGCAGCCTTCTTGAGCCCGGGGCATTTCCGTATTTCCTATGCCACATCGGATGACGTGCTGAAGGAAGCCTGCACGCGCATTCAGAAATTCTGCGCGGGAATGAAGTGAGACCGGATTTTCGCCTGCGTCCCATTGCGGAGGCAGATTTCGAACCTCTATTGGCTCTGAGCATACGCGTGTTGCGCGCGGATCTGGAACGCCTTGGCCGCTTCAAACCGGGGCTTCGGCAAGAGCGATTTCGTGCGGTTTTCGATCCCGTGACACTTTCGGCGATTGAAGTCGCGGGGGAATGCGTCGGCTGCATCGGCGCTGAACCACATTCGGATCATCTGTATATTCACGCCTTTTACGTACAACCTGACTTGCAGGGATGCGGGCTTGGGGCGGCGGTGCTTGCGCAAGTGGCGGACCAATACCCCCGCTTGCCCGTGAGGATAGAGGTTCTTAAGGGAAGCGCTGCTTTGGGCTTTTGGCAGCGGCAAGGTTTTGGCAAATCGGGCGAACAGGATTTCGACCTTTTGCTGGAACGGCCAGCGCTGCTTGGCGAAGGCGCAGGAGCGCCGTAATCTAGACCTTTCTTAAACAGGAATGCTTCTCGATGCCCGCCCTTGCCGAACGTTTGAACCGTGTTTCCGTCTCCGCTTCCGTGATCATGACGATCAAGGCGCGGGAATTGGGCGCGCAGGGCATCAAGGTGATCAGCCTAGCCTCCGGTGAGCCGGATTTCCCGACACCGCCGCATGCCATTGAAGCGGCGCATCAGGCCGCACTTGCAGGGGATACGAAATACCCACCGCAGGATGGCACCAAGCGGCTGAAGGAAGCGGTGCAGCGGAAATTCAAGCGCGACAATAATCTGGATTACGCGCTTGATGAGATCATGATTACCAATGGCGGCAAGCAGAGCATCTTCAACGCTCTCATGGCAACGGTTGACCCAGGCGATGAGGTGCTGATCCCGGCCCCTTTCTGGGTTTCCTATGCTGAGATGGCAAAGGTCGCGGGTGGTGTGCCAGTCATGATCAGTTGTCCGCAGAATAATGGCTTCAAGCTGCGGCCTGAGGATTTGGATGCAGCCATTACGCCCAAGACCAAATGGGTGATGGTGAATTTCCCGAATAATCCAACGGGGGCGGCCTGTTCGCGCGCGGAAATGCAGGCGATTGCGGCGGTGCTGATGAAGCACCCGCATGTTTGGGTCATGACCGATGATATGTATGAACATCTGATCTATGACGGGTTTGAATTCTGCACCATTGCCGATGTGGAACCGCGCCTGAAGGACCGCACACTCACGGTGAATGGCGCGTCCAAAACCTATGCCATGACCGGCTGGCGCATCGGCTTTTGCGGTGGGCCCAAGGCGCTGATCAAGGGCATGATGAACATGCAGGGCCAGGCGACGGCGGGGGTTTCTACCATCTCCCAAGCCGCCGTAGCCGCCGCCTTGGATGGCCCGCAGGAGTTTGTGCGCGAAAGGGCCGAGGAATATCGCCAGCGCCGCGATTTGGTGGTGGAAATGCTGAATGCGGCGCCGGGCATTTCCTGCCACAAGCCGGAAGGGGCCTTCTACGTTTTCCCGAATATCGCAGGCTGCATCGGCAAAACCAGCAAGGGCGGGCGCAAGATCGAAACCGATACGGATTTCGCCATGGCGCTACTGGAAGAAAAATATGTCGCGACCGTGCAGGGCACGGCTTACGGCATGTCCCCCTATTTGCGGATTTCCTATGCGACCAATACGGAAAACCTGCGTGAGGCCTGCGGCCGCATTCAGGAATTCTGCCGCGAATTGAGCTAAACCCACCATGCTCCGCGCCGGGCGCGATTCGGATGCGGCGGGCTTTATTGAGCTGATCAGGGATTGCTGGGCGGAGTATCCCGGCTGCGTTTTTGATCTGGATGGGGAACTGCCGGAACTCCGCGCCCTTGCCAGCTATTTCGCTGCACAAGATGGCGCGCTTTGGGTGGCAGAAGATGCGGGCGCGGTGGTCGGCATGGCCGCCGTGCATCCTTTGCCAGGCACGCCGGATTGGGAGATTTGCCGCGTCTATGTCGCAGCCAGCCAGCGCGGCACGGGCCTGGCCTTGGCGCTGATGGAAGCGGCGGAAGCCCATGCGCGGGAAGCGGGGGCCGAAATGATACGGCTTTGGTCCGACACACGCTTCACCCGCGCGCATAGATTCTACGCCAAGCTTGGTTATGTGCGGCAGGGGCCGATCCGCATTCTGAATGATCTTTCGAATTCGCTGGAATTTCCCTTCATCAAGCCGGCGCGCGGCGTGGTGGTGCAGGCGCTGGATGCCTCGGCCGCGGAACATGCCGAAAGGCCCTTGGCGGATATTTTGGTGGCCTGTGTTGCGGATGGTGCTTCGGTTTCCTTCCTGCCGCCCCTCAGCGCTGAGGCCGCGCGCGGCTTTTGGCGGAAAAGTCTGGCCGATGTGGCGCTTGGGCAGAAATGCATCTGGGTTGCCTGGGTGGATAGCGTGTTGGTCGGCACCGTCACGCTTGATTTGGCGATGCCGCCCAATCAGCCGCACCGCGCGGAGGTGGCGAAGCTTCTGGTACATCCGGCAGCGCGGCGGCGGGGCGTCGGGCAGGCGCTGATGACAGCTTTGGAAGCGGAAGCGGCGCAGCGCGGGCGCAGCCTCCTGACGCTCGACACCCGCGCTGATGATGCTGGTGAGGCGCTTTATCGCGGCCTTGGCTGGCAGGAAGCCGGGCGCATTCCAGGCTTTGCGCTGAATGCGGATGGCAGCGCCTCGGCGACTGTGTTCTTCTACAAGGAGATAGGTGACGCATGATTTCGGTGGATTGGTGCTGCATGATGGCGGCCTATAACAGCGAAATGAACCGCCGGCTTTACGCTGCCGCCGATGGGCTGGATGCCAGCGCGCGGCAGGCAGATGGCGGCGCCTTTTGGGGCAGCATCCAAGGCACGCTTTGCCATGTGCTTTGGGGTGATACCACCTGGATGAGCCGCTTTGACGCTTGGGAAAAACCAAGTGTGGGCATGAAGCAAAGTCCAGTGATGATCACGGATTGGGCTGAGTTGAAATCGCGCCGCGTTTCCGCGGATGCGAAGATTGAAGCCTGGGCGGGAAGCCTAACGCCCGAACGCCTGGCTGGGCCGCTTATTTGGTATTCCGGCATTGCGGGGCGGGAAATGCGCATGCCGTATTGGATCACGGTTGGGCATTTCTTCAATCACCAGACCCATCATCGCGGTCAGGCGCATGCGTTGCTGACGCGTGCCGGTGCCGCGACGGGTGATACGGATTTGCCTTGGGTTTTGGACCTTCAGGCGCTTGGGCTGGTGCCGCTTACCGCCGCAGAAAATCCTTGAGCCACCCCAGCACTTCCCCCGGCGCCTCTTCCGCAAGATAATGCCCTGAAGCCACTGCGCCGCCCGTGACGGGGCCGGCGGCATAGTCGCGCCAAATGGCCAGCGCGTCATACCATTTGGGAATGCTGCCCTTGGCGCCCCAAAGTGCCAGTACGGGGCAGGTGATTTTCTGACCCGCCGTGCGGGACGCGCGGTCATGGTCCAGATCAATTGTCGTTGCGGCGCGGTAATCCTCGCAAATGGCAGCGACCGTGCCGGGCAGGTTAAGTGCCGCCAAATAATCCGCGCGCGCTTCGGGATGGAAGAAGGATTTGTCCTTGGGTTCGCGCGATGTGTGCAGGTCAAACCAATCTTCGATATCGCGCAGGATCATGCGTTCCGGCCGGTCATGCGGCTGGGCAAGCCAGAACCAATGGTAATAGCCGAGGCCGAAGGCCATATCGGCGCGTTCGAAATGTTCAAGCGTTGGGATGATATCCAGCACACAAAGCCGTTCGACCGCTTTCGGTGAATCAAGTGCCAACCGATGCGCCACGCGCGCGCCGCGGTCATGCGCGAGGATCTGAAAGCGCGCAAAGCCAAGCCCCGCCATCAGCGCCACCATATCTGCGGCCATTGCGCGCTTGGCGTAAGGTGCGTGATCAGCGCTGACCGGCGGCTTGGATGAAAACCCATAGCCGCGCAGATCGGGCGCAATCACCGTGAAATCCCGCGCCAAAATCGGCGCCACGCGATGCCACATGGCGTGCGTTTGCGGATTGCCATGCAGCAGCAAAAGGGGTGGGCCGGAACCCGCGCGGCGCAGCCTGATGTGCTGGCCACTGGCTTCGCGTGTTTCCAGCGTAAAGCCTTCAAAGAAGGCCATGTCAGCCGCCGCGGCGCGTGCCAGCTGGGCGCCCGGCATCAAAGCCAAGGAAGCCAGCTTCAAGCTGCGCCGCGCCGCCATCATTGGCGAAAAGTCGCGGGTTCATGGAAATGGTGGGCGCGCGCGTGCCTTGGGCTGATGCCTGCCGGGCCAGGCGCAAAGCTTCCTGTTGGGCGGCGCGTTCGGCGCGTTCCTGTTCGGCGCGGGCGGCGGCGGCGCTGCGCGCATTGGTAGGGCCGGAACTGCCGGCCATGCCGCGTGCAGACAGCAGATAGAACAGGATGTCATTGCGCCCCTGATCCACCGCCCAATCTGTGGGCGTCAGGCCCAGCGCATTGCGGCCATTGAGGTCAGCACCACGATTGACCGCATCGCGCGCGGCCACCAGATCCCCGCGTGTGATGGCATCAAACAGCGCCGGTGTGGGCGATAGATTGGCGTTGTCATCCGCCGGGATGGGTTCAGGTGCGCGACGCGCGGCAAGGCCGGGCAGGGCGGGCGGGCGGGCCTGGCGCGCGCCTGGCTGCCCCTGTGGGGCCGCAAATTGCGCAGCGGCGGGGGCGATGTCGGCCCCCAGAAGGGCGATCACGGCCAGGGGAAGCAGGCGCGGCAAGGATTTCATGGCCTGATATTAGCCATCCTGGGCGTCTACCGCCAGCCTTACCCCCAGGGGCCGCGCTGCGCGGCGGGCTTGCTGCTGGGAAGTTCCTGGGTCCAGGTGCCGCTGCTTGGCAGCGCCCCCATGCTGGAGGCCAGTTTTTCGAGCGCTGCCACGCGGTTTGCCGTGCGCGGATGGGTCGAGAAAAGATTATCCATCCGCGCACCCGAAAGCGGGTTGATGATGAACATATGCGCGGAAGCCGGGTTGGCCTCGGCCCTTTGGTTCACGCGCTGATGGGCATAATGTTCCAATTTCTGAAGGGCTCCAGCCAAAGCCATGGGCTGGCCGCAAATCTGCGCGCCCATCTTGTCGGCTTCATATTCCCGTGACCGGCTGATGGCCATTTGCACAACCGCCGCTGCCATGGGCGCCAGGATCACCATCAGCAGCATGCCGATCGGGCCGAAGGGGTTTTGCCCCTGCCGATCACGACCACGATTGAACATCATGCCAAATTGCGCGAGCGCGGAAATGGCGCCGGCGATGCTGGCGGTAACCGTCATAAGCAGCGTGTCGCGGTTCTTGATATGCGCCAATTCATGCGCAATCACGCCCGCAGCTTCTTCTTCCGAAAGCATTTCCAGCAGGCCGGTATTCACCGCAACGGCCGCATGTTGGGGGTTGCGGCCGGTGGCGAAGGCATTTGGCTGGGATTCGTGTATCACATAAAGCGCCGGCATCGGCAGCCCCGCATTGGCGGCAAGCTGCGCGGTCATTTCATAAAGCCGGGGCGCTTCCTGCGGGGTGACGGGCTGGGCATTGTGCATGCGCAATACCATCTTGTCGCTATTCCACCAGGAAAAGAGATTCATGCCCACGGCGAAAATCAGCGCCATGATCATGCCTTGCTGCCCGCCAATGGCTTGGCCCACCACGCCAAAAAGCGCAGTCATGGCGGCAAGTAGAATTACAGTGCGGGTATAGCCGGCCATGATGCGTTCCCTTTAGCCTCTCGTATGACGGAGCGAGCGATGTTAGAACAAATGGTGATGCATGATAAACCCCAGGTCGAAGACGACCAAAAGCAACCGCCAGCGCCCGCCAAAACCCCGCCGGTCAAGCCCAAGGAAATTGGTGGGCCCAAAGGGCCGGAACCAACGCGCTTTGGCGATTGGGAACAGAAGGGTCGCGTCAGCGATTTCTGAGGCTGAGGCCCCGGGGACGGGAGGCGAACGCGCTTGTGCCTCAGCGGTTCTTCGGCCCACCATATCTTGGAAAGACCATGGCCCGATTTGCTCCGAGTCGGGCGTTTTTTCTTTGTTCTTTTTGAGCAGGATATTTGTTTGAAAAATAACGGAAAAATTCTTCGCGACCAGGTTTAAAGGTTAGCTTTTTGTTCCCTTTCGTCGAGTGTGGCCGAATCGCTGGCCGCGAATCGGGCACCCAAGTAGCGCTCAGCGCCGTGCCAGAAGTAGCGCCAGCACCATGATGGCACCCGCCGCCAGCGCCAGGGTGGCGGGCAAGCCAAACAGCCCCGCACCCACCCCGTAAATAATGGGGCCAAGCGATTGGCCGCCGAAAAAAGCGAAGGCGTGCAAGGACATCGCACTGGCCCGCGCCTGGGGGGCGAGTTCCGTCGCGCGGGTCTGGATGGCGTTGTGGATCATGTAGAACCCAAGCCCGAGCCCAAGCCCCGCCAGCGTCGCCACCACCAGGGATGGCGCCAGCGCAAAGCCAATCAGCGCGGCCGCTGCGGTGGCACCGCCAATGCGTATCACGCCGGCCTGGCCGAAGCGGGCCAGAAGCGGGGCGACCAAAGCGGCGAAAACCAGCCCGCCCAGGCCAAAGGCGCCAATCGCAAAGCCGGCTTCCATGGTGCTGCCAATGCCGCGTTCGATCAGCAGGGGCGCGATGAAGGGGAAGGTGCCGAAAACCAGGCCGCCTTCCACCGCCACCGCAGCAAACAAGGGCAGCGCGGCAGGGTTCGCGATAATGCCGCGATAGCGTTGCACCGCTACCACCGGGTCATAACGCGTTATCACTTCGCGCGCGGCGCCGCGGGCGGCCAGGATCAGGGCAACAAGGCCCAGAAAGGCAGCGATGGCGCACACCACCAGCACACCGCGCCAGCCGGCAATGGCGGCGATTGGGCCCGCTACCACGCCGCCCGCGATCTGCCCGCTAATGCCAAAGATCAGAATGCGCGACAGCGCCACCTGCCTGTATTTCAGCGATACCGCATCCCCCATGATGGCGAGCGTCAGCGGCATCATGCCCCCCGCCGCCATGCCGGAAGCAGCGCGGAAGGCCATCAGCCAGCCAAAGCTTGCCGATACCGCGGCGGCGAGCAGCATAACGCCCAGTAGCGCCACGCAGATCATCACAATCCGCCGCTTGCCGATGGAATCCGCCACCGGCCCCAGGATCGGCTGCACCAGGGCGAAGGGCAGGGTATAGGCGGTGCCAAGTAGGGCAGCCTCTGCCGCTGTGACGCTGAATTCGCTGGCGATTTCCGCGACCGTCGGGTCGGTCACGCGTGTCGCGAAGGCGCCGGCGAAAACGGCTGGGCCGAAAATCGCCAGCACGCGGCGCATCTTGGCTTTTTCGGCGGCTTCGCTTTCTTCTGGCGCGGTCACGCGCGCACAGATTTGGCAGCGGTGATGAAGGCTGCGATGGCGGCTGGGTCCTTGACGCCCCGCGCGCGTTCAACACCGGACGACACATCCACCCCCGGCGCGCCAGAAGCCGCAATGGCCTCCGCCACATTAGCCGGTGTCAGGCCGCCCGCGAGCAGCCAGGGGCGCGGCGGGTTTTCGCCTTTCATCAGTGCCCAATCAAAGGCCAAGGCATTGCCGCCGGGCAAAGCGCTGTCAGGCGGCGGGCGGGCATCGAGCAGGAAGT
>JBIJAH010000022.1:0-61760 GCA_044345845.1 Roseomonas sp.
AATGGCTGGCGCGGCAAACGGATCGGGGCTTGCCAGGCGTACCGTCCCGCGCCCTTCCGGGGCCAGATGCACAGGGCTGAGCGTGAAGCCCGAAAAAGGATGCGGAATGACACCCTTTTTGTTGCGTTCCAGCGTGCTCCATTCCAGCAGATTAATTTGCAAATCCGGCTGTTCCAGGCGCGGATCGGACCGTGTAAAAAGCCCCGTGCGCACCGCATTCACTGCCATGGGGCCGCTGCGGAACAATCCATATTGCAGGGCAGCAGCTATTTTGCGCGGCCAGCTATTTTCCAGATCATTGAAGGTAACAGGCTTGGCGCAGCGCCACATCAGATAGACGCAGAAATGATCATGCAGATTGGCGCCCACCGCCCGCATATCGCGCAAGACCGGAATGCCCATGGCCTGCAAATGCTCCGCCGGCCCTAGCCCGGATAATTGCAATAATTGCGGTGATCCATAAGCGCCACCCGAGACAATCACCTCTCGCCGTGCGCGCACGCGCTTAAGCCCGCCGGGATCACGATACTCCAAGCCAATCGCACGCCCGTTTTCAATCACCACGCGCGTGGCATGGGCATTGGTGCGGATATCAAGATTGGCACGGCCCTTGGCGGGCGCCAGATAGGCGCGGGCTGAACTCCAGCGCCGATTGGCTGCGGTGGTGGATTGGTAATATCCGGTGCCTTCTTGCGCCTTGCCGTTGAAATCCGGGTTGCGCGGAATGCCTGCCTGCTCCGCCGCGCTGATCATGGCCTCGGTCAATTCTGTCGTGCCGGTGTGGTCCGAGACATTGAGTGGCCCGCCAACGCCATGAAATTCATCCGCCCCGCGCGCCTGGTTTTCGCTTTTCTTGAAGTAAGGCAGTACGGAATCATAATCCCAGCCCGTGCAGCCGCGCTGGCGCCAGGAATCATAATCCCGCGGATGGCCCCGCATATAAACCATGCCGTTGATGGAACTAGTGCCGCCGAGTGTCTTGCCGCGTGGGACGAAGAACTTTCGGTCATTCAGCTGTTTTTGCGGCTGGCTTTCAAAGCACCAATTGATCGCCGGATTGGCATAGGTTTTCGCAAAACCGAGCGGAATATGAATCCAGGGGTTGCGATCCGGTGGCCCCGCTTCCAGCAAGCACACCGAATAGCGCCCATCTTCCGAAAGCCGCGCTGCCACTGCCGCCCCGGCGGAACCAGCGCCGGAGACGATAAAGTCAAAAATCCCGGCTTCTTCCGTGGTACTGGTCATGCCGCTTGCCCCCAAGCGCCATTTTCCGCCACCAGGCGCCCCGCGTGAAAGACACGCCGGCGCGGCGGATGCGCGCCAATCGCATCCGGAATATTCTCCGCAGCAATGGCGAAGAAATGCGCGGGATTGCCGGGCGCTATGCCGTAATCCGCAACGCCAAGTGCCGCCGCGCCTTCGGAAGACACCATGCTGAATAATTCCAGCAACAACGGATCATGGCGCAAATCCTCCCGCCAGCCGATCACGGAAGCGCGTTCCAGCATATCGGCATTACCATAGGGGCTCCAGGTATCGCGCACATCATCATTGCCGCAAAACACCCGCACACCGGCGCGGCGCAGCAACATCAAGGGCGGCATGGTCGCATTCCCCGCGCCATGCGTCACCAAAGCAACACCGCAGGAAGCCATCAATTCAGCGGCGGCTTTCTGTTTTGATTCTGAAATGCCGCCCAGGCAGAAACCATGGCTGATCGTGGCGCGCCCCGCCATGCCATGCGCCCGCACCCGCGCGCATATTTCCTGCAGGCTGAACAGGCCAAGCTCACTTGGTTCATGCAAATGGATATCCACGCCAACGCCGCGCTTTTCCGCGATGGCGAAAATGCCGTCCAATTGCCCGCGCGGGTCGCGGTCCACCTCACAGGGGTCAATGCCACCCACCAGCTCCGCCCCTGCGCCAATGGCCGCATCCAGCAAATCAAGCATGGGCTTGCCGCCGGCGCGCATCACGCCCGCTTGGGGGAAGGCCACTATCTGCACCGTCGCGGCTGCCTTATGCGCCTCTCGCGCTGCCAGCACGCCTTCAAGCGCGGAGAGCCCAAAGGCCAGCGTGATATCGGCATGGGTGCGGATATGCGCTGTACCATTGGCCACACAGCGCCGGATCAGCGCCCCCGCCCGCGCGGCGGTATCGAGCGGCAGGGAAGGGAGCAGCCTTTCATCTGTCGCAATCCGGCTCATGCGGAAGGGCTCGGCTGCATGGGGCGTCCAGGGAAGGCCAAAAAGCGTCTTATCCAGATGCATATGGCCATCCACCAGGCCGGGCAGCAGCAAATCGCCGCCCAAATCAAGCACCTGTTCGGCCGGGGGTGCCGGGGCATCGGCGGGCAGAATGGCGGCAATCCGGCCATCCTTCAGCGCCAGGCGCTGTCCCGGCGGCCCGCCATCGGCCAGACGGAAATTCTGCAAAACCGTGTCATAGGGCGCTTCAGCCATGCCCTTCCTCCCCATCTGGTGTGGCGCACTGCGCCCTTTCCAGCCACTAAGGGGATGATGCGGGCCGCTTTCCGCCAGCGTCAATCGGTTTTGACTGCGCTTATGGTTGACGGATAGCCCCTGCTCTCCCTATAGGACCCCACCCCGCCGGGGCGGCCCGTCAATGGCCCGCCGCCGGCGCTCTTTCTTTGCCTTATGGCTACGACCCCTCGGGAGAAGTATCGTGAAGCGTACCTATCAGCCCTCCAAGCTCGTCCGGAAGCGTCGCCATGGCTTTCGCTCCCGTCTTTCGACCGTGGGCGGCCGCAAGGTGTTGGCCAATCGCCGCACCAAGGGCCGCAAGCGTCTTTCCGCCTGAACCAAGCCTCGTGCGGGGTGGTGGTATGGCGCAGCTTGATGAAGGCTCCGCGCCATTGCCGCCCGCCCTGCCTCGGCTGGAAAGGCTCAAGAAGCGCCGGGAGTTTTTGCGCACCGCATCGCGCGGCAAGCGCGCGGCGCGTCCTGGGCTTGTTTTGCAAGCGCTCGTCATCCCCGAACCGTCGCTGAGGCTGGGCTTCACCGTGACGAAAAAAATCGGCAATGCTGTGATACGTAACCGGGCCCGTCGGCGCCTGAAGGAAGCCGTGCGGTTGACGCTGCCCGGCATGGGGCTTTCCGGCTGGGATCTGGTGCTGATCGGGCGTGATGGGACCGCCGAACGCCCCTTTCCGCTATTGATTGAGGATCTGCGCACCGCGCTTCGCCAAGCAGGTGTCGCACCATGAGTCTGCCCGCCGTTGCGCTGAAGGGCTGCGTGCATGCTTATCGCTATACGCTGCGTGGCATTATCGGCAGCCATTGCCGCCACTACCCGACCTGCAGCGATTATGCGCTGGAAGCTTTGGAAGACCATGGCGCGCTGCGCGGCACCTGGTTGACCACGCGGCGCATCCTGCGCTGCAACCCCTGGACCCCTGGCGGCTACGACCCCGTTCCCCGCCCCAAAAACACCAAAGGCTGAGCACCCGCCATGGATCAGAAGCGTCTGTTCGCCGCGATTGCGCTTTCAATCGGCATATTGCTGTTGTTCGATGTCTATAAGCGCATGATGGCGCCGCCCGAAGCGCCTGCCCCCATCACACAACAGGTGCCGGCGCCGGCGGTGCCTGCGCCAGCCGCTTCTGGCGCGCCCGTGCCGGCTACACCCGTACTGACCGCGCCTTCCCAGCAGGAAGCGGCGCCTGCCGCCCGTGCGCCCGCGCAGCGCATCGCGATTGAAAGCGCCTCGGTCGCTGGCAATCTCAATTTGCGCGGTGCGCGCTTGGATGATCTGGTCCTGCTCCGCCACCGCGAAACCACAGCCCCCGGTTCAGCCCCGGTGAGGCTTTTTGCGCCGCGTGATTCTGCCGCACCCTACTTCGCCCAATGGGGCTGGACCGCCGCTGATGGCCGTACCAAGGTGCCGGATGGGGAGACCGATTGGCAGATCAGCGGTGGGCCGCTTGCCCCCGGCAAACCGGTGACACTCACCTGGGACAATACACAGGGCCAGATTTTTGAAATCCAGCTGAGCCTCGATGAGAATTACATGTTCTCCGCCGAGCAGCGCATGCGTAACACCAGCGGTGACACGGTGGCGGTGCTGCCTTGGGCGCGCATTCGGCGCGAATCAACGCCCAAGGTGGAAGGCTTCTTCATTCTGCATGAAGGCTTCACTGGCGTTGTGGGCGGCAGGCTGAATGAAGTGACCCTTGCTGATGCCAAGACCGAAGCGCAAAAGCGCCGTGGGCCGGCCTTCGAACAGGAAGATGTCGGCGGCTGGGTTGGCATTACCGATAAGTATTGGCTCGCGGCGCTAATGCCGGCGGCGCCGGATCAGCCCATGCGCGCGGCCTATCGCTTTGTCAGCGAAGCGCCCGGCACAGCCGGTGAGCGCTGGCAGGTGGATATCGCGGCCCCCGCCGCGCAGCAGATTGCGCCCGGTGCCACGGATGGCTTCAAAAGCCGGCTATTTGCTGGCGCCAAGGAAGTGCATTTGCTGGATGATTACGCAGCGCGCTTCGGGATCAAGGATTTCGACAAGGCGATTGATTTCGGCTGGTTCTACTTCATGACCAAGCCCTTCTTTTATGCGCTGGATTGGCTGTTCCGGGTATTCGGTAACTTCGGTGTCGCCATTCTGGTCTTCACGCTCGGCATCAAAATCGTCTTCTTCCCGCTGGCGAACAAGGCCTATAAATCAATGGCCAAGATGAAGGTGCTCGCGCCCAAAATGGCGGAGCTCAAGGAACGCTACAAGGATGATCCGCCAAAGGCGCAGACTGAAATGATGGCGCTTTACCGGAGTGAGAAGGTGAACCCTGCCTCCGGTTGCTTGCCCATCCTGATTCAGATTCCGGTGTTCTTCGCACTTTATAAGGTGCTGTTCGTCACCATTGAAATGCGCCACCAGCCTTTCTTTGGCTGGATCAAGGATTTGTCCGCGCCGGACCCGACCAATCTGTTCAACCTATTCGGCCTGCTGCCTTTCGATCCCGCGGCCTGGAGCACCTTCCTCCATATGCCGGCCTGGGCGCTGATCATGGGCTTGACCATGTGGGTGCAGCAAAGGCTGAACCCGCAGCCGCCGGATCCGATTCAGGCGAAAATCTTCGCCTGGATGCCGGTGATCTTCACCTTCATGCTGGCATCCTTCCCGGCGGGGCTAATCATTTATTGGGCCTGGAACAATACGCTTTCCGTCGGCCAGCAATACTACATCATGCGCCATGAACGCGCGGCATCCCGCGCCGCCAAGGCCGGCGGCAAGTAGGCGTGACGCCGCTTGCCAGGTTCGCGTGATGAGTGGCTTGGCCGAGGCTGCTACTGAAGAAGCGCGCGTCGCCCTGCTTGAAGCGGGGCGGCTGCTTTTCGCGCGGTCTTGCGATTTTTTCTTTGGCGCGCAGAAGCTTGAACAAGTGCCGCCGCCCGGCCTGCCGGAGATCGCCTTTTGCGGGCGATCCAATGTTGGCAAATCATCATTGCTGAATGCTCTGACAGGGCGCAATGCGCTGGCACGCGTTTCCAATACACCTGGGCGTACGCGCCAGCTCAATTTCTTCAATCTCGGTGATCGGCTCGTGCTCGTGGATATGCCGGGCTATGGCTATGCCAAGGCATCAAAGGAATTGCAGGCCGATTGGCAAGGCATGATGTTCGAATACCTGCGCGGGCGGCCCAATCTGCGCCGCGTGTTGTTGCTGATGGATGCGCGGATTGAAACCAAATCCGCTGACCTTGCCGCGATGAAACTATTGGATGAGGCTGCAGTCGCTTTTCAGATCGTACTGACCAAGGCAGATGATGTACCCCCCGCGCAATTCGCCAAGCGCCTGGCCGAGATTGAGGCACGTGCCCGCCGCCATACCGCCGCCCATCCCATGGTGCTGGTGACCAGCAGCGAAACCGGCCAGGGCATGCCCGAATTACGGGCAGAGCTTGCCGCCTTTGCCCTGCCGGGCTGAAGCCTATTCAAACCGGTTAGACCGCGGGAAGCCATTCGGCGGCGCCTTGCCCGCGCCGGCACGACTGCCAACCCAGGCGCGCAAATCCGTCTCAACCCGCGTTCTTTCGCCAAGCGCCCAGGAAAGCCCTTCCTTGCGGGTAAAGACCTTCACATCCGCAAGCCCGCCATCGCGATAGCTTTGCAATTGCACGCCGCGCCCACGCGTCATCTCGGGCACCTGGTCAATCGGGAAAATCAGCAATTTGCGGTTCTCGCCGATCACCGCAATGGAATCGCCTTCCGCTGGCGCGCAGACCGCCGCTTCCGCCGGCGGGTCCACATTCAAGACCTGTTTGCCGGTGCGCTTTTCCGCGAGCAAATCCTCGGCCTTCACCAAAAAGCCCTTGCCATCTGAAGCGGCGACCAGATAGCGCAACCCTTCACGATGCACGAATAACGTAACCACCGCGTCTTCATTGGTAAGATCAAGCATCAGCCGTACCGGCTGCCCATCACCGCGCCCGCGCGGGATGGTATCAGCCTTCAGCGTGAAGGCCTTGCCATTGGTCGCAAACAACACCAGCCGATCCGTGGTTTGGGCATGGAGCGCGATGGATAGGCTATCGCCTTCCTTGAAGCGCAATTCGCCATCCAAGGACACATGGCCCTTCTGCGCCCTGATCCAGCCTTTCTCCGACAGGATCACGGTAATCGGCTCACGCTCCACAAAGGCCGCTTCATCCACCACCACTTCTGGCAGAACCGCGCCGGTTGCGGTGCGCCGCGCGCCCAGCGCGCCATCGCCAAAGCGCGCGCGCATGCTTTCAATTTCTTCCGCAATCGTTCCCCAGCGCGCCGCTTCGGATTTCATCAACGCCTGAAGCTTTTTCTGTTCCGCGCTGAGCTTCTTATGCTCCTTGCGGATTTCCATTTCTTCAAGGCGCCTGAGCGCCCGCAGCCGCATATTCAGGATGGCTTCCGCCTGAGTATCGTTCAGGCCAAAGCGTTCCATCAGCCGGGGCTTCGGTTCATCTTCTTCCCGGATGATGCGGATCACCTCATCCAAGTTAAGGTAGGCGATCAGATATCCATCAAGAATCTCAAGCCGCCGCGCAATCGCGCCCAGCCGATGATTGGTGCGCCGCTGCAGCACCTCATGCCGATGATCCAGCCAGGCGCGCAGCACTTCCTTCAGGCTCATGACGCGCGGCGTGCGGTTGGCATCCAGCACATTCATGTTCAGCGGAAAGCGCGATTCCAACGGTGTGGCGCGGAATAGCGTTTCCATCAGCACTGCCGGTTCCACATTGCGCGATTTGGGTTCCAGTACCACCCGCACCTGTTCGGTGCTTTCATCGCGCAAATCCGCCAGCAGCGGCAGCTTCTTTTCTTCCAAAAGCTGCGCGATCTGTTCGATCAGCCTGGCCTTCTGCACCTGATAGGGGATTTCGGTGACAACAATCACCCAGCTTCCGGCCTTACTCTTTTCCACTTCCCATTTGGCGCGCACGCGAAACCCGCCGCGGCCGGTTTCATAGGCTTCGCGCATGGCTTCCTGGCTTTCCACCAGAATGCCGCCGGTCGGGAAATCCGGCCCCTTGATGTGCCGCAGCAGCTGATCCGTGCCGAGATTCGGGTTACGCACCAAATCCAGCGCGGCCGCGCAAAGCTCCCCGGCATTATGCGGCGGGATGGAGGTCGCCATGCCCACCGCAATCCCCGCCGCGCCATTGGCCAACAGATGCGGAAAGGCCGCCGGCAGCACGATGGGTTCGCGTTCTTCCCCATCATAAGTGGCGCGGAAATCAACCGCGTCTTCTTCAATGCCTTCCAGCAGCGCTTGCGCCACTTCGGTCAGCCGCGCTTCGGTGTAACGCATGGCGGCAGCGTTATCGCCATCAATATTGCCGAAATTGCCCTGACCTTCGACCAGCGGGTAGCGCGCCGCGAAATCCTGCGCGAGTCGCACCATCGCCTCATAAATCGCGGCATCGCCATGGGGGTGATATTTACCCATCACATCGCCCACGATACGCGCGCATTTTTTGAACCCCGCTTCCGGGTCCAGCCGCAATTGCCGCATCGCCCAAAGCAGGCGGCGATGCACGGGCTTCAGCCCGTCACGCACATCCGGCAGGGACCGCGCGGTGATGGTGGAAAGCGCATAGGCCAGATAGCGTTCGGACAGCGCATCCGCCAAGCGCGTTTCACGCTCCGCACCGCTGGGCGTCAGGGCTTTGACATCATCAGGCATGGGCGAATCGAGTCCTTTTCCAAAGCCGGGTCTAACGCTGCGTTGGGGGCGCCGCAAAGGCTAAAAATTCAAAACCGCTTCTGCCTTGCTGCGGCTTCAACACTTCATAAAGTATTCTTGCCGTATTCTTAGGTCATGTTGAACGTCGCACTCGCACCATCCACACTGGGCTTTACGCCACAAACAGCTTCGCCAGTCTGGGTGACCTGGGCTGAGGGCTTTGCCGGGCGCCTGACACTCGCGCCACGCGGCGAATATCGCCGCTTCCTGGTCTTCACTCAGGCGGATTCGCCCTTCAACGCGGCGGAAAAAGCGCAACAGACTCTCCAGGATCTGGGCTGGGAGCGGGTATTCACCCAGGCCGGCCCGCGGTTTGACCCTGAAAGGCTGCATTCCCTGCCGGAAGAATTTCACGAGATTTGTGAAGCTGCCATGGGGGGGCAGACCGGCATCATGCATTACCGCGTTAGTCGGCGGTTAAGGCCGCAACTCTTTCCTGCAATCTGAACCGCGCTTCGGGCAGAGGCCTGTGGCGCGCGCCAAAAGCATCGCGTTCCAGGAAATGCCCTGTCAGCCGCAAGCCGGCCAACCAGGCGGCAGCATCACCCTGGCTTTCCGCATCCCTCAGGAAGCCGGGCAGGGGCAATAGCTTATCCAAATAGGGCGCTGCGGCACCAGCGCTCACGGCCCGCCCGCTCCGGGGGGAGACATGGGTAAGACCTTCGCTCACCCCCGTGACGGCGCAGGTGGCAAGATCAAGCCCATAGCCAAGTTCGGCCAGGATCAGCGCTTCAAAGCGCACATAATCTGCCAGCACCCCTTCAGCGCCCCCGGCCAAATGCCCGATCAGGGAAACCAGCCCGGCAAAGGCACGCGGATGCGCCTCCCGCTCTGGCAGGGCGTCGGCGGCAATGGCGCAGGCGGAGGACAACAGCGCGAGCGCGAGCGGTTCATCCATCGCCAATGCCGCCGCCGGATGCACTAATTCGCCACTCAGACTACCCAATTGATCCGAAAGCCTGGCCACCCAGCGCGCCTCAATCAAATTGCCCGGCAGCCATAGCCCGGCCTGCGCGCGGGAGCCGCCACCCTTCACCAGCCCGGCATGGCGGCCTTGCGCTTCGGTAAGCACCGTCACCACCGCGCCGCCTTCGCCATGCGGGCGCAAATCCAGCACCACCGCCGGGGCCTGCCATTCAATACTCATGGCGCAGCCTGCTCAGCCGGCATCCTCAAGCCCAATGGCGCGGATGCGCGCGGCGGTTTCATCCCAATCGGGCTTTTCCTTCACATTCAGGAAAAGATGCACCGGGCGTTCGAGCAGCTTCGTCAATTCCAACCGCGCCAGCCGGCCGATTTCACGGATCCGGCTGCCCTTATCCCCAATCAGGATCGCCTTTTGCGTCGCGCGCGCAATGTAGATGGTGCAATCAATGCGCACTGATCCATCGGGCTTTTCGGTCCAGGTTTCGGTTTCAACCGAGGCATGATGCGGCACTTCCTGATGCGTCTGGCGCAGGATCTGTTCGCGCACAATCTCGGCTGCCAGCATGCGGTTCGGCAAATCGGTCAGATCATCTTCCGGGAAAAGATAAGGCCCCGGCGGCGCGGCTTCCGCCAGCCGATCCAACAAACGGTCCAACCCTTCGCCCTTTTCGGCGGAGATCATGAAGGTCTCGGCAAAGGGTAGCAGCTTGTGCAGTTCTGCCGTCAGCGGCAGCAATTGCTCGCGCGGGATCAAATCGGTCTTGTTCAGCACCAACCAAATGGGCCGGCGCGTCTTGCCGAGCTTTTCGATGATGGCGCGCAAGGGCTCGGTCAGCCCGGCGCGCGCATCCACGATCAGGAGCGAGATATCAGCATCCTGCGCGCCACCCCAGGCGGCGGCGACCATGGCGCGATCCAGCCGCCGGCGCGGCGTGAAAATCCCAGGCGTGTCCACCAGTACCAATTGGCTTTCACCCCGCATCACCACAGCGCGCACCCTGAAGCGCGTTGTCTGCGGCTTGGGGGAGACAATCGTCACCTTGCTGCCGGCCAGCCTATTCACCAGCGTGGATTTGCCGGCATTGGGCGCGCCCAGAATGGCAATCAACCCACAACGCGTTGTCATGCTTCCAATACCTTCAGCCATGCTTCTGCCGCCGCTTGTTCGGCGGCGCGTTTGCTATCGCCCTCACCCTGCGCTTCACGCCCCGCCGCCAGCACGCTGATGACAAAGCGCGGCGCATGGGCGGGGCCGCTTGACTGCACCAGCCCATAGGCCGGCAGGCCCAAGCCTCGCCCCAGAGTCCATTCCTGCAAACGATTCTTGGGGGAGGTCGGCGGGCGGGTATCCGCTTCAATCAGCCCGGCAAAGCAGCGCCGCACCAAAGCGCGCGCCGGCGCCATGCCGCCATCCAGATAAATCGCCCCCAGCACCGCTTCAAAAGCATCAGAAAGCAGGTTGCGCGGCCCCATTAGCCCCGTGGCGCGATAGCGGGCCGGCATGCGCAAATCCGCACCCAGGCCAAGCTCTTCCGCAACCTTGCAGAGCGTATCGGCGGACACCAGCATGGAAAGCCGCTTCGCCAAATCCCCTTCGCGTTCATCTGGGAAACGCTCCGCAAGCCATTCGGCGATGCATAGCCCCAGCACGCGGTCGCCCACGAATTCCAGCCGCTCATTGGAAAGCAGCCCCTCACCACGGCTTT
This sequence comes from Roseomonas sp., assembly GCA_044345845.1. Classification (GTDB taxonomy): domain Bacteria; phylum Pseudomonadota; class Alphaproteobacteria; order Acetobacterales; family Acetobacteraceae; genus Neoroseomonas. The sequence continues at coordinate 10,873 of JBIJAH010000022.1, forward strand.
CCGCATCGGTGCTATGGGTCAACGCGCGGGTCAGCAATTCGGGTCGGGCGAAGTGGTGACCAAGTCTTGCTTCCAGGTCAGCGCTCATTTGTCGTGTGGCTCCCGCTCACGTTCGTTCACGGGAACCGCACTACATTTTTGTTTGGTCGTATTTTCCGAGCCGCCAAGTGATTCCACCGGGCTTGAAAATACTCCGTGCGGCGTATCATCGGACAGCGCTGAATAGCCGCGACCAGCGGATGGCGAAGGGCCATCCCCAAACCTGCCACCAGGCAGCCGAGCCATCTACGGACAAGAAAATGAACTCTGCGCGGCCCACCAGATTCTCAATCGGGATGAAGCCAACGGCATTCATCGCGCGGCTATCCAGGCTATTGTCACGATTATCGCCCATGGCGAAGACATGCCCCGCAGGCACGCGGAACTCCGGCGTATTATCCAAGGGCGCGTCATCGGATGCTTCCAGAATGTCATGCGCGACACCCGGCGCGCCATCCATGGCGGGCAGGAATTCGCGGAAGCGCCGCACCGTGATGCGCGGGCCATCGCCTTCCACGGTGTAGGGGCCAAGCAAATCCCGCCGCACCGGCGCGCCGTTCAAATACAGGATGCCTGCACGCATCTGCACGCGATCCCCGGGTAGGCCGATGATGCGCTTGATATAATCCGTGCTGCCATCACGCGGCAGCTTGAACACCGCAACATCACCGCGCTTTGGGGGAGAAGCAAAAATGCGCCCTTCGAAAAGATTGGGGCTGAAGGGCATGGAATGGCGCGAATAGCCATAGGAATATTTGGAGACGAAAAGATAATCCCCCACCAGCAGGGAAGGGATCATGGAACCGGAAGGGATATTGAAAGGCTCAAACGCAACCGTCCGAATGCCAATCGCAATCGCGGCGGCATAGACAATGGTTTTGACGCTTTCCAGCCAGCCGCCGGATTTTTTCGAGGCCATGTGACTTCCAAAAATTCAGAACCAAAAGTTACGCTCAACCGGCGCAATAAAGCCCCGGCGAGAATGCCCGGAGCATGTCCTAGCCATGTGGGGTCACTTGGCTATTCGGGACATGCGACCAAACAATGGTTTAGTGCCCGTCTGGGGACCGAATTTGAACCGGACAGGCTCTATGCAGGGCAGGGCATAGCGGGGTAGCGCGCCCTGTCAAGGAAGCGGCACGGCAGTGATCACCACCATGGCCTGGGCATAGGGAAATTCATCGGTCATGGTAAGCGCAATCACCGCGCCATGCCCCGCCGGCGTAATGGCCTTCAGCCGCTCTGCCGCGCCGCCGGTCAGCCGAAGCGTGGGTTGGCCAGACGGCAAATTCACCACCCCCAGATCACGCCAGAAAACGCCGGCGCGAAAACCCGTGCCCAGCGCCTTGGAAGCGGCTTCCTTTGCGGCAAAGCGCTTGGCATAGGTCGCGGCGCGGATGCGTTCCGTGCGCCTTTCTGCCTTGGCACGCTCCGCCGAGGTGAAGATACGCTCAAGAAAGCGGTCGCCATGGCGTTCAATGGTGCGTTCAATGCGCCGGATATCCAGAATATCCGACCCGATGCCGATGATCATGGGCAGCCCTACCCCTTGCCGCGTTCCACCTGAGTGATGCCGGGGCAGGCGCGCAGCGCGGCCAGCACCGCGGTCAGGTGAGAAATATCGCGCACTTCCACATCCACCAGCACTTCGCACCATTCGGCGGCACGGTTGGTAATGCGCAGGCTATTCACCGCCCCTTCCTGCCGGGCGATCGCGGTCGTCACGCCCGCCAAGGCATCCGGCCTGTTTTCCGCCACAAGTTCAACCCGCGCCACATGAGAACCCTTGGTGGCGCCATCATAATCCCAATCCACGTCAATAAAGCGTTCGGGGGTGGCGGCAAAAGCCTGCAAGCCATGGCAATCCTGGCGATGGATGGTCACCCCACGCCCGGTCGTCACAATCCCCAGAATGCGATCCCCGGGCAGCGGGTGGCAGCATCCGGCAAAGCTGACGGCCATGCCGGTGACCAAGCCCCGCACCCCAAGCGCCGCATCGCGCTTGGCCGCCGATTGGCGTTCCGCCTTGCCCGGCATCAGCGTTGGCCCGGCGCCCAGCCGCCCACGTGGCCTGGCCAATGGCAGTGGGTCCGCGCCCCTGGGGGCGGCGCGCAATTCCGGCACGGCGGCATGCAGCACATCGCGCGGCGAAAGATTGCCGCTGGCAACGGCCACGCACATCGCTTCAAAATCCGCCTGCTTCAGCGGCTTGATCGCAGGTTCAGCGAGCTTTTCTGAAAAATCGAGCCCCGCCGCACGAAACGCCTTGGCAATGGCGCTGCGGCCTTCTTCGCGTTGTTCCGAACGTTGGCGCGCGTGATTGACACGGCGGATGCGCGCGCGCGCCTTGCCGGTGACAACAAAACGCTCCCACCCCGGATTGGGCGTACCACCGCGCGCGGTGATGATTTCCACCTGATCGCCATTTTCCAGCACATGGCGGAGCGGCACGATCTTGCCATTCACCTTGGCGCCAACAGTGGTATCGCCCACCTGGCTATGCACTTCATAGGCGAAGTCAACTGGTGTCGCACCGCGCGGCAATTCGATCAGATCACCCTTTGGCGTAAAGCAAAAAACCCGATCGCGATGCAGTTCAAGCTTGGTATGTTCCAGGAATTCCTGCGGCTCAGCCGCGGTTTCCAGAATTTCGAGCAGATCGCGCACCCAAGGATAGCGCCTCTGATCCCGCCCTAATGCCGGGCCTTGCTTATAGCTCCAATGCGCGGCCACACCATTTTCCGCGATGTCGTGCATTTCCTTGGTGCGGATTTGCACTTCGATCTTGGCATTACGCCGCTCCGGCACCGTGACACCCGTATGCAGGCTTTGATAGCCATTGGTCTTGGGTGTTGAAATCCAATCCTTGAAGCGGCCCGGCACCACGCGATAGGACGAATGAATGGCGCCGAGCGCCGCGTAGCAATCGCCCTTTTCCGGCACGATGATGCGGAAGGCCATGATGTCGGATAATTGCTCGAAGGCGACATTCTTCTTCTGCATCTTGAGCCAGATGGAATAGGGCGATTTCTCCCGCCCCTGAATATCCACCACCGTAACACCGGCATCGGCCAAAACGCGGCGCAAATCCGCCTCGATCTCCTCGATCAAATCAGCGCCCTGGCCACGCAGATAGGTCAGGCGCGCGGCGATGGTCTGCCAGGCTTCCGCATTCATTTCGCGGAAGGAAAGGGTCTCCAGCTCCGTCTTCAGCGCATCCATGCCGATGCGCTCGGCCAGCGGCGCGTAGATTTCCAGCGTCTCTCGCGCCTGTTTGCGGCGGCGTTCCGGCTGCGGCATGCCGGAGATGGTCCGCATATTATGCAGCCGATCCGCGAGCTTGATCAGCAGCACGCGGATATCCTCGCTCATGGCCAGCACAAGTTTGCGGAAATTCTCAGCCTGCTTGGTGCGTTCGGATTGCAGTTCAAGCCGCGTCAGCTTGGTGACGCCATCCACCAGCCTGGCCACTTCCTTGCCAAAGCGGCTTTCAATATCGCCAAGCTTGAGCGACGTATCCTCAACCGTGTCATGCAATAGCGCGGTAATGATGGACCCGGTATCGAGCCGATAGCCCGCCAGGATTTCCGCAACCGCGAGCGGATGAACAATGTAGGGCTGCCCATCATCGCGCTTTTGCGGCGCATGGGCTTCGGCGGCCATGTCATAGGCCGAGGTAATCAGCGCCCCATCAGCGCGCGGATCATAGGCAAGAACATGGGAAGCTAGTTCAGCGCCAGGCGAAAGGCCGCGCCCCGCGGCCAGACCTTCAGGCGCGCGAGGAAAATCCAGGGGGAAGCAGTTAGTGATGCTTCGCCCCATCGGCCTTCCTATCGCTTGCCGCCAAGTTCGGCGGCGATGGCAGCTTCCAGATCATCGGGCGCCATGTCTTCGGCGCCGGCGTCCGGCAGGGCTTCTTCCTGCACATCCATGATGCCAAAGATGTTTTCATCAGTGGCGATCAGGTCAATTACTTCTTCCTCGGCGGGCTCGGGCTCCGGCGCGCGCTGCAAGGATTTGATCAGATCAGCTTCCAAAGAAGGAAGATCGGCCTTTTCTTCGGCGATTTCACGCAGCGCCACAACCGGGTTCTTGTCATTGTCGCGATCCACCGCGATCTGCTCACCCCGGCTGATATTGCGCGCACGCTGCGCGGCCATCAGCACGAGTTCAAAGCGGTTCGGGATTTTTTCGATGCAATCTTCAACGGTGACGCGCGCCATGAGGGCTCCAAAAACAAAAGGGGCGCGCGGCGGGGGCCGGGCGCCCGGCTGGACCGGTTCTTTGGGTCAAATAGTCGCCCTGGCGCCGCTTTGCAAGGATTTCAAGCGCCTGGGGCCTCATGTGGGGGTGATGGGCCGCAAATCCTGCGCCGGCAGGGTAGCAATCAGCGCGGCGATGGGCTGCTTGAGGCGCGGATGCACCCAGTCGGGCGCTACCTCGGCCAAGGGATACAGAACAAAACCGCGCAGATGGGCGCGCGGATGGGGCAGCACAGGGTCTGGCGCATCCCGCACCAGCCCATCCAGGTCAATGATATCAAGGTCCAGCACGCGCGGCGCATTGGGATAGGGCCGGGTGCGTCCAGCAGCGTTTTCAATGGCTTGCAGCGCGGCGAGCAGGCCCAGGGGCTCCACCGCGCCTTCCAGCAGCGCGACCCCATTCACATAGCGCGGTGCGGCTGGATTGGGGGGGATGGGTGCGCTTTCCCACCAGCGGGAAGCCGCTGCCACGCGCATCCCCGGCAAGGCATCAAGCGCCGCCAAGGCGGCCTTACAGCTTTCCAGCGGCGGCGCGCCATCACCCGCCGGCAGGTTGGCGCCAATCGCGATTAGCGTCTGTCCGCTTCGCATCCGCTCAACCGACATGCGCTAAGCCTTTGTTTGATCGCATTTTCCGAGTCGCCAAGCGCTTCCGCTTGGCTTGAAAATGCTCAAGTGACGGTCGCATTTTCCGAGTCGCCAAGCGCTTCCGCTTGGCTTGAAAATGCTCCGGGACACTGGGCATGACAGCCCAGAATTTTTAGTGTAACAAAATTGTCGGTATTTGAACGCTTGTTTCGAACCATTGAGGATCATTTGATGTCTGCTCATGTTGCTCGGCGCCAGGCTGGCCTGGAACGCGTTGGCCTTTTCGTTGATGGGGCCAATCTCTACTATGCCACAAGGGCCTTGGGGTTCGAGGTTGATTTCGCCGCCATGCTGCGGTTTTTCGGCGGCTCTACCTATCTGGTGCGTGCCTGCTACTATACCGCGCTAATCGAGACCGAGGATTACTCCCCCCTTCGCCCGCTGACCGATTGGCTGGCCTATAATGGCTGGCGCGTGGTGACCAAGCCCGCCAAGGAACAGGCGGACCCATCCGGGCGGCGCCGGATCAAGGGCAATATGGATATCGAATTGGCGGTGGACATGATGGAATTGGCACCCCATCTGGACCATGCGGTGCTGGTTTCCGGCGATGGCGATTTCCGCCGCGTGGTGGAAGCTGTGCAGCGCCAGGGGGTCAAGGTGACGGTGGTGTCCACCATGGAAAGCCAACCGCCCATGATCGCTGATGAATTGCGCCGCCAGGCCGATGGTTTTCTGGAATTGGCCGATATCGGGCCAGAAATCGCCCGCCGCGCCCCCGCCGAAGCCCGCCCGCGTCCCGCACCGGCCCCCGCTGCCGTGGCCAGGCCAAGCCGCATCACCCCAGCCGACCCCTATGGTGAGGCGCCGGATATCGAGCCTGAATGAGCGCTACTACCGTTTCAGCACCAGGGCGCGATTGCGCGTTCTGCCCAAGGCTTGCCGAATATCGCGCCGCCAATCGTGCCAAGGAACCCGGCTGGCATAACGCCCCCGTGCCATCCTGGGGCCAGCGAGAGGCGCCACTTTTGGTGTTGGGCTTGGCGCCCGGGGTGCGCGGGGCCAATCGCACCGGGCGGCCCTTTACTGGGGATTATGCCGGCAAGCTGCTTTACGGGACGCTGCTGGAACACGGCCTGGCCCGCGGCGCTTATGGTGAGGACCCGAAGGACGGCATGGAGCTAACCGGCTGCCGCATCGCCAATGCGGTGCGCTGCGTGCCGCCGGAAAACCTGCCGCTACCTGTCGAAATCCGTGCCTGTAATGATTTCCTGAAGGCTGAGCTGGCCGGCATGCCGGGTTTGCGCGTGGTACTGGCTTTGGGGGTGGTGGCGCATAATGCGCTGCTGCGCGCCAAGGGAATTCCGGCTTCACGGTTTGCCTTCAGTCATGGCGCGCTGCATCGGCTGACCGATGGTTTGGTCCTGGCTGATTCGTATCACGTGAGCCGCTACAACACCTCAACGCGCCGTCTGACGCCTGAGATGTTTCAATCCGTCATGCGTGCAGTTATCACGGAATTGGCCAGCGCCTGAACGGCGAACAAGGCCAGGGCGCCCCTCAGTTCAGGGGCTTCGCTCGAAACGTGGTCTTTGAATGCTTAGACGCGAAGGTCGAGCAGCGAACCGCGCGGCAGCGGATTGGCCGGTGCGGCGGGCACGGCTTCCAGCATGCGCTGCTGGGTCTGACCCTTGCTGCTGGCCTGCACCGCATCAACGGGTTCGACAGGGGCGCGAGGCTTAAGGATGGCAGAATTAACGCCAATTTCCTGAGCGACGGAAGCCATGGAGTTCAAACTGATCATGGATGAGAGCCTAGGCTGAAAAGATGAATGAAAGGTTAACGCCTTCTGAGTATTACTAATATTTTGCGTCAAATTCAAACGAATTTTCGGCTTGGGGTTGATTGGGTCAGCGGCGTCCATGACCCTATAGTTGCACAGGAACCTTAAAATTTAGAGGACAAATTTCCTGACAGAAGCTTAAGACTGGAACCGAGCATTATGGGATGATCCAATTTCGTGGATCACCCCATGGTAAAAAAGCGACTGATTCACGGCTTCAGCCTTCGGCCTTCGCTGATCAGGCGCTTGTGTGGAGCGACTGATTCACGGCTCCGGCCCTCGGCCTTCGCCGATCAGGCGCTTGTGTGGAGCGACTGATTCACGGCTCCGGCCCTCGGCCTTCGCCGATCAGGCGCTCAGGTCCTGAGCGCCATCGGCACGAAGGGGCGTTCCGCCGCGCCGCTATAGACCTGGCGTGGGCGGCCAATGCGCTGGCTTGGGTCTTCGATCAATTCCTTCCACTGGCTCACCCAGCCCACCGTGCGCGCCACGGCAAACAGTACGGTGAACATATGGGTCGGAATGCCCATCGCCTTCAGGATGATGCCCGAATAGAAATCCACATTCGGATAAAGCTTCCGGCTGACAAAATAATCATCGGAAAGCGCGATGCGTTCCATTTCCATCGCCATATCCAGAAGTGGCTCATTCTTGATGCCAAGTTCCGCCAGCACTTCGTGGCAGGTTTCCTTCATGATCTTCGCGCGCGGGTCAAAATTCTTATAAACCCGGTGACCGAAGCCCATCAGCTTGGTGTGGCTGTTCTTGTCCTTCACTTCGCTGATGAAGCCAGGGATATTCTTGGGATGCCCAATTTCGGCGAGCATTTTTAGCACAGCCTCATTGGCGCCACCATGCGCCGGGCCCCAAAGGGCGGCGATGCCGGCCGCGATGCAGGCAAAGGGGTTGGCGCCGGTCGAACCGGCCAGCCGCACGGTGCTGGTGGAGGCATTCTGTTCGTGATCCGCATGCAGGATCATGATGCGGTCCATCGCGCGCGCCAGGATCGGGTTATTCACCCAGGGCTCGGCCGGCACGGCATTCAGCATATACAGGAAGTTTTCCGCATAGCTCAGATCATTACGCGGATACATGAAGGGCTGGCCGATGGAATACTTATAGGCCCAGGCCGCAATCGTCGGCACCTTCGCGATCAGACGGAAGGCGGCGATTTCACGTTGCCGGGCGTCATTGATATCCAGATTGTCGTGATAGAAGGCGGCCAGCGCGCCAACCACACCGCACATCACGGCCATTGGGTGCGCATCGCGGCGGAAGCCGTCAAAGAAGCGGCGCAGCTGTTCATGCAGCATGGTGTGATAGGTCACACCCTTGCGGAAATCCTCATACTGCGTGGCATTGGGCAGATCGCCATTCAGCAGCAGATAGGAAACTTCCAGGAAGCTCGATTTTTCGGCCAATTGCTCAATCGGATAGCCGCGATAGAGCAAAACCCCGGCATCGCCATCAATGTAAGTGATGGTGCTTTCGCAGGAAGCGGTCGCGCCATAGCCGGGGTCGAAGGTGAAAATCCCAAGATCGCCGTAAAGCTTGCGGATATCGGCAACATTCGGCCCCAGCGTGCCGCCGAGCAACGGCAGGGTCGTACTCTTGTTCGTGCCATCCAGCGTGATGGTGATGGACCCCTGGGGCTTAGTGGTCATGCTTGTCTTCCTCAAAAACGGTCACGCCACCAGCACAAGCGGGGGCGCTAAATCATGGTGCGGTGCAGGATAAGGGTGTAGCGGGCAGATTGGCAAACCGAGTGACCGGCAGCCGGGCAAAGCCTAACCCCAAAGCGTAAATCGCCCTTGAAGATGGGGGTAAAACGCTGCGCCCGGCCCATTTCAGAAACAGGCAAACGCGCTCAACGCCGACGCCAATCGGCGGGCATCCGGCTGGCATCGGCCCAAAGCCCCTGCCGGCCATCACGCGCCGCCACTTCCAGGGGGCGTAGAACGGATACCGATGCCAGCGCATAACCCGATTCCACCATGGCCGCATTCACATCGCGCCCATCGGCGGTGCAGCGGCCAAGCCCGCGGCGGAAGCCGTCATGGCCTTCAATCCGGCAAGTAATGTTTTGGCCATGAATTAGGCGCGCCAGCGCCGCCGCCGCCGCCGCGCCACAATCGGCGCGTGATGCGTCCCCGCCACAAGCCTCACCCCGCGCTGGGGCGGCAATGCCGGAAAGCCGGATGATGCGATCGCCAAGGCCGAGCGTCTCACCATCAAACACACGGATTTGAGTGGGCTCAGCCGTGATGGGGCGATCCGCAGGGGCAGAGCCGAACAGATTGGACGGCAAGCCAAAGCCAAGGAAAAGCGCCGCAATCACGGCGCAAGCAATACCTAGCCCGGAGCCGCCAAAGCGGGGACTAACTTGCCTGCCTTTAAAAATACGCCTTGGTTCACGCACGGGTCATGGATAACCGAATTTTTCGCCGTGTTACAACCGCCCATAATATAAAAAAATTATGTCACACTCACGCAAAACGCGAAAAGATGCGGCTAATCCGCTGACCAGAATGATTCTTTGGTATCAAGCTTGTCCCAAATCTCCAGAATGGCTTCTCGATCCGCTGTGGTTCGTGCCAGGCACCAGCCTTCCACAATGCCAATCGCCCAAGCGCGGCCCGTATCCTTGTCACGGTCAAGATGCTGTACCAAACCGCGCGCGACCGAGGCATCATTGCTAAGCCCCAATTCCTCCTGCAATGCAGAAAGGTTCCGCTGGAACCGGCGTGTCGCCTTGCTCGGGAAAATTGGAGAAAATACCTCGGCGGCATAGCGCAGGCGCTTTGCATCAAGGCGAAGCTCATGCAGCGCTTCGGGCTCCAGCTCCTCGATGTCTTCGCCTGCCTTGCGCAATTTGCGCCAGCGCTTCCCCAATACAAGCGCGGCAAAATCCTGTGGTGGAGCCTCCAAACGCTCAAGCCTTTCGGGATCAGCCACATCACGCCAGGGTTTGCGGAGCACGAAGGCGATGCCGGCCAGTAGCAAGGCGCGCCAAGCCGGTCCGTCCAGCGCTTCAGCAAGACCCTTATAGGCTGTTTGGCGTTCCGTTTCCGCCGCCCGCAGCAAGGCCCGCATGCGGCGATCATCCGGCAAAAGATCGGCCATCTCCGCCCCGATCCCGGCCAAAAACACATCCCAATCCCGTGCCGGCCCAAGTAGTTTCAAGAACCCTTGCAAAGCCTCATCCAGCGCGCGGCCTTGCGGCGCATCCGTGACTGGGCGAAAGACCTTGAGAACCGATCTCAGGCGCCGCATCGCAACCCGTAATTGATGCACGCCCTCAATCGCAGTGCCTGCGCGGGCGATTGGCGCGTAATGGGACGCAACCTCCAGCAAATGCCCGATGGCAAGCGTGAAGCAGGCCTCCAGCGTATCGGCGTCCGAGGTATCCGGCGCCCCGCGCCGGCACGGGGCCGGGGGCTGTCCAGTGGCAAGGCTCAAGGCTTCGGCAGCCAGGCTGAGGCTTGAGGGCAATAGCGGACATACCGCGACCAGGCGTTGGGCCAGATCCAGAACGGCCTCTGGTGGACCCAGAAGGCCTATCCGTACGACTTCGCGCTCGGCCATGACGGTCCGCAAATGCCCATGTAGAATGCGGAGCTGTACCGTGGCGTCGCCCAGGACCAGGTTCTGACGGCGCCGCCTGCCGGAAAAGGCGGCAAGAGGAATCAGCGCCTCCACGCCGCCATCGGTTTGCTCCTGAGACGGGCTCGGCAGGGCAGCCGAAGGCAGCACCAACCCAGGATGCCAAGGGGCATCAGCCGCCGGCTGCAAGGTGACCAATCGCTTTGGGCCACGCCGGGGCACTTCGATCAGCTTGCCTGATCCCATCACCGCGCCGCCAGGCGTATCAAGCCACCTTATTTCCTCCGCAACCGAGGAAATACGGCCCTTTCGGAGGGCAGCCAGAATGGGCAAATGCGAAAGACGCGGGATTTCCTCAGGTGCCATGCGGAATTCAAGTTCAAGCACCGAAGGCTCCGGCGCCACTGTCACCTCCGGCACTTCCGCTGCCGCCTCGGCTTCAGTACTTTCTAGGTCGGTCATTCCGCCATTTCCGGTAGATCTTCAGGGATCATGAAGCGCACCAGCCGCCCGCCGCCCTCAGCCAGGCTTGGCCAGGGGCTGGAGATGCTGAATTCCGCTAAAGCCGCGGTCGGAAAGGCCTCCGCCATCCGCCGTGCATCCGGGTTGCGGGCCATGGAATCCGCCCCGGTGAGCGCGAGCGCCAGATCATGCAGCCCGGGATTATGGCCAATCAGCAGCACACTCCGCGCGGTTTCCGGCACGCGGTGCAAAAGCCCGAGCAGATTCTGCCAAGACGCCAGATAAAGCTCATCCATCGGTTCGATGATCGGGCTATCGGGCAAAGGCGAAAGCGCTTCCAGCGTTTGTAGTGTGCGCCGCGCGGAAGAAACCAGCACCACATCGGGCGAAAGCCCCAGCCCGCGCATGGCATTCGCCATGGCCGCCGCCGCGCGCCGCCCCCGGCCATTCAAGGGCCGTGCGTGATCCGCCAGCGCCGGGTCGTCCCAGGCGGATTTGGCATGGCGCAGCAAAAGGAGTTGACGCATCGCGCGACCATTCTGGCACGGCGCGGCCGGCTTGTCGCGCCCCTCGCGCTTTCGCCGCGCATGACCATTTGGAGACAGGTAGTTGGAGGGCAGCATGGCTGGAACATCAATCTTGATCCTGGGCGCGACCGGCGCGGTGGGGGCAGCGCTGGCGCGGCGCGTGGCGGCGCGTGGGCATCGCCCCGCGCTGGTGGCGCGGGATGCGGCGCGGCTTGCCGCCCTTGCCGCCGAAATCCCGGGCAGCCTGGCGATCCCAGCCGATGTGGAAGACGCAGCCGCCTTGCGCGGTGCCATTGCCGCTGCCGGCACACCCTTGGCGGGGTTGGCCTATTGCGTCGGTTCCATCGCGCTGAAACCGCTGAAACGCGTGACCGAGGCTGATATGTTGAGCGCCTTTCGGCTGAATGCACTCGGCGCCATGCTTGCCGTGCAAGCAGCGCAAGATGCTTTGGTGGCAGGAAAAGGCGCGGTGGTGCTGTTTTCGTCCATCGCGGCGCGGGCGGGCTTTACCAACCACGCGGCGATTGCCGCCGCCAAGGGTGCGGTGGAGGGCCTTACGGTCGCACTCGCCGCCGAATTGGCGCCTGCCATTCGCATCAATTGCATCGCGCCGTCACTGACCCGCAGCAACATGGCGGCCACCCTGTTGGCCAATGCGCAAATGGCCGATGCCATCGCCAAACAGCACCCCATCCCCCGGCTGGGTGAGGGCGAGGATGCCGCCGCGCTCGCGGATTTTCTGCTATCAGATCAGGCGGGCTGGATCACCGGCCAGATTATGGCCGTGGATGGCGGCCGATCCACGCTCAGGAGCCGCGGATGATGCTGCGTCGTGCCTTTCTCGCGCTGCCCGGGCTTTTACTGCCCGCCACGGCCTTCGCCGCCCCCGGCGCGGTGCGGTTTCGCGTGCTGCGCGAAGGCCGAGAGATTGGTACGCATCAGGTGCGGCTTTCCGGTAGTGCCGCGCGGCTTGCGGTGCAGACCGAAATCGCCTTGCAGGTGAAGCTGGCCGGCTTCACCGTGTTTCGCCTGCAGCACGAGATTGCGGAAGAATGGGCGAATGATCGGCTGCAACGCCTGACATCGCGCCATGACCGCAATGGCACTGTGACCGAAGCGCGCGTGGTGGCTGAAGGCAATGCGCTGGTGGCGCAGGGGCCGGAGGGTGCCGCGCGCCTGCCGGCCAATGCCGCGCCGCTTACCTGGTGGAATGGGGCGCATTTCACGCGCCCGCTGATCCGCCCGCTCACGGGTAAGCCCCTGTCAGCCACGCCAAGCCGCAGCGCCCTGCCCGGTGGCGGCGTGCAATTCACGCTGAATGCAGAGGTTGAATCGATTGCGCGTTATGATGCCGAAGGCCGCTGGGTAGCCTTCACCACCAAGGGTGAGGATGGCAGCGCCGTTGTTTATGAGCTGATGGGATGAGCAAAACCGCCGCACTACGCGTGGTGCTGGGCGATCAATTGGCGCCGGGCCTATCGGCGCTGGAAGGGCTCGACCCCGCACGGGATCGTGTATTGATGATGGAGGTGATGGCGGAATGCACCTATGTGCCCCATCATCCGCAAAAGATCATCCTGATCCTATCGGCCATGCGCCATTTCGCATGCGCGCTGGAAGCACGCGGCGTGGCCGTGGATTACATCCGCCTGGATGATCCAGCGAATACGCAAAGCTTTGCCGGCGAAGTGGCGCGCGCCGTGGCGCGGCATCGGCCTGAGCGCATCATCGCAACCCATCCCGGCGAATGGCGCGTTTTGCAGGATCTGGAGGCGTGGGAAAAAGCGCTTGGCCTGCCGGTGGAAATCCGCCCCGATCATCGCTTCATTTGCGATCTGCCGCGCTTTCGCGCCTGGGCCAAGGGGCGCAAGCAATACCGGATGGAATTCTTCTATCGCGAGATGCGCCGCGAAACCGGCCTACTGATGGAAGGCGATGAACCTGCCGGCGGCGCCTGGAATTACGATGCCGAAAACCGCGCGGCGTTGCCCGCCGGTGTGACACCCCCCGCCGCGCCGCGCTTTGCACCTGATGAGACCACGCGCGAGGTCATCGCCTTGGTCAGTGCGCGTTTCGGCGCGCATTTCGGCACGGCTGAGGGCTTTGCCTGGCCCGTGACAGCGCGCGATGCTGAAGCCGCGCTGGCGGCCTTCATCCGGGATCGGCTGCCGCGTTTTGGCGATTATCAGGATGCCATGGCGGCGGGTCAGCCCTTTTTGTTTCATTCGCTGATCTCAACCAGTCTCAATATCGGTCTGCTTGATCCCTTGGCGATTTGCCGTGCCGCCGAGCAAGCCTGGCGTGATGGCAAGGCACCGCTCAATGCTGTTGAGGGCTTCATTCGCCAGATTATCGGCTGGCGCGAATATGTGCGCGGGCTGTACTGGCTGCTGATGCCGGGTTACGCGGAAGGCAATGCGCTTTCCGCCAAGCGCCCTTTGCCGGCGTTTTACTGGGGTGCGGAAACCTCCATGCGCTGCATGTCGCAAGCCGTGGAGCAGACGCGTGATCACGCCTATGCGCATCACATCCAGCGCCTGATGATCACCGGGAATTTCGCGCTAATCGCGGGGCTTGATCCAGCCGAGGTCAATCGCTGGTATCTTGCGGTCTATGCCGATGCCTTTGATTGGGTGGAATTGCCCAATACCCAAGGCATGGCGCTTTACGCCGATGGCGGGGTGATGGCGTCCAAGCCCTATGCGGCGTCAGCGGCCTATATCAACCGCATGGGGGATTATTGCCGCGGCTGCGCGCATGATGCGAAGGATGCGGTGGGGCCGCGCGCCTGCCCCTTCAATTTCCTCTATTGGGATTTCATTGCCCGCCACGCGGAAAATTTCGCGCGCAATCCGCGCATGGCGATGCCGGTGATGGGTTTGCGCAAGCTGAAGCCTGAAAAGCTTGCCGCCATGCGCGCCAAGGCGCGGGAATTTCTGGATGGGCCGGAAATGCGGGGCTGAGGCGCCTGTTTTCTTCCTGACCCTTTCCGGCTTAGCCTTCGCATTCCCTAGCCGGAGGTCCCCCATGCTGATGTCCCGTCGCGCCGCGCTGATTGGTGCCAGCGCCATCTTCGCCACCAGTGCCGCGCAAGCGCAGAATTTCCCAACCCGCCCGGTGCGGCTGATTGTGCCGATCGCGCCTGGTGGCGCCAATGATATTATCGCGCGCATGATTGCCGAACGCCTGGCGCCTGTGCTGGGCCAGCCCGTGGTGGTGGATAACCGCCCCGGCGCCGGCGGCAATCTTGGCGCGCTCGCCGTGGCGCAAGCCGAGAAGGATGGGCATACGCTGTTGTTCACCTCGGCCAATGTGCTGGTGGCGAACAAGTATTTGTATCGCACGCAAATGCCGCTTGATCCGATGCGCGATCTGGCGCCAGTGACGCGGGTTGCGGTGGGCAGCATTCTGCTGGTGGTCAATAGCCAGCGCCCCTATCGCACGCTTGGCGAATTGATTGAATTCGCCCGCGCCAATCCGGGCCGCGTCACCATGGGGTCTTCCGGCACAGGCACAATCAGCCATTTGTTCCTGGAAAAGCTCAATCGCGCGACCGGCATTCAAATCACCCATGTGCCTTATCGCGGCGGGTCACTGGCGATCCAGGATTTGGCCTCCGGCACCATTGATATGATGTTCGATGCCATTCCCGCGCTTTTGCCGCATGTCCGCGAAGGCCGTTTCCGGCCGCTGGTGGTGGGCAGCGCACAGCGCATCACCTATGTGCCGGAAATCGCCAATGTGCCCGGCATGGATGAGGCACTGCCCGGCAAGGGCTTTGATGCGCTGAATTGGTGGTCTGTCGTCGCCCCTGCCGGCACGCCTGCCCCTGTGATCAATACGCTCCATGCCGCGCTGACCCGCGTAATGGCGGATGAAGCCCTGGCGGCAAGGCTGAGGCCAATGAGCTTCCAGCCCACCACCGATGCAACCCCCGCCGCTTTCGGCGAATTCTGGCGCGCGCAAGAACCGATCTGGCGCGATCTGGTACAACAAGCCGGCGCAACTGCGGAGTAATGAACATGACGACCGAAATCGAATGGATGAAAATGACCTCGGAAGAGCTCAATGCCCGCGCTGCGGCGGGGGCATTGGTGATCATCCCGGTGGCGTCCCTGGAACAGCACGGCCCGGCACTCGCAACCGGCGTTGACATCATCTGCGCCACGGGTGTTGCGCATCGTGTCGCGCAGCGCATGGTGGCCGCCGGCGAACAGGTGGTGGTCACACCCTGCGTCTGGACCGGTTTGGCCGAACATCACGTGCCTTTCGGCGGCACGGTCACGCTCGATTACGCGGCCTTTGGTGGTGTGTTGCGTGGCATTGTGCGTTCCGCGGCGCGGGCCGGCTTCAAGCGCGCCATGTTGCTGAATGGCCATGGCGGCAATGCCGAAGCGGTGGCGGTGGCCGCCGTGGATGCGCAGGCTGAAAGCGGCATTCCAGTGGCTGCCGCGACCTATTGGCACATGGCAGGCGATGCCTTCGCGCCCATCCTGGAACGCCAATCCAATGTGCTGCATGCCTGTGAGGCTGAGGCTTCCATGGTCATGACCCTGATGCCCGAAGCGGTGCGCCCGGCGCGGCTTTCGGAACAGCATGGCCCGCATAGCACGCGTGTTGAAGGCCAACCGGCAGCACTCGCGCGGCGGCGTTCCTTCAAGGAGCTCAGCGCCAATGGCGTGATCGGCGATGCGCGCAGCGCCACGGCTGCGAAGGGTGAGGCGTTATTGGATGCCGCCGCCGAACGCATTGCGCGGGATTTGGCGAATCCGAAGCTGTGGAGTTGAGTTAGCTGGGCTCCAGCGCCTCAAACGGCAAATCAACCCAGGCTAGCGCGCCGCCTTTTCCCGCGCCGGTATCAAGGAAAATCGCCCGCCCCCCCAGTGCGCCGCGCATCTCGTGCGGCCGCCCATTGGTCGAGCGATTGTCATGCCCGACATAGGCCGTGATGCCATGGGGTATCCGCCCCACCCAACGCGTGGCGCGCATTGGGTAGCCATCCGGCCCGCGCTGGCCGGTCACTTCGCCGTAAAGTGCGCGGGAAAGCGGGCCATCGGGGCGGCGCACACCGGCATCCTCGGAGGGTGCTCGGAACAGCATGGCATCATGATAGGCGGCATGGATGAACATGGCCTGCCCCAGCCGCAACCAAGCCGGGGCACGGGCAATTTCGGCCACTGCGCGCGCCGTCAGCGCCGTGCCGTCCGGGGCTGCCTGCAATTGCTCCAAGGTGCGGCCAAGCCCTTCGGGGGCGACGAAAAGCTTGGCACTTGCATGGCCAATCAGCGCGCGGCGGAGCTTGTGTTCGTGATTGCCCAGCAGAAAAACCCCGCGCTGCGCGTCCAGCATGGCAAAGGCGCGGCGCAGCACACCTGGGCTATCCGGCCCGTAATCCACCAGATCACCAAGCTGGATGACGAAAAGCCCAAGCGCCTCCGCGCCCGCAATGGCGGCCTCAAACGCCTCGGCCTCGCCATGCACATCGCCCACCACGCGCAGCCCGGAAAAGCCGGCGTCACGCAGCCTGCGCGTCGAGATCATCCGCCGCGCAGCCCCGCAAAGGCAGCCAGCGCCCGGGCGCGGCCTTCCGCCAAGCCAATCACCGGCTTAGGGTAAGTCTGCCCAAGCGTCACGCCGGCGCCGCGCAGGATCATCTCCGGCGCTTCAAAAGGCTTATGGATGAAGCGCGCGGGCAGCTTGGCCAATTCCGGGCACCAGGCGCGGATATACGCACCCTCGGGGTCGAATTTTTCGCCCTGCAGCACTGGGTTGAAGATGCGGAAATAGGGCGCCGCATCCGCCCCGCAGCCCGCCACCCATTGCCAGGAAGCGCTATTGGCCGCGAGGTCCGCATCCACCAGCGTATCCCAGAACCAGGCCTGCCCTGTCTGCCAGGCTTGCAGCAGATGTTTCACGAGAAACGAAGCCGTGATCATGCGCACGCGATTATGCATCCAGCCAATCCGCCAAAGCTGGCGCATGCCGGCATCCACAATCGGATAGCCTGTTTGCCCGCGCTGCCAGGCGCGCAGCATCCCGGCATCAGGCGCCCAGGGAAAGGCCGCGAAGTCGGCGCGCAGCGGCGCCTCCGGCATTTCCGGGCGGTGCCAGAGCAAATGATGCGAAAACTCCCGCCACAGCACTTCCTTCAGGAAGGTCTCCAGCCCCGCCCCGCCATGGGGTGCGGCTTCCCGCGCCGCCACCCAGACCTGACGCGGGGAGATTTCCCCGAAATGCAAATGGGGCGAGAGCCCGGATGTGCCCCCCTTGGCCGCCGGTTCATTGCGCCGATCGGCGTAAGAATTCACGCCCGAGGCCAGAAAATCAGCAAGCCGCCGCGCGGCCCCGGCTTCCCCCGGTTGCCAAACCGCCCCGAAGCCTGTGGCCCAATCGGGCTCAGGCGGGCGCGGCAGCAGGCCAAGCGCCGCGATGTCCAAACCCGCCGGCGCGCCCGGGGCCGCGCGCAATTTGTCGGGCGCCGGAATAGGCGCGGCGGGGTCGCCAAAACCAAATAACGTGCGGGAGAAAGGGGTATAGACCGCGTAAGGCTTGCCTGCCCCGGTGCGCACCAGATGCGGTTCATGCAGCAGGGCGGAGCGATGCAGCACCAGCTTGCGCCCCGCGCCCTGCAAAGTCTCAGCTAGCTTGGCATCGCGCGCCCGCGCCCAGGGTTCGGTGAGCCGCCCGGCATGGATTTCATCGGCGCCGATCTCGGCGGCCAGCTTTGGCAGCAGGTCCAGCGCGGCGCCGCGCAGCACCAGAAGCGGGGCGCCGAGGGCCTTGAGGTCACGTGCCAGTGCTTCAAGGCTGTGATGCAGCCACCAGCGGGAAGCGCCCCGTTCCGCCCAGGCGCCGGCAGCCTCCGCGTCCAGGATGAAAACCGGCAGGATGGGGCGATCGGCCACGGCATGCAGCGCCGGGTTATCGGCCAGGCGCAAATCCTGGCGGAACCATAAAAGAGCGGGTTTGGACATCACGCGCATGTAATGCCTACCCCGCCCGGCTGAAAGCGCCTGTTTCAGGTGGGCGGAAGATTCGCCCAATCCGCGGCACGAAACACCTTGCGGCCTGAAGCCTTGATCGCCTCATGATTCTGGTAAATCCACCAGACGGCATCCACCACATCACTACGCAACTTCGTGGTGCCATCGCCAAACAGCACGCGGTCAATGTCCAACGCCAAGGCTTGCTGGCTGAGCGCAACCCGTTCAGCGTCATTGTCAATCACCCGTATTGCGGCGGCGATATAGGCTTCCTCATCCTGCGCAATTAGCCATTCCGGCATGCCAAGCCTGCGCAGCAGCATGGAATCCGTGCGGGCATGCAGATCAAGCCCTTCCAAAGCGACCACTGGGATCCCCTGGCGGAGCGAATCCACCACACTATGCAGCCCGCCAAAGGGGAAGGGGCTCAGGTTCAGATCGCAAGCATTAAGTTCGGCCAGATAGGTGTTATAGGCCATGACCGGGTGCACGATGCTGCCGGGCAAATGTTTTGCAAAAACGCGCTGCGTGGCGAGCAAATCCAGCCCCAAAACATTGGGAAAGACGCGAAATTCCAGGGCGCGGCCCGCCTTTTCCCGAATACGCAGCAAGACGCTGATGAAATACGGGTTGAGCTTCAACAGATTGGATGGCAGCGCCACACGCAAGGGGCTGGCCTTGGCCCGAATGGCGGGTGAGACCGGCTTGTAGAAGGGTGATCTTTCGAAGATCAGGCTTTCATCAGGTAGCAGGACCAATTGTTCGGATAAAAGACTGGCGTCACCGACATAGCCTTCTTCCGTGAAATAGTAGTCCATGGTGTCGCAGAAGGTGGAAGCCGAATGGCCAAGCCCGGCAAATTGAATGGGTGCCAGACGGAAATTGGCGAGCACCGGCCCCCAATGCCGCATGCCAACACTCAGCCAAAAGATCAGATCGGGCGCGATCGCCCTGATATCATCCGCCAGACGGTTGAAATAACCGCTGCCCGCTTCGCGCTTGAAAACGCGCACCTCATCGAACAGCGCGCGTGCATTGGGGTCGGCCTGGGCTTCCTCGGTCAGCAGCACCAGATGAAAGCGCTGGCGCAATTGGCGCAGATATTGGCCGAAATAACGATATTGCACATGGTTCGAGTGCATGATCTCGGCCGCCACGAGCAGCGTGGGCCGCGCCTTCAGCGCGCGCGGCCTGGGCAGCGCGGCATCGCCAAGGCCAATCCCCAGGCCCCAATGGCGCAGCACGCGGTTCAGCACGGGTTTGATGCCGTGCTTGTCGCGCGCCCCGGCATAGGAACACAGCATCCAGGCCGCTGAGGCCAGCACCAGATGATCCACTGAAAGCGGTAGTAGGACAGGCTTCAGCCGCCCGGCCAAGCTGACCAGCGCTTCGCGTCGCTGATAGCCGGCTTCGGTTAGCACCGGCTTTTGCGAAATCAGGCACATCGCGGCCAGTAGCGCGAGCGGCGCCGGCGCCTCCAGCAGCGCCGCCATATCAATTGGCAGCGCCGTATCCACAGAAAGCACAAGCCAAGCCTTGGCGAAGGCTTCTCGGTCCTCCCGACCCAGGCGCCTGAGCCCATCCGTATTGCCCGCGCCCAGGATGCGCAGGATGTGATCCGAATTGCCGAAGCCGCTCACGGCCTGAAGATTATCAGTGACCCGCCCGATGGCGGCAAAGCGCAGCGCCGCATCGCCGCCAAAGCCGATGCCTGGCGTGGTCATGATGCGCGCCATGGCCGCGGCCAGCCGCGTGGCCAGAACCTCAATCTCCTGCGGTGGCTCTGGCGCGGCTAGGTCTTGCAGGCCGGTGCCGCCGGCCAGCCGCCGCAATAATGCCAGCAGCGCATCCATCGCATCAGCGGGGTTACGCGCGGCGATGGCTTCCAGTGTGGCAAGCGGGCTGAGCGACATGGCGAAAACCTGTGCAGGACAAAGGACTTATCGCTTGGCCCTGGGCCAGCGGCAAGACAGGCAATGCGACGGCCCACTCAGGCGTCATTGTCATGGCGCCATGACATATTTGTGAAGTCCAAGGCGGCGGCTTTGGCGTGATTAGCTTAACGAATCAGGCGATAAGGAAGCTCTGCGATCTGTGAAGTGGCATCCGCTGGAGTGAGGTTAAGGATTGACCTTGAGTATGGCTTACACGGAGATAACGCCAACCCGTAGTCCTGCGGTCTGGGCCACCCCCACGGCCCGGGGCAGTCACGGCCCAGGCGGGCAAGATGGGCGCGCACCCAAGCCACGCCGGCTGGCAACGATTTATGTGCTGATCTGCCTGGCGCTTACCCTACCCGCCGGCATGTTGGGGCTTTCCGTACTCATGGCTTGGCAAAGCCTGTGGCAAAATGCGGAGGAACGCCTGGTGATGGGGGCGGAAGGCGCGGCCGAATATGCTGGGCGTGTCCTGACAGGCTACATGGCGGCAACCGATCGTATTGCACAGGCAACGCAGGGGGTTTCCGAGGCGGAGATCATGGCCGACGAACCCCGGTGGCATCAGCATTTACGGGGACAGATCGCCCGTATGCAGCTGATATTGGAGGCGAAGCTGGTCGGTGTGGATGGCACCATCCTGGCCGCCGCCGCATCTTCGCCGCCGCCCAACTTCAGCATGGCGGTCAGGGAACAACTTACGGCGCTGGACAATATCCCGCCTGGAAGTCTTTGGGTGAGCCGCGCTTATCAGACTGCCGGTGGCGACAAGAATTTCTTTTCCATCAGTCGCGGGCGCCCTGGCCCGGATGGCGGGGCGGTGGTGGTTTCGTTGGATGTGGCCGCGCTGGGCGCCGGCTTGGCCCGGGTATCCATTCGCGATGGGGAGATTGTCGCGATCCTGCGTCGGGATGGTGAGGTGCTGACGCACCATCCCCCCAGGCCGGGGCGCATAGAGCCCCTGTCCACGGGATCGCCACTCCGCAAGGAGATGGAATCAGGCCGTGAATCCGGCACGCTGCATGGGATCCTACCCTCGACCGGTGAGCCCATTCTGGTGGCTTACCGGCGCTTGGCCGAATACCCGCAGCTTTACGCGGTGGCAGTGAAGCCGCATGCCCTGATCATGCGCCGATGGTGGCATAAGGTTTGGCATGTGCTGGTCTTTGGCCTGCTTGCCATGGTTGCGCTGGGCGCCTTGGCCTGGCGTGTGGCGCAGCAGCAAGCATCCCTGCTTGGCGCCAAGGCCGAACTTGAAGCTCGGGTGGCCCAACGCAGTACACAATTGGCGGATGAGGGCCAGCGTTTAGCGCTGGCATTGGACGCTGGTGATTTAGGCACTTGGGAGATGGATCTGGCGCGCGGCATGATCTGGCGATCTGCCCGCATGCGGCGGATACTTGGCATGCCGGAGGAGCCAGCGGTTACCCATTACCCGGGCAGCGACCCGGAGATTCACCCGGACGACATGCCGCTGCTGGTGGCGCGCCATCAGGACGTTCTGAGCGGCGATGCCGAGAGATTTCACGTGGAAGCACGCTTCCGTTCACCCTCCGGCGGCTGGGGCTGGCTTGAATCCTTTGGTCGCGTGGTCAGGCGCGATCCCGATACTGGTGCGGCGCAGCTCCTCACGGGGGTTACGCGCGATATCACGGCGCGCAAGGACGCCGAAGCGCGGCGCGAAGTGATGATCGGTGAGTTGGATCATCGCGCCAGGAATATTCTGGCCGTGATCCAATCCATCCTGCGCGTGAGCGCGAAGGAAGACCCGGCGCGCTATGCCTCACGCGTGGAAGGTCGCATTGCCGCACTCTCCCGCGCGCAAGGGTTGCTGTCGGCGGATGGGTGGTCTGGGGCGGATCTGGCCGATGTCCTGCGCGGTGAAGTGCTGGCATTCATCGAGACCGGCGGGCCCGGGGATGCCGCCCGCTTCAGCCTGGATGGGCCGGGCTTGAGGTTGACTGCGCAGGCCGTACAGCCCGTGACCCTGGCCATCCATGAATTGGCCAGCAATGCCCGTGATCATGGCGCCTTCAGTGTGCCGGGCGGGCGCGTGGCCATAAGCTGGAGGATGGATGAGGAAGCTGGGCTTTTGCGCCTGCGCTGGCAGGAAGCGGGCGGCCCGCCAGCCAAGGCACCTGCGCGCTGGGCGGTGGGCGGCAAGATGATCCGCGCCTCCATCCAATCCCAATTACGAGGGAGTTTTTCGCCGGAATGGGGGGAGGCGGGGTTTGCTGCCGAAATCACCCTGCCGATGATCTGCCTGGTCCATCAAGGGGCATGAGCTTGATCTTCCCTGATGCAGCGAACGGCATCAGGGAAGATCGAAGGGCCGCCTACTTTGGCGCGACCACCATCACCATTTGGCGATTTTCCAGTTTGGGCATTTGTTCGACCTTCACCAATTCAGTCAGGTCGTTTCGGATACGTTCCAGAACCTTCACGCCCAATTCCTGGTGCGCCATTTCGCGGCCACGGAAGCGGAGTGTGACCTTCACCTTGTCACCTTCACCGATGAAGCTTTTCATCTGCTTCATCTTCACTTCGTAATCATGGTCATCAATATTCGGGCGAACCTTGATTTCCTTGATTTCAACGACCTTCTGCTTCTTGCGCGCCTCATTCGCCTTTTTCTGCTGTTCGTATTTGTATTTCCCGTAATCCAGGATCTTGCAGACAGGCGGCACCGCATTGGGTGAGATTTCAACCAGATCAAGGCCCACATCATAAGCGCGGATCAGCGCTTCGCGGGCGGACATGACGCCGATCATCTCTCCCGCGTCATCAATCAGGCGGACCTGAGGGACGCGGATTTCATCATTGATACGCGGGCCTTCACGCGCGGGGGCCTGCGGGGCGGCGGGCAGAGGGGGTCGAGCTATGGTACTCTCCTGTCGTGGTTGTCAGAACGACGCTTTTATGGGCTTTTGGGAAGCCTACTGCAAGTTTCGGGTAGGTGAGGCGGCCCCGGCGGGCCGCATCATGGGCGCCATTGTGTTTTATTCAACGCATATCCGGCGGCGTTGCCTCGGCGGCCAGCAAGGCCACGGCATCAGCGAGCTTCAGCGTTTCCTGATCCCGCCCCGGCAGGCGGCGGAGCACGATGGTGCCTTCCTCAGCCTCTCGCCGGCCAATCACGGCCAGGATGGGTACGCGCTGGTCAATGTGATCCACCACCTTGCGGTTGATTTTCTCGTTTCTGAGATCCAACGAAACCGCGACCCCAGCCTTTTGCAGCGCGGCTGCTGCCTGGCGGGCGAAGGGTGCGGCTTCATCCACAATGGTCGCCACCACCACCTGAACCGGGGCGAGCCATAGCGGGAAGCGCCCGGCATGTTCTTCGATCAAAATACCCAGGAAGCGTTCAAAAGACCCAAGGATGGCGCGGTGCAGCATGACGGGGCGGCGGCGGGTGCCATCTTCGGCGACATATTCCGCATCCAGCCGCTCGGGCAGCACGAAATCCACTTGCAGCGTGCCGCATTGCCAATCGCGGCCAATCGCATCGCGCAGCACGAATTCCAGCTTGGGGCCGTAAAAGGCGCCCTCGCCAGGGTTCAATTCATACTCAACGCCCGCAATGCGGCAGGCATCCTTCAGCGCGCCCTCCGCCTGATCCCAGACTGCATCCGTCCCCGCGCGCCGCGCCGGGCGGTCGGAGAATTTCACGCGGAATTCGGTAAAGCCGAAATCGCGATAGATGGAAGACAAAAGCGCGACGAAGCGCACCGTCTCATCCGCAATTTGTTCTTCCGCGCAGAAAATATGCGCATCATCCTGGACGAAGCTGCGCACGCGCATGATGCCGTGCAGCGCGCCTGAGGGTTCATAGCGATGGCAAGCGCCGAATTCCGCCATGCGCAGTGGCAATTCGCGATAGGAACGCAAGCCCTGATTGAAAATCTGCACATGGCAGGGGCAGTTCATCGGCTTCAGCGCCAGCACGCGGTCTTTTTCATCCTCGTCTTCCACGCGGGCGACGAACATGTTTTCGCGGAATTTTTCCCAATGCCCGGAAGCTTCCCAAAGCTTGCGATCCACCAATTGCGGTGTCTTCACTTCCTGATAATCGGCGATATCCAACCGGCGGCGCATATAGGCTTCCACCGTGCGATAAAGCCGCCAGCCCTTGGGGTGCCAGAAGACGGAGCCCACCGCTTCATCCTGCAAGTGAAACAGGCCCATTTCCTTGCCGATCTTGCGGTGGTCGCGCTTTTCCGCTTCTTCCAACTGCAACAAATAGGCGTCGAGTTCCTTTTGGTCGCGCCAAGCGGTGCCATAAATCCGGCTCAGCATGGCGTTGCGATGATCGCCGCGCCAATAGGCGCCGGCCACTTTCATCAGCTTGAAGGCAGTGCCGATATCGCCCGTGCCGCGCATATGCGGGCCGCGGCAAAGATCGGTCCAAGCGCCTTGCTTGTAGATGCTGATGATGTCGGACTTCGGCAGATCCTGAATCAATTCCGCCTTGTAGCGTTCGCCCTTGTCGGTGAAGAAGCGGATCGCATCCTCACGGTCCCATTCTTCGCGGATAAAGGCGTCATTGCGGGCGATGATTTCACGCATCTTCGCTTCAATCGCGGCGAAATCATCCGGCGTGAAGGGATCATTGCGCGCGAAATCGTAATAGAAGCCGTTTTCAATCGAAGGGCCGATGGTGACTTGCGTGCCGGCGTAAAGCGCCTGCACGGCTTCCGCCAACACATGCGCGCAATCATGGCGGATCATTTCAAGCGCTTCGGGATCGCGCCGGGTGATGAAGCGCAGCTTCGCATCCTGTTCGATGGTCGCCGAAAGATCGCGCAGCTTGCCATCCACTTCCATGGCAAGCGCTGCCTTGGCCAGGCCCGGGCCAATCGCCGCCGCGATAGTGGTGCCCGTCACCGCGCCGTCAAATTGGCGGATGGAACCATCGGGCAGGGTAATCGCGGGCATGAACAGCGTCCTATGGGTTGAAAGCAGGCCGGACCATGGGCAGAGGCCCCTTCCGGGTCAAGCCGTTGCGGCGGGTTGATTGATCAATTCCTGAAGCGCGGCCTGTACGTCAGTCAGCTTCAGGGCCGCAAGCGGCTGATGGCGCAGCACGGCCACGCGCGGACCACGCGGGGCGCACAGCGCGGGGTCGCTATCCTCGCCGAATAGCGCCAGCGTGGGGCAGCCAGCCACGGCAGCGAGATGGGTTGGGCCTGTGTCATTGCCGATGCAAAAGGCCGCGCGGCGGGCGAGCGCCGCGATATCGGCGAAGCTTGTCTTGCCCGTCAGGTCACGCGTGCCGGGGGCGGCTTCGCTGATGGCGGCGCCCAGGCTGGCCTCAGCCGGGCCGCCCAGGATGACGACCGGGATATCCAGCGTCGCCGCCAAGGCGCCGAAGTTTTCCACCGGCCAACGCTTGGCCGGCCTGCCGGGGGAGGCACCCGGGATCAGCAGCGCAAAGCGATCCGGCAGGGCGAAGCGCGCGATATCGGCATCGAGCCAGCCAAGAGCGGGTTCGGGGAAATGGCTGATACCGGCCATTGCCAATTGCTCCCGCTGGCGTTCGACCGTGTGCATGAAATCGCGGCGCGGATTGGCATGCGGATGGGAAGCGCCCGCAGCAATGCCAGACCATTCCACACCGCGCCCAACCAGCCAGCGATAGCGCGATGACCTATCAGAGGTCTGCAAATCATAAACCCGGTCAAACCGCGCCGCGCGCAATTGCCGGCGCAAGGCCCAAAGCGCGGCCAATCCGCGTGGCCGGCCACCCTCCCAAACCTCGTCAAACCAGGGTGCCTGCCGCGCGAGGGGGGCAAAGGGCGGCGTGGTTAGCAGCGTGATCTCGGCCCCCGGATGATGGGCGCGAATCGCCGCAAAAGGCCCGAAAGCCTGCGCGAAATCCCCGAGCGCACCCAGCTTGATCACCAGGATGCGCGGCTTCATCCGATCAATTCCCGATAAACGGCAATGGTCGCTGCCTGCATGGCGACGGTGGTATAGCCTGACAGCACCGCCGCCCGCGCCCGCGCGCCAAGTGCGGCGCGTTCTTCTGCTTGCAGTGAAAGCATCTTGCCGATGGCGTCTGCCAGTGCAGCGGCATCGCCGGGCGGGGTGCGCCAGCCTGTCACACCCTCGGCCACTGTTTCGCGGGGCGCGCCAAGGTCACTCGCAATCACGGGCCGCGCCATGGCCTGGGCTTCGATCACGGTGCGGCCAAAGGCTTCCGCATCGGTGGAGGCATGGATCACGACATCCGCCAGCATCAGCGCCGCCGGCATGTCATTGGCGTGGCCTACAAGCCGCACGCGGTCTTTCAGCCCCAGGCTTTCAATGCGGGCCAGCAGTTCTGCCTTGAAGGCCGGGCGTTCTTCCGCATCGCCCACCAACAGGGCAAGCGAATCTCCTGGCAGGCGGGCCATGGCTTCCACCAACACCATCTGGCCCTTCCAGCGCGTTACACGCGCTGGCAGCATGATGATCGGGCGGCCTTCAGGCAGGCCCCAGGCAGTGCGGAGCTTTTCAAGCCTCTCGGCACTCACCAAGCCAGGATCAAAGCGCCGAGGGTCAACACCGCGTGGGATCACGCGCAGGCGTGCCTCCTCCACCCCATGCCGGGCGCGGATCAGGTCGGCGATAAAATGGCTGATCGCGATCACGCGATCCCCGCGCGCCATCACGGAATTGTAGAATCGCTTTCCGGGGAAGCCCTCATTATAGGCACCGTGATAGGTAGTGACGAAGGGCAACCCCGCGCGCCTGGCCGCGATCAGCGCCGACCAGGCCGGGGCGCGGGACCGTGCATGAATGAGCGCCACGCCTTCCGCCCGCGCCAGCGCCGAGAGCGCCGCCGCATTGCGCCAAAGGGCGAGGGGCGATTTGCCGGTCAGCGGCAGAGTGACGTGCTTGGCGCCCAGCGCTTCCAGCGCCGGCACCAACTCCCCGCCGGCAGAAGCGACAATGGCGCGGAAGCCGGCGGCGATTTGGGCTTCGGCAATCTCCAGCGTGCCGCGCTCTACCCCGCCCGAACGGAGCGCGGGCAGCACTTGCAACAGGGCGGGGGGAGGGGCGGACATGGCGCAGGGTTAGCGCGGAATGGCGCGAAGGGCGACCTCTGGCCAGGCGATACCCCTTGCAGGCGGCGCGCGGCTTCGGCATTTGGGGGGCGTGACCCTTTATTACGCCGCCATGGTGCTGCTTTCGATCGGCGCCTTCATCCATTCCAAAAGCCCAGCGCCCGAAATGCGCCCGGCTTCCGAAGCCGCGTCCGAGGCTTGGCGCTGGCTGGCGCGGGCCACGCTGGTCGCCTGGGTGGCGCTGATTGTCTGGGGGTTCCGGGAATTGCACTGGTCCCAGCCGGTGGCAGCGGTGATGGTATCCTTGGTTGGCAATGGGGTGATTGCCATGCGCGGCCCGCGCGATGCCTGGCCGATGCTGTCCATGCTGTTCTGCGCGCTGGGCTTGGCGGCGGCTGCGATCATCCTGATCGAGGGGCTGGGCCCTACAGGTTAACCCGCCGGGATAAGTTTCACGCGCCTGCCATCCACCCCAAGCGCCAATTTGCCGGAACGCAGCGCCAAAGCGGCGTCACCAAACACTTCTCGCCGCCAGCCATGCAGCGCCGGCACATCATCCTGCCCGGTGGCCAGCTTTTCCAAATCTTCGCTGGAAGCGAGCAGGCGGGGCGCCACGTCATGCTCCTCGGATTTGGCAGCCAGCAGGACCTTGAGCAGGGCGATCAGCGCAGGGGAAGCCGGCAGGCCGGGCCTATCCTTCTGCAACTGGGGCAATTCTTCTTCGCGCAAAGCGCGGGCCTGCCGGATGGCGGCAAGCAAGCCCTCACCGCTTTTGCCTTTGGCGAAGTTTTCCGAAATGCCGCGCGCGCGGGCCAATTCCCCTGCGCCATCGGGCATGGTGGCAGCGATTTCGAGTAGCGTATCATCCTTCACCAGCCGCTGGCGTGGGATATTGATGCGCTGGGCTTCGCGTTCCCGCCAAGCGGCGATGGCGCGCAAAACGCCCAGAAACCGCCGGTTTGAGGTGCGCGGGCGAAGCTTTTCCCAGGCCGTATCGGGGTCAGTCAAATAAGTCGCGGGATCGGCCAGCGCGCCCATTTCCTGCCCCACCCAGTCAATCCGGCCTTCCCGTTCCAGGCGCAGCGTGAGGGAGACGAAAATCTTGCGCAAATGCGTCACATCCGCTGCCGCATAGGCCAATTGGCTATCGGATAGGGGCCGGGCCGACCAATCGCTGAAGCGATGGGCCTTATCAATCTGCACCCCGGCAAGGGACCGGCAAAGCGAATCATAAGAAGCCTGATCCCCGAAACCAGCCACCATGGCGGCGATCTGCGTATCGAAAATCGGGTGAGGCACGGCGCCGAATTTCAGCAGAAAGATTTCCACATCCTGCCGGGCGGCATGAAATACCTTCACGACATGGGGTTGCGCCATCAATTCCCCGAGAGGACCAAGATCCAGCCCCGGCGCCAGGGCATCCACCAGCGCTACCTCATGCTGGCCTGCCAATTGGACTAGGCAGAGCTCCGGCCAATAGGTGCGTTCACGCATGAATTCAGTATCCACGGTGACGAAGGGCTCATGCTTCAGCCTGTCGCAAAGCGCGGCGAGGCTGCCTGTATCGGTGATCAGGGCGGGGCTTTGTTCGGCTGCCGGGACGGCATGGCGACGGTTCATGACCGTTTCCATACAGGGGCGCCGGGCCCCGGGAAAGCGGTGGGGTTGACAGAAACCCCTCCCTGGGGCGCTTTCCCCCGCCTTTCCGTCACTTAGGATGAATTTTCGCCATGCATGCCTATCGTACCCATCATTGCGGCGCGCTCCGCGCTTCCGATGCCGGCTCCACCGCGCGGCTTTCCGGCTGGGTGCACAGGAAGCGCGACCATGGCGGCTTGTTGTTCATTGATTTGCGCGACCATTACGGCATGACGCAATGCGTGGTGGCGCAGGGTTCGCCGGTGCTAAAGCTTTTGGAAGAACTCCGCCCCGAAAGCGTGATTACGGTCACGGGCGATGTGGTGCCGCGCGAAGCCGGCACGGTGAATGCCAAGCTGCCGACGGGCGCGATTGAACTTCGCGTGCGCGAAGTGGAAGTGCAATCATCTGCCGAAGTGCTGCCGATTCAAGTGGCGGGTGAGGCCGAATTCCCCGAAGAATTGCGCCTGCGCTATCGCTTTTTGGATTTGCGGCGGGAACGGCAGCATCGCAACCTGATGCTGCGCAGCCAGGTGATTTCATCCATCCGCCGGCGCATGATTGATCAGGGTTTTACGGAATTCCAAACCCCGATCCTGACCGCATCAAGCCCCGAAGGCGCGCGGGACTTTCTGGTGCCGGCGCGGCTGCATCCGGGCAAGTTCTATGCGCTGCCGCAGGCACCGCAGCAATTCAAGCAGCTTTGCATGGTGGCGGGGTTTGACCGTTACTTCCAAATCGCGCCCTGCTTCCGTGATGAGGCTTCGCGCGCGGATCGTAGCCCCGGCGAATTCTATCAGCTTGATTTCGAAATGTCCTTTGTGACGCAGGAAGATGTCTTCGCGGCGATTGAGCCCGTGCTGGCCGGCGTGTTTGAGGAATTTGCCGATTGGTCCGGCACGAAGCGCGCCGTGACGCCGGCACCCTTCCCGCGCATTCCCTATCAGCAGGCGATGCTGGAATATGGTTCGGACAAGCCGGATTTGCGCAACCCGATCAAAATCACGGATGTCAGCGCGCATTTCGCGGGTGGCGGCTTTGGCTTGTTTGCGAAAGTTACGGCTTCGGGTGGTGTGGTGCGCGCGATTCCGGCGCCGGGCGCGGCGGGCCGTCCGCGGTCCTTCTTTGATGGGCTGAATGAATGGGCGCGCGCGGAAGGCCAGGGCGGGCTTGGCTATATCGCCTGGGATGCCGATGGCGCGAAGGGGCCGATTGCCAAGAACCTTGAAGCCGACCGCGTGGCCGCCATTGCCGCCGCTTGCGGGCTTGGTGCGGGCGATGCCGTTTTCTTTGTGGCGAATAAGGCAGCGGAGGCCGGGAAATTCTCGGGCGCCGTGCGCAACCGTGTTGGGCGTGATCTGGGATTGCTCGAAGAAAACGCCTTCCGCTTCTGCTGGGTGACGGATTTCCCGATGTATGAACGGAATGAAGACACCGGCCAGATCGAATTCAGCCATAACCCGTTTTCCATGCCGCAAGGCGGGCTGGAAGCGCTCAATTCCATGGACCCCTTGGACATCAAGGCCTTCCAATACGACATTGTCTGCAACGGGATTGAGCTTTCATCGGGTGCCATCCGCAATCACCGCCCGGATATCATGATCCGCGCCTTCGAAATCGCGGGCTATCCGGCGGAAGAAGTGGAGCATCGCTTCGGCGGCATGCTGAATGCCTTCCGCTATGGCGCGCCGCCGCATGGTGGCTCGGCCCCCGGCATTGACCGGATTGTGATGCTGATCGCCGATGAACCCGCGATCCGGGAAGTGATCCTGTTCCCCATGAACCAACAGGCGGAAGATCTGATGATGGGTGCGCCGGCCCGCGTGCCGCCGGAACGGCTCAAGGAATTGCACATCAAGCTTGATCTGCCGCCGGTGAAGGGTGGCAAGCCAAGCTAATTGGTAAGCGCGAAACTTTGTTACGAAAATCCGATTCCGCCACGGTGGAATCGGCTATATGAGGCGAAAGCGGCCTTTGCCGCCCGGAGCATCCGATGCGGTTTTCTGCCCTTCTCGCCCTTGCGCTGATCCTGCCTGCCTCCCCTGGTCTGACTCAGGGCGCCAAGGATGCGCCCGCCGCGTCAGCGCCGCTTCAGCCACTGACAGCGCGGGCACTGGTATCGCATCGCGGCATTTATAGCCTGAGCCTGGATCGCGCGCGGGAGAATGCGGGCATTGTCGAAGCCTCGGGCGCGATGCTCTATGAATTGATTGATGCCTGCGAAAGCTGGACAACGCGGCAACGCTTTTCGCTGACCATCCGCAACCGCGAAGGTACGGAGCTTGAAACAGCGTCTGATTACGCCACGCTGGAATCCATGGATGGCAAAAATCTACGCTTCAGCCTGACGCAAATGACGCAGGGGGCAACAACCAGCCGCGTGGCAGGGCAGGCTGAACTGCGCGCCGATGGTAGTGGCACCGCGCGCTATAGCGAACCGGAAGCAAAGGAAGTGCCGATCCCTGCCGGGACGCTGTTGCCCAATACGCATACCGTCGCCGCGCTGAATGCCGCGCGCGCTGGTCAGCGCCTGCTGGTGGCCCCGATATTTGATGGCACGTCAGCGGATGGCGCGCAGGAAACCACAACGGTGTTATCGCCGTGGCAAGGGCCGCAGCCAGTGGCCGAAGTGCCAAGCCTTTCCACACTGGGGTCAGCGCGCATGCGCATCGCTTTTTTTGAAGCAGATGCCGAACAGGCGGGCGGGGCGCGCACGCCTTCCTATGAGGTTTCACTCCGCTATTTCGAAAATGGCGTGGCGGATGAACTGATCATGGATTTCGGCGAATTCACGGTGCGCGCCAAGCTGATGAGGCTGGAAGAAGCACCGGGCGGATGCTGACGCGTTTCAAGCGCGTCTCAGATTCCAAAGGAATGGGTTAGGCCCTTGCAACACGCCGGATAATTCGCGGCGGAAGGCGGTGCGTAGCCGGAACAGCCCAGTCGGCGCGAAGGGCAGCGCTTCCCAGGTGATTTCCTGCAAGCGGCGCATCGCGGCATCCTGTGCCGCCTGATCATCCGCGGCGATCCAGGCTTCCACCTGCGCTTCGGCTTCCGCATCTGTTGGCCAGCCAGGCCAGGCGGCCAGCCCATTCATGCGAATGGCGAAACTCACGGCGGGATTGGCGATGGTCGCTGCCGGGCCATTGGTATTGTGCAAATGCCAGCCGCCTTGCGCCGGCGGGTTGCGATTGGCGCGCCGCGCCAGAATGGTCGCCCAATCCGCTTCAATCGGCTGGATATTCACGCCAAGCTTGCGCATCAGCTCCACCGTCAGGCGGCCCTGCTGCGTCACCGCAGGAAAATCGCTCGGGTTGATGTGGATGATGGGCTCCCCACTGTAACCCGCTTCCCGCAGCGCCACGCGGGCGCGTTCCATGGCGGCTTCGCCGCGTGCGGCAGGCGGGAATTCCCCCACGCCTGGCAGGCCGCAAGGGAACATGGCGTGGCATTCCTGCCAGTCGCCTTGCAGCGCCACCGCCGACATGAAATCCGATTGCACAATCACATCACGAATGGCGCGGCGCACACGCGCATCATTGAAAGGCGGGTGCAGATGATTGAAGCGCAGGAAACCCAAAAACCCGTTCGGATCATAAATCTGGGTTTGCGTATTCCGGTCCCGTTCCAGCACCGGCACCAAATCCGGCAGCGGGTATTCGATCCAGTCAATTTCCCCGGTGCGGAGTGCTGCCGCCGCCGTGCCGCCATCCGGAATCCAGATCATCTCCAACCTGTCGAAATGCACGCGCTTGCCGCCGGAAGCGGCTTCGGCGGGTTCATCGCGCGGCACGTAAGCATCATTCCGCGCATAATGGCTGCGGCTGCCTTGCACGTAGTCACTGGCGATAAAGCGCCATGGCCCGCTGCCAATCATATGTTCCAGGCCGAGTGACCGATCACCGGGGTTACTTGCAATCCGTTCCGGCATCATGAAGCAGGGCGAAGCGCCGGGTTTGGCCAAAGCATCAAATAGCGCGGGGAAGCGCCGATGCAGGCGGAATTGGATGGTGCGGTCGTCAGGCGCGGAAAGCTCAGCCGTTGCGCGCATCAGGATTTGGCCGAAGCCATCGCGGCTCGCCCAGCGGCGGATGCTGGCCACGCAATCCTTGGCGCGCACGGGTTCGCCATCATGCCAGCGCAACCCTTCACGCAGGCGGATTTTCACGAGCTTGCCGTCATCCTCAACACTATGGCCTGCCGCCATTTGCGGGCGCGGCTGCAGCGCGCGATTGGCGCCATAGAGTGTGTCAAACACGCAATAGGCATGTGTTGTGATGATGGTGCTGGGGCTGAAGATCGGGTCCAGATTGGCGAGTGCGGCCTGCGGCATGAAGCGCAGCGTCCGCGCGCGGCTGGTTTGCGCCAATGCGGGGCGTGCCAAAGGCGCGGCCAAGGCGGTGGCGAGTAAGGTACGGCGCTGCATCCCCAATTCCTTCATTTCCTATCGGATAACGCGGGAAAGGGGGCTTTGGCCCGGCACGCGCCAGCCCCGCCAAGGGGCAAAACGCGAGCAAACGGGCGATGCACCGTTCCCTACGCCGGTCCGAACCGGGTCAGGTTCCAGGGGTCGCGGGTGAAGCCCGCCTCTCAGCCCCAAAAGGGCTCCCCCAGGTGTCTCGGGCATTTTATTGCGCCTGCCTGGGCTGTTGCGCAAGGGCGGAGGTGGCGCTGGGCCAGTGCTAAGGGGTAGAAAGGTGGCTAAATCCGCCAAGAAAGGAACGCCCATGTCCAGCACTATTGCCCTGCCGCCCGTCATTCGCCTGCATGCTGTTGATGGCGTCGTGATTGCGCGCATTCCGCTAACGCCAGGCACGGAAGTGGCACCCGGCATTAGCGTGGGCGAAAGGCGTATCCCGCCTGGCCATAAGGTCGCGATCCGCTCGCACGCGAAGGGCGAGCCTATTCGCCGCTATGGCCAGATTATTGGCTTTGCGACGGATGCGATTGAACCTGGCGCCTGGGTGCATACGTATAATTGCGAAATGGGCGATTTCGCGCGGGATTACGCCTGGGGCCAGGACTCGAAGCCGACCGATTATGTTGATGTGCCGGCCAGCTTCATGGGCATTCGTCGCGCCGATGGCCGTGTCGCCACGCGCAATTACATCGGCATCATCACTTCCGTGAATTGTTCCGCCCATGTCGCGGAATTGATTGCGCGACAGTTTGAAAAGAACCCGATCACCGGTGATGATCCGCTGTCGGCTTGGGGCAATGTGGATGGCGTGGTGGCGCTGACGCATAAAACCGGCTGCGGCATGACCATGGATGAACCGCTGCGGCTGCTGCGCCGCACCTTGGCGGGTTTCGCGCGGCATGCGAATTTTTCCCATGTGATTGCGATTGGCCTTGGCTGCGAAGTCAATCAGCTTGGCCCCATGCTGGAAGAACAGCGCCTGACCGGGCGGCTGCGCAGCATGGATATTCAGGATGCCGGCGCGCGCGCGACCGTGATGAAGGGCATAGATTTCGTGAAGGAAGTGCTGGTGGAATCCAATACCGCCAAGCGCGAAGCCGTCCCCGCATCGGAACTTTGCGTGGCGCTGCAATGCGGCGGTTCGGATGGTTATTCCGGCATTACCGCCAATCCCGCGCTTGGCGCCGCTTCTGATTTGCTGGTGCGCCATGGCGGCACGGTGATCCTGTCCGAAAGTCCGGAAACCTATGGCGCGGAACATTTGCTGACACGCCGGGCCGTTTCTCGCGAGGTGGGCCAGAAACTTGTTGATGTGATGCATTGGTGGGAGGATTACACGGCGCGCCAAGGCGCCGAGATGAATGCCAATCCCTCGCCGGGCAATAAGGCCGGGGGGCTCACGACCATTCTGGAAAAATCTCTTGGCGCCATGGCCAAGGCCGGCACCACCAATCTGGTGGAGGTTTATCGCTATGCCGAACCCGTCACCGCCAAGGGTTTCGTCTTCATGGACACGCCTGGCTATGACCCGGTGGGTGCGACGGGCCAGGTGGCGGGTGGTGCCAATCTGGTTTGCTTCACCACCGGGCGCGGCAGCGTTTTTGGCATGAAGCCTGCGCCTTCCATCAAGCTTGCCACCAATACCACCATGTATGATCGCCTGTCGGAAGATATGGACATCAATTGCGGCACAGTGCTGACGGGTGGTGAAAGCGTGCAGGCATGTGGTGAGCGCATTTTCGAATTGATGCTGCGCACCGCTTCCGGTGAGCCCACAAAAAGCGAAGCGCTTGGCTTCGGCGCGCAGGAATTCGCGCCCTGGATGCTGGGGGCAACCATGTGACCCGCGCGGAGGCGAAGCGAGAGATTCTGCGCATCGCGCAAGCGCTGGATCAGGCGGGGATGATGCCCTCCAAATCCGGCAACGTCTCGGCGCGCGATGCGAAGGGCTTTATCATTACGCCGGCGGGCCTGCCTTATGCGCGCAGCACGGTGGATGATCTGGTGACGACGGGCATGGATGGCACGCCGCTTGGCCGTGCGAAGCATCGGCCTTCTTCCGAATGGCGGCTGCATGCGGCGATTTACGCGGCGCGGCCCGAGGTGATGGCCGTGGTGCATACGCATTCCCCGCGCGCCACCGCGCTTTCCTGCGCGCGCAAGGGCATTCCGCCCTTTCATTACATGGTGCTGCTGGCGGGTGGGCAGATTGCCTGCGCGGAACACGCCACCGCCGGCACGCAGGCGCTGGCGGATAACGCGCTTAGCGCCATGGCTGGGCGGCGGGCGGTATTGCTCGCCAATCATGGTGTGGTGGCGGTGGGGGCGACGCTGGCGGCAGCGCATGCGCTGGCTTTGGAGGTTGAAAACCTTGCGGGACAATATCTTGATTTATTGGCGGCGGGGTTAAAGCCCGTATTGTTGACCGAAGCGCAATTGGCCGAAGCGGCCAAGCATTTCGCCGGGTATGGAAGGGGTTAGGTTTCGCTCACAGGCCCGCGCGTGATCGCGGTGAGTTCCGCGTTGTAGCTGCGATAAAAAGCCTCAATCCCCGTCACACCGGCGGCATTCAGCCGCGCGGCGTGCTTGGCGTGATAGGCTTCCGCAGCAGTACGGTTGCGGAACAGATAAATCCCACCAGAACGCCCGGCTTCCTTATCCTCGGTCCAGATTTTCCACAGCAGGTCAGGTTCGGCGGCAATATCCTGAGCGAGAGCGCGCAAGGCGCGGGCTTGTTCTTCCCCGCCCGGTTCACGGGCGGGGAAGTCGAAGATCACCAGCGTCTGGCTATCAGGCGGAGGCGACAAGCTTCTGCGTCTGCTCGCCAAGCCCGGCAATGCCAAGCTTCATGGTCTGGCCGGCCTTCAGGAAGATCGGCACCGGCTTCTTGCCAAGCCCCACACCTGGCGGCGTGCCGGTGAAGATCACATCACCAGGATTGAGTGTGATGCATTGGCTGACATAGGACACAATCTGCTTCACGCCGAAGATCATGGTCTTGGTCGAACCATTCTGTTCGCGCACACCATCCACATCGCAATACATGGCGAGGTTCTGCGGATCGGGGATTTCATCCTTCGTCACCAGCCAGGGGCCGAGCGGGCCAAAAGTATCGAACCCCTTGCCCTTATCCCAGGCGCCGCCGCGTTCCGCCTGCCATTCACGCTCAGACACGTCATTGCCGACGGCATAACCCGCGACATGATCCAGCGCCTTGTCTTCCGAGACATATTTGGCGCGTGTGCCGATGATAATGCAAAGCTCCACCTCGTAATCGGTCTTCACCGAACCGCGGGGGATGACAACATCATCATTCGGCCCTTGCAGCGCATTGAGCGACTTCAGGAACACAATCGGCTCCTTCGGGATCGGCGCACCGGTTTCCGCCGCGTGATCGGCATAGTTCAGCCCGATGCAAATCAGGTTCTTCATGCCCGTGACGGGCGAGCCAAGGCGCGGGTTGCCGGCAACCTTGGGCAGGGCATTCACATCCACTGCCGCAATCTTCGCCAGCGCAGCGGGGGAGAGCACATCACCGGTAATGTCCGGGATCACGCCCGAAAGATCACGAATGGCGCCGGCGGCATCAAGAATGCCCGGTTTTTCTTGGCCCGCGGGGCCGTAACGCAGCAGCTTCATCTAAGCCTCCCTCAATTGGAACGGCGGGCACGTACATGCCCAAAAAATGCCAAGCCAATGCCAGCGAAGCACAGCGCTTGGATGCTGTTCAGCGGCAGGGTCACCGCGCCGGCGGCAAGCAGCAGCGCAATCAGCATGGCGATGGAGCCCAGCATCATATAGGCGGGCATCGCCATATCCTCATTCATGCCGGCAAGTACCACGGCACCCATCGCGCCCATCATCGGCACGGCAAATTCATTGGCCATTTAATCCTCCTGGGGGGAGTTGGGGGTAAAGCGGAAACGGCTTCCTACAATGTCCAGCCGCCGTCAATCACAACGGCCTGACCGGTAACGAAAGCTGCCTCCTCAGAGGCCAGATAGATCACCAAAGCGGCCATTTCCTCCGCGGTGGCCAGCCTTCCCATGGCCTGGCGTGCCACAAAGGCGGCGCGGGCCGCATCCACGGAACCGGCGGCGTCGGCATTGGCGGCGATTCGGTCGTGAAGCGAAGGCGTATCTACCGTGCCGGGGCATAGGCAATTGCAGCGAATGCCCTGGCTGACATACTCAGTCGCGATGGATTTCGTGAGGCCCACAACAGCCGCTTTGGTGGTTCCATACAAAAAGCGATTGGGCGCGCCCTTGATGGATGAACAGGCGGAAGACATGTTCACAATGCTGCCCCGGCCTCGATCCAGCATGCCGGGGATGAAGGCCTGCGCCACCTTCCACATGGCGCGCACGTTCAGCGCGAAGCCGAAATCCCATTCCTGATCCGTGCAGGTCAGGATGGAGTTCTGGTGCACATAGCCCGCGCAATTGAACAGGATATCCACGGGCCCGGCGGCCTTTGCGGCAGCGGCAATGGCCTGGTCATCCAGCACATCCAGCGCCATGGTGGTGATGCCTGGGGCGGCAAGCTTGGCCAGCAGCGCCGGGTCACGGTCTGTCGCGACCACCCGCGCCCCTTCGGCGGCCATGGCAAGGGCGGTGGCGCGCCCAATTCCCTGGCCCGCAGCGGTCACGAAACAAAGCTTGCTTGCCAATCTACCTGCCATGAAACTTTCCCCCAGTAATCGGCCAAACGGACTTCTCGGCCAGAAAATGCGTTCTCCGCCAGCGCGGTGCGGCAAGGCTTGAGGCTGGGTCCGCTGCGCGGGGCTGTCAACCAAGGCCGGCCTCTCGGATTCATGAAGGGAATGAAACCGGCTTTAACCGGGTTGTGGATGGACAGGCGCGGCCCATCTTGAAATAAGGGGTTATCAATTTCCACTCTGAACCGAACAGAACGGCGTCTACAGAAGGAAGTGAGACCCATGTTCGCATTTCGCCAAAAGGCGGTGGCGGCCTGTTTTCCAGGGTATCCTGAACTCGGTTTGAGACGGTTTCCGCACGTCGCGCCCGGCGCGTAACCGCTGTGGCCGCCGACCTAGCCATAGCTGATGATGATACGGTTCTAAGGGCCTGCTTAACCGAATCTCTGCGCGCGCATGGGCTTTACGTGGCAATTGTGGGCGATGGGGCGGCGCTGAGGCAGGCGCTGCGCGCAGGGCCCGCCGATCTTGTTCTGTTTGATCTGAACATGCCGGGCGAAGATGGGCTTTCCGTGGCGCGCGCCTTGCGCGGCGGGGAATTTGGTGACCCCGCCATCATCATGCTGACCGGCGCCGCTGATGTGGTGGACCGGGTGGCTGGGCTTGAAGTTGGCGCCGATGATTATGTGGCGAAGCCCTGCGACCCCCGCGAATTACTGGCGCGCATTCGCGCTGTATTGCGCCGCCGCCATGTGGCGCTGCACCCGGCTGCCAAGCCCGCCCTGGTCCGCATGGGGGACAAAAACCTGGATTTGGAAGCGCGCTGCTTGATTGGCCCGGGCCAGGAAAGGTATTCTCTTCATCCGCGCGAATATGATTTGCTGGCCGCCTTTGCCGCACGGCCGGGCCGCGTGCTGACGCGTGAACAACTGCTTGATCTGGCACATCCGCATGGGGAGGAAGCTTTTGATCGGTCCATTGATGTCCGGATCGCGCGCATCCGACGAAAGCTCGAAAAAGACCCCGCGAACCCGCAAATCATCCGCACCGTCAGAGGCGCAGGCTATGTCTTCGATCCAGATGGCACGCACCCAGCCTGAGAGCAAAGCGCGAGGTTCGGTGCCAGCCTTGCCACCCTTTGCTGACGCCGATGTGATGCGCGCCATTCTGGATGCCATGCCGGCGCGGGTTTCTTACTTTGATGGCAAACGCCGATTTCGTTACAATAATAAGGAATTTTACGCCTTCACAGGCCTTACGCCGGAACAGACCATCGGGCGCAGCGTGGCGCGGGTGCTTGGGCGGCGCACTTCAATCGAAACCCGCCCGCTGGTTGATGCGGTAAGGCGTGGGGAGACATCGCGTACCCAGGGCTGGCGCGACTATAAAAACAAGGGCTCGCGCTATGTGGAAAGCATTTTTATCCCACTGTTTCACCCGAATGGCAGTTTGGATGGTTACTTTGTGCTAGTGCGCGATTTGACCGATGAGCAACGCCAGAAGGAGGAATTGGAGCGCCGCAGCCACCAAGTTGAAGGGCTGCTGCGTGAAATTGATGACGCTGTGGTGATGTATGATGCCGAATGTCGTATGGTGATGTGCAATCAGGGTTACATGGAACTCATGGAATTTCCGCCGGAATTAGGCGTACCGGGCACAACAATGGAAGCCATGATCCGGAACCGACTTGAAAGAGGCCTTTTTTACGACGGCGAAAGGCCGGATGAAAAGCTGGATGACATTGTGCATGCAAGGCTGGAAGCGCATCGGCGTATCCAAAAGGAAACGCATGCAATCCATCATATTCGCAGCCGTTGGCTGAGTGTGAGACGCCGCCGCCTGCCGGATGGGTCATTGCTGGTGACGCATACGGATATCACCGCCAAGTATGAGGCGGATCGCGCCAAGCGCGCGCAGCGGGAAGCCTTGCAGCGTGTTGCGCAAATGGAAACCAATGCCACGCTGCTGGCTGGGCTTGGGCATGAAATCAACAATCCGCTGGCCGCAATTATCGCGCAGGCGACGCTTCTGGCACGGGAAAGCACTGATCCAAAAGCGAAGCAGCGCATTGACGCCATCCGTGATGCGGCGGAACGCGGGGCGCGGATTGTACAAAGCCTGATGCGGAGCGCGCGGCGCCGTGAACAGCGTTATGAACCCCTGGATATTCCAACCGCTATTCGTCTTGCGCTGGACCTGGCTTGGCAGGATAGGCAGCCGGGCTGGCTTGATGTGCAGCGCGATGTCAGCGCCGATCTATGGAAACCC
The DNA here is from genome assembly GCA_044345845.1 of Roseomonas sp. GTDB lineage: Bacteria > Pseudomonadota > Alphaproteobacteria > Acetobacterales > Acetobacteraceae > Neoroseomonas. The sequence continues at coordinate 51,149 of JBIJAH010000022.1, forward strand.
TATGGTGATCCTGACCAGATCGCCCATGTGATTGCCAATCTTGTATCCAACGCAACCCAGGCGCTGGAAGCCGCAGATATGCCCGCGCCAAAGCGCCTGAGCATCTCCGCGGCCATGGAGGATCAGGAAGTTGTGATCCGGATCGCCGATAACGGACCGGGCGTACCCGAGGATTTGCGTGAGCGTATTTTTGAGCCCTTTTTCACCACCAAGCCGCCAGAAAAGGGAACAGGGGTTGGCCTTGCGCTATGCCGCGCTTTGGCGCGGGCGCATGGTGGAAGCCTGACCCTGGAAGAAACGCCGGGCGGCGGCGCCAGCTTCATTCTGCGTCTGCCCTTGCAGTAAAGGGGCAGGCAGTTTCAATCCTGTGCCATGACTTTCACATACATGCCCGGCGCGTCTTCTAGGGCGTTTTTCGGCTTGCGTGCCGGCACTTGTGCGGGGTCCTGCCCGCTCACCCAACGCTGCCAATCCGGCCACCATGAACCAGCAAGTTCTGTCGCGCCTGAAAGCCAGGCTTCCGGCGATGGCGGCAATTCTGTGTTGATCCAATGGCTGTATTTGCCGGCATCTGGCGGATTGACCACACCGGCAATATGGCCGGACGCCGCAAGCACGAAGCGGATATCACCCGTATAGGTCTGCGTTGCGCGATAGGTGGAAGCCCAGGGCGCTATATGATCTTCCCGGGTGGAGAGAATGTAGGTGGGCAGCTTGATTTTGCGTAGATCCAGCTTGACGCCAAGCAATTCAATCCCGCCCGGCTTGATCAGATCATTCTGCTGATACATGCGCCGGAGGTAGAAGGAATGCATGCGCGCGGGCATGCGTGTTGAATCATCATTCCAATACAAAAGATCAAACGGGAAGGGGTCCTGGCCCAGAAGATAGTTGTTCACCACAAAAGACCAGATCAAATCATTGGCGCGCAGCATATTGAAGGTGGTCGCCATTTCGCGGCCTTCCAGGAAGCCGCGCTTTTGCATCTTTGTCTCAAGCGCCTTCAATTGCTCTTCATCAATGAAGACACCAAGTTCACCAGATTCAGTGAAATCCACCATGGTGGTGAAGAAGGTCGCGGATTTGATGCGGGTATCGCGCTTGGCCGCCATATGCGCGAGTGTGGCCGAAAGCAGTGTGCCGCCCAGGCAATAGCCAATCGCGTTCACGGATTTCTCGCCGGTGGCTTTTTCAATCGCTTCCAGCGCCGCATAGGGGCCTTCCAGCATGTAATCCTCAAAGCCCTTTTCGGCGAGGCGTTCATCTGGGTTGACCCAGGAAACCACGAAAACCGTATGCCCCTGATCCACCGCCCAGCGAATGAAAGAATTCTTCGGGCGCAGATCCAGGATGTAGAATTTATTGATCCAGGGCGGCAGGATCAGCAGCGGACGCTTCAGCACTTTCTCAGTCGTTGGCGTGTACTGGATCAGCTGCATCAGATCATTCTGGTAAACAACCTTGCCCGGCGTGACAGCGATATTCTCGCCTACTTTGAATTTACTTTCATCCGTCATGCGGATGCGTAGATTCCCCTGCCCACGTTCAAGGTCTGTCAGCAGATTCGAAAGGCCCTTCAGCAAATTCTCGCCACCCGTCTCAGCGGTGCGGCGCAGCACTTCCGGATTGGTCATAACGAAATTCGTGGGGCTCATCGCATCCACGAATTGGCGCGTATAGAAATCCACCTTCTGCGCGGTTTTATCATCCATGCCTTCGGCATCATGCACCAGGCCCTGCATGTAGCGCGCGGAAAGCAGGTAACTCTGCCGGATGAAGTCAAACACTTCATTGTCGCGCCAGGCTTCATCCTTGAAGCGCTTATCCTTCTGGTCTTCCGCGATCACGGCGGGCGCGGGTTCACCCATCAAGCGCCGGGCGGTATTCTGCCAGAGTGTCAGGTAGTCCTGCCAAAAGCCGATTTGCGCCTGCATCAGCTTGGCTGGATTGGTTATCAGCCGCGATGTCATGTCCAGAAATGCATTGCCGATATGCATCGGGTCCGCTTCACCCGGACTATCGGCCTGACGCTTCAGGAAATCCGCGACGATGCGCTGGCTGCGTTCCGCCACATCGGCCATGGTGCGGCTGACCAGCGCCGGATCGGGCAGGCGGAAGTGGGGCGGGTCGCTTTCGGCCATCGGGGCTTCCTGGCAAATTTCTGCCGGGCGCTTCGCGCCGCGCCCGTTTCAGGCTAACCCCCTAATGCAGGCAGGGGCGCATGAAAGAGCATCGCGAGAAGTCCGGAACCAAACCTCAACGTAAGTGGCGAAGCAGGGCCAATCAAGCACGGTTTTGCGCGCTGCTTGGTCTTATGCTGTCGGGCTGCGCGACGGAACCTGGCCAAGCGGTGGCGAAGTTCTGGGAACGTGCCTGGGGACCGGCGACGGAAGGCCGCCCCGCGCCGCCCAATGCCAATGCACCCTTTCCCAATCTGGGTACAATCCCACCCCGGCCCGAGACACCGGATATGGCAGCGCGCGAAGCCCTGGCGGCAGGGCTGGTGCAGCAAAGGGAAGCGAGCCGCACCCCCCTTGGCGCCCGGTCAGGCGCCATGCCGCGTGTGGGCCCGCCGCCGCCTGCCTTGGTCCCGGCGCTTATCGGCATGGCCATCCCCGCCCCGGCAATCAATGCCCCCGCTGCGCCAGCAGAACCGGCGGCCCCTGCCGCAGCATCCCAGCAAGTCACCCCGGTACCCGCTGCCCTGCCGGAAACCTCTCGTATGCCCGCCCCGCCAGTGATTGCCCCTGCCGGCATCCCGGCCCCGCCCATGCTGGCCCCTGCCGGCGCCCCGCCGCCACCAGTTTTGCGTGATGTGCCTCGCCGCCCGTGACGGGCTGGGCTATAAGCGCTTCCCTTAATCATCGAGACTGAAGCCATGACCGAGGATTTCCACCGTATCCGGCGCCTGCCGCCCTATGTCTTTGCCGAGGTGAATGCGGCCAAGGCCAAGGCCCGCGCGGCGGCGGAGGATATTGTTGACCTTGGCATGGGCAATCCAGATACGCCGACACCGCCGCATATTGTGGCGAAGCTGATTGAAGCCGTGCAGGACCCGCGCACGCATCGCTATTCCATGTCCAAGGGTATTCCAGGGCTGCGCAAGGCATTGGCTGGCTATTACGACCGGCGCTTTGGCGTGAAGCTTGATCCGGAAACCGAAGTGGTGGCCACGCTTGGTTCGAAGGAAGGGCTCGCGAATTTGGCGCAGGCCATCTCAAGCCCTGGCGATACGATTCTGGTGCCGAACCCGTCCTATCCCATCCATCAATTCGGCTTCATCATCGCCGGCGCTTCGGTGCGCAGCATTCCCTATACGCCGGATGACGCGATGCTTGAGGCGATTGACCGCGCCGTGCGCCATTCCGTGCCGAAGCCGAATGCGGTGATTGTGAACTTTCCATCGAACCCGACCGCGTTGACGGCGCCGATTGAATTCTACCGCGAATTGGTCGCGCTTTGCCGCCGGCATGAATTGTTCATCCTATCCGATCTTGCCTATGCGGAGCTTTATTTCGGTGACACCCCACCGCCTTCCGTGCTGGAAGTGGAGGGGGCGAAGGACATCGCGGTGGAATTCACCTCCATGTCGAAGACCTACAATATGCCAGGCTGGCGCATGGGTTTTGCGGCGGGCAATCCGCGGCTGATCGCGGCATTGGCGCGCGTGAAATCCTATCTGGATTATGGTGCCTTCACGCCCATTCAGGTGGCGGCGACCGCCGCGTTGAATGGCCCGCAGGATTGCATCGAAGAAATGCGCGTTCTGTATAAGGAACGCCGCGAAGTGTTGGTGAAGGGGCTGCATGCTGCGGGCTGGGACGTGCCGTCGCCAGAGGCTTCCATGTTCCTCTGGGCGCCGATCCCTGAGCGTTTCCGGCATTTGGGCTCGGTTGGGTTTTCCAAGCTGCTGCTGGAAAAGGCGAAGGTCGCGGTCGCACCTGGCCTTGGCTTTGGAGAACATGGTGATGAACATGTGCGGATTGCGCTGGTGGAAAATAGCCACCGCATCCGTCAGGCTTTGCGCGGTATCAAAACCTTCCTGGGTGGCGACAATGCCGCGCCGCAGGATAGTTCAGCTGATATGGTGAATGCATGACCCGCCCCCTTGCGATTGCGGTTGCCGGCCTTGGAACGGTTGGCGCCGGCGTGGTGAAATTGCTGCGCGCCAATGCGGATATCGTCGCCGCCCGTGCGGGTAGGCCCATTGCGATCACGGCCGTTTCTGCGCGCGAGCGTAATCGGGATCGCGGCATCAGCCTTTCCGGGCTGCGCTGGTATGAAGACCCCGTGGCACTGGCCGCTGATCCGCAAGTGGATGTGGTGGTGGAATGCATCGGCGGTTCGGAAGGCCCGGCGCGTGCCCTGGTGCAGGCAGCAATTGCTGCAGGCAAGCATGTGGTGACGGCCAATAAGGCGTTGCTGGCTGTGCATGGCGCGGCTTTGGCGCAGGCTTCTGAGGCACGCGGCGTGGCGCTCGCTTTCGAAGCTGCGGTGGCCGGTGGCATTCCTGCGATCAAGGCATTGCGCGAGGGTCTGGCCGCTAATCGCATCCAGCGCGTGGCCGGCATTCTGAATGGCACCTGCAATTACATCTTGACCGTGATGCGCGAACAAAAGCGCGAATTCGCGGAAGTGCTGGCTGAGGCGCAAAAGCTTGGCTATGCGGAAGCCGATCCATCCTTCGATATTGATGGCATTGATGCCGCGCATAAGCTTGCCATTCTGGCGGCCCTTGCCTTTGGCCGGCCAGTGGATTTCGGCGCGGTGCATGTGGAAGGCATTCGCGATGTCTCGGCGCTTGATATCGCGCTTGCCGAAGAACTTGGCTATCGGATCAAGCTGCTGGGCATTGCGCGACGCGAAGAAGGCGGCATTTCAACCCGCGTGCATCCCTGCATGGTACCGATCTCGGCCCCCATCGCGCGGGTGGATGGCGTGTTCAATGCCGTGGTGGCGGAAGGTGATTTCGTGGGCCGCGTGATGATGGAAGGCCGCGGTGCCGGCGAAGGCCCGACAGCCTCAGCCGTTGTCGCTGATGTGATTGACATTGCGCGCGGGCGCTTCACGCCGGTGTGGGGCGCGGAAGCTGCCGCGCTGAAGCCCGAGCCTTCCTTCCCGATGGATCGCCACACCGGCGCTTATTATCTGCGCCTGATGGTGGTGGACCGCCCCGGCGTGATTGCTGATGTCACGGGCGTTTTGCGCGATAATGCGATCAGCCTGGAATCCATGCTGCAACGCGGCCGCGCACCGGGTGAGGCCGTGCCCGTGGTGCTGACCACGCATGAAACGAGCGAGGCTTCCGTGCGTGCGGCTTTGAAGCGTATCGCGGAATTGAATACCGTGATGGAAAAGCCAGCGCTGATCAGGATTGAGGCTTTATAGGGGCTAAGCCAAGGTCATTTTCGCAAAACACCCAATGTGCCGAGCCCGCGGCGCAAGCGATCGCGTGTTTCATTGATAAGCAAGCGCCCGTAACTTAGCGGCTTTTGCGGCGGCGGGTCCACCAGATTTGTGGCGTGCACATCCCGCCATCCCATGCCGCGAAAGGCCAGCAGTCTTTTGCAGTTTTCGGCAGTGAGCCATTCCCCGCTGATATCTTCGCCAAATGGCCCGGCGGCGTGGCGTTTGAATGAGAATCTTTCGACGCTGCCGGCATCACCCTGGATCAAGATATCATTGGCCCTTCGGTGCACATGCCTGCCTTCAACAAGCTTGAAGGCCTTGTATCCGCCCAGCATCGCAAGCAGGGAAAACACCTCAGCCGAATGGGATTCGGCGGAGATGTAAGGCGGGCGGATGCCATGGGCAAAGAGGTTTGCAAGAATGGCGGCATCATAATGCTCAACATCAATTTTGATGTAATAGGGAGCGCCATGTTCCGCGATGATGCTGTGCGGTGTGCGTGCCGGCAGCAGCACTTCCGTAAAGGCACGCAGGTGCCTGTCCCGCGGTTTGGGAAATTGGCTTAGGACATGGTTGCGCTTGTGCTTGTAGAATGTCACCTTCGATAGCGCTTCCACGGTGATGACATAGTTTTCGACAATGATGCGCCCGCTTTTGATCTGCGGCGCGAAGCTGTCTTGCATCATCCTGCAAAGATCGGGATCGGCTTCCACTGCTACAACAAGATCAGCTCGCTTCAGGTAATAGGGTATGTCGTCGCCCTTATTGGCGCCGAAATCATAGATAATCCTCTTCATGGCGCTAGGCCGCAAAATTCATTGCGACTGTTGCTACAAACACCCCGCCGCCCGCGCCCGGGCGCGCACCAGCGCCAGTACGGTGCGGGATATCGGCGCGGCCTCACCCACCCAATCGGCCAATTCCACCACGGCGCCGAGCAGCGCCTCAATTTCCATAGGCCGGCCGCGTTCCAGATCCTGCAGCATGGAGGTTTTGTGCGCGCCAACCTCCGCCGCGCCGGCGATGCGCTTATCCACATCAATCGCGAAACGCACGCCAAGCGCTTCCGCCACGCGCTGGCCTTCCAGCATCATGGCGCGCGCGACACCGCGCTGGCCTTCATCGGCGGTCAGCACATCAAGGGTCGCGGTCGTGAGTGCCGAGATCGGGTTGAAGGCCATATTGCCCCAAAGCTTCACCCATAATTCATCGCGGATTTTGGGACGCACCGGCGCCTTGAAGCCGGCGGCGATCAGCGCTTCAGACAGCGCCTGCGCACGCGGGCTGCGGCTGCCATCAGGCTCACCCAGGCTGAAACGGTCGCCATAGCTGTGGTCAATCACGCCAGGGGCAGTCACCTCGGCAGCGGGATAGACAATGCAGCCAATGGCGCGGGATGGCGGCAGCAGCGCAGAGACCTGGCCGTCCGGGTCCACGCTTTGCACAATGCGGCCTTCATAAGCGCCGCCAAGCCCGTGGAAATACCACCAGGGAATGCCATTCACGGCACTCACAATCGCGGTATCGGGGCCAAGCAAAGGCTGCATTAGCTTGGCAGCGGAGGGCAGAGAATGCGCCTTCAGCGTCACCAGCACATAATCCTGCGGGCCGGCTTCCTCGGCGCTCTCAACACAGCGCGGATGCACAATCTGTTCGGTGCCTTCGCTGATCAGCTTCACGCCGTTCTCGCGCATGGCGGCCAAATGCGGGCCGCGTGCGATGAAGGTGACATCCACATCACCCTTGGCGGCAAGCTTGGCGCCCATCAACCCGCCAATGGCGCCGGCACCGAAGATGCAGATTTTCATGCGCGTCACCCCGAAAGCCCAAGCTTTTCCGCAAGCCCAATCCGCATCAGTTTGCCGGTCGCGCCCTTTGGGATTTCTGGCAGGAACACCACCTTGCGCGGCACCTTGAAATCTGCGAGCTGCTGCGCGGCGAAATCACGCAATTCGCGTTCCGTGCAGGCAGCCCCTTCGCGCAGCACCACGGCAGCGGCCACTTCCTCACCCAACTTCGCATGCGGCATGGCGAAGGTCAGCGCCTGCGCGACCGCAGGGTGGGCAGACAGCACGCCATCCACTTCCAAGGGGCTGACTTTTTCGCCACCGCGATTGATCAATTCCTTCAAGCGGCCTGTCAGTGTCAGATAGCCTTCCGCATCAAAGGCGCCCTGATCGCCGGTGCGGAACCAGCCATTGGTGAAAGCCTTGGCATTGGCTTCCGGGTTGGCTTCATAGCCCGCGGTGACATTGGGGCCGCGGATCACAACCTCACCAATCTCGCCCTGGGGCAGGATGGTGCCGTCATCATCCATGATCGCGACCTCCGGCCCAGCAGCACGGCCAACCGAGCCCGGCTTGCGCGGCCCTGCCAGCGGGTTGGATGCCATCTGATGCGAGGCTTCCGTCATGCCATAGCTTTCGACCAGCGGGCAGCCGAATACCGCTTCCAATTGCTCCATCACAGGCCCCGGCAGCGATGCGGAGGATGAACGGATGAAGCGCAGCTTCGCGCGTTCAATGATTTCCGCATTGCGGTCCGCACGCGTCAGGATGGTTTGGTGCATGGTCGGCACCGCCGTGTACCAGCTTGGCCTTTCCTCATCCAACAGACGGAAGAAGCGCAAAGCATCAAAGCCTGGCGTGCAAATCACCGCGCCGCCGGCGCCAAGGGAAGAAAGCACCGCCGCTATCAGCCCGTGAATGTGAAACAGCGGCATGATGTTCAAACACGCATCGGCCGGTGAAAGCGCCAGCGTCGCGCCGATATGCCGGGCGGAGGCGCAGATATTCGCCTGAGACAGCGGCACAATCTTGGGCCGCGCCGTGGTGCCTGAGGTATGCAGGACCAGCGCGATATCGCCAGCCTCAGCCACGCCGTGCTGCGCTGCCTTTGCGGGGCTGCCACCTTCTAAGGTGAAGCTGCCCGCGTGTTCGCCGGGCACCAGTTCCAGGACGGCGATGCCAAGCTTCGCCGCCACATCGCGCGCTTCGGTGGTGACACCCTTTTGCACCACCAGCGCCTTGGCCTTCAGATCGGTCAGATAGAAGGTGAATTCATCCGCGCGATAGGACGGGTTGAGCGGCGCAGTTGTGGCGCCGGCGCCAATCGCGATAAACGCCGCGGCCATTTCCGGCCCATTGGGCAGCACAATTGCCACACGGTCATTGCGGCCAATGCCAATGCCATTCAGCCGCGCAATGGTGGCGCCGGCGAGGTCGCGCAGCCCGGCATAGGAAAGCGCCGGGCGGCCCGGCGCGCGGATGGCCGGCGCACTGGCGGCGCCGCTTGCCAGAAGGGCATTCAAGGTTGCGTTCACGCTTATCTCCTCGGCGTTTCCCGAGGCGACATTATGAACGAAAACGGCGCCTAGTCAGCCCCCAGCCAAAGAAACGCGGTGACGCCCAGCAAGCTGCACGTAATTCTTGGCAGTGCGGTCAAACCCCGCGCGCTGTTCTTCGGTAAGCACGCGAACAAGCTTGGCGGGATTGCCCATCCAAAGCTCCATGGTGCCAATGCGCTTGCCGGGCGGTAGCACGGAACCGGCGGCAATCACGCCGCCTTCTTCAATCACCGCGCCATCCAGCACCGTCGCGCCCATGCCAACAAAGGCGCGGTCCATCAACGTGCAGGCATGCACAATGGCGGCATGGCCCACCGTGACGTCATCACCGATGATCGTGGGCTCCTTCCCCGCATTCACATGCACAATCGTGCCATCCTGGATATTCACGCGCTTGCCGATGGTGATGAAGTTGGAATCGCCACGCAGCACACAATGATACCAGATATTGGATTGCTCCCCGATCGTGACATTGCCGATCACGGCGGCGGTGGGCGCGATGAAGACACTTTCATGCAGTGTCGGCCAAACGCCTTCAAACACATAAAGCGGGCCGCGATTGGTGGGTTGTTGCATGTCCATCATCCCGATCCTTACGCCGCCTTCGGCAGATCGGCGGAAACCGGCACGCCCAGCATCAGGCCAAGATTCTGCACCGCCGCACCAGAAGCGCCCTTGCCCAGATTGTCATACCGCGCGACCAGTACGGCATGGCCGCGCTTTTCGTTGCCATAGACACGGATTTCAAGGCCATTGGTGCCGTTCAGCGCCTCCGGTTCCAGCTTGCCATTGGCTTCCGCCGTCACCACGCGCACCACATCGCTGCCGGCATAGCGCTTCAGCAACAGCGCCTCCAGATCAGCCGGCTTCACGCTGCCCTTCAGCATATCCAGATGCAGCGGGATGGAATCGATCATGCCCTGTGCGTAATCCGCGACTGACGGCACGAAGATTGGCCGGCGTGTCAGCCCGGTATATTTCTCAATCTCCGCGACATGCTTGTGTTCCAGCGCCAGCCCGTAAAGCTCAAAATCTGGCGCGGTGCGTGCTTCATAAGCCGCAATCATGGATTTGCCGCCGCCGGAATAGCCCGACACGGCATTCACGGTCACCGGAAAATCAGGCGCCATGATGCCGGCATCAATCAAAGGGCGCAGCATCAGAATGGCGCCGGTTGGGTAGCAGCCGGGATTGGAAACGCGCGGCGCCGCGGCAATTGCGCCCGCTTGTTCGGGCGCAAGTTCCGCCAGCCCATAAACCCATTCGGGATCAACCCGATGCGCGGTGGAAGCATCCAAAAGCTTCGGCGCCTGCGCGCCGAGCGAGGCGGCAAGGGCCGCGCTTTCCTTGGCCGCATCATCCGGCAGGCACAGGATAACCAGGTCAACGCCCGCCATCATCTCACGCCGCGCATTGGAATCCTTGCGGTGCTCAGCCGCGATGGAGCGCAATTCAACATGCGGATTGGCGGCAATACGGTCACGGATTTGCAGCCCCGTGGTGCCGGCTTCGCCATCAATAAAAATCTTCGCTGTCTTGGCCATGGTACGATCTCCCGTAGAGCATTTTCAAGCCAAGTGATTTCACTTGGCGACTCGGAAAATGCGAGCAAACAAAGTTTTAGTGTGTGTCACGTGAACGAATGAGAACGAGACACACACTAATCGCCGCATTGCGGCGCTAAACCTGTCCAAATGCAAGAGGGGCGGACCCTTGCGGACCCGCCCCTTTGATGAAGATTCCAAGACGGAACCGGCGCGCGACGCCGGTCCGCTGGCGTCAGCGCTTGGAGAACTGGAAGGAACGTCGTGCCTTCGGGCGCCCATACTTCTTGCGTTCCACCACGCGCGGGTCGCG
>JBIJAH010000006.1:0-154547 GCA_044345845.1 Roseomonas sp.
ACATCAACGGCTTCTATAACCCGCGCCGAAGGCATTCAGCTTTGGGAGGTAAAAGCCCCCTGGCCTTCGAACGCCAAGCAGCCTAAACGAGTAATCGGAGCGGCATAAATATGCGACAAGTCCAGCCTGGCGCGCTGGAGGCTGAGATCGCCGACTTTGTCGAGCAGTATAACCACCGGCGCTATCACGAGAGCCTGAACAACCTGACCCCGGCTGATGTCTATTTCGGCAGGGGGCAGACCATCTTGCTGGAACGCATGCGCATCAAGCGCAGGACCATCCAGCATCGCCGCTTGATGCATCAACAAAACGCAGCTTAACCTAACCCACTGATGGGCCAGATACTCCGTTACACAGCACGCCAATTGCTCTCAAATCATTTGACGACGGACAGGGCTACATCTACCGGCTGCTGAACAGCCGGGTCTATCTGGGCGAGGCAACGCATAAGGGCGTTTCCTATCCCGGCGAGCACGCGCCGATCATTGACCGGGGCCTATGGGACAAGGTGCACAGCATTCTGCAAACCAGCCCACGGCTGCGCGCCGCCAATGCGCGGGCCCGCACGCCCGCCTTGCTGAAGGGGCTGATCTTTACCGAGACCGGCTGCGCGATGACGCCAGCATTCACCAAAAAGGGCTCTCGGCAGTATCGCTACTATGTTTCCATGGATGTGATCCGCAACCGGGCGCTGGACGAAAACCCTGGCCCTCTGCGGCTGCCGGCACCCATGGTGGAGGACGCCGTGATTGGCGAAATCCACCGCATGATCCGCGCCCCCGAAATCACCGCCCGCACCATTGCCGCGCTGCGCCACGAAGGCGCGGCAGTTGAGGAAGCCGCCGTGGTCGCGACCCTTGCCGGGTTTGAGCGGCTTTGGGGCGCTCTGTATCCCGCCGAGCAGGCGCGCATCATCCAATTGCTGGTCGAGCGCATCACCGTCGGCGCCAATGGCATCGCGGTTGATCTGCGCAAGGAAGGGCTCGGTCTGGTCCTGCGGGACATGCTGCTGCCCGCGAAAGAGGAGGCCTTTGCATGAGTGAAACCGCCACCAGCATCCGGGTTGTGATTCCACTGACCCTGCGCAAGCGCAATGGGCGGCCAAAGATCCTGCCGCCCGAGGATGCGGGGCTGCCTGGCAGCCAGGGCCAGGACCCGCATGTGCTGCGGGCCATTGCGCGGGCCTGGAAATGGCGGCGGCAGTTGGAGGAGGGGGAGGCTTCCACCCTGCAGGACATCGCGGGCAAGGAAGGGGTCTCCGAGCGGTTTATTGGCCGGATGATCCGGCTGGCCTATCTGGCGCCGGAGGTGCTGGAGGCACTGGTGGTGAAGCGTCGGCCGCCCGCGATTTCGATCAACGAGATGGTGGAGGTGGCGAAGCTGCCTTGGGGGGAGCAGATGGGACAGGTGTTTCGATAGCGGAGCCAAAACCTATCTAAATGGCAGGCAACCGACGCGTGATCCAAACTCGAAGAGCGTGACGGTAATATCCGTCGGGTACATCATCAACAGGGGGGTGACCCGCCAGAAAAACACTGCCGCGCTCAAAGGCGCTAGAGGCATACTTTAAATTCGGTTTCTGTCCAGGGAATATCGTAGTTGTAAATATAGCCTCACCAAATATTCTCAAAACGCAGAGCGCCTACCTGGGCATTCCCGAAAGGCAAGTTCCCATGCGCGTTGAAGACGCTCCATAGAAGGAGCCTTGTCACATGAAGCGCCAATGGAACTCAGTGGTCCGTAAATCGCCGTTACCGCATTTGTCTCATCACCAACTCGGACAGTTACTGAGTTCCTTCCTCCCGCGTCACAGGACCCTCGAACATTAAATTGAAATGCCGTCTGGTTAAATGTCCTAACATCAACCGGAGTAAGCGTCGAACTTGATACAGCCGAGAAAGGAGTCAAAATACACTTATGAGTATTTTCGTGACCCGATATCCAAAAGTGCTTCTCACTACCTTCTAAAACTCCTGTCGTAGTGAAGTTAAGAATCTGCTCCAAAACAGACTTGGTACGAGTTTGATATGAAGGGCGAACTAATAGAAGCCGTTGATTGTTTTCAATTTGGGCAATGTTTGCGCGTACTAGGGAGAGGGACAAATGCTCGTCGGTATTAGTATACGTGGTTCTTCTGACGGCTTCCGCGTATATACGCTCAAGATCCCTATAAATCGAAAGAGCTCCTTCATAATCGCCTCTCTCTTGAGCGGCGGCTGCTTCGCGAGCTCGGGCAATCATGAATGGACGGTCTTGAACTAATCTTTGCTGTGCGTTCGTATTGCCCTGTTCGGCGGCGCGTTGATACCAACGAAATGCTTGATTCCTATCGGGCGATACGCCACGACCTTCCTCATGCATGACTCCCAAAAAAAACTCGGCTTGTGCATCACGCTGCTGAGCTGCCAGTTGAAAAAAACGAAAGGCTTCGTTGTCGTTACGTGTGACGCCATGTCCATTGAGATACATGAAGCCGAGATTTCGTTGTGCTGAGGCCAATCCTTGGATTGCGGCTCGACGGAAAAATGTTGCAGATGTCGCAAAATTTTGACTGATGCCGGTGCATCCTTGAGCCCAGCCAGAATGGCAAAAGCCTAAAAAATTTAGCGAGCGCGGATCGTTTTGTTCTGCACCACTTCGAGCCCAACGTATGGCTTCTAGTTCATTTCTCGGAAGACCCCAGCCATTGTAGAGGAAATCAGCCATGGCTCCCTGAGCTTGTGCGACACCCCTCTCAGCAAGGGGGCGATAAATTGATAAGGCTTTAACATAGTCACCGGTTCGAGTAGTGCTGCCGGCTTCATTAAGCTGCGCTTGAGTCTCTGCATCCAGTTGTGCGGTCCGAGATGTAGCCGGCAAAACATTCTGACGAGAAGGAGAGGTCTGAACAGTTGTGTTAGACGGGGAGGGCGATGAGGCGGGGTTATAAGAGCCCAAGAGAGATCGCACAGTATCAGCATTCGCAAAACCATGCTCAGAAATATTTCTATCAGCTTGCAGTCGAGTCAGAGCGCCACGAGTCATGTTACCGTAAACGCCATCAATCGTTGAGCTGGCAGGTAAAAGACCAGAACTCTTGAGGGAATTCTGAACAGAAATGAGTTGACTAATATCCAGCAAAGCTTCCTCGATCGCGGCCGCATTGTTAGTTTGTCGTAATTGTGTTAGCCAGGTATTTCTCATTTCTGATAAGCCGCGAGCAATACATTGTTTTTGATTGCCGCTCGCTCTGACAGTCTCGGCGGAGCATTCACGCACTAAAGCTTGCACACGTCCAAGAAATTGTGTTCTCAGCTCCTGCTGAAGGTTCGGCATTGTGTGACGCAGCGCGTAGTATGCCTGCATTTGCTGTAAATCGGCGACACGCAAATCTGGGTCATTACAGACCAATGTTGGAACATTTTGCCGAGAACCAGAGCAATCAAAGCTTGTGCCTAATTGCCCAACGTCGATGGACAAAGTATTGGGTTGGGAATACGAAGCAGCGCTCATTAGGGATACGAGAACCACCGCCAAGATGGCAGTGTTTAAAATATTGCGTTTTGGTGTACATTTCATAGAGAAAAGCCCCAGGGTATCTGCTGACTAGTTGCTTAAATGAAAATACCTTAACCCGCAACATACCCAAGACGGTATTTACCTGACATAGGCCACCAGTGGGTCCGGGCGCGGACCGTAAGGGTCTGCGCCCCGAGTTCGCAGTGGCCTACGTCAGATGATTACCGTAGGGGGACAAGAAAATCTTATCCAGCGAACGCCTTTTTCTCTCACCCGCCCTCATGCCTGGTTCTCCTCTGAAAGTTGGATTGAGTACTAAGAAAAGCTCGCCTGAAACATCGTTGCCGTCAGCGTCACGTGAGCATCAAGCGGGGGATATAGCTCGAAGGCTCTGGGCTCACGTGAGAAATTCCAAAGCCTGAAGAGGCACCATTCAGATCGACGCTCCTCGGCAACAGAAAGCTCGTTACGGGAAATGTAGAAGGGCGTTCGTTCCCACCCATTCGTAGTCTTGACCTCAATAAGGCGTGTCTGACCATCCGGCATGAAGCTGGCGATGTCGTAGCCGGCACCGTCTCCTTCTTCCGCGGATATCCAACGGACTCTGCGGGCCAAGTCTACGCGTCCAGCGGCCCTTAGCGATGCCGTTTCATGTTCAAGCACCCGTTCCTCGCCAGCGCGGCCAAGGGCACGGTTACGCTCGTCCCGTTCGGCTACGTCATACCTTCGGGCGACGCGAAGCATCTGGCCCAATTCATCAGGCGGAAGTTGATTCGACAATGTTGGCGGCGGATCGATGAAGATCGACGCGGTTTCGCGTAGGCCTCTTGCTGAGCGCGTATTAGGAAGCCGCATAAGCCACTCAGGGTTTCGGTCGAGCCACCTGACGACCGCGTCAACTAATGCGGCTTGGAAGTTGAAGGCCGGCTTGTAGCCAGGAATCCAGGCTTCCCCCAGGCCCTTGAGAACCGCGCTGATGTTCTGATGCTTGAACTCAATTGACCCATCCGATCGCCCCTTTAGCAACGGAAGGAGTGCCCGGCGATGCTCCGCCTTGCTGTAGGGCCGTGCTTGGATGTCCTCGCGGAGCATCGCGAAGTAATCCGCGACGATCAGATCGTTCTCCTCGGAGCTCCAAACTTCAGCGGCCATTGGTCCAAGGTTACTGTTGCCGAAGCTTCAAGGCCAGAAGATCTTGGGTTTTTGCCCGGAGCTGCCCCGCAAGTGCCCGACGTCAGACCCGTGGGCGTCCGGAGACCCCGCGCACGACAGCGTCACGCCGCAAACCTACGCTTTGCCACCTCGCGGCTTCCCCCTCCACGCTCCCCTACGCCTACTTCGGGTTGAGGCCCTTTTCGTCTCGACAGGCGAGAGAACCGTCACGAACTCGGCAAGGCCGCCAAAATCATAAACTATTGAAAAATAACCACTTTCTTTAACCGAACCAATTTTGGCGAGGTTCGGTCGAAAAGAGACAAAAGGGCTTTAGAGACCGAATTTGGGCCTTTCCCCGGTCTCCGAGGTTCGGTCGCCTTCGCGAATTCCTTTGAAATCCTCAAAGAAACGGAGGCCATTTTCGGGCCTAGGACCAGTTAGCGACGGAAATCTGGCGGAAGGGGTGGACCCGGATGCTAACTCTCCCGGCGAGAGACAGCGTGGCCAGATAACGCAGATGCTAAATGCAGCGAAAATGCGGTTTTCTCGGCCTTTCGCTAATGCAAAGCGAGCCCATGAAAGGACAAACGCCACGCAGGCGCGTTCTCGAGGCTAAGCCTCTTAAGCGCGAAGGCCGTGGCTCATGCCCTTGATAGTATTTTCTTCTCACGCCTTCGTCCTCTCGCGGACGACTTCGCGAACGAGGAGAAAGCCAAAATGAGTGAAACCTGCTTAAACCAAATTGACCTCGCCCGGCGCTGGAAAATCAGCCCACGTACCCTGGAGCGTTGGCGCTGGCTTCGGGAAGGGCCGCGCTACCTCAAGCTGGGCGGGAGGGTCCTATACCGGGTGGCGGATATCGAGGCTTATGAGCGGTCCATCATCTGTCTAACCAAGGCGGATGCAACAAATTCCTGGCCTGACGGATCTGGCAAAGAAGCTTCGCCGGGCCTTACGTCATTCCTCACGCGCCGCAACTGATTGCGGCGGAAGGCGATGGCCCGGATGGTGAACATGACGATTTTGTCACTTTAACGGCATTTAGTAGGAAAAAATTGATTAAACGGAGCTTTGTCGAGGTGATTTGTCGTGACTGGTGATTGAAGTGGAACGCTCCGGCTCTTGGGGGCGCGAGCGAAGCAATACGCCAGCGATTTTCCAGGCGATCTTGAATGAGCGCCGGCCGGAAGGGGTGACACCGCCGCGGTTGCTGGAGGGGATGCCGGTGGGGTGGGGGGAAGCAGCGGGGCCTGTACTGGGGGATCATTGTCTAGCTCGCACTGCCCCAAGCAGATTATGAAAACGTTCCCTGGCGTTTTAGGAAAAGGCGACCATTCCTAAGGCGGGCCCTTCCCATGTTTCACTTCAAAACTCGATACGTTGATGCGCGGCAAGAAAACTACTAGCGTTGAGTTTATCTTCAAAAAACCAAAGCTAGAACGAGGCATTTTTGAAAATCTCTACGATCCTGGACCATATCGACAATGGTCACATGGCGTTGCCGGAATTTCAGCGCGGCTACGTTTGGAATCGTGACCAAGTGCGAGGTCTATTCGATTCGCTTTATAGGCGTCACCCGGTAGGAGGGTTGCTCGTCTGGGCCACTGAAGCCCAGACTGCAACTCACCGCGGTGAGGGTCAGCTCGCGTCCGGAATCGTGAAGCTGCTTCTCGATGGACAGCAGCGCATGACAACGCTTTACGGAGTTATTCGTGGCCATCCACCTAAATTTTTTGACGGCCAAGCCCAGGCGTTCACAAGCCTTCAATTCCATCTGGGGTCTGAGACGTTTTCATTCTATCAGCCCATTAAAATGCAAGACGACCCGCTTTGGATTGATGTTACGGATCTGATGAAAGCAGGAATGACGGGCTTGGGGACATTCGTCACTCGGCTGTCAGCCCTGCCTCAGCATGCGGCACAGCTGGGTGATTTCGTGGGCCGCTTAAGCAAGTTATTGAGTATCGCAGACATTGATCTCCATATCGAAGAAGTTACCGGGGCGGATAAGACTCTTGATGTCGTGGTAGACATTTTTAATCGAGTAAATAGTGGCGGCACTAAGCTTTCGAAGGGCGACTTAGCGTTGGCGAAGATCTGCGCCGAATGGCCGGAGGCTCGCGATACGATGAAAGCGAAGATCAAGGAATGGTCTGCCGCAGGTTATCAATTTAATCTCGATTGGCTCTTGCGTTCGGTGAATACCATATTGACCGGAGAGGCGAAATTCAGCTTCCTCCACGATAAGGACGCCGTTGCTATCGAAGATGGACTGAAACGGACCAAGAAGCACATCGATACGGTTTTAAATCTCATTTCTGGGCGATTGGGCCTTGATCATGATCAGGTATTTTTTGGTCGTTTTGGTGTCCCCGTGATGGTTCGCTACCTCGATCAAAAGACGGGTCCCCTCAACGCTAAAGAGCGCGATAAACTTCTTTTCTGGTATGCCCAGGCCGGCATGTGGGGGCGCTTTTCTGGATCAACGGAAACAGTAATTGACCAGGACCTCGCGGCTTTGGAAGGAAACGATGGAGGTCTCGACGCTCTCCTTGAGCAGTTACGCCTCTGGCATGGCGGACTAAAAGTTGAACCTGGGCATTTTACGGGGTGGAGTCTTGGTGCGCGTTTCTATCCCGTTCTTTACATGCTAACGCGGATGGGTGGGGCTCGTGATTGGGGTACAGGCCTGCCCCTCAAGGCTACCCTTCTCGGGAAAATGAATCGTTTAGAGGTACATCATATCTTTCCAAAAGCTCAGCTATACAAATTAAAACATCGACAACCTGATGTGAATGCGCTGGCGAATTTTTGCTTTCTAACTAAGGATACGAACCTGAGCATTAGTGACCGTAAGCCTGAAAATTACTTTACTGAGATCGAGGAAAATCACCCGGGCGCATTGGCCTCGCAGTGGATCCCTATGGACCCTGCACTTTGGAAAATGGATCGCTATCTCGATTTTCTCGATGCACGTAAGGCTTTGCTCGCGGAAGAGGCCAACAAGTGTTTCGCTGACCTTTTGCACGGCGAGACCCACTGGGTTGGAGAATCTGCGTCAATTTCTGCCGCTCTTCCGGCTGTTATCGGTGGGCCAACAAGCGAAGCAGAGGAACTGCAGATAGATGCATTGAATGAGTGGATTGAAGCGAAAGGCTTAATGCGAGGTGTTATCGCCTTTGACTGCTCTGATCCGATCACGGGAAATCAACTCGCGGTCATTGACCTTGCTTGGCCCGAAGGTCTGCAGCAGGGCCTAACAGCGCCTGTCGCCCTGCTGCTAAATGAAGATACAGATGTTCTTGCATTTGCGAGTGCCCGTGGTTTTCGTTGTTTCACCTCTATCGCGGATTTAAAGGCCTACGTTTCATCCGAAATTCGTCGGCCGGATTAGTTTTGGCAAGCATCCCAAGGCAGTGCTGCTCAAGCCGGTGGCAAAGGGAATCCCTCGTTGCCACAATTTGATGGCGCCTCCCTTCAATAACTTGCGTCTACGATGGACCTGACCGGCTGGTCGAATGGTCTGTGTTCCGGGGCTTCACGAGCAAAATGAGGGGGAAACAGGCCCCAGGGGCCTGGAATCCCCTCCCGCCAGCCGCAGAGAGGGTATAAGGTGGCTGTAACAGGGGCCGGAAACCGTCTCCGTGGCCGCCAAATTAGAAAATCCGGGTGAACCAAGGCTCATGGCTATCGCAACGATCAAACAGCTCTGCACACCGAATGCTGTCGTCACCGGCGACAGCCTCGTAGAACAAGTTGCTCAGATTGACGATCTTGCCAAAGGCAAGATCGATGGCCGTGAATTCTTTCGCCGGAACCATTTTACATCAGGTCTAGAACTGCTCGTGAAGCGTGGCTTCGATAGGCTCGCGGGTAAGTCGGAAGATGGAGCCTTCTACCTCACCCAAGCGATGGGTGGCGGTAAGACACATAGCCTCATCGCCTTCGGGCTTTTGGCCTCCGACCCCGCACTCAGGCGAGAAATTGTGCCGCGTATCTCCGCCGGCTCGGAATTTGGCGCCGCCAAGGTGGTCATCTTCAACGGTCACCAGAACCCGGAGACCCTGCTCTGGGGCTACATCGCCGAACAGCTTGGTCGGCCTGATGTCATGGCGCCGTTCTGGCGTAGCGGTGCCAAGACACCAGGCGTTGATGAATGGGTACAGACCCTTGGCACAGAACCTGTGCTCATCCTTTTGGATGAACTCCCCAGCTACCTCCAAATGGCGCAGGGCGAGCCGGTGGGCGCCTCTACCCTTGGCGACCTGACGATCGGCGCCTTAGAGCGGCTGTTCAACGCGCTACCGCAATGCCCGCGTGCCTGTGTGGTTGTTACCAACCTGAAGGACGACGTGTACCTGGAAGGCTCAGGCCAGCTACGCACGCTGATCGAGAGCCTTACCAAGCACTACGACCGCAATGCCCAGGCCATTACGCCGGTCCAGCAAAATACCGGTGAGGTTTTCGCCATCGTCCGCAAGCGCCTTTTTGACGGCTTGCCCAGCGCGGAGCGTATCGACGAAATCGCGCAAGCCTACGTAGCCGCGCTCCAGAAGGCCAAACGGGTCGACACCATCCCCACCACGCCAGAGACTTTTGTCGAGCGGATCCGCGAAACCTATCCATTCCATCCGTCAATCCGCGACATCGTCGCTCGCTTTGCCGAGAACCGCGGCTACCAAAAAACCCGGGCGCTCATCCGACTTCTTCGCCTCGCCGTCCGCGGCGCGATGGCGAGCAATGGCAACGCATTCCTGGTCGGCCTTCAGCACCTCGATTTCAACAACCAAGCCACCATTGAGGAAATACGGAAGATCAATCCGGCCTATGGCAATGCCATCTCGCGCGATGTCTCCGATCGCGGCAACGCCCTCGCGGAGAAGATCGACGCAATTGATGGCAATGCCACCGCTTCCAGTGTGGCCAAGCAGTTGCTGATGTCCTCGCTCTCCAACGCTGAGTCCCCCCTGCGCGGCCTAACGGACGGCGAGCTGATCGAGACCCTGGTTGATCCATTACTCGAAGTCTCCGAGATCAAGACAGCGCTCAGCCGCATCCAGGGCCAGGCCTGGTACCTGTTCCAAAGTATCGATCAGCGCGTGTTCTTTGGTCAGACGGCCAACGTCACTGCCGAGATCACCGAGATCGCGGCCAATATCGCCGAGGAACAGGTTGACCAGACCCTGCGCGAAAAGCTGCGCGAGGTCTTCAAGCCGCGGAACGGCGCGCTCTATTCCGACAAGATGGCGATCCTGCCAGCGTTGGATGAAATCCAACTCGACGATGAACGCCCAACCTTGGTGATCCTGGAACGGCCCGCTGACAAGCTGCCGCAGGACTTCGTTGATTGGTGGAACAAGCAGGACCTGCAGAACCGCGTCCTTGTCCTCACCGCCGACCCCAACGCCGTCACCACCCTTCGGCTTAGTGCGCGACGGATGCGGGCGATCGGCAAGGTGGAGGAGCGCATCAAGGCGCAGCACGGCCAGGGTTCGCCGCAGATGACCGAACTTGATACTGTGCGCGACCGTGAAGCGGCCAATTTCACCAGTGCGCTCCGTGAGACTTTCAAGACCATCATGTTTCCAATGACGAAGGCGCTTCGCCGCGTGGACGATTTCCGCATGGAGTTCGACCGCAACGACTATTCCGGTGAGCAGCAGATCATCGACACGCTGACCAAGCGCGGCAAGTTCATCCCGAGTGATCAGTTCGACAGCAGGTTTGAGAACATCCGCCTTGATGCCGAGGAAATGCTGTTTGATGCGGACGCAGTTCAGGCATCGTCCTTGCGTCGGAATGCTGCCGTGCGCTCAGGTTGGTTCTGGCTGCCTAAGGGTGGGCTGGAACAATTGGTCCGCACCGCCGTGCAACGCGGCTTCTGGCGCGAAAAGGAAGGCCTGGTCGCCAAAAAGTGGGAACGCCTGACAAAGGTCACCGCCCGGCAGGATGATTTCGCTTCGGACCCGATGATCACTGGCCGCTTCCAGATCAACGTGACCCCCGAGGATGCTGACATCGTCTATGTGTCTGAGAGCGGACCGCCCGACCCAACAAAGGCGGCCAAGCTCGATGGGCGCGTCTATGAAACGGCGGCGCCGGCAGTCTGGTTCCTGGGCGTTGATTCCAAGGGCGTGGCGAAAACTGGCAATGCTTATGAGTGGCGCGCGACGCTGCGCGTGAAGCCAGATGTACGGCGCTTGGCTACCGGCTATCGCGTGGCGCTCCTGGCCATCCCGCGTGCCGCGACGATCCGCGCGACTTTTGACGATACCGACCCCCGGACAGGACCGGAGGTCCAACACGGCGAGATTGCTGCGCCGCCTGATGCCCGCAAGCTGCGCGTCATTGCGGAACTGAATGGCCAGTTCAGCCAGGAGGAAACGGCCCCACTGGCAACCGGCATGGATGACGGCCCCTTCAACCCAGGCAGACCTAAGTTGAAGCCTGATGCGCCTGTCACTATGATCTCCAAGTTCGAGCCGAAGGACACCGCGGCAGCTTTCTCCGCGCTCGACCGCTTGGCGAAGCTGCCGGACGCAAAGGTACTGGGCGGCACCATCGACTTGAACGGCATGCGGTCTGAGGCGGATTTCCTCACGCTCCGCCTGGGGCGTGATGTGCCTGTGCCTGCAGCGGCACTCGATCAAAAGGTGAAGGATTTGCTCGCCTTGCTCTCCGCCGATGCACCAACGGTCAAGCTGCGCCTCGACGGTATTGCCTTTCCGTCTGGACGGGACCTTATGGCTTTCTGCGACGCGGCAGGTGAGGATTTCGACCGCGTTGTCTGGAACCAGGACTGACGACCATGGCCCTAGGCCCCGCCACACCCGCGCCCGCCAGCTTCGACTGCGCCGATATCTATCAGGAGCACGGCTTTCTCGTGCGGCTGACCAAGGGCCGCGACGCCAAGGTGCAGGTGTTTGAGGTGTTCGGGCGCCCGCCGACGGAACGCGAGCCACAATGGGCGCCCGAGACCATCATGCGCTGCGAGGCCGCGCGCGAGGTGTGGGATGTTGTTTCCCCCGAAGCGCGCGCCGAGTTCAACCGGCGCCTGAAGGCGGAGAACCGTCCGTCGGGGCGCTGGGGTGCAGATGAAACCGCCGTGCAGCGCCTGTTCGGCAAGGAATTGCTGGTGCTGCTTTGGGCCATAGAATTGGCAGATGTGAAGCCGGAGGAAGTTGGCGTGGCGATCCGCAACTGGCTGGGGCTGAAGCCGGAGGAGCGCTGGTGGCTCTACACCATGACTGCGGCTGGGACCGGGCTGGCGCACCAAGCGGGGATGGGCTGGCGCGGTGCGCTACGCCAGGCGTTGTGCTTCGGCACCCGCCACGATGCCTTCCACCTGGGGGCGGTGACCGGCCGCGGCACGCTGGAACCCCGGGTAAATGCCCAATACGTTCAGCCGAAGCGTAAGCCGGGCCGCAAGAAGGCTGATGATCCCGGTTTCCTGTTCGCCCCGGCGCTGCCAGCTGAATGACGGAGAGTTCTGTGAGTTCTGCTGCTCTTCCTGAGACGGCCCCCGGCCTTGCGCCGTTTTCCTTGAAAGATGCTCCGGCCTTCATCGAGCGGCAGTTCCCGGTCGGACGCATTTCGGCGGAGGCCTACAAAGAGCGCACTGCTGTGCAAGGCCAGCTTCTCACAACCCTGGGAACCTACTGGAAGGGACGAAAGCCACTCATTCTAGTGCGCGCTGCCGTACTCGGCTGCCTTTTGCCCGCGACAGAGGACCCCGCAAGCGATCTCGATGTCTTCCTCAAGCTCATGGCAATGGACGACGCTGCATTCGGACGACGATTCGATCGTAGCGCTGCAGAGTTTGACCGGCTGTTCCCTTATCAGGCAGGGCAGCTCACGGAGGCGCGCGGCAAGCGCGTGGGTTGGCGCGAAGGTATATCCAACGCAGACCGGGCGCGCCGCATCGCGGAGTGTTTCGCCACACTACCCTATGCCGAAAGGCTGAAGCATGTTCGGCGGCCCGAGGAATGCAACGAGACTGACTTGTTGGCGCCCATCTGGCCGTCGGTGAACCGCCATTTGGGCACACGCGCCACCAGCATGGCACAGTTGGTCGATCAACTTGGTTTTGCACGCTTTGGACAGCGCCCCCGCCTCGCCGATACATTCTGCGGCGGGGGATCGATCCCGTTCGAGGCGGCGCGAATGGGTTGCGATGTATATGCCTCCGACCTCAATCCAATTGCCGCGATGCTCACATGGGGCGCGTTTAACATCATTGGCGCCAGTGAAGATCTACGTGGAGAAATTGAGGTAGCGCAGAGGCGCTTGGCTGCGGCGGTCGATGCTAAGATCCAGCAGCTTCGGATCGAGCACGACACCGAAAGCAATCGCGCCAAGGCCTATCTTTATTGCTTGGAGACGCGCTGCCCCCGAACTGGCTGGATGGTGCCGATGGCGCCCTCCTGGATTATTTCCAAGACGCGCAATGTGGTAGCGAAGCTGGTGCCGGACCACACGGCCAAGCGCTATACGATCGAGATTGAGAGTGGCGCGGATGCAGCCACGATGGCGCAAGCCGAGCAGGGTACGGTGCAGGGTGGGCGCCTGATCCATCCGATGAATCCGGAGCGCTCCGGCGTGGATATCAAGACTATTCGCGGGGACTACCGTGATGCGGACGGCACGTCTCGAAACCGACTACGCCTGTGGGAGAAACAAGATTTTATTCCGCTGCCAGACGATATCTTTCAAGAACGTCTCTACTGCATCCAGTGGATAACTAAAGAAACGTTGGGCAAGGGCCGCCAGGAGACATTTTTTCGGGCGATTTTGCCTGAGGATGAGGCACGCGAGCGACATGTCGAGGCTATAGTACGCGAGAAGATTATCGCTTGGCAGAATGCAGGCTTAATGCCTGACATGGCAATCGAGCCGGGTGACAATACCACTCAGCCTATCCGTGAGCGTGGTTGGACGCACTGGCATCATCTTTTCTGCGCCAGAAATTTGCTTTTCTATTCGATGCTACTCGAAGAAATCAAAAATGAATCTCCTCAGCAGCAGGCGACACTATTGATTTGTTTTGCCAAAACACTCGATTGGGGAAATAAGCTCTGCTATTATGGAACAGGAGCCGCGCGCGAATCCATTAGTCATTTGTTTTCGAATCAAGCCTTCAATACGTTTCTAAACTATGGCGTCCGCGGTACGTCGGGTCTTTTGGAGCACATAAATTTAGATTTTGGATTAGTTCAAGAAGTTCCAGGTTCGAGAACTGTGTCCGCCCATTCAGCAAGAGATATTTGGTGCGATGTCGATATATTTATAACCGATCCTCCTTATGCGGACGCCATAAATTATCATGAAATAACTGAATTTTTTATTGCCTGGATAAGAAAAATTGCTCCACTGCCATTCCATGATTGGATATGGGACTCTCGTCGTAATTCAGCGATCAAAGGTAAGGACGAGCAGTTCCGTCGAGACATGGTTACCGCGTACGCTGCCATGACAAGAAAGCTCCCTGAGAATGGGCAGCAGGTCGTGATGTTTACTCATCAGGACGCAGGGGTGTGGGCTGATCTTGGCAGTATTCTTTGGGCCGCTGGACTTCGAGTGACCGCAGCTTGGAACGTGGTGACTGAAACGCCTAAGCCGGATGGACTTGGGAACTATGTCCAGGGCACGGTCTGCCTCGTCCTTCGCAAGCGCCAGGGCGCAACCAATGCACGCCGCATGGAGATTGAGGCAGAAATCGAGGAAGCAGTTGTAGCGCAACTCGCCCACCTCAACGCCCTGGATGATGCTTGGCATGAGCGCACTAATGCCGAAACGCTCTACACCGATGGCGACCTGACCCTCGCCGCCTATGCCGCCGCGCTGCAGGTCGTCACCGCCTATTCCAGCATTGATCGCCAACCGCTCGACCGCGACCTCTACCGCAAGCTAGGCAAGGGCGAGACCACCATGCTGCGCGACCTGGTGGACTATGCCGCTCAGGTGGCGAACAGCTTGCTGGTGCCGGAAGGTTTCCCCCGCGACATGTGGCGGGACCTGCTGGCTGCCGAGCGCTTCTATGTCCGCATGCTGGATATGGAAGCGAAGGGCTCCGCCAAGGTGGCCGATTTCCAGAATTTCGCGAAGAGCTTTGCCTTTGGCGGCTATGCCGATCTGATGGCCTCCACCACCGCGAACGCCGCATCGCTTGCTGGTGCCGCCGATTTCAAAGGCCGCATGCTGGAAGGCGAGGGCTTTGGTGGCACGCAGCTTCGTCAAGTACTCTTCGCCATCTGGAAGACCATGGAAGGGCGGGAACTTGACCCCAAACGCGGTGTCACGCTGCTGAAATCCGAATACAGTGCCGACTACTGGCAGCGACGCCAGAAGCTGATCTCGCTCGCTGGCTACATTGCCATGAAGACCGCACGTACTCGCCCTGAAGAAAACGCGGCCGCGCATGAACTGGCCGAGGCGCTGAAGCTCGATAGGGTCTAGCGCTTATGGGCACGGTGGCATGATCGAACGCTTTTCCTCCCGCCGTGAAGCGCTGGGCCCCGTCCTGACTGCACGCCTTACTGGCGCAACGCACTACCTCCGCATTGCCGGCTATTTCCGATCTTCCCTGCTTGATGTGGTGGGTGAGGCACTGGAAACAGTCGGTGAGATCAGGGTGATCTGCAACGGGGACCTCGACCCGCATGACGTAAAGGTGGCGAAGGCTGCTCGCGACGGCCAGGCGGCGTTGGCGCGCACGCTGGTGTCCTCCTGGCAGGCAACGGAAGACGGGTTGGATGTGCTGCTGGCCCGCGAACGCTATCGGCGGCTGCATGGCCTGCTGGCCTCCGGCCGGATGAAGGTGCGGGTCGTGCCGCGGGACGCCAATAATGTCTTCGTGCACGGTAAAGCTGGCGTGATCGAACATGGCGACGGGCGGGTCTATTCCTTCGTCGGCAGCGTGAATGATTCCGCCTCCGGCTTCCGACATGCCTACGAGATTCTTTGGGGCGACGAAGATCCGATTGCCGCGACCTGGGTGCGCGAGGAGTTCGAGCATTTCTGGCAGCAGGGCGTGGATCTGCCCGATGCAGTGGTGAAGCACGTCGCCGCCATGGCGGGCCGGATCGAATATCGCTCGATCGAAGCGGCACGTGATGCGGGCGGCGATGTTGCTACCGATGCTATCTTGGCCGAGCGCCCAATCTACAAGGGTGGCCAGATTTTGCGGTCCTGGCAGAAGCGCTTCGTACAAAGCTGCGTCGAAGATCGCAGGCTGCATGGCAGTGCGCGCTACCTCATCGCGGATGATGTCGGCCTCGGCAAGACGCTCTCCATGGCGGCGGCTGCGCTGGTGCTGTCGATGTTGGACGATAAGCCAGTGCTGATCCTGGCCCCAGCAACGCTGATCTGGCAGTGGCAGGAGGAATTGGAAGATAAGCTCGGCGTGCCAGCGGCGGTGTGGTCAACGCAGAAGAAGTGCTGGCTGGATGGCGAACGACGCCCACTGACGCAAAAGGGCGATCCGACGTTGGTGGCGAAGTGTCCCTGGCGCATCGGGATCATGTCCACCGGGCTGATCGTCAATGGCGATGATGCAGGTGAGCGCGGGGCGCTGGCAAAGAAATCTTTTGGCGTGGTCATCCTTGATGAGGCGCACAAGGCGCGCGCCTCTCGCGGCCAGAACGGACGCGGTGCGGCGGAACCTAACCAGCTGCTGCGGTTCCTGCGTGGCGCCGCAGGCAAGGCTACCAACGTGATCATTGGCACTGCAACGCCGATCCAGCTCGACGCGGTGGAACTTTGGGATTTGATGCATGCGCTTGGCCAGGGGGCGCCGCATGTCCTTGGTACGCCCTTTGATGGCGGCGAGTGGATGCGCGAGGAATCGATCCGTTACCTGACCGGCGCCAAGGCCTGGCCGATGAATGATACGAACCGTTGGGGCCTGTTTCGTAACCCGCTTCCCCCAGCTGCCGAGCACTCGGTGTTCCGCGATGTTCGTAATGATGCCGGCCTCCTCCCACGCGAAGTACTGGGGCCACGGTTCGATGATCTTAGTTCAGATACCCGCACCGATTTCCTGAACGACTTCCAGGGGCTCGCCGAACGGAACAACCCAATCGTGCGTCGGGTTGTTCGGCGCACCAGGCCAATGCTCGAAGCGCGTGGGCTGCTGAAGCGCATTGGTGTGCTGACGCACCCAAAGCCGGATGACGGTCTGCCAACATCGCTATTCAGCGGTGAAGGGCTGGAGATGAGTATTGCCTTCAAGGCCGCCTATGAAGCAGCGGAGGAATTCAGTCGTCTTTACGCGCAACGCTTCCCCGGAGCCGGGTTTCTAAAGACCATCCTCCTGCGCCGTATCGGGTCTTCTGCGCGCGCGGGGCTGGAGACGGCGCGGCATCTGCTGGGCCGGCTCGAGGGGCCGCCCGTTTCTGAAGATGAGGCGAGTGATGAAGGATTTCCCGATGTAGTCCTTCCACCCGAGCCCCAGGAGATCCAATACCTGCGGGAGGTGGAGCGGAACCTAGCCGCCGTCGTGGCAGGCAGTGATACGGATCCGAAGGTTCAGGTGGTTTTGCATTATCTGCGGGAACGCCGCTGGCTTGAAACAAATGGCGCCATAATCTTCAGCCAGTATCGGACGACGGCGGAGTGGGTCCTGGAGGCCCTCTGCGCGGCGTTTCCGGACGAGCCGGTGGCCCTCTACGCCGGCGGCGCAGCTTCCTTCGTGCAACGCGGCCAGGACCGCCGCACGGCTGCCCGCGAGCAGATCAAGCGACGTATTCAGGATGGAGAAATCAGGCTGGTCTGCGCCACGGATGCTGCCTGCGAGGGCCTGAACCTTCAGCGTCTTGGGGCGCAGGTGAACATCGATTTGCCGTGGAACCCGTCGCGGCTGGAGCAGCGGAAGGGGCGCGTGCAGCGCATCGGTCAAGCGCGGGACGACATTCACGTGCTGAACCTGCGCTATGCCGGCACAGTGGAGGATCAAGTCTACGCGGCGCTGTCTCAGCGCTTCGGCGATATCTTCTCGGTCCTTGGGCAACTTCCAGATGCTTTTGAGGATGACTGGATCTCGGCCGCTCTCAATGATCGCACGGCACTTCAGAATTTCTCACAACGGGTAGAATTGGCAAAGCCGCCAATGGAACTGCGTTATTCTCTGGACATCGCCGATGATCAGGGCCTTGACTGGGAGTATACGGAGAATGTGCTCTCCTCCCGCGATATCGACGAATGGATGCGGCAGGGATGGTGATTATCGTTATGCATAATGAGACTCATCTCATTTCTGGGGCACTCAAACCATGATGCCGCATATCCATGTGCTCGACATGATGCGCCGGACAATGGTCAACTTGGAGTTCGTTGAACGCCATTCTGCTAGGAACGGCCCCTTCGAGGTCACCCAACTCATAAACTCATATCTCGCTGCCCTGGTGCATCCATGGGAAGAACTGATGGCAGACCTGCCGAACACCACGCTTTCGGTAGCTCGAGCCGCCGGGTGGCCTATCCCTGAGAAGCAAGGCGGTAGTAGTCCTCCCCCAGAAACACTCGGTGATATATTTCGCTTGCTTCGTAATGGGGTCGCCCATGGCAACCTAACCTTGCTGTCCGATGGGCGCGGCCAGATTCACGCAATCCGCATCGAAAACTACAATCGAAACCAACTGACTTGGCGCGGAGTAATCACCGTTGCGGAAATGCGAATACTCCTGCATCGGTTTGTGGCGCTGGTGGAGGAAATCGACCACGAGGCGCGCCAGCCAAAACGCTCAGCTTAGGTTTTGCGCTACTTTTTTAGGCAGTTGAAAATGCACCGGTAGCTTGTATTTCTCTTTTCGCTTTTGCTGGCCCCCATATCTCAGGCGAGTTTGCTGCTAGCCACGCCACATTTTCGCCACACAAAAACCAATCCTTTCCAGTAACTTACAACCTCCGTACTAAATCAGCCAAGTCTACAGGTTAGGAGAGAACTGGCCCTCGAAGCGCAATTTTTGGGCTTTTCCCGGCTTGGCCGGTCAATAGGTTCGCCCCAAAAACCCCAAGACTCCTGCCAAAGATAGGGCCGATCGGGCCGGCGGAGAGAGCGGATCATTTTGAAACTGGCGGAGGGAAAAGTGAGGTGCTGGAGACGAAGTCTCTGAGTAGAGAGTAGCCAAGCCCTTGATAGGACTGCGGAAACTGGCGTTTAAGCTCGTTACTAGAAACTACGCTCCTTCCCGCCGGACAGAGACTGCAGCAGCTGCCAGACGCTCTGGTCACAAACGATTTCAGCGATCTAGAAGGAGTCGAAAGGCCGTCGTGCGTGACAAATTCGCAGTGGCGCCGACGTCGGTCTGCCGCTACACTGACGCCGCTCAATAAGCTTGCTCTGAAATTTCGCAATCATTGTGGGAAATCAGAAACAAAGCAAGGCGGATGCAGAGTGAACTCAGTCGCTCGGGACAAGTTGGGAACCATGACGACCGCTAGGCACATCATTGCCCTGCTCAAGAGCCACATTGCGGGCGACGAGGATAGGTTCCTCGCCACCGCTATGCAGCTTGCCGCGCATGAAGCCCGGCAAGGGCACGGGAAGATTGCGGCCGAACTCCGCGATCTCATCGATGCCACGAAGTCGAAAGATGCTGCGATCGGGCGGAAGGTCGCGCCTGTTCCGATGGCGCAGCCAAAAGGTGAGCTCGCGGCTCTCTTAGCTGTTCGCTACCCCGATCTCCGATTTTCCGAAATGGTCCTTTCAGAGACAATCTCATCTCGCTTACAACGCGTGCTGCTTGAACAACGGCAGCAGGAAAATCTTCGCTCGCACGGATTGCGCCCGCGCAGAAAGCTTCTGCTCATTGGTCCTCCCGGCGCTGGCAAGACGATGACCGCGGCGTCGATGGCTGGCGAACTTAAGCTTCCCCTATTCACCGTGGTCCTCGACGGATTGATCACGAAATTCATGGGCGATACTGCTGGGAAACTCCGCCTTGTATTCGATGCGATGAATGCGACGCGAGGTATCTATTTCTTTGACGAGTTTGATGCGATTGGCGCAAAGCGTGCCGAACGTAATGATGTGGGCGAGATTCGACGGGTACTGAATTCGTTTCTACAATTCCTCGAGCAAGATGACAGTCAAGGGCTGATCATCGCAGCAACCAATCACCCCGAGCTTCTCGATAAGGCACTCTTCCGCCGCTTCGATGACGTGGTCGAGTATGAGTTGCCAGATGCAGTTCTGGTTCAGCGAATACTCAAGGCGCGACTGACGGCATTCGACACCAGAGGCCTTGCTTGGGACGAGGCGGCCGAGGCCGCAGTGGGCCTGAGCCCGGCAGAAGTCGTTCGTTCAGCTGAGAACGCAGCGAAATCAGTGGTTCTTGCTGGAAGAAAGCGCGTTACGTTGGCCGAATTGAAGGATGCGATTGCGGAGCGGCGGGAGGCAACACTCTCAAGCTAAGCTGAACCCAACATGAATGATTTGCCCCGCAATCGACCGCATCTATTCATAGATGGTGGCGGTCAAACCGAACAATACCGACGCCCCGCGCAAGCTATCCGCAGGCCACCGCTGCCGGGCAGAGATCGTGCGGCCCACGCGGACGCGTTATCTGCTTCAATTGGTGTCGCGCTCGAAGCAGCCCGCGCCCAACTCGCAGCAAGGGCGACCGCCGTGGCGGAGGGTGTACCGGGTTTCTATTTGCAAATAGAATTTCCTGCTGCAGAGAAAGCGGTAATCGATCAACTCGGTAACAGACAAAAGCAGATTGAGGTAGTGGCCGTTCGCGAGCCGACCGCGGAAAGCCCCTCAGTAACCGCCGCTGTTTTCGTGCCGGCCTCGGCCGAGACGTACTACCAAGAAAAGGTAGAAGCCTATCGGACGCAGGAAACGCGAACGGGCCACCCAAAAAATGAACTTCTCATTGCGCGGATGGAGGTTGTTCGTTTGGCGACGGCAAGATCGCTGTTCACGGACGACGACGCACTCTTTCCTATCGACGATGGTGCTGTATGGTGGGAAATCTGGCTTCGAGGCGGACATCGGGATGTCTTTTCGCGAATGGCCACGCGATTGAACCTCCAAGTGAAGGACCACGCCGTTCGCTTTCCTGAGCGCGAGGTTGTTCTCGCCCTCGCAAATACCGAATCCATCAATCGTTTGGTAGCATACAGCGACGTGGTGGCAGAGCTTCGGCGTGCGAAGGATACTCCCGCCTTCTTTATGGGGCTTGGCGGCGGCGAACAGCGTGAATGGAGCGCGGAGGCTCTCGCCCGCGTTACGCCGCCTGCGGATGCAAATGTCGCTGTCTGCATTCTTGATAGCGGTGTCACGCATGTTCACCCTCTTCTGTCACCTGCACTCGACGTTGCAGATCTCCATACGATCAATCCTGCCTGGGGAACCGCAGACTCGGCCGAGCAATGGCGGGGCCACGGGACGGCCATGGCCGGGACCGTGCTTTACGGAGATTTGGTTCCGGCTCTAACCGGCAGCGGCCCCATTGTTCTCACGCACCGGCTGGAAAGCGTGAAAATCTTGCCGCCGAATGGCGTGGCCGACAATGAGCCGGACCTCTACGGCGCGATCACCGCTGAAGCGATTGCACGCGCCGAAATCAAGGCACCGCACCGCAGAAGGGCAATTGCGCTTGCGGTGACGAGCGAAAACGCGATGCGCGGGAAGCCGTCCTCGTGGTCGGCTGCCATCGATCAGCTTTGCTTTGATCCCGACAATCCTCGGTTGCTCATCGTTTCGACAGGCAACATCCGTGTTGACTTAATGCCAGCCGATCATTTAGCTCGGAACGATTTGGAATCTATCGAGGACCCTGCACATGCCTGGAATGTCCTCACCGTGGGAGCGTTCACGGAAAAAACCGATGTCATCGATCCGGCTTTGGCGGGATGGTCCGCGATAGCACCGGCAGGGGAGTTATCGCCTCGCAGTCGAACATCGGTGACGTGGGAGCGCCAGTGGCCTATCAAGCCTGATGTGGTCATCGAGGGCGGGAACCTTGCGTCAAACGGAGTGCTTCCAGGCGAGCCGGTTGACGAGTTGCAATTGTTGACTACGCACAATAGACTTACATATCGCGTTTTCAACACCATCGGGGACTCCAGCGCAGCAACCGCCCTTGTGGCAAGGCTTGCCGGTGCGATCTTGGCGACACGACCAAGGCTTTGGCCTGAAACGGTTAGAGGCCTGATCGTTCATTCCGCCGAATGGACTCCAGCGATGCGTGCTCGCGTCGATGCATGCAACGGGAGGAAAGGTCAGATTCACGCCCTTGTACGACGTTATGGATTCGGCGTTCCCGACTTGGGCCGGGCACTTTTTTCCGCGCAGAACGATTTGACTTTGATGGTGGAAGACTCTCTCACGCCATTCAGCAAGGTGGGCAGCGCTTCCGTAAAGACACGAGATATGAAGGTGCATCAGTTGCCCTGGCCGAATGATGTTCTCGCTCAGCTCGGAGAAGCCCACGTCGAACTTCGCGTCACGCTATCGTATTTCATCGAGCCGAATCCAGGCGAGCGCGGCTGGACCCGCCGCCACCGTTATGCGTCACATGGTCTTCGGTTCGCTGTGAAAAAAGCAACCGAGTCGCTCGACGATTTTCGGGCTCGCGTCAATGACGCCGCGAGAGACGAGGAAGAGGGCGAGACTATGGGAGGCGGCGCTGGAGGTGATGAGTGGCTTCTTGGTCCGAAGTACCGCAATCAAGGTTCGCTTCATTCGGACTTCTGGTCCGGTACGGCGTCCGATCTTGCCCAACGCGACGCGATAGGCGTTTTCCCCGTTGGCGGCTGGTGGAAAGAGAAATCTTACCTCGAGAAATGGGATACCGAAGCCCGATATGCCTTGATCGTCACGATCAAAGCTCCTGGCGTTGAAGTTGATATCTACACGCCAGTGGAAGCTAAGGTCGCGATTGCTGCGGAGATCGTGTGACGCCAGAAAAAGCGTGAATCTTGTGGTTGCTTCGCCCTGTCCGGCGTCAGCGCCTATGGACCAAATTGGCGAATTGAGTAACGGAGGAATCCTGGATCATCGTAGCCCTAAAGTCAGCGAGGATAAGCCAGCCTACTCAATTGAAGTATCATGGCGCGACCGGCTGTCCCGGCTGATGGCGGTATCTCACCCCACCCTTCGCTTCACCACCTGCACATGCAGCGCCGCCGCGGGCAAATCCACCGTGGAAAGGCTGACATTCCGCGCTGTCACGCGCACCTTGTCATTCGACCAGACATGGCAATCCAGCACAAACGCAATGCTGCTGGTATCGAGCGATGCATCCGCGAAATCCCCCCGACGCGCCCCGGGCACGGTCACGTCTGCATTGCTCGTCGCCCCTGGCGGCATGCTTGGCAGATCCCAACTGGCGGAGACCATCAGCGTTCTGCTGCCAGCAGGCAGTGCGGGGCAGCCGGACAGGATTGCCGGCGCGTCCTCCGGCAGGCCGTAAAGGCGCAGCGCCTCCAACTCAATCTGCCCGTCAAAGCCAATGATCCCGATTTGCGCAAAGGCGACCTCCGGCCCAAATCGCACGGTCTGGCGGCGATTGAGGTCACTTTCCTGCATCACTGCGCCCGCCTGCCAGGATTTGGAGGTCGGCGCCCATTGTAGCGTGGTGCCGGATGCCAGCGCATCGCCAGCGATATTCTCCCGCACAATGCCGGCACCATCAAAGCAGCGCAGACAAAGCCGCCCACCATCCGCACCGCCCACCAACCAATGCGCCAATGCGAACTCCTTGGCGTGCGTCGTCTGCACGACAAAACCGATGCCGCGATTGGGATTCAGCAGCAGGCCCCGCGCGGTGGCGGTGATGCCATTCAGCCCATTCCAGGAAAGCGCTGCCATGGTGGTCTCGGCCGTGGTCGAAGTGGCGATGATGCAGGCGCCCTCCACACCAATCTCGGTGCTGCTCTGCCAAAACGCGGCAGCGCGGATATTCGGGATATGCGCCAGCAGCCGTGTCAGCCGCGATGTCGGCGCGCGGTGACGGTTGAATACGGCATTGCCGGCGCGGGTCGCGCTTGGCGTGTAGTCCACGCCAATCGCATAGCTCTGCGCCCAGGCCACATCATATTCGCAATCGGTCGCGGCCGCCGTGTGGCGCGCGGCAAAGGGCGAACACCCCTCCATCCGCATGTTCCGCGCGATGATGGCAGTGCCGTTTGTCTCATTCAAAAAGGGAATGGCGATATTGGGGTCAAGCTGGCGCAGCTCGAAATTCGGTGCGTCAAAGACATGGCGATTGTGGTTGTTATAGGCATCGGCGGCGCCGCGCGAAAACCGCACGCCAAAGCGGTCCAGCGCCGGGTTGATGCCCGTGCCACAGGCAAAATGCCCGCCATAGTATCGGATGGAAGTATTCCAGGCCGTCGCCGTCGCGGCATGCGCATCAATGCCGTAGCGGTTGTTGAGGATGCGCCCCAGGTTCAGCGTGCTATCCTCAAACCCGCGCCCATCGCCAAGCGTGCGCAGCCCAATGGTGAACCCGGACACCAGGCGGAGATCAAGCAGCGAGGAATCCAGGTTGCGCGCCAGGATGCCGATATCATTCTCATTGACCCAATCGGATTGGAACTGCCGCGTCACTTGCAGGCCGAGGTAGAGCTTTTCGCCATTGCGCGTGGTGCCACCATCGCCCAGCGTCAGCACGGTGGCGGGTATATTGGTAGCGCCGGTATACTGGATCATCCCCTGCATGATCAGCCCGCGCGCGCCGCCACCAAGCGTGACACCAGCATCCACGCGCCAGGTGCCGGGAGGGATGACGGCGAATTTGCGATCCGCCGCCGCGCGATCAAAACACGCCTGGATGGCCGCGCGATCATTCGCCGCGCCATCGCCAAGTCCGCCGAAATCAAAGGGCAGCACGGCCTCGCGGTCGCGCAGATATTTTGCGAGATCGGTCTTCGAGATATTCTGACCCAGCACCAGCAGATCATCGATGCGTGCGGCCATGGCTACGACCCTAGATTGCGGTAGCGGTGACCGGCCCGATCAACGCGGAGACATTGCCCTCGGCCGAGACAGAGCGCAGCCAATACCAACGGGCTTGCCCCGCGCTGAGCCCAGTGCGGTTCCAGGGCAGCGCTGTCGGTTCTGTGGCCAGCTTCACCGCTTGGGAAAGATTGGCGCTGCTCGCCTCAAACACCTGCAACCGGGTGACCTCGGGCGGCAGGTTCCCCGAAAGCCGGACACCACCCGCAATGCCAAGCGCTACTGGCGCGGTGACGCCGCCTGGAATGGCGGCCTCCTGCCAGCCGGACACCGCGCCACTGCGGGCCACGGCGCGGAGCCTGAACGCCGTCGACTCGCTGGTGGCAATGGAGGCCGCAATGGCACTCAACGCCCCGCCATAGCCCTGCCAGGCCGCCACAGAGGCCGGGCGGAATTCCAATTCATAGCCGGAGAGATACGCACTGCCGACCGCCGCCCAGGAAAGGCTGAGTGCGGTGAACGCACTGCCCGTTGGTGTTTCCACGTTGATCGTCGCCGGTGCGGCAATCACGCCCGGGTTGGGCAGCACCACCGATGGGCTATCGCCGGTCGCGCGTTCATCCACCGCCGGGTCCCAATCCCAAATCGCGGGATCTTCCTCGGCCAACGTCAAATCCACGCCACCATCGGGCGCCAGCCGCCAGCCCGTCACCCGCGCCGGAAATGGCCCCAGCCGATCCAGCGCCAGCGTCACGCTATCCCAGGGCCGCAGTCGCAGCGCGGAGAGATTAGCCGGGAAGGCCACTTCTCGCTGGCGACGATTGCGTTCCAATTCAGCCTTCATGATGCGCTGCACTGTCGCGACCGAAGTCGTCAGTGGAAATTCCATGCTGCGATAAATCGCCTCGCCTCCGTCCTCGGCGACATAATTCGCGGCCAACAAGGGCGGCGCATCGGTTGGCTGCCAGTTTTTCGCAGGGTCCACATAGACCGCGCGCACACCGTTAAAGAGGTCCCGGCGCGGGCGACTGCCCTGGATGGTGACATCGCCTCGCAGCGCATTGGCATTGAGCGTGGTGACAGGCAGCGCGGGTCCACCGGCATGAACAAAGAACCGCCCGCCCGAGACCACCAGCGCGCCAGCCATGGCGGCAACGAGCTTGCGGGTGATGGCGATCTTTCCCTCGCCGAGTGAGACCCGGCCATTGACCGTGTAGCGCTTTTCATAAACGCCGGCGCGCGTGCCGATCAGCTCGTCACAGATATTGGCGGCGGCGATCAAGGCGGGGATGTCGATATCATCCCAGGATGCCTTCCAGCCAAAGGGCGCCGTGAGATACCAGGCAAGGCAGAGCGCAGGATTATCGGACCATCCCGTTGTATTGCTGCGCGGGTCCAGAATGGTGTTCGCGCCGTGCACAAGTGCTGCGATATTCGGCGGGCCTGAGGGAAAGGCCTGGGCGGTGATTTTGAGTCGCACCGCGACATAGGCTCGCCCGCGGCCGCGATGATTGGCGGTCCATTTGCCGGCTGTCTCGGCAATCAGATTTGCGTTGGCGGCCTGGTCCGCCGCGCCAAGATGGCGATCAATCCGGACAAGGCCAGAGAACTTTGCGTCGGTCGCCAGCGTATCGCCCAGCCAGACATCACCAATGGATTGCACGCGATGCCCGGCCAGCACGATGACGGTGTAGAAATACCCATCGGCGCGGCCCTGATCATCGGTCGCGGAATGGATGAACACCATGGGCCCGCCGACCTTGATGCGGCCAAAGACGATCTGATGTTCCGTCAGTGGCTGGCGAAAGGATTGCGTGCGCCCTGCGCCGGGGGCGGTCGCGTTATCTCCAGCGCGCGCTGGGCTGACGGGGGATGAGGGCGGGCGTGAGGGAAAGACAGAACCGCCGACGCTGGTAATGGCGAAGGCAGTGCCGGCGCCAACCAAGGCACCGATGATGCCACCACCGACAGCGGCTGAGGCGACGGCACCGACGGCGACGGCGATGATCGGGATGGCGACGGGCATTCAGCCGATCCTCCAAGCTATGCTGCATTCGGTAATCGGCGCGTGGGTCAGGCCGCGTGGCCCAACAAAAGCCGCGCGGCCTGCATCCACCACCACGCCAAGGCGCGGCGGATCGCCAGCCAGGACGATATCGCCGGGCCGCGCATAGGCGGGCGCGATACGTGGAAAGCCAGCGCTATCGGCTGATTCAGCAAGCGATGGATAGATCTGCACCTGCGGTCGTGCGCCGGTTGTGGCTTCAACGGCCGCGAGCGCGAAGCTGGCGCAATTCCACTGCCGCGCATCGAATGGACGCGTTTCCGCCGCCGACAGCAGCGCCGCCAGCCGCAACGCCCAATCTTTTCGCCGCATCACTGCGCCGGCAGGCGTATCTCCGCCTCCTGCAAGGCGGGCACATATTCGAAAAACCGGTCGCCCTGATATTCCGCCTGCTGATCGGCATCGGTGTAGCGCCGTACCTCAGCGCGTTCGAGATCCACAAGGCGGCTTTCGCAGGTCAGTGAAATCCGGGCCTCTGTCCCGTCCGTCACTTCCATGACATCCATGAGCCCCGCCCAAAGCGGGAATGGATCGGCGACAAAAGCACCCTCAGCATCCAGAAGCACGCCCCATAGCCGCGCGGGACGCAGCCGAAAGCTGCGCTCGGCCAGCGCAATATCCACAACCTCCTGCGGCACAGGCGAAAGCGAGAGCGTCAACCGCACAGCACGCAATTCGACGGTTTCCTCAATTTCGCTGACGGCACCAATGGCGCCCAGCCCCTCGAATACCTTCCCCGCCCAATGCAGGGAACCAATCCCCGTCCATGCGCGGAAAAAGCCCGAGGCGAAATCAAGCTCCACCAGCACAACGGGTGCCGCGACCGGCGACGCCGCAGCGGCAATGGCGGCGGGCGTGAGGCGTGGCGATGGGTTGCTGCCTGACATTACAGCGCCTCCTCAAGCCGGATGGTGATGGCGGTAAAGCCGCCCGGGCGGGTTGGGTTCGCCGCCTCATCATCCGATACCAACCGCATCGGCACGCTGGGCTTGGTCAGCACCAGCGGCTGGTTCACCAGCAATGCCTCACGCAAGGGTGGTGCAATCGGAATGGTGGCGGTGCCAGTGCCGGATGCGGTGATGGCCTCGGTCGCGATGTAAAGCCGCCCGGCAAGGCCGATCATATCCCCTGCACCAATCGCCAGCGCATTCGGATACCAACCCTGCGTCTGGATCGAAAGCGCGCCGCGCGGCGCACCCGCCGCCAGCGCTGGATTACCCGAGCCCACCACAAAGCCGGTACCATCGGTAAAGATCGTCGCATCATCAAAGGAGAATGGACCGCTTGGCACTTGGCCCTGGCTGCGCGGATCGCCACTGCGGAATTCTCTGCGCCAGTCATAGATCCTGACCGTATTGAGCGATCCCGCCAGTGCGGCCAGCAACCCCTCCAGAATGCCACCCCGCCTGCGATCCAGCGGTTCAAAACTCGCCTGCGCCACCCAGCGCGCGCCTTCGCGTCGCAGCACCTGCGCCTGGCGCGTGATGGGCGAGACAAAGCGCGTGGTATTGTGTTGCAGATAGAATGTCAGCCGCGTCGGGCGCAGCGCCTCCGGCCAGACATATTCAACCATGGCTGTTACCCCCGCACTGTCTCATAAGCGCTGCCACCCCGGCGAATGGCATCCAGCGTCATGCTTGATGACTGCCGCGCAATCTGCCCGGCCAAAATGCGCAGCCGCGCCTCCACCCCCGCATCGGCGCCGCGCGCATCAATGGCGATAGAGGTATTGATCGTGGTGCCGGCTGGCGCGCTGCCGTTCGGCAGCACCGTGCCGGCCTGGTTCGGCACAAACCATTCCGGGCCGCGTTCGCCAACAATGTAGGGCTGGCCCGCTGCCACCGGGCCGCCATCGGCGCGGAACAAGCCGCCAATGGCGGTGCCGATATCATTCAGCCAATTCCCCGCGCCAATACTGGAAAGCCCGGCCGAGGCCGCATTGCCCAAAGGTTCAGTTATGGTGCGCCGGGCGATAATGCGCGTCATGTCCTGCAACAGGCCCTTGAGCACTTCAGACAGCCTGGCGCCGCGCACAATCGCGTCCTCAAAGGCCGAGGAAAACGCAAAGCCCAATTCCCGCGCGGCGTCGCGCGTATTTTCCGTGCTGCGCTTGATGCGCTGCTCGGCCTCCTCCAATTCGCTCAAAGCGCGTTCGCCTTCGCGGGCGATGGTCTCGGTGGGGATGGGGCGGCCAGCGCGCTCGGCACGCTCCGCCAAATCTCCAAGCCGTTCCAGGCGCCGCTGATAGCGTTCATAGGCATTCTCATTATCCAGGATCAGCCTTTCGCGTTCGCGGAGCAGGTCATTCAACTCGCGTTCCGCCGCGCGATCAGCGGGCGGGATGGCTGCGACACGGCGGGTGGTGCCCTCAATGCGGCGCAGGGCCTCATCACGTTCTTGCAGCGCCAGGGTTTCAAGCTGGGTGCGATCCGCGGCGGTGATGCCACCGGCGGCCTCAGCCTCACGCAGGCGGCGGACGCGGTCCTCATATTCGCTATTAATGCGAAAGCGATCATCGAGCGCGCGGCGCAATTCCTCGGCATCCGCGCCGGCGCGGCGGCGGCGTGCATCGGCGGCCTGGGCGGCGGCGCTTTCCGCCTCGCGCTGCTGCCGTTCGCCGGAGGCCTGTTCGCCGCGCGTGATTTCCTCCGCGAGTTCCTGATACTGCCGGCGCAATTCCTCCAGCCGGGCGGCGCGGTCCACCCCGGCCTGTTGCTGCGCGGTGCCGACCAGGCCGCTGCGGATGGTGCCGCGCCGTGGTTCGGTGGGCAGGCTTTGGCCTTCGATTTCAGCCTCAAGCCGCGCGATTTGCGCGCGCAGTGCCGTAGCCTCTGCCCGGCGCGCGGCCTCCTGCTCGGTGGGCAGCAAAAGGCCGGAGCCACGCCGCACGCCATCCAGCACGCGCGCCGCGCCGGATAGCGCCTGGGCCAGCGTATTGGAAAGGCCGATGGCCTGATCCAGCCGGGCGAGGAATTGATCCGTTGCGACGGTCAACTGCCCAAAGGCACGCCCCACCGAAAGCGGCGCGCGTTCGAATTCGCCATTCAGCTTTTCAACCGCACCCAGCAGCGCGGGAAACACCGTATCGGCGGTGAGTTTGCCCTCGGAGCCGAGCTTGCGGAGTTCACCGATGGAAACGCCAAGCTCGCGCGCCAGCGCCTGCGCCAGGGTGGGCAGGCCTTCCAGGATGGAGCGCAGTTCATCGCCTTGCAGCGTGCCCGAGGCAAGGGCCTGGGCCAGCTGCTGGGTGGCGGAGGAGATTTCCTGTTGCGAGGCGCCCGAGGCAATGGCGATGCGCTGCAAGCCGCCAACCAGAGTTGCGACCTGATCCGAGGTGGCGCCGATCTCCCGCGCGGCGATGGAAAACCGCGCGAAGGCGTCCACGCTTTCACGCACCGCGACGCCGGTTTGCAGGCTATCCTGATAGAGCCGGTCATAGATCTCCCCGGCGCGTTCCACCGAACCGAGCGCGGTATTCAGCCGGCCCATGGATTGCGTCAGCGCATCGCCGGCGATCACCACCGCGCGCAGCCCGGCAGCCAAGCCCGCGATCTGCACGCCGCGCACGGCGACATCCAGCAAATCCAGCGCGCGGGAGGCACGTTCCGCGCCGCCCTGGATGCGCGCGAGGGAGCGTTGGCCGGTTTCACCAACCTCACGCAATTCCTGTTTTACGCGCGCGGCGTCGTCCAAGGACAGGCGCACCGAGACGCGGCGGGTGGCGTCAGCCATGGGGCGTTTCCTCCCTGCCGCGTGTGGCGATGCCTTCTGACATGCCGATGCGCAGTGCCATCAGCATTTCCGAAGCAGCCCAGCCCTGCGCGCCGAGATCACGCGCGGCGGCAAGCGCATTGGCGATATTGAGCGTAATGCCGGCCATGCTGGCCTCAGCGCAGGCGGTGCCGGCGGCCCAGCAGGCATGGGCCTCGACGCTGAGCGGTGCGTGTGCCGTGTAGGGGCAGCTATCGCCGCAATCGCGCGCGATGGCCGCGCAGCCGCGACAATATTCGGGCCCGCTGCCGAAATGCCATGCGGCGCGGGCCCTTAGCCGTTTCCCTCCATGGCCACGGCAACGACTGGTGAGGTTGCGCGGTCCCAGAAGGCAGCGGCGATATCGTCCAGGTCCATCAGGCGTTCCACCGCATCGGGGGAAAGCGGCAGGGGCTTGCCGGAGGTATCGCCGATGCCTTCCCAGGAGAGGATGGCGTGGCGGGCCAGGGCCTTGACCAGGAAGGCGAAGGCCATGCCGCGGGCCATGTCAGGGTCTAGCTCCGGCTCCGCCGCACGCAGCGCGCCGAGGCGGCGGGCGGAGGCTGCCTGGGCGGCGGCCATGACGGCCGTGGTGATGGGGCGGATTTCCACGCGGACGCCGCGTGGGAGGGCGAGCCAATAGGGCTCGACGGGAAGGTCGAGGGTGAGCATGGGGTTCTCTATGTTGGGAATGCTTAGGGTGTGGCCCGCGACAGCGTGGAGCGTTGAAGCGAGCTGCACAGGAGGCCCTCCTCAGCGTCATCCACGGCGCGAGCCAACCAAAGGGCGTAGGTCCCCTGGAGGGCGTTGGGACGGCCAACTTATGAGCGCGATCGTCGGGCCATCGGCATCGTTGAGCATCGACTAATGATGCGGATGTAGCGAACAGCCCGTACGGCGCGTTTTTTAGTCAGATCAAACAGAATTCAGGGCGGGTACAACTGCCCATGAGGCGCTGCTTGCAAATTACCGTTTATGTCGATCTCCTTCAGGCAAGGGCCCATGAAAGTGTAGATACGCAGACATGGAAATCGTTTGCATGTCGCCGCTAGGCGCTCCCATTGCGCTTCAATCGCTGTAGGTTCCGCGAACGCATTTTCACCAGTGCTGGCGACAAATAGTCCGCGGATTTCGTACTCCTTGATTCCCCACTCGTTGTAAGCGGCGAGAGGTCCATACAGCACCCCACGGCGCTCCATACTGGAACAGAGGTTGGCATAAGTGACTGGCTTCGGGGGGAAGTATCTCGCCCCATCAGATTGCAGTAGAGATCCCGCGTCGAAATCACTTACAGCAAGCACAGACTCGTCGGTTAAAGGTCGCAGAATGAGACCAATCATGCCGGTCGCATTCCTCTTGTCAGAATGAGGACCAAATGAATCGCGTGGTTGTACAACAGAGCAAGATAGTTCAAGTTTATTGTCATTGATTACCGTGTATAAAGACAAAGGATAAGAGATTTGCTTTCCCGAAAGCAGTGGAACGCTGGCAAAATGCACAATAAGGGCGTTTCTTTTATCAAGAAAAAATCGAACGCATTTTCTATCGATCGCCATTTCGCTGATCTCCATTCTTAACCATTATTTCTTCGGTGTCAGCTTGGATGTCAACTCACTGGTCAAAAACGGTTGGCCATGGCAGTGCCGCTGGCGATCAGGGGAGACGCGCTTCTGCTCGGTTATGTCTCGAAAGCCGCTTTACGCGAGACAAGCCCGTTGTTCTACAAGTCGCAGCCAATGCCGCCGCAACGGTTAAGTTTCTTCTGATGGGAGCACGTAACACAGGGTGCTTCAGGTGATCTGCTTAGCGGTCGACTACCTCCACTCTACGTGGCTGTTCTGCGAGGGTGTGCCAGTCTCCCAGCGAAAGCGCCCATCTACGAAAATCCCATCCGCATGAGCCATGTATTCGAGCGCGAACATTCCAAATCCGAGTACCTCGCGCACTCGGACGACAGAGCTGGAAACTACGTGCCACCGTTCAGAGAAGGCGGCTGGCCTGATCGCGACGTTTCGTCCGCCCTTCTGTTTCACACTGAGGTATAATATCCCGTCTGGCGTAGCAGCCTTGGCGAACAGGCACTCTGCCAACAAGCCGGTCATGTCATGTTGACCGGGCTTGGAAAACTCGTCGTCTAACCAGGCGTCGACATACACGATTCCTTCCGCTGAGCCCCGGCTACTCGCGTTTAGTAGTCCGTCGATGATCCGCGCTCGTTCGGTGCTGCCCGTTAGGGATATGCCCGTTCTCTGGACATGAAACAGTTCTCCCAGTGGGATCAGGCGCGCCCGCGTGTCTGCCTGAATCCGAACGCCGACAAGCTGAAACATTTCTTCCCGCCTGGCATCGCACTCAGCCAGCGCTGTGTCACGCTTTGCGGCGACGTACAGCATTGGTGTACCGTGCCGATGCGCGCGGCCTTGACCCGACGCCATTGGCGGCCAAAGCATTTCACGCTCGTGCGTGTAAGGCGTCTCACCTTCCATTCGCCTGGCCCGCCAAAAGGTCTGCCCCGCTTCATATTCGTAGTTCAGAACCGGCTGATGCTCGAGGAGGCGCGCGGTGGCCATCGCCCTCGCTTCGTCGTCCTGTGCCGCCCGAAGGGTCTCCAGAACCGCACAGCAAGCGGCGGGCGGCATCTGAGGAAAGCGATCGGTGAGCCTCGGGGGCGTCGGGGGGGTAACAATGCTCATAGCTACAGTTTGGTGGCGCAAGGGTCGCGCGTCGAGGTGCCTCTTAGCGGCGTCCGGAAGGCCCAGGATCACGCCAGGACGGCCGGCTGGAGAACCCACGGAGCCAGGTTTCTACCTCACACAAGGTCGAATCGCCCTCCACTGGACTCACCCATACTCCGCCCCCGCCTGCTGGTTCCTGAGCACCACCGTCATCATCCGCCCCGCCGTCGCATTGAACGCCGCCCTGAAATCAAAGCTCGCCTCCACCCCCGCCGGTCCTTCGATCGGCGTCTTGGCCAGCGCCAG
The DNA here is from genome assembly GCA_044345845.1 of Roseomonas sp. GTDB lineage: Bacteria > Pseudomonadota > Alphaproteobacteria > Acetobacterales > Acetobacteraceae > Neoroseomonas. Next base: position 33,356 of record JBIJAH010000006.1, read on the forward strand.
ATAAACCTCATGCAGCGTGATCGTCAGGCTGCGATTGGCATCCATCGTGAAGGCCATGGCGAATTCCGCTGGCGTGCCGCCCTGCGCCTGCGCTAGCAGCACCGTATTCTCAAACCGTACCGTGATTTGTCCGGTGCAGCGTGCAATGCCGGGATCCACACCTTCCACCTTCCGGTCAGCGCGGATGGTGCGTACCGTCTCCATCCCATTCGAAAAACTGATCCGCGCGCCAGTCACTTGCGCAAGCGCTGCACCAGCGCGGGTGATGGAACCCTGCGCCTTATTGAAGGCCGCAAAAACCGCGCCGCTTGGCGTACCGCCGGAACTCGCCGCACCGCGGAGTGAGCCCTGGCCCAGCAGCCCAATCGTCGCGCTGGCAGCACCGGTCGGCGTGAAGTCCATCTCCAGCGTATCAGCTCGCACGCCTGTACACACATCGAAATTTGGCACATCCGGATAGCCGATTTCAATACTGTTGGAAGGCAGTGCCGCTAGGCCCGAGCCAAAGCTATGGATGAAGTTCGGGCTCGTGCCGCTCGTGGTCGGCGGGCCGAATAGCAGCCGCAGCCAATGCCCGAAATTGATCAGGTCAATCGGCACCACCGCCTGGCCTGCCACCGTGACCGTATCCAATAGCGGCGCGCCCGTATCGCGATTGCCGCCAATGCCAATCACATCCGCATCCAGCAGCGGCTGCTCCGCGCCCAGATTGCACGACAGAAAAGGCATGCGCCGCCAATTACCGCTTGGCGCGGTGCCATAGCTGGCCTCGGGAATCATCAGCAGGCGCGCATTCGCGCCAATGGCACGGGGCATGGGGTTTCTCCTGGAGGGCGATCAGGCCAGCGGTGATCCGGTGGCAGTAAAGAACAAGGCAACAGGCAGGCTCGCGGCACGCGCGCTGGCCGCGCCTTCGAATTCAACATCTTCGATATCTGTGCTGCCGGGCTGGGCCCATTCCACCGCGCCACCCAGCATGGGATCGGCGGTGACGGCGGCGGCGATGGCGACCAGCAGCGAATCCAGTAGCGCATTATCCGCTGCCAGCACTTCGATTTCCGCGCGGTGTTCGATAGCAAAGGCAAGCGGCGAGAGGATGGGCGTTTCTGCGACACTCTCCCCATCACGCAGCACCACCAGCCCACCCGAAGGCAGGCGCTGCGGCACGGTTTCATTGCGGCGTATCACGGGCGCCGGGTTGCGCGCGGCCAGGCTGGCGTTCAGGCGCGCGAACAGGGCGGTCAGGGCGGCTTCACGCAGGCTCATCGCGGCCTCCCTGCCTCGGCGGCCCAGGCCGCCACAAAACGCCCGGGCAGGCGGCGCAGACCACGCTCCGCCGCGCCCTTTACGTCAAGCCGCTTGGTGAGCTTCACCTGCGGCAGCAGCAGAAACATCGGCACCATGCCGCGCGCGAGTAGACCGCGCGCCCAGGCCTCTCGGCCCCGGCGATGGGCGGTGCCGATTTCTGCCACACCCCCGGCAATCAACCGCAGGCGTTGGCGCCGCCGCCCGGCCTGTTCCCCGGCGCGGAGTGGCAGGCACCAGACAAAGCCGCGCCCTGATTTGAAGGGCCGCAGAAACGCCTGGCCCGAGGCCACCATCTGCGCTGGCGTCACGCGCATGCCTTTCTCGCCCCGCCCGCGCCTGCCACGCGCGGCGTTAAAGCCGGTGGGGATAGCGAGGAATTTGCGCCCACCCTTGGCGCGGATCAGCGCGCCGCGCTCAAAGGCATCAATCACCTTGGGGACCTTGGTGAATACCAACCCGGCAGGCCGGAGAGATTGGCCCGTCCGAGGAAAAACCATCGACCGCCAAGCATTGGCGATACCGCGCGCATTGCCGGCAAAGGCGGTGGTGACCTGCTGGCGGAGTTCGGCTTTGACCTCGGCGGTCTCGGTGCGGATCGCAGCCATGGCGGCGCGTTCGCCCGCGCGCAATTCTTCGGCGAGCATCTTGCGAAGATCGCCGACCAGCTGCGCGCCAAGCCTCATGCTGCGTGCCTATCGTTGGCAAAAGACGCGCCAGGCGGTGCCGGTGGCGTCGCGTTCGGCGTGGCGGACGGTGAGCACTCCGTTGCCAATCGAAAAACTATCGCCCGATGCGATATCAGGCAGGGTGGCGATGGCGAGTGAGAGAATATCGCTGGCCGAAATTACCTCTGTGCCAAAAGCATCCGCCATGCGGTCGGGCGAGGAACGCAGCACGCGCAGGCTGACCGGCGCGCCCGTGCCGCCCTGGCGATACTGCGCATCCACGCCAAGATGCGCATCAGCGATCAGGCTGGCCATGGCGGTATCGAAGGCGCTCATCGCCTCAGCACCTCGACAATGCGCGGCAGTGTCTTTTCGGCGGAACGGCCAATGACATAGCCGCCGAGGCCGATCTCCACGATGTTCCAGAGCTTCAGCGCCTCGGCCTCACTTATCCCCGGCGCGGACCAGCCAAGCCAACGTGCGACGATCAACAAACCGAAGGTCAGCATCAGGATTGGCCGCCAGCAGGCGGCGAGCCAATGTTCCGATTGGGCCTCGGTCTTGATGATATCGGCGGCGGCTTTCTCCAATTCGCCCGCGCGCGCGAGGAGGGCAGCATTCAGTTCCGCCTCGGCACGCTGCCGCGCCTCGGCATCGGGGAATAGGCGTTTCAGCGCATCGCCCAGGATCGGTACCAGCGCGGGCAGCAAAGCGCCGATCATGGGTATTTCCCCCGATCCAATTCGAAATGCGGCCCATCGGGAAAGCCTGGCCAATCGCCGCCCCAGATGATGGGCACGCCGCATTGCCGCGCGGCGGCTTTCACGGCGCTGGCGAGTTGTGCGTACAAAGGCCAGTCCCAACGGATTTCGCCATTCTCCGGCACGCCATCTCCATCATCGAGCCAATAGCCAAGATCAACCGCATGGCCTGTGAGGTGACGGCTGTTCATGGTGCGCGATGCACCAAGCGCGACAAGCTTTGCCTGGCGCTCGCGGGAGCGCAGCCCTTCCAGCACGATGAAGGGCGCGGCCTTACGCGCCTCGATCACCACACGCACCAGATGGGGATGCACGCCTTGCATGCGTTCGTGATCGCGCGCCAGCAGGTTCGTCATGCTCACGCCCCCGCCGCCGGAACGCGGTTGAGCCAGACGCGCACCGTGGCATCGGCAGCCAGCGCGGCCTGGGTGGAGATGCCCACCTGGAAATTACCAGCGGCGGTCGCGGTAATGCGGCGGTTGGTATTGTCCCAGAACACCCGCACACCGGCGCCGATGGCCAGCGCCGGTTCCTTGGTGAGGTCGAACACGCCCGTGGTCCCGGCCTCGATCATGGCGTTCTGCACGCCGTCCACGGCCGCGACGCCGAACAAGGCGCCGACCAAGACGCCCTGGCCGGCGGAAACGCCGGTCGCATAGGGCACGGCAATCGCCAGGCTATTGCCCGGCTGGATGAAGTTACGCATGGAAGGGTTCTCCTGAAACGCAACAGGCGCCCCGAAGGACGCCCGTTGCGAAATTGCGATGATGAAAGGGGTTGGGAGTGATCAGGCGCCCGGATTGAACCAGGCCCCGCGCCAATCAATGGCGCCGACGCCGAAGTCGAAGATCACGCTGACCTCAACCCCATCCACGCCCGAGACCGGGCCTGTGGTGACTTGCGGCCCCTCTGCGCCATTCAGATAGCCATAGACATAGACCGGCGCCGTCGGCGGATCGGCAAACAGGTACCAGCGATTATTCGGGATCAGCGGTTCGACCAGCGGCTGGACAAAGCCGGCATAGATATTGGCGTGGCTGATCTGTGTGGCGCCAACACTCACCGTCAATTGCCGCGCGGGCAATTCGAGGCTTGGGCCCACCAGCAGCTTCATGGCATTGCCGACGGAAATCGGCAGGCCGTCCAGCGTCTTTTGCCGCAGGATCGCAGCGCGACCATTGGCAAGGTTGTTGATGTCCAGCGCACTGCCCGCCGCCGCCTTATTCAATCGCGCGGCCGCCGTGCCAAAGACCGCAGCCGGGCCGTTCGTCAGTGTCGGACCATCGCCATTGGCCTGATTGAGTAGCGCATAGGCGGTGGCATTCTCGAAATCCGCCACGCGGCGGCCAATCGCTGCGGCGAAATCCGTGAAGGCGCCAAGGTCGTCATTCACCAGCATCGGCCGCGTGACGCGGATGCGCCGCGCGAAGGTTTGCAGCAGGACGATTTCCTGGCTTTCCGACATGGTGCCCGCCTGGATTTCACCATTCTCCATCAGCGGCATGAGGGTCGGGAAATCACCAACGCGCAGATGACGGTGCGGCTTGAAGTCGCGGAAATCGCGGCGGAGGAAGATCTGCCGATAGCTCGGCGCTGCCGGCTGATAGGCCGCGAGTAGCATCTTGTTCGCCGCAGCCGAGAGCAGCAGCGGAAAGTCGGAGGTGGTGTGAAAGGCACGTTCGGCCAACAGCGTCGGGTTGCGCGGCACATTGCGTTCGCCGCGGACCCGCAGCAATTCGCCGATCATGTCGGAAGGCCGCCAGCCCATAAATTCGGCGTGGCGCCCGGCACCCTGCGGCTGATAGCCAGGCATGCTGCGCGCGGCGAGCGCTTCCGCCATGGCGTCCAAGATTTCGGATGGCGAGTCATGTCCCGGTCCGGTTTCAGGTCGTGCTGGAATGGCAGGCGGTACAGCGCTTTTCACCATGGCGTCGAACAGGGAGCGGCGCGCCTGGTCCGGGTGCCAGCCACGCTCGACAGCCTCACGCCGGATATGTGCAGCGGTTTCCGTGCCGACCAGGGCGCGGGCGGCCTCGATGGCGCTATCAATGCCAGAGATACGCTCACGCTCGGCACGCTGCGCCTCGCTGCGCAGTGCCTCAAGATCAGGCGGTGTTTCCACCGTGGTGGTTGCGGGCGGCGACGCGGCAGGCGGCGCCGAAGGGGCTGCCGGGGTTTCCGGCGTCGTCTCAGTCATGGGTGGTTCCTCATCAGCCAGGGCAGGTTCAATGGCGAAGGACGGCGCGCCCTGCGGCGCCGCGCCTCGCACTTGCGCATCCCGATCCACCGGGATGGGCACGATCGAAATCTCGAAAGGTTCCCAATCTACGGCGCGGTAGATCATCTCGCCGCTCACCGGATCGGGGCGCTGGTCGTAGCGATGCACGCGATAGCCGATGCTCACCGCGCGCAGCGTGCCATCGGCAATGCGCTGCCAGAGCGGTTCCACATCGGCAGCGGCAGAGAATTGCAGCCGCGCATGGCCGCGCCCGCCTTCAAGCCTGGCAGCAATCACACGGCCCAACACATCACGCGCATCACTGCTGCGATGGGTATTCAGCACAGGCGCATTGCCGGAGCCGAGCTGCGCCATGCGGACCGCATTGGGCGACATATCCAGCTCCTCGGTGATGCCGCCAAGCGAGGGCACGAAGTTCCGCGCCCGCGCGCCGGTGGACCAAACGACCTCGACCGTGCGAGCGGCGCGATCGACGGTTGCGGGGGCCGTGATGGCACGGCGGGCGGTGATCGATGGCCCATCGGAGGGAAGTCGATCGGGCAAAGCGGGATCAACCGGCGCGGGATCGCTCCCGCCCGGGTCGGTGGTTTCGGTCATGTGCTATTCCTTGACTATGTAATTTCTCACACTAGGATCTAGGTGAAAAAAATTTACTTAATTACAGATGCTTGAGGTATTTTTGATTATAACATAAGAATAGATTACATTATTTTAATGTGCTATTTTCGCTTAAAAAACTATTTCCGCTTGACGTGTTTATTCGGATTATCTATTCGGTCTTCCGGGAATTGTTCCCTAGCGCGATCAAACCGCGCTCCACCTTGATAGGAGTTCCTCTGATGAAATCGACTACTCTTCTAGACGAAGTAAAAGAGTTATTTGAAGGGATCACCGATCTACTTGCCATGTGTATCGGTGCTCTGTTTTTCGCGATCTGCCTTTGATTGAAGGGGCTCAATCATGAACAAGAAGAAAAGCCTCAGTCCCTCGAAGCAACAGTGGGGCGCAGTCGCTTCAGCAGCCGGCACGATGGCGTATGTATCGGGTCCCTTGGGCGCCGCGGTCACGGCGATTGGTGCGACAACGGGATGTGTCATTGCGAACTGGATGACGTGGACTCCGGATGATGGGTCCAACGAGTCAAGCGCTCACCTCACCCCTTAATGTCAGGGCTCGAAAAACTTGGAAAACCTTATTCCCTTGCAATGCAACATTCCCCTCTCTCTCTATCAGCGCGTGACTGAAGCTGCCTCCGCGAGAGGCCTAAGCTTGCCAGCGCTGCTACGTCTATTGCTTGAGAAGGAGTTTTCTAAGGATCCCGGGCTCGTGTCGGCACCCGCCTATAAAATGGAGGAAGGGTATCGGTGGAAAACCGTTTTCCTGCCCAGCGGTACTCTTCTCTCCTTCCATCACACCCCAAAGGATGGTGGACAAAAGCGTCGAAGCGAGATTGCAAAGGTTGTAAACAATAAGCTCATGTACAACGACCAAGAGACCACTCCCTCAGATTTTATCAATCAATTTTTTAAATACCCAAAGAATGCCTGGCGTTCGATTTGGGTAAAGCGACCGTATGACACAGGCTGGACACCTGCAGAACAGATTCGCAAGGCCGTAGATCAAGCTGAAGAGCTTATTCAGGAACCCGCGCGTGAAAGAAACAATGTTCTGGAGCCTTTGAGTTTAGCCCCTCAGCTTGCTGAGCCTAGCGCTGCCCCAGAGCGCCCATTTCGTCGCTTCGGTAGTTTACCAATTTCCGACAAAATGGGGCCGAAGTATCTGTCTGCATGTTTGACAGTTTCACATCTTTTTGAAAATCCCATCAAGGATATTAATGATGAACGTCTTCTCATAAAAGACAAAGATTTCCATGAGAAAATCCTAGACCCGATAAGTGAATCCAAGGGGATGTTCAATAGGATTGTTCGTCGTGATCGTCATGACTGGGAACACGTGTCGCTTATCCTAGGGGCACCCGATGTTACCCTTTGTCGCCGCGCTGCGAATTGGCTAACGGAATTACGAGTAAACTTGCTTGCCTTCAAAAAAATCGCCGATGGCGCACAGGAAAATCATGACGAGGTAACGCAAAAGCTTGACGGTCAACTCCAAGGTGACTTTGGTCTGATACTCCGTCAGCGTTTAGAAACCGCTAGCCTTGCTCTCGAAGCTCTTGGCTATACACGCAGCGAGTAATCGCCTGCTCTTGTCTAGTTTATTGATACACTACGTGCCCCCGGCCGCCCCGGTCGCGGCGATTTCCACCGCCGCCATTTGCGCTGCATCCTGCGCGCCGCCGGATTTGGCGACACGGCGCGGATCGGTATCAAGTGAGATGCCCGCCGCATCGAGCGCTGCATTAGCTTCGCGGATCATCTCGACCGCCGAGCGGAAATCATAGCCGAAGGCGCCGGCGGCTTCGGGCTGCGGCACAAAGCCCGCACGCACCTGGGCGATCAGCGCGGTCGTGTCCTTCAGTGGATCAATCATTTCATGCGCTGGCGGCACATGCGCGACGCCCTTCGGCATGGCATCCGCCCAAAGCCCGAGCAGCGCGCCTTGCGCGTGAAAGCGCTCGGCAATGGGCCGCACCAGCATCGGGATCAGCATCCCGTATTGCACCTGTTCGCACAGCCGCCGGAATTCGATCTTGCCGGCGCGCAGGCTCGAGTAATTCGCCTGGGTTAGATCGCCGGAGACCTGGTCGTAGGTCAGGCCCGCGCCGACAGCAGCGGCTTCAAGCGAACGCCGCGCAAAAGCAGTATGCGACCCACCGCCGGAAGGGTTCACCACACTTACATCACCCTGGCCGCGCCGATAGAGGATCATCCCAGGCTCGAAGCTTTCCACCGCGCGGCCTTGCGCATCTCGAAGCAGGCCAGGGTTGCTATCGCTGGGCTTGGTGAGGGTTTCCTCGCCATCATCGGTGACCACCGCGGCGAGGCAGGCCTCGATCTTGGCCTTCATCAGCAGCGCGGCTTCGTAATCGCCAAGATCACGCAACCGGAGCAGTACGGGCGCAAGCCAGGAGACATCGCGCAATTGCCCAGGGCGGCGCTTGCGAAAGATATGCAGCACATCGCGTGCGGGGATGAAGTTACTCGCCAGCCGCGCACCCGGCAGCATCCAGGCGCCGGGATGGGTTGGGAAAAGCCAATAGCCAATCGGCTCGCCTGCCGATCCAAGCGCGATGCCTTGAATGGTCGGCGCGCCATTCACCACGCCATTGCGCGCGGTATCCAGATGATCGCTTTCCAGCACCTGCAGGCTGAGGCCGATCGGGTTCCGCGGCGATGTAGGCACGCTCAACAGCCGGATGAAGCATTCGCCGCTTTCGACGACCGCGCGCATGGCCAGCGCTTGCAGGCCATAGAGATCGAGTTTGCCCTCAGCATCGCAAGCAGCGCTATCTGCCCAGGCCTGCCAGGCAGCGCCGTGCGCCGTCTCTGGCCAACGCGTCGTGATGCCAGCACCGATAGCATTGCCGGTCCAGAGATCCACGATGCGCGCGGCATAGGGGTCATTGCGCACAGCATCGCGCGCGCGGCGTGCAACGCTGGCAGCGGCCATACCGACTTCGCCATTCGCGCTGCCGCCTGAGGGCGACCAGGCCGAGGCACGGTTCTCCTGCGCGGCAGCGTAACCCCGGAGAGCGTTCCAGGCAGCGCGCAGGTGAAGCTTCATGCGGCGGGGGCCGTGACGCTATCCAGCAGCGCACCGGCAGCCTCAGCGATTGCGCCATGACAAGCCGCGCGATCCGCCGCGACCCAAGCGAGGGCGAGGCTTGCGGCTTCGGGAGGCGAGAGTTCCTTCTCCCAGGCGATCTGGCGCAGCCGGGCGAAGGCGCGGAAGGCCTCCTCCGGCACGCCAAGTGCAACCGCCAGCGTGGCGGGTTGCCAATGCGTCTGTTCCATCATGCGTTCCTTGTGAAACTGGCGAGTGTCACACCCGGCCGCCGCGCAGTGGCATTCTCCGCGCCGTAAAGCGCGGCGATGGCGCGGCCCAATTCATCCAGGCTGCGATATTCGACGGTGCGGCCTTCGAAGGTCACGCGCGTGACGCCGCCGGTATAGGCTGATGCCAGCACGGCCGCGCGGCTTCCTACGGGTTGCGCCAACGCCCAAGCGAGGGTTGAGGGGTCCAAGGCAGATCACCCACCCGCACCACGCGCGAGGGCACGCAGGATCGGCAGGATCTGCGCGCCACCCGCGCCAAGCGCAATAAGCACAGCAACGATGCCCCAGATCGCGCCCTCAATCCGGCGTGTCTGCTTGCGCAGGCCGCAGATCTCGGCACGCACCGCCGTGTAGCGCTCGGCACACCGCTCGACATGCAGCGAAAGATCCTCGCGCTCACGCGCGTGGAGTTCCCCGTTACTCATGATTTCCTCCCGAAAGTAATCAGCGCAGCCAACCGCCACGCGGCGCCAGCCAACCGGGCCGGCGCATCATTGGCGGTGTTTCAGGGTTTGGCGCCGCAAGCGGCGCCGCAGTCTCCGCTACCTGACTTTCCACCGGCGCATTCGCGATGTCCTCACGCAGCCTGTGCCAAAACCGCTCGCCATACCGATCGGCGCCCAGCAACCACAGCGCCGCGCGCGCCAGGACCGCGCAATCCAGCGCCTCATTCCGATCCCGCAGCTTCGCCCATTCCTGGCGCACAAAGCCGCGCCTGTCCTTCACCTGATGCAGTTGCTCCGCCACCAACTGCTTGACCCATTCAACCTCGATCCCCTGGGGCAAATGCACCCAGCCGGGCGGGAATTCCGCTGCCTCGCCACGCCCGAGCCAAAGCCGCCGATAGAGATCAACCTTCCAGGTGGAGACCGACACCGTCCAAAGCTTCAAGCCGCGCCGCAGCTTGCGCCCATCCACCAGCGCGTCAACGGGCGTCGGGCCCTGCACTGGCTGAGCCCTATTCCAACCATCGACCCCCTTGGTCGGCGCAATGCGCGGGTCGCGCAGCCGGCGCAGATGGCCATAGACTGCCGCTGTATCGCGACCACCCGTATCAACACAGGCCTTGGCGATGCGGATTGCGCCGCCATTGGCGCGCGGCCAATCACGTGCCAGCAATTCCGCCAGCGCATCCCATGGCGCCCGTTCACGCGGGCTGCCGGCGATGACGATGTGATCAACCAGCCAGGAGGAATAACCTTCTGCCCAGGCCCAGATATCGCATTCCAGCCGATCATCCTGCACATCGACGCCCGCCGTCAGCACCAGTGCGTCCTGCGCCACAACACCAAGGCGGAAATCCTCGCGCCGTTCCACCAGGCGTTCCCAATCCGGCGCCTCACCACGATCCTGCCAGGTCTCGCCCAACACCGTGTTGCGGAAGGTCTTCAGGTCCTCGGCCTTGCCTTGCGCGGCATCCCAATCGCGCGCGATCTGCTCCCAGGACAGCCAGCCAACCGGGGAATAAAGCGCCGAGATGTGAAAGCCGATGGTGTGCGGGTTTTCCGCTGCCGCAGTCGGCCGCCATTCGCCGGCAGCGAGCATCGCGGTCTTGTGATGTTCCTCAATCGGCGTGTCGCAATCCTCGCAATGATAGCGCACGCTGCGCGGGTCGCCCTTCTCCCAGATCAGGCTTTCGAATTTCAGCCATTGCATTGCGCCGCACTGCGGACAGGGCAGGAAAAAGCGTCGCTGGTCGGAGGCAGCATATTCCCGTTCAATCCGGCTGCGCCCGGCAATGGTTGGCGTTGAGACCAGAAAGGCTTTCCTGCGCCAGCCGAATGTGCGCGCCCGGGCCTCGGCCAATGCAATCGGATCGCCTTCGCCTTCGATGTCACCGGGATAGGCGTCTACCTCGTCCAGAAACAGAAACCTGGCCGGCATGGAACGCAGCCCGACCGCACTATTTGCGCCGGTAAGTACCAGAATGCCGCCAGGGAATTCCTTGGACAGCATCGTATTGCCGCTGTCCCGCGCGCGGGCCGGCGCCACGCGTTCCCGCAGCGCCGGTGTTTCCTCCAGCAATGGGTCAATGCGTTGGCGCGAGAAGCGCTTGGCCAATTCCACGGTCGGCTGCACCGCCAGTATCGGTGCGGGAACGTGATGCAGAATGTAGCCAAGCCAGTTATTGCCTGCCTCAGAACCTCCGGTCTGCGCGCCTTTCATCAAAACGATCCGCCGCGCCGGATGCATGGCGGAAAGCGCATCCATTATGTCGCGCAGATAGGGCGTGCGGCTCGTGCGCCAGGGGCCGGGTTCGGATGACGCGCGGCTGCCCAGGATACGATGCTGTTCCGCCCAGGCAGATACCGTGAGTTGCGGTGGCGGGCGCAGCATGGCCCCGGCACGGCGGCGCACATGCTCACGCGTGCGGCCTTCATTCGCCGCCGATGCCGGGAGGGTCGAAGCGATCGGAAGCCTCCGTCAGAAGCTCATTGATGTGTTGCTGAAGGATGGTTTGCAGCAAATGGGGTTCGACGCCGAGTTCGGCGGCGATGACGCCCGACACGCGCGCGGGCCAATTCAGCAGAGCGTCGCGCATAGTGCTGGCGATTTCATCAATCGTCGCATTGGCGGTCGCGACATCCAGCAGCCGGCCCTTGATTTCATCAAGTGCCAGGCGCTGGGCTTCCACCTTCAGCGCGAGTTGCGCGACCTTGAGGCGGGCAAAGGGCGTGCCCTCGGCCGCCGCGCTGCCAGCGAGGGCGGAACGCTGCGGGTCGGCGGTTTCCAACAATCTGGCGCGGGTTTTGGCGATGTCCCATTGACCATCCGGCTCGCGCGCGATGCGCCCCGTGCGTTCGGCTTTGTGCATGGTGGTATCGCTGACGCCGAGGCGTCGCGCGGCTTCGCGCGTGGAGGATGTCAGTTCAGCCATGGCGGCGACCTCCCGCCGCGCGTTGGTGAGGGTTCAGGGTGTCACTGTGTGGCGCGGCGGCGCGCTGCGTGGAATGCGGCAAGGGCGGCTTGCCAATCGGCGTTATGCGCAATGCCGATGCGCTGGAGGGGTTCGAGCGTTACCTTGCGCCGGCTGTAGTATTCACCCTGCATGCGCGCGAGCCATCCGGAAAGCCCCTGCGCGGCAAGGGTGTTACTGGCGACCAAAACTTCTGCCTCGCTCGGCTCGGTGCGTCCGAGGGAAACATGCCGGCCATCAGTGCCCAGTACGATCCATCGGGTTTCAGTTTCTGCGTGCATCGTCATTCTCCGTCTCGCGTGACGGATGCTTCGCGCTGTGTTTCGCGCGAGCCAAGGCAATAAAGCGCCAGGGATCGCGATGATCCCTGGGCTTGGCAATCATTCATGCCGCTGTGGCTGGGCAGCTTCATTCAGCGACGCGGTAGACGGTGTAGGAGCCTTTTGCGCCCTGCTTGTTCGGACCGACTTGGCGAATGCGCTCGGCAATCTCTACCGTGATCCCTTGGCGCTTTTTCAGCCCGGCGAAAAACCCGCGCACCGTATGCTGCGCCCAGCCGGTGGCCTCGGCGATTTGCGCCACCGTCGCGCCCTCAGGGCGGCGGAGCATGGCTAGCACCACTTCCTGCTTCGTGCCCTCGCGTGGCTTGCGCGGCGCGCCCGTGGCACGTGTGCCGCGGCGGGAGAGCACTTTGCGCAGCATGTCCATCGCGCGCGTGATGGGGTCTTTGTCAGCATTCGCGGGCGGTGTTTCCTCCCAGGCTGCGAGCAAGCGTTCGGCGGCTTCGCGCAGGTTCACGCTTCCCATGTTGGGCGTGTCTGGCGCGGGTTCGGCGGGTTGTTCTGCCTGCGCGTCGTCCTGCTGCGGCGTCTTCTCTTCCCCGCCCTGCGGCGCCGTGTCGCGCGCCGCGCGCCCCTCATTCGGGTCAATGCCAATGGCGCGCAGCCCTTCATCCGTCACTTGGATCAGGATCGGCGTGCCATCCCCATCCTTGCGCCACACCATCGCCAATTGATCGCGCGGTGCGGCAACCTCAATCAGCAGGCGGCTTTTGATCAGGCTGTTTACCACCGCGCGGCAGGCAGCGACTGGCAAATGCTTCGGCGCAATCGCCAGCAATTGCGGGTGCTGCGCGCCATGGCTCAATACAATCCGCTGCGTGTCAGAAAGTTTCATCGTCTCGGTCTCCGGTTGCGGGCGCCGACCATCGGCCCCTACTGCCGGGAGCCCCGCGGGCGGACCCTGCGGGGCAGTGCGGCGCCGCCTTGCGGCGGGCTGCGCTTCAGTCCTGCACTTCGGCGGCGATGCCCTCGTTGATCACGAAGCCCGTCAGGTAGGGCAGGCCGGCGGGGATGCCCGTCTCGCGGCTGGTGCGCTGCGTGATGCGCCAGCCCATCCATTCCGCAGTGGTCTTGGCGATGGCATCCGCGAGGCTCGCGCCGTGATGCATCTGGCTGTTCACCCCATCCGCGAAGTGGCGCCCGTAGCGGCTGTCGAGGAAGGCGCGCACCGAGGCGGGATCCGTGCTGGTTGCGTTGTGGATCGCGGTGAAGGCGATCGGCCAGGCGGGCGCTGCGTGTTCGCGCATGGTGCCCCAGAAACCCCAGTCTTGGTTTTCGGTGGGAAGGATTGTGCTCATCTGTTTGTCTCCGTCATCGGCGGGGGAAATCCCCTGCGCGTGACAGACCATTCGCGCTGTGATGGGGGCTGAGCCAAGCGAAATAGAGCGTTATTTCATTGCTATGTTCAGCAGGGTTTGATCATGATGTGAGGGCCAGAAGCTGCTGCTATCTGGCCCCCGATCGCCATGATTAGCGGCGCTTTTTGCTGCGCTTCGCGGCGGCTTGGCCGGCTGCGTATGCCTCCGCGAGTGAATTTCGGATGGACCAGACGGCGACATCGTGAAAATCAAGCGCGTCGCGGTTTCTGGTTTCCAGCGTTTCAACCGATGGCATGTGCCGCTTGGCGATTTCCAGGAAAAGCTGGGTGGTGTCGATGGTGTCGTTCATCTTGGTCTCCTTGCTGCGGCGCCGGGGTTATTCCCTGCGCCTGAGGGACCATTCGCGCTGTAGCGGGGGGCGAGCCAAGCGAGATTGAGCGTAATTTCGTTGCTATGATTGGAGAGTTTCAATCATGATCTATTGGTTGCGCGTGCTGCAGTGATATCCGCGAAGGTTCGGTCCTCGCCATCCAGTATCGCGGGCTGGCCCGTCATGGCCTCAAACCGCGCAATCGTCACATCGCAATAGCCGGGATCAATTTCCATCGCATAGCAGATGCGCTCGGCAGTCTCGGCCGCGATGATCGCCGTGCCGCTACCGCAGAAGGGTTCGTAGATCACATCGCCGGGTTCGCTATTGTTCAGCATCGGGCGGCGCATGCATTCCACCGGCTTCTGCGTGCCATGCACCGTTGCCATATCCTCGGGACCGGCGCCGATCGGCCAAAGTGTCGTCTGGTCGCGCGCGCCTTGCCAATGACCGGTGGCACCCTTGCGGACACCATAAATGCACGGCTCATGCTGCCAGTGATAATCGCCACGCCCGAGCACAAGGCGCGGCTTGGCCCAGACGATCTGGCTGCGAACGACAAAGCCTGCGGCCTCCAGGCTTTCGATCACCGTGCGCGCATGCACGCCGGCATGCCAGATGTAGGCCACATCGCCGGGGAACAGCGCCCAGGCTTCGCGCCAATCGGCGCGGTCATCATTGGCAACCTTGCCCGTGCGCGCGGTGGACGAGACGCCAGCCTCGTTGCGCCAGGCGGGATCGTAGCCAACCCCGTAGGGCGGGTCGCTCACCATCAAATGCGGCTTCGCGCCACCGAGCAGGCGGAGAACATCGGCGCGATTGGTGGCGTCGCCACAGAGCAGCCGATGGCGACCAAGGCGCCAGAGATCGCCGGGTCGCGTGACTGGCTGCGCGGGTGGTTCCGGCGCCGGTGCGTCCGGATCACCTTGCGCGGGCGCGTCACCATTGGCGTCGATGCTGGCCAGCAAATCCTCAAGCGCTTCGGCGGAAAAGCCAAGCACGTCCAAATCCACCGAGGCATCATCACGGATGCGCGCGATCTCAGCCGCGAGCAGTGCCTCGTCCCAGCCGGAATTGAGCGCAATTTGATTATCCGCAAGCCGCAACGCACGTGCCTGAGGCTCGGTGAGATGGGCGAGCCGAATAGCAGGCACGCTGGCCATCCCAAGCCGCTTGGCCGCCATGACGCGGCCATGGCCTGCGACCAGAACACCCGCGCCATCCACCAGCACCGGGTTCACAAAGCCGAATTCGGCGATCGATGCAGCAATCTGCGCTACCTGCGCTGGCGAATGCGTGCGCGCATTTTCGGCATAAGGCACCAGCGCCGCCACAGGCAGCGATACAACGGCAAGCTCAGGCTGCATGGGCAACCTCCGCCCGCGCTGCTGCTACCGCATCGAAATCGCGCCCTTCGCCCGCAAGTGTCACCGGCTGATCAGGATACAGCATTCGCCAGCGCGCAATCGCCAAATCTACATAGGCCGGCGCCAATTCAATGCCGCGCACAACGCGGCCCGTGCGTTCGCCGGCAATCAGCGTCGTGCCGCTGCCGGCAAAGGGCTCAAACACCACCTCGCCAGCCTCGGTGTAGGCGCGCATCAGGAAATCCGGCAGTGCCACCGGAAACACCGCCGGATGCTCCGTCTCAATCCCGCGCCCCTTATGGCGTGTGATACGCAGCACCGCGTCAGGAATGCGCATGTCCTGCACCGGCTGGCCGATATGCGTGTAGGCCTTCACCTCGCCATCGGCGGCGCGCAGCCCACTGCCCTTATTTGGCGTACCGGCCCATTTGCAGGGGATGATCTTGTTAGCTTGCCGCGCTGTCCGGTTGAAGTGAAACACGAGTTCGAAGGCCGGGGCTAAACGCCCGTTCCAATCGCCCGGCAATCCCGGCCCCTGGTCCCAGGTATAGAGGCCAAAGCGGCGCCAGCCACGCGCGCGCATCCATTCCAGCCAACCCTGCCAATAGGGCAGCCATTCATTCTCGCGATGGATCAGGCCAAGATTGACCAGTGCTTGACCATCCGGCCGCAGCGCTGCGTCCAGATGCTGGAACACGCCCTGCATGAGCGCATCCCAATCGGAAACACCGCCGGTCGTGTAATCGCGCTGGTTCCCATAGGGCGGCGAGGTGAACAGCATCGCGGCGCGATCGCTTTCCATCACGCGCGCCACCGTGGCTGCGTCGGTAGAATCACCGCACAAGAGCCGATGCGCGCCCAGCAACCACAAATCGCCTGGGCGAGAGACCGCCTGGCGCGGTGCCTCAGGTTCAGCATCGGCAGGGTCGTCGGCATCTTCGGCAATTGCCGGCGCGGCAGGGTTCTCGGCGGTGTGTGCGGGCAGGGCTTCGGGCGCATCGCCGTCGGACACGGCCTCTCCAGCCGCCGCGAGGATGCCCGCAAGTTCATCCGCCGAGAAACCGAGCGCAGCCAGGTCAATCTCCGCCGCCTGGACGCTGGCCAAAGCATCTCGCAGCAGCGCCTGGTCCCATGTTGCGTTCTCTGCGATGCGATTATCGGCAAGCCGCAGCGCTTCCTTTTGCGCGGGCGCGAGGTGCTTCAGCACAATCACCGGCACCTTGGCGATGCCGAGCGCTTCCGCCGCCGCCAAGCGGCCATGGCCCGCGATCACCACGCTATCCTCGTCCACCAGCAGCGGGTTGGTGAAGCCGAAGGCCTGCATGCTGGCCATGATCTGCGCGAGCTGCGCTGCGTCGTGCACGCGCGCATTGCCTGCATGCGGGCGCAGCGAAGCGATAGCGCGGAGTTGGATCCGCTCGGCCATCCAGGGAAGCGTCATGGGGGGTATCCGGGAAGGAGTGGGCTGGGATGCGCGGCGCTATGCGCTGAGGTTTGCACCTAAGCTGCTGAAATCACGCCGAATTGGTGCAAACCATGCGGGGGTTGGGTGCAAACCAGGTGCAAACCTGGGGGGCCTAGGTTTGCACCTAAGTCATTGAATTCATGTGGCTATAGTGCAAACTGCAACCCATATTTTTATTCTGACGCTAGAGGGGTCGGGCGCTTCCGCCCCCCGCATACGACATGGCCAGGAAGGAACCATCAGGTTCACTCTTGGTTTCGCTATTTCTCTCTGGCCTTCAGGAACGTGACCTGCGACGACCTCACGATCAATCGCGATCACAATTCTTTAAGGTGAAGGCATAATAGCCGAAGCGAATTCCGCTGTGCAACACGACATTTTTTCGCTGCGTTGCGTTTGTTTTCGTCCACCGAATTTTTTTGTGACTCGCCCAAGATCGAAACCTTATTGGGCCCACTATTGCAGGTTAGCGACCAGACACTTACGCTTTCAGTAAGCAGGGCTCATGAGCCATCATCAAGCGGGAGCTTCCTCGAATGCTTAGTCGTCGATCCATTGTCGCTTTGCTGACGGGTACCTCTGCCCTTACCTCGCCGAGCTTTGCTCGCGCTCAAAGCTTCCCAAGCCGCCCAGTGCGTATCATTGCCCCTTACCCGCCAGGTGGCGGAATCGACACGGTCGCACGTCTGATCGCCGGTCCGATGTCTGAGGTTCTTGGGCAGTCAGTTGTGGTGGAGAACCGCGCTGGAGCTGGTGGTTCGATCGGTGCTGCCGCTGCCGCACAGGCTCAGCCCGATGGGCATACGCTTCTTCTCGATGCCTTGGGGCACGTGATCAATCCGCTTTTGATCCGTGATTTATCCTTCGATTACGCGCGCGCCTTTGCCCCTGTCTCGTTGGTCGTGAGCCAACCGATCATTGTTGTCTGCAATCCAAACTTACCTATGCGTTCGCTCGCACAGCTGCTCGAGCGCCTGAAGCAGCCCGGCGCAGATTTTTCATATGGCTCGTCGGGCAATGGAACGGGCCCTCACATCGCGGCTGAAAGCCTGCTTCGGCAAGCGGGCGTTCGCGCTACTCACGTGCCGTATCGCGGTGCTGCACCAGCGTTGCAGGACGTGATGTCTGGCAACCTAGCATTCGCAGTCGTGACTGCGGGTTCGACGGTCGCGCTTGCCCGTGAAGGAAAGGTCATACCCCTTGGCATACTGAGCTCGGAACGAATGGCATCTCTGCCAGATGTTCCCACAGCCAACGAAGGGGCGGTGCCAGGCTTTGTTTTTCAGGAGTGGAATGGTTTGTTTGTTCCGGCCGGTACGCCTGAAGGCGCTATAGCGCGGCTTCATCAAGCGGCGCAGCATGCCGTAAACCAACAAGCGGTGCGTGATCGTCTTGCGACACTTGGTGCTGTGCCAGTGGGCTCGTCGCCGGGTGCGTTTGCCAGCTTTCTATCCGCGCAAAGGGAGACCATTGCGCGGACGGTGGCCGCTGCGGGTATCACTGGAAGCTGAGTGGGTAGGCAATGGTCGTGGCGCGCCTCACGCCGCCCTCTGCCGCCCCACCAGCCCGAAATGCCCCGCCAGCACGCTGAGTGTGGCCACAAGCATCCCCTGCGCTTGCGGCGGCGGTACAGGCCGCCCGCCCCAGCCTTGCCGCATGGCCCATTCCCGCACCGACATTTCCAGCCCAACGACGTACCAGGCACAGGAGCCCGCCGCGCTGTCATGACCGCCCAGCGCATTCAGCGCAGCCGCCACCCGTCGCCGCGCGTCCAGGCTGCGTTCGGAAAGGTCATCGCTGATGCCTCCAGGCAGGCGCAGCAGGGCTGACCGCGTCACGCCATCCAGCGCGGCCACGTAGAACAGCGCGCGGAACGTAGCGCCGGCGTCGTGCATCTCCTGCGTGATCGTCCCGTTGGCCAGCATCATGCCCAGCGTATCCACCGCACGGCGATGCTGCACCGGCCTTCCGGTCTCGGGATCCGCCTCGCGGATCGGCGGCGTGAAGTCGCCATGTTGCAGCCGCCATTGGGACGGGCCCATCGTATCCGGCGTCTTGGTGCGTTTTTGCTTGCGCTTAGCGGCCATGGTTCTTCTCCTGCTGCCGAGGCCCCCAGCGGCGCACGGCTTCGTTCTGGACCGCCTGGCGCAGCCAGGGGTCGTGGATGTCCTCAATCGCGAGTGAGACCACTCCCTGCTGCTGCCAGACGCGGCGGCGGAGGGCTTCCATCTCGGGTGTGGTGGTGGGGCTGCGCGTGCCGCGGTTCAGGGACGAGCGCGGCGGCGCTGGAGAGCCAGGGAGGGTCATGTCGGCATCAACAGGCTGTCAAACGACTGAGGCCGTTCCTTGCCCTCCAGAACGGCTTCTGCGAGGGCCTCGTAGACCGCGACGCCGTGAGAGTGCAGCCAGTCTAGTTTCCACTGCGGCGTAGCGTTGGTTTTCACGACCTCGATCGCGGTCGTCACCTTTTCGCCTTCGATCAGCACCAGATCGCAGATGCAGATCACGGCTCCCCAGCGCTTGCGGAGAGTTTGGCGTGTTGGCTTGCGCTCAAAGCCACTCTGATCCCAGGCGATGATACCGCCGCCACCCTCCGTGAAGGGATACTCGACCACCACGCGAAAGTCTGGGGTGTGGGCCTCGGCCGCAAATGCGCTGAGCCACCTGGCGAGACGATGCTTTGCGCGCATATGCTCGGCGCTTTCGCTCGAGGCAAGGCGACGGAGGGGCGGAGAAAGTCGGGTCATGCACAAAACCCGAGGCAATCACAGAATCGCTCCTCTATCCCTATGATATATATATAAAAAATAATATTGTTACTTTTGTTATTATGTACAGGGATTAGCCAGTGCGTGCCCGCACACGTGTGGGGTTGCGCCTTACCCCCGCGCACGCGCACATAATAACAAAACCCACAAAAGCCTATTTTCAATAGCTTGGCGACGACGCAAAAAGTATTGTTATTCATCGCTCGCGGCCTCCCCGGCGACTTGTTCACCGATCGGCTGCGCCAGGATGTAGCGCGGCCCAAGCGGGCGGCCAGCAGTCTTGGAGGGGCCGAACTGGATCTCAGTGATCGCACCGTTTGACACCAAGGTTTCGATCAACTCGGCGAACTCGCGCGCGGTCAGCTTCAAGCCCCTGTGAAACATCTCGCGCCGACTGCATGGCCCATGCGTGCCGATAATTTCGAGGGCCTTGTTCAGCCGCTTCTCAAAGGGGCTTTCCGCCAGGAATCGCTGCGCATCGCGCAACACGCTGCGGGCGGAATGCTCGGCAAGCGCCCAACCCCAGGACACATCAGGCGCGGTAATCTCTGGCCGCGAAGGATTGCGGCTTATGGCGCTGATCAGCGCGAGCTTACTGGCATTCTCACCAAGACGGTTGACGATCGCGGCTTCGTGGCTACCGGCGACTTTCCTTGCCCAGGCATCCTCCTCGATAAGTTTGCTGTCATGAAGCGCGGCAGCGGGGGCGCTCATCTGGATGGTCTCAGGGGTGGCATCCTCGGTCGCGACCATCGGAGCAATATGCAGCGCGGGCAGGTTGCCAGCTGGCGGCGGCTCGCCCGGGCCGCAAGCGATCAGCCGAAGCGCGTCGAGCAGCGCTGGCGATGGGGCAATGATACCGGCATTCCGGTTTCGCTCCGGCCGATTGATGTCAGTGGCAAAGACCAGAAAGCGCGCGAGGGAGCCATCCACCATGGCGCCGTGCTCAAGCGCCTTCCAGAAGGTGGAGGGTGTGGTGGTGCCGTAAAAGCAGACGCAGGGCTGGTGGATATCAATCCGCGGCGCGTCTTTCTTGTTGGCATATTCGGTGCCCCGGTAGACGCCCTTTGCGCGGCTGTAGAGCTTGAGCAGCTCCGACCAGATTTCGGCCTTATGGGCCGGTGCCCTGCCGCCGGCGACGGAATTTAGGAACAACCCGAATTCGTCGATCTGGAAAAGCTTGGCCGGGTGCTGTTCCAGGGAAGAGAGCATTCCGCGTCCGGAGGCGATCGTCTCCCCGCCGAGGAAGCATTCGAGCTTCGCAAGATCAAAGCAGCGCCGAATGACTTCTGGCGCGTGATCCTTGCCGCCGCCGCTCTCAGCAATAGCTGCGGCGTAGATATTGGTTCGAAGATCTGTCGGCGTGCGGTACTTTCGCCCGGCAAGAACGCCGACGGCACAGATGGCGGCACCGAGCGCCAAGAATGGCTGCGGCCGCAGCGCGGTTCTGACGCATTCATCCATCAGCATTTGCAGAACACCGCCCGGGCGGAGCACTTCCTCCGGCACTGGCAACGGTGTGATGTTTTCCGGCTTGCTGCGCTTGGCTTGCAATTTTTCCAACAGCCCCGCCGCCGGATGCGGCATTGCCATTTGCTCCGCCACATTCCCATTCAGGATGATTTCAGGCGGCGGAAGCCAGCCACGCTTTTCCGCCAGCCAATAGATCTTTCCCGCACCTGCGCTATGCGGCTTGAGAGTGGCCCAGCGCCGTTCTGGTGTGTCGCTGCGGCCCGATTGTCCGGACTTGCTCGCATTGCGTGACCAGTCGATCCAAAGCTGGCGGCCTTCCTCGCCAATCGCGGCTTTGATCGCAGCGCCGATGGTGATCCATTCATTCCCCGGCAGATCATCATTCGGCAGATAGGCCAGCGCGGCAGCGACGGCTTCTGGGGTGCCACGCGGATCGGATGGCCCGCGCCAGGTGTCGCTCGGGCTATCCATGTGCAGTGTTGTCTTGCGCAGCGCCGCCGGCACCATGTCCCACGCGGCGTCCAGGAAGGCGTCGCAGGCCGCTTCTGTAATCTCCGGCAGGTCGGCAAGCGGCGTGTCGGTCAGGCCGTCCTCTGGCCAGGCATAGGGCTGCCCGGTGACGGGATGGATGGCATAGGCGACGAATTGCTGCCCGCGTGCCAGCACTTCCAGCGGATGACGCTTGCGCCCGCGAAAGGCAGTGGCAGCGCGATAGACCAGCAAGCGCTTGGGCGCCTGGCCAATGCGCAGGCATGGCGTCTCGCCCAGCATGCGCTTCGCCCGATCGGTGAGCGCGACCGCGACCGAGGCATCAGGGACATCAATGTCGATGCCCACCACCGCACCGCAGGCGATGCCCACCGCGCAATCGGGCCAGCGACGCCAGATGTCGATCTCAAAGCTTTTGGTCGCCCGGTCGCAGTGCCGCGTCCAATCCGGATAGGCCGCCCAGGCGCCCTTGCGGAAGTGGCCCGGCACCTTGGCGCCTGGCATGATGGGAATGACGGGATAGCCATTATCTACCAGCCGCGCGCCGAATTGGGCCATGAAATCCTTCATGCGGCCCTCCCTGGCAGAGGCGGTGCGGGATGGCTGCCGCTATCCAGGCGTTGCGCCAACGCGTCCTGATAGGCGGTGACGATTACCTCCAGCAGCGTCAGCCATTCGGCATCGCTCAGCACCGCAAGATCGGTCTTGCCGATGCTCTCCAGATACTCGCCCGCCATGGGGCTCGCGGCCTGGATGGCGGCGATTTCGTGTTCATCGGGATCAATCACGCCCCACCTCCGACGCATGGCATGCATGCAGCGCATGGAGCAGACCCAGCGCGGAGCGCCGGTCTTGCGCCGCGGATCGAACCAGCCAAAGCAGCGCGTAGTGCGCAGGCGACAGGCAGCGCATTTCAAATGAACCTCACTGCAGTGATTTCGGTGTATTGGCCGGTGGGCCGGACTTGGATGGCGATGGGGCGGCGCAGATGCTGCTGTTGGGCCAGCGCCTCATTCACCGTCATGGGCGGCGGCAGATTGCCCGCACGACGCCGCCACCAGGACAGCGCCTTGTCGCGGGGAAATCCGGTGTGCTCGAAGCAAACCCATTCGCTGTGCTGGATAAGGCCGCATTCATAGGTGACGCGCAGCGACGCCGGCTTGCCGGCCTTTTCATGCCGCGAGTAGCCAATATCCGTGACATCGCACCAGGCTGCCTGGATCTGCGTCGACAGCAGCGCGTCCGACGCTGCCTTCGGCGCCACCTTCACCACCGGCGGTGGGAATTCATAATCGCACTCAACGCAATGCCGCGCGCTCGCGTGGTTGATGGTTTTGCATTCGGGGCAGGTTTTGATCGGCGCCTTACCGTCCTCTGCGGGTTCCTTTTTGCGACCATCCACGGTGTCTATCGGGCCGTGCCGCGCGGTGTTGCCGGCGAAGTCCAGCACCAGGCAGTCATCCTTGCCCTCGGCAAGGCGCGTGCCGCGACCAACCATCTGGACATAGAGCCCGACGCTCTTTGTCGGGCGCAGCAGCGCGATCAGATCAGTGCCCGGCGCATCAAAGCCGGTGGTGAGCACATTGGCGTTGGTGACGCAGCGCAGCCTTCCGGCCTTGAATGCGGTCAGGATGCCATCGCGTTCGGGCCCGGGTGTGTCGCCCGTGACTGTCTCGGCGCTGATGCCGTGCTCGCGGATCGCGTCCCGCACATGGCGCGCATGGGCAACGCCCGAGCAGAACACCAGCCAGGATCCGCGGTCAGCTCCGTGCTCGACAATTTCGGCCACAGCGGCGCGCGTGACCTCATCGCGATCAACTGCGGCCTCAAGGTCCTTGGCGATGAATTCGCCGCCGCGCGTGCCAACACCACCGACATCAAGCTGGGTCGTGGTCTGCTTCGGGACGACCGGGCAGAGATAGCCTTGCTGGATCATCTCCAACACCGGCACCTCATAGGCAATGTCGGTAAAAAGCCGATCCTCGCCCTCGTGCAACAGGCCGCTATCCAGCCGGTAAGGTGTAGCGGTGAAGCCAACCACCTTGGTGAGGCCGGCATTGATCTCCTTGAGTTGCGTGAGAAAGCGGCGATACATGCCGCTGTCATTGCGGCCGAGCAGATGGGCTTCATCGATCAGCACCAGATCGCAGCGCTGCACCTTGTATGCGTGGCGGTGGATGGATTGAATGCCGGCAAAGAGGATCTGCGCGTGAATGTCGCGCCGCGACAACCCAGCCGAATAGATACCGGCTGGTGCATCAGGCCAGCCGCGCAGCAGCGCCATGAAGTTTTGCTGGATCAGCTCCTTCACATGGGTGAGGACCAGAACACGAGTGTCGCCATAGGCGGCGATCGCCTCCTGCGTGAATCCTGCGATGCAGAGGCTTTTGCCCGTATTGTGATGAACAGTGAAATCGGCAGTCAAATAGAGATGATTGCCATCAAGCGAGAAGCCATAGAAAAGGCCCTCCGGCAGCGGTTGTAAATCGAAACCGGTGACCAGCGGGTTCTTCTTTTGGCGGCGCGGCGCAGCACGTTTCCGTACGACGCGGGTCGGGATCATATCTGTGTGGCCGGAGATAGTCACACGCCAGTATGTGCCGCCAACGCCGTTCTGATCGAATTTCTGGCAGGGCACGCATGACGCGCAAAGGCCGAGGCTACGGGCAACAAAAGTGGTGTCCCTAGCCAGCTGCTCTGACTTGCTGATGTAGTCAAAGCCAGTCCCACCGAAAAGGTGACCATCAGTATCGAGTAGGCCAGCCAGAACCTCTAAGCGAACATCACGGCTACCCACCTTGTAGCACTCGGGAATGAACTTCTCCGAAGCGTCGTGACCGGCAAGGCCAAGCTCACGGAGGATGGCTTTCACGCGGTTGGGCTTTCCACGCTGAGCGAGGGTATTTGAAAACACAACCCCCCAGCAGGTACCGCGGCTATTCTCCCGCGCCCTGTAGTGAAGCCCGTATCGTTCCATCTCAGCCCAGAGGCCGTCGAGTACTTCTATATCCGGGTTGCTGACCGCCACACCATGCGTCAGGCATCCATCACCGAGCAGCACACCAAGCGCCCAGGGATCAAACGGCGGTGCCGGGCGGACCGGGAAGTCTACGGCAACCCGCCGCAGCTTCCGAAGGTGACGCCATGATTTCGACTTTGTGATATATTCACGGATGGAGATATTATCGATCCTGCTGCCATCTTGAGTGCAGCGATAGGGCTTTCCTTCATTGGTTGTCGCAAGAGACAGAATGTGGCCCTCGTTGACGGCGAAGGCATGACCGCCACGCTTCGGGGTTACTTGCCACATACGCTCGTGGCCGCGGGCCAGCTGCAGAACGCGACGTGGTTTACTGTCTGGCCCCATGAGCAGGTCACCTGGCACCACGTCTTCGACCGATTTTGTAGAACCGTCATGCATCAGGATCAGAGTCCCAGCCGCATGGCAGCCGGTTGGGAGCACGACCAGCGGATTTCCTGCGCTGGCGGAGAAATATTCGTATAGCGCCTCGATGGCCGAGCGCTGATAGGGGCGGAGGGAGAGGGTCAACGTTGCGCCCCTTCCATTCCATCCTCAAGGAGCGGCGCGCAGCGCCGGCGCAGATCGAGCCTCGGGGCCGAAAGTAGAAGCTGGGACCGGAGCACGATCTGCCGCACTCGGTTCTTGCTGATATTGAACGATTGTCCGATGTCTTCGAATGTTTGTGGCGCGTCGCCATTCAATCCGAAATACATCTGCATGATGCGCTGCTCGCGCGGGCGCAGGGTGGCCAGCGCGGCGTCGAGCGCACTGACGGCGTCGCCCACGGAGATCGCTCGTTCCGGATCGTAGGCAATTGAGGTGGTCGCGCTACCAACAAGTGCCGGTAGATCCTCTGCGTCGACTTCCCGCGTAACGCGGTTGGTATCCAGCGCCCGTCGTATGAAGGGCGCGGGGAAGAGATCCTCGGGCAGCCTGCATAGCGTCTTCGAGATGGCGAGGATGCAGCTGCGCCATTCTCCGTCCTGGCGCAGCGGCGCGATCTTGAGTTTCAGGTAGTCGCTGACGCGCGTATAGGAGACGCCACTGTCGCGTGCGAGTGCCGCTGCAGTCTCACATCCTGCAGCGCGCATCGCCGTCAGCAGCGCATTGTTTTTGATGGTGACGATCACCAGGAGATCGCGGTTCATGCCGCCACCCCCATCGTTACCGCATCTGCCTTGCTGAGCCAGCGACCACCGCGCTCACAGCCTGTGCAGATCAATTCAGCGATATGCGGCCCCTTGCCGGGCGCCACGAGGAACATGGTGCCGTCGCAGGTAAGGCAGGGGCTTCGCGCGATAACTCTTTGGGATTGCGCTTCCGGCACGCCGTCGCGCCACTCTGTACCGTCGCGCAGCCGATAGCTTACCCAATCCTCGCCAGCATCCTCCTGCTCACCCGCGATGAAGTCCGGGATAAAGAGATGCGCGACGCAGCCGGCCTCCTGGTCGCGCCGGCCAAGCTGATGGTCGTGCCGCGCGCAATGCCAGGCGCCGTCATTGGTGGGCGAGGCATGCAGGCAGGATCGGCAATGCCGCTCCGGCGTTGCACCGTCATGGCAGATCGCGTGATGCTCGCAAAAGCGGCATTGCCACCATGCGGGATCATCACTGATCCGTGCCGGGGGGCGCGGCGCCGCGATGATGCGCGCGGCTTTCGCCATGATGCGCAGCGCGGCCTCGGCATCGTAGCGGATGCGTTCCTGGTAGAGCTCATCGGTGTTCTTGTTCACCGCGAGGTAAAAGGCGCGCTCCAGGCCGGCGAGATGCATGTAACTTTGCATCTGTGCCCAGTGCAGCGGCTTGGCCTTCGCGACGCCATCGCGTTTCAGGGCGAGGAATGATTTCTCGCTATGCGTCTTGAACTCACAGACATGCCAGGCGCGGGGCGCTTCGGGAAAACCGATCGCCACCGCATCCATGCTGCCGCCGAAATGCCCGCCCTCATCGCGTAGCTGCCATTGGCGCCCGGTGGCTGGATCGAGATCCAGCACCGTGACACCGATGCGGCGGAGATCAGCGACAAAGCGTGGCTCCGCCAGATTGCCAGTATCAAATAGCCGCAGCAGGCGGCCCGTATGCCTAGCGCGCGTGGTCCAGCGAAAGCCGTACCAGATGGCGCGCTCGCATTCGGTGCCGATCAGTGACGCGCCCAGATGTTCCCGAAAGCCGTGATCGGCCGCCGCCTCATAGGCGGTGTAGATGGCCGATACGGTGGGCGTTGGTGGGATTGGCAAGCAAACCATGGCAGCCTCCGCGCTCAGGTGCGCCGCCAGGGGGGCGTGCTGCCGGTGCCTGGGCGTGCAGCAGGCGGGGGCGTTGTCGCGGGGCGGGGCGGCGGCGCTGCTTGGCTAGGCGCAACACTGGTGCTCCCTGCTTTGGCGGCGGAATAGCCAGACACCTTGTTCCGCGCCTCGCGGTACACGCCGTATTTGTCGGTACCGGCAGGCTCGACCTTCAGCGTCACGAACAGCGGTTTGAAGTGAAGCTGCTCGCTGTCGCCGACATGCATCTGGCCCACCGCGTGGCAGATGGCCGACAAGGTGCGCTGCGCGATCTCCACCGTCTGCTCGTTGCGGTTCACCAGGTTCAGCTGATCGAAGATCTTCCGCCGTGCGGAGGGGCCTTCCAAGATCTCGAAGACCAGTTTCAGCAGCTGCCCGTCGCCCGCCTTGGTCGGTGCCATTTCACTCTTGATCAGATGCGCGAGGTATTTGCCGGGCGGCAGTACTTCAAACGGAACGGCGGGGGCGACTTCCGTCGCATCAAAAGTACCATTGAGGGAGGCCATGAGATCAGTTCCCTGTTTCTTGGGTGGGGATGACGGAGGCGCTTGGCGCTGCCGCGTAAAAGGGAATGCCGGCAGCAAGATCGGCCCAAGCGAGAGGGATGGTCTCCTCAAGCCCGAAGCGGTTCTTGGCGAGAAAGGCCGGGCGTTCGATCGTATGCAGCAGCCGATCGCCACCACTCACGCCGCGCACCACCTTCTTGTTAAAGCCGACATCGGATTTCAGCGTGCTGACGCGATAATTCGCGAACAGCACGCCATCGACATGCTCCTGCACCAGAGCAGAGGCACCCTTGTGCAGCTTTGGCTGATAGCGGTCGTAAGGCTCTGTCTCCGGGCTATCAAAGCGCCGGATTTCTGCATGCGCGATCAGTAGAACGCCCATGCCGCATTCATCGCGGAGTGTATTCACCGCATCCAGAAAGGTCCGCCAGGTATCCAGCGCGGCCTGATAGCCCTTGCCATAGCCGAAGGCTTCAATATCGCGCTGATTGTGCTGCTGCGCTGTGTGCTGCCAGATCAGCGGTTCCAGCCAATCAAGGCTATCAATGACGAGCGTCTGGAACTCATGCGCTTCGGAATAGAGGCTACCCAGCGCTTCC
Source organism: Roseomonas sp. (assembly GCA_044345845.1). Taxonomy (GTDB): domain Bacteria; phylum Pseudomonadota; class Alphaproteobacteria; order Acetobacterales; family Acetobacteraceae; genus Neoroseomonas. Next base: position 61,205 of record JBIJAH010000006.1, read on the forward strand.
ATGACGGCGTCAAAGTTGCGCAGCAGCCCAAAGGTTGCGGCATCAATGCGCCCGAAGCCGTCCTCGGTTTGCAGAAAGATCGGGTTCGGCGCATCCGCGGCAAGCTTCGTTTTGCCGACGCCGGCAACACCATAGATCAGCAGGCGTGGGGGACGCGTGTCCCCACCACGACGGAGTGATGCGAGTGAGATAGCCATTACGCGGCCTCCTTCGCTTCGAGGGCGTAGGAGGCGCGGCCCGTGGCCATCTCGCGCAACTGCGCCGGTTGGGTGCGATTGCTCATGTGTGTCTCGTTGGAATGGGTGATGTCCGGCTCTGGCTTGCATGGCGACGGCCGGACGGGCGTTGCCATTTTCATGGGGTTGGGCGTCATGGCAGCACCAGCAGTTCCGCGATCCAGCAGAGCGCGATGAAACCGCCGGCAAAGACAGCGCCGATGGAGAGGCTGCGCAGCAAGTGGCCGAGGCGACGGAGCCGACGCATGGAACGGCGCGTCATGACTTCACCTGCGGTGGCGGCAGGCCGCGACCAATCAGTTCCAGCCAGACATGCAGCGGCACGACCACGAGCGGTGCGGCACGGTCGCGCCAGAGAAACAGCGCATCATGCGTGCCGAGCCAGCGCTCCAGCGTCTTGAAGCCCTCGCCGTCACCGCGGGCTTTGACTTCGGCGACCAGCGGCGGTTCGGCCGCGCCGCGCGCATAGATGTCGATGTCGGCACCATTGCCGCGATAGTGCGTGGCACCGGATAGCGGGACACGCTCGGCGGCGATGCCGCTTTGCTTGTGGATCTCCACCAGCGCGCGTTCGCGCCGGAGGCCCTTGTCGCGAGAGGCTTTACCCATGACGCGCACCATCTGATGGAGCGGTAGCGCCGGTTGCCTCACGGACTTTCGCTTGCTCAAAAGCGTGAATATCTTCAAGCCGGTAGGCCACGCGGCCGCCCAGTTTCAGGAACAGGGGGCCCTGACCCAGCCACCGCCAACGCTCGAGTGTGCGGGGGCTTACATTCCAGCGAAGCGCCAGATCATTCTGATTCAAATGCCGCGTAGTCATTCGGACCTCCTTCGGCTGCCGAGCAACCGTGAGGGAACCTTGCCTGACCAGGTGGAAGGAGCAGGGAAGGAGGAAGGAAGGAGAAACGGAAGGAGAGCGTCAAAAATGAAAAAGCCGCCTCAAGGGCGGCTTTCGGATAGGGGAAGAGCGTGGATCAGAACTCAATCCAGCAGTTTCCGGCCTTTTCTTTTATGAATTTGTGCCAATCCGCATTTTTGCTGAAGGCTCTAGCCAGGGAGTTGGTCTTGCCACGCGCTCCAGCATCTTCCAGCACCTGGGAGGTCCGACACACCGCATCGTTCCGATTATATGCATCCACTAGGATTTTCAGAATTTGGCGGTGCAAATCACCTCGGAAAATGAAGGTCTGATGCCCGATGCGGATTTGCCCATAGTCCGCTGAATGGCCAATCGGCTTTAGCTGGGACGCTGGTACCATTTTCATGCGCTTGGCGAGAATGATAGGATCAACGCTGATGCTCGCCGCAGCTTCGCCTACGTCCCGTAAGGCCACGATCATATGGCCCGGTAAATCCACATCCAAAGCATCTGTGGTTGACGTGATGATAACACGCATACCGACTGCCGGGCGCCTCAATGCTAATGCCTCAAGGCTTTTCAAATGCTCCGAGTCAAAAAGCCTTCGAGCAAACCAAACAGATACCGGTTGCCCGCGGCTTTCCAGCTTCACTGAACCAAGATCCCAGGCTACCTCTGGTATCAACACCTCATCACGCTGCGCTGAACCGCGTTCACAGCGTACAAGAAGCTGCGAAAAGAATATGGGCATCGTCACTTTGTAGAAAGCAAGGTCTTCTGCTGGTACGGCGGACCATTGGCCCGAACGAGTGAAATAGCCATAGGATTCCTGCTCAGCCGACCACTCCACCCGCACCGGGTCGTCCTCATAATCATCCATCACAGAAAATATGTCAGTCTGGCCGGTACTCAATAAGAGTTTGGATTCGACCAGCCTCCTGCCAGCTTCGCCGAAGCTGGCGTGCATCACCGCGCCACTAATCCTACCGGATTTGGTCTCCAGGATTCGCAAAAGCAGATCGACTGCGCCCTTATGTGCGATCAGCGCCACTAGTGTCCGCTCCGCCCTTCAAAATACCCCATTCACGAAGGTATTTTTCTCCAATCAGTCGCTCTCCTGCTGTCATCCCCTTCAGATTGCAGCCGTTTGGTACGGTGATCATCAAGCTGAGGGTCTTCGCGCGGCGCGATCTTCCATGAGGTACAAATTTAACCACGAGGCGCGCGCGCGTGATGGTCCAGTCAGCACGTCGCAAAGCTACCGGTCCGATATGCCGATCTGCCATTTCCCAGATCGTTTCACCATCATTCTCGCTGCATTCCAACGTGACCCGCTGGCTTGGCCGATCCAATGCTTGAAATCGGAGTTCCCTTATATTTACTGAATCTATTCTTTGCTCGATAGGTGCACTTGCGTCGGTCGCAAAGACAAAGGGCTCGACCAATACACTGAGGTCATACTCGCGCGCAGCGATCTTTTCACCCCGGAAAGGAATGCCCAATAGATGATGCCCCATGAGGCCAGCCAAAGACTCGCGGATATTCTTATCGCTCGCGATGACTTCAAGCACGCCGTCTGATGGCTCGTAGGTGATGCAGGCCTCATAGACCGGCTTTACGATGCGGCGATGCAGCTTTCCGTTCCCATCGAACCCCAGAGCATCATCGGGACTACCTTCGCGATAAATCGCAACCTGGACCAGCTGATGGGTGGCGCCATCGAAAGTTACGCGGTGGCGATCGAAAACATCCACATGGACCTTATCCGTGCCAAACTTGGCCCTGATCGCGGCGGTGAAAGCATCGATTGAGAGCTGATCTTTACGAATAAGCTTTTGTCTTTCGACGACATAGCCTGACCACATTCTGCCACGTCGCCTCTCGTCATTGTATCTGACCTCCTCGGCCAGCTGAAACGCACGGGGCTCATGCATGAGCATCCAGAGGGCGCGGTTATGCCCCCCTGCCACCAAGTCAAACTGACGGCGATTCTGAACGACATCCAGCAGGGCGTTCTGCCCAGGCTCGTCAGCGAGAGCGATGATCCGCCCAACTTCTAGGATCAATGCCTCGCGGTCCGCTTCTGCCAATGAATCAAGCGCAGCAATCAGGGCCGAGGCGACATCACTTTCGGACTCTGTCCAAACAACCGAGGGGGGAAGGTTGAAGGATTTGGTTTCAAAATAGGCCTGAAGGCTTGGCACAGGGGTTTTGCGAAAAAACGACGTAATTGTTGCCATACAAAGCCCTTTCTCGATCGGGGGGGAGGGACAATCGCAATATAGAACAGACCAAGAACACGGAAAAGAGGAAAAACCGGTATTTCTACCAGCCGTTGTGCTGGAGCATTCGATGCATTGAGCTTAATGGGACCCGAATCGACGTCTCAAAATTGAACCAACCAAACCACTCAAAGACAGAGAAACGTCGGTTTGCAGGATTTCGCAGCCCTTCGCAGCAGTTGCTAATTTTTCTCAAGCTGTTGTTTTTACTTGTTTTTACTCGACGCCTACCGCATCTCTCGGCCAACCGCCCCCAATCGCGAACGGTCTCAATGCGCAACGCTCTCTCCGGCCCCAATCCCCTACCTGCCGAGTGCCTCTCCGGACCGGAGCGCCTGGATGAAGTTGCGCACATCCTAGCCGCCGGCCTGAGGCGAATTCAGGCTCAGGACGCAAGTTCTTTATCTGCCGAAAACAGAGAAAGTTCATTCGACATTCTCGCCTTCAAACGCCGTGTTGGTCGTCGCAAACCAACCATTCGCGTCGGAGAAAGTTGATGTCAGCACTGAAGAAAAAACCTGAAGCAGAACCAGTTCGAATGAACGCCGGCCCCAGTGATGCCAGCGTCGTCGCGCAGCTGACAGCGCTGCGGAGAATGAGCGTGGTCGAACTCAAGCAAAGATGGGAAACGCTCTTTGGCACGCCTGCGCCGAACAATAGCCGAAGCTACCTGGAAGTGCGCCTCGGCAATCGCATCCAGGAACTCATGCTGGGCGGGCTTTCGCGCGACACGCGCCGCGTGCTCGATCTGCTGGTCAAGGAGCTTGAAGGCAAGAATACCCGAAAGGCGATCATGACCGACCCGCGCAAGCCCATCCCCGGCACGCGCCTGCTGCGCGAATGGGAGGGCGCCGAGCATAGTGTGACAGTGCTGCGCGACGGCTTCGATTGGCAGGGCAGGAGATTCAAATCGCTCTCGGCCGTCGCGCGCGCCATCACCGGCACGCAATGGAACGGCTATCGCTTTTTCGGCCTGCGTGAGGCCGGGCGGGATCCACGATGAACCGCGCACCAGGATCCACATTGCAGATACCGCGGCGCCTGCGCTGTGCCATCTACACGCGTAAGTCGAGCGAAGAAGGGCTCGACATGGAATTCAACTCCCTCGATGCGCAGCGCGAAGCCTGCGAGGCCTATATCGCGAGCCAACGCTCAGAAGGCTGGGCCGCCATTCGCGAGCCCTATGATGATGGCGGTGTTTCTGGCGGTACGCTGGAACGCCCCGCGTTGCAGCGCCTGCTGGCCGATGTCGAAGCCGGGCTGATTGATGTGATCGTGGTCTATAAGATTGACCGGCTGTCACGCTCGCTGATGGATTTCGCCAGGCTGGTCGAGATTTTCGATCGCAACCAGGTCACCTTCGTTTCCGTCACGCAATCCTTCAATACCACCACCAGCATGGGGCGGCTCACGCTCAACATCCTGCTGTCCTTCGCGCAATTTGAGCGTGAGGTGATTGGCGAGCGCATTCGCGACAAATTCGCGGCCTCTCGCAAGCGGGGCATGTGGATGGGCGGCTATGTGCCGCTGGGCTATGACGTGCGCGACCGCAAGCTTCTGGTGAATGAGGCCGAAGCCGCGACGGTGCGGATGATTTTCAAGCGCTTCGTGGCCATCGGGTCCGCCACCAAACTCGCCAAGGCGCTGGTGTCGGAAAGCGTACGCACCAAGTCCGGCAGGCCGGTCGACAAGGGCTATATCTATCGGCTGCTGAATAGCCGGGTCTATCTGGGCGAGGCCACGCATAAGGACGCTTCCTACCCCGGCGAGCATGCGCCGATCATTGACCGCAGCCTGTGGGACAAGGTGCACAGCATTCTCCAAACTAGCCCGCGGCTGCGTGCCGCCAATGCCAGGGCGCGCACGCCGGCCTTGCTGAAGGGGCTGATCTTTACGGAGACCGGCTGCGCCATGACGCCTGCTTTCACCAAGAAGGGCACTCGGCTGTATCGCTACTATGTTTCGATGGATGTGATCCGCAACCGGGCGCTGGACGAAAACCCTGGCCCTCTGCGGCTGCCGGCACCCATGGTGGAGGACGCGGTGATTGGCGAAATCCACCGCATGATCCGCGCCCCCGAAATCACCGCCCGCACCATTGCCGCGCTGCGCCACGAAGGCGCGGCAGTGGAGGAGGCCGCCGTGGTCGCAGCCCTTGCCGGGTTTGAGCGGCTTTGGGGCGCGCTGTACCCGGCCGAGCAGGCGCGCATCGTCCAATTGCTGGTCGAGCGCATCACTGTCAGCACCAATGGCATCGCGGTTGATCTGCGCAAGGAAGGGCTCGGCCTGGTCCTGCGGGACATGCTGCTGCCCGCGAAAGAGGACGCCTTTGCATGAGTGAAACCGCCACCAGCATCCGGGTTGTGATTCCGCTGACCCTGCGCAAGCGAAACGGGCGGCCTAAGATCCTGCCGCCCGAGGATGCCGGGCTGCCTGGCAGCCATGGCCAGGACCCGCACGTGCTACGCGCCGTCGCGCGGGCCTGGAAGTGGCGGCGGCAATTGGAGGAGGGGGAGGCTTCCACCCTGCAGGACATTGCGGGGAAGGAGGGGGTCTCTGAGCGGTTTATCGGCCGGATGATCCGGCTGGCCTATCTGGCGCCGGAGGTGTTGGAGGCGCTGGTGGTGAAGCGCCGGCTGCCAGCGATTTCGATTAATGAGATGGTCGAGGTGGCGAAGCTGCCTTGGGGAGAGCAGATGGGGCGGGTGTTTGGGTAGCGCTGTCACATGCGGCCGCAGCGTTCATTCTTGGCTCGGTGGAAGGGGGCAATGAGTGGCTTCAAAAAGCATGGCTGGGCTACCAGGGAAAGGGAACCTCGTGATGGAGCCGCTGACCGGCGGGCGCCCAACGAAGCAACGTCGTCATGTTGTTCTTGGCCCTATTCAAGACATTGCATTAATTTATCAAAAAAGTGACTTCGACCTAGGGTCTCGCTGGAGTGCTGCCGGTTCGCGGCGGGCGATGCTGGGCCGCCAGAGCGGCTTCGACGCGCGCTAGGTCTGCCCTGGCTAGCTCGCGGTTAAGGCGTATCGCTTCACGGAAGTCAGCAGCAGCCTGGCCATGATTACCACGCTGTTCGTAGACTAGGCCGCGGCCGTGGAATGCGATCCCAAGGCGCGGGTCAAGGCGGATCGCCTCGTCAAAGTCTCGGATCGCCGCGTCAAGGTTGCCGCGATCGCGATGCGCGATGCCGCGGTTACTATATGGCTGGGCAAGGCGAGGATTAAGACGGATAGCCTCGTCAAAGTCTCGGATCGCCGCTTCTACGTTGCCGCGAGCCTGATGCGTAAATCCGCGATTATTGAACGCGAGACTAAGGCTCGGATCGAGGCGGATGGCCTCATTGAAATCGCGGAGCGCCATATCGAGGTTGCCGCGGGCCTGATGCGAAAGACCGCGACCGTGTAGTGCCAAGCCAAAGCCCGGATCGAGGCGAAACGCCTCGGTATAGTCGCGTACTGCGGCATCGTGATTTCCGCGAGCCTGATGCACAGCGCCGCGGTTGTTGAAGGCCGGAGCATAGCGTGAGTTAAGGCGGATCGCTTCGTCATAGTCGCGGAGAGCTGCGTCGAGGTTGCCGTGAGCGCGATGCGCAACGCCGCGGTTGTTGAACGCCTCCGCATAGCGCGGATTAAGGCGGATGGCCTCATCATAGTCGCGGATTGCCGAATCGAGGTTGCCGCGAGCGCGATGCGCGATGCCGCGACCGTAGAACGCCTCAGCAAGGCGCGGGTTGAGGCGGATTGCCTCATTATAGTCGCGGATCGCCTCATCAAGGTTGCCGCGAGCGCTATGCGCGTTCCCGCGGTTACTGAACGCCGCAGCAAAGCCCCGATTGACGCGAATTGCCTCGTCATAGTCGCGGATCGCTGCGTCGCGGTTACCGTGATCGTAGTGCGCGTTACCGCGGTTGTAGAAGGCCACCGAAAGGCGTGGGTCAAGGCGGATGGCTTCATCATAGTCGCGGATCGCTGCGTCAAGGTTGCCGCGATCGCGATGCGCAAGGCCACGGTTGTTAAATGCCAACGCGAAGTGTGGATCAAGGCGAATTGCTTGGCTATAATCGCTAAACGCCGCTTCGAGGTTGCTGCGAGAGTATTGCGCAAGGCCGCGGTTGTAAAACGCCACCGCATCGCGCGGGTTGAGGCGGATCGCCTGATCATAGTCGCGGATTGCCGCATCGAGGTTGCCGCGATCACTATTCACATTGCCACGATTGTAGAACGCTAGAGCCTCGCGTGGATTGAGTCGGATCGCCTCGCCAAAGTCGCGGATCGCCGCATCGAGGTTGCCGCGATCGCGATGTACAAGGCCGCGGTTGTTAAAAGCCAACGCCAGGAGTGGGTTAAGGCGGATCGCCTCATCATAGTCGCGGATCGCCGCGTCGAGGTTGCCGCGATCGTAGTGCGCATTACCGCGGTAGTAGAACGCAATGGCGCGGGTCAGTACCGTCTCCCGATTACCGCGGCTCAATATCTCCGAGCAGCCGGTAAGTTGCCGCTCGCGATCCTGCTCCTGGTCACAATTCTCCCTAGCCCGATCACCTTGCTGCGCCTGGACCACAGGCGGGCAGACCATGGCGCCCAGCAGCATGAGCACAAGTGATAATCTTCGCATACCGGACTTCCCACCTTTCATTTACAACGCCGCCAAGTGCTTCCACTTGGCTTGAAAGCGCGCTTTTCTTTCTAATACGAAAACTATTTGACAGAAGCCACTGACTGAACCTTGCGCGGACCGAAGGAGTATGCGCGCCCAGAACGCACTGGCCTGTGTCTAGTGATTACGGTCGAGGGACAAAAAATCTTATCCAGCGAACGCTTTTTTCTTCCACCCGCCCTCATGTTTCGTTCTCCTCTGAAAGTTGGATTGAGTACTAGGAAAAGCTCGCCTGAAACATCGTCGCCGTCAGCGTCACGTGAGCATCAAGCGGGGGATATAGCTCGAAGGCTCTGGGCTCACGTGAGAAATTCCAAAGCCTGAAGAGGCACCATTCAGATCGACGCTCCTCGGCAACAGAAAGCTCGTTACGGGAAATGTAGAAGGGCGTTCGTTCCCACCCATTCGTTGTCTTGACCTCAATCAGGCGTGTCTGACCATCCGGCATGAAACTGGCGATGTCGTAGCCGGCACCGTCTCCTTCTTCCGCGGATATCCAACGCACTCTGCGGGCCAAGTCTACGCGTCCAGCGGCCCTTAGCGATGCCGTTTCATGTTCAAGCACCCGTTCCTCGCCGGCGCGGCCAAGGGCGCGGTTACGCTCGTCCCGTTCGGCCACGTCGTACTTTCGGGCGATGCGTAGCATCTGCTCAAGCTCCTCAGGTGGAGGCTGGTTCGAAAATGTTGGCGGCGGATTGATGAAGATCGACGCGGTTTCACGCAGGCCCGGTGCCAGGCGCAGATCAGGAAGCCGGGCAAACCACGCAGGGTTCCGTTCCAGCCATCTGACCACCGCGTCAACCAAGGACATCTGGAGGTTGAAGGCCGGCTTGTAACCAGGAATCCAGGCTTCCCCCAGCCCCTTGAGAGCGGCACTGATATTCCGATGCTTGAACTCGATTGAGGCGTCCGAACGGCCATTTAGCTGCGGGCGCAGTGCCCGGCGGTGCTCAGCCTTACTGTAGGGCCGCCCATGGACGTCCTCGCCGAGCATCGCGAAGTAATCCGCGACGATCAGATCGTTCTCCTCGGGGCTCCAATCTTCAGCGGGCATTGGAGTGAGGTTAGTGGCGTCGAAGCCTCAAAGCCAGATGTTCTTGGGTTCCACCGGGGCTGCCCCGCAAGCGCCAGGAATGAGAAACCAGGGTGCACAGAGATCCCGCGCCCGACACAAGCACACCGCAAAGCTTCGCTGCTCCACCCCCTGGCTTCCCCCACCACGCGCCTCTACGCCTACTTCGGGTTGAGGCCCATTTCGTCTCGACAGGCGAGAGAACCGTCACGAACCGGGCAAGGCCGCGAAAATCATAACCTATTGAAAAATAATCACTTTATTTAACCGAACCAATTTTGGCGAGGTTCGGTCGAAAAGAGACAAAAGGGCTTCAGAGACCGATTTTGGCCCTTTCCCCGGTCTCCGAGGTTCGGTCGCCCTCGCAAATTCCTTTGAAATCCTCAAAGAAACGCGGGCCATTTTCGGGCCTAGGACGGGTTAGCGACGAAAATCTGGCGGATGAGGTGGGATTCGAACCCACGATACGCTTTTGACGTATACGCACTTTCCAGGCGCGCGCCTTCGACCGCTCGGCCACCCATCCCCAAGAAAAGCTCCGGGCCGGAGCTCCTAAAGGCTCAAATCTGAGGAATCCTCTATGCGCTGCCTATCGGTCGTTTGTCCAGCCCTGGGTTGACCCTCATCCAGCAGTGTCCGACCTCAGCACCCATATGGGGCGAAATTGCCAATTTTAGGTTTGGGGGAATTTCGCCTCATGCTCACCCGATGCAGAGAGGAAGCTGAGCGGGAAATCCTGCTCCCCATCCGCCCGGCTGCCTGCCGAAAAGCGGGTGCGGGATCTGCGTCGCGCCAAGCGTAAGCGCTATTTCGCTGAGGATGGACGCGTTACAACCATAGCACATCGCCAATCTCGCGCGCGCCGGCAACCAGCATCGCCAGCCGATCAAAGCCAAGGGCAATGCCGCTCGTGGCCGGCATGCCGTGTTCCAGCGCAGCCAGGAAGTCCTCATCAACCTCCCAGCCACGCTCACCACTGATTTGGCGGCGTTCCGCGGTATCGGCAATGAAGCGCGCGCGTTGTTCGCCGGGGTCGGTCAGTTCATCAAAGGCATTGGCCAATTCCAGCCCGGCCACAAAAAGTTCAAAGCGGAGTGCCGCGCGCGGGTCAGCCGGGTCCCGCCGCGCAAGGGCCGCTTGCGGCGCTGGCCAATGGGTCAGGAAGGTCGCGCGCCCGCGCCCCAGATTTGGTTCGATATGTTCCAGCAGCAGGCGGAAGAACAAATCCTCCCACCCCTCATCAGCGTGGGTTGGGAAGCCTGCGGCTTGCGCTGCGGCATTGAGCCGCGCGGCGTCGCCCACGGTTGCCAGAATATCCAGCCCATTGCACCAGCGGTCAAAGGCTTCCGCCATGGTGATGCGTTCAAAAGCCAGGCTGAGATCGGTGGTCACCCTGCCGTGCGCCACGATGGGCGGCGCGACAGCGCGGATATATTCTTCAGTCTCCGTCATCAAACCTTCAAAGCCGAGGCCCGGGCGATACCATTCCAGCATGGTGAATTCCGGCGCATGGCGGGGCGAGGTTTCGCCATTCCGCCAAACCCGCGCCAATTCAAAGACCGGCCCGGCGCCCGCCACCAATAACCGCTTCAGCGCCAATTCCGGTGAGGTGCGCAGCCAGAGATCACGCGACGCACCCTGGCCCAAATGCGCCTCATACCTTGTCGCGAAGGCGCGCAAATGCACCTCGGCCCCCGGGGCGGGCACCAGCGCGGGGGTTTCCACTTCGCGGTAGCCACGGGCCGCGAAAAAGGCACGTGTTTCGGCGGTAAGCTGCGCGCGGCGTTCCAAAAAGGGCAGCCGCGCGGCGAAGGCTTCCGGGTGCCAAGGGGGCAGGGGCATTGCTGCGCTTTCAGGGGTGGTATAGGCGAAAGGACCATGCCCCAGCCTATCGCCCAGGACCAGAGCCGCACGCTGCGCAGCCCGCAAGATCTTCTGCGCGCTGGCCTGGTGGCCAAGGCCGCGCTACCGGCGCTGGAAGATGTGGCAGCGCGCTATGCCATCGCCATCACCCCAGCCATGGCTGCGCTCATCAACCCAGGCGACCCCGACGATCCGATTGGGCTGCAGTACCTCCCCAATGCGGCGGAGCTCCTCACCGCGCCGCATGAGCTGGAAGACCCGACCGCGGATGCACCCTTCACGCCGGTGAAAGGCGTGGTGCATCGGTATCCTGACCGCGCGTTGCTGAAACCTTTACTCGCCTGCCCGGTCTATTGCCGCTTCTGCTTTCGCCGGGAAAAGGTGGGCCCGGATGGTGGCTTGCTGACGGAAGCGGAGTTGGAAAGCGCGCTCCTGTGGTTTGAGCGCAATACCGCTATCCGCGAAGTGATCCTGACCGGCGGCGATCCGCTCATGCTTTCCCCCCGAAGGTTAGGCGAGATACTCGGGCGGCTTGCTGACTTGCCGCATATTGAAACACTGCGCATTCATACACGCGTTCCGGTGGCTGATCCCGCGCGGGTGACTGGGGCGCTGGTTGCCGCCATGCGCCAAGCCAAACCGGTGTTCATCGCGGTGCATGCCAATCACGCACGCGAATTTACCCCCGATGCGTGGGGGGCGCTGGCGCGGCTGGCGGAGGCTGGCGTGCCTTTGCTTGGACAAACCGTCTTGCTGCGTGGTTTGAATGATACCGCGCATGTCTTGGAAGAGCTGCTGCGCGCGATGATCCGCAACCGCATTAAACCCTATTATTTGCATAGCCTGGACCCCGCGCCTGGCACGGCACGGTTTCAGGTGCCGGAAGGGGACGGCCTGGCGCTGATGGCTGCCCTGCGCGGGCGCTTGCCGGGCCATGCGCTGCCCTTATTCATCAGGGAAACGCCAATGGGCGGTGGCAAGAAGCCAGTTGAATAGGCCCGCCCGCCGCTGAAGCTTTTCTCTTTCTTCTAGACAAAAATGGTTTGCCGGGCCCATCCTTTCCTTCGTGGCGACAGCAGATCGCCAAGTAGGGAGAGAGAAAAATGACCTTGAACAGAAGAAATGTTCTGAAGGCCGGCGCAGCCGCGCCTTTGGGGGGGCTGCCCTGGCGTAGCGCCAAGGCGCAGGCGGCCAACACCATCAAGCTGGGCGTGCCCGTGGATATGTCCGGTATGTATCGTGATGTCACGGGCAGCACCTCCATCGCCGCCGCACGGCAAGCAGTGCAGGATTTCGGCCAGCGCGGCTTCAATGTGGAAATCGTCTTTGCGGACCATCAAAACCGCCCCGATGTCGGCGTTAATATCGCGCGGCATTGGTTTGACCGTGATGGCGTGGATTGCCTGGTGGATGTGGCTACATCTTCGGTCGCACTCGCAGCGAATGATATTTGCCGCGAAAAGAACAAGGTGCATATCAATAGCTCCGCAGCGACATCGGATCTGACCGGCGTGCGTTGCTCCCCCAATATGGTGCATTGGACTTATGACACCTGGATGCTGGCCAATTCGGTGGGCGGTGCAACCGTGCGGGCCGGCGGCGATGCCTGGTTCTTCATCACTGCTGATTACGCCTTCGGCCATGCCTTGGAACGTGACACAGCAGGCTTTGTGCGCGCAGCAGGCGGGCGCGTGCTGGGTTCAGTGCGCACGCCCTTTCCGGGAACATCGGATTTTTCATCCTTTCTGGTGCAGGCGCAGGCAAGCCGCGCCAATGTGATCGGTCTTGCCAATGCGGGGACGGATACCATCAATTGCGTGAAACAGGCGGCTGAATTCGGGCTCAATCGGCGTGGTGTACGCTTGGCATCATTGCTGCTGTTCATCACGGAAGTGCATTCACTGTCCTTGCGCACGGCACAGGGGCTGATCGTGACAGAAAGCTTCTATTGGGATTTGAATGATCGCACCCGTGCGCTCACGCAGCGCATCCGGCCGCATATCGGCAATGCGGGCTTTGCCAGTACCCATGCCGGCACCTATGCGGGTGCGCTGCATTACCTGAAGGCCGTGGCCGATATGGGCGTTGCGCCCGCCAAGGCGGATGGCGCGGCGGCAGTTGCGCGCATGAAGGCGCTGCCAACGGATGATGACGCCTTCGGGCGGGGGACCATTCGCCCAGATGGGCGGAAAATCCACCCATCTTTCTTGTTTGAGGTGAAAAAACCCGAAGAAAGCCGTGGCCCCTGGGATTACTACAAACTGCTGCAAACGACCGAAGCCGATAAAGCCTTCCGTCCTTTGGCTGAGGGGGGATGCAATTTGGTCAGAAGCTAAGGATCGGCAAAGCCAAGGCTGGCGCGGGGCCTCACGTCAGGAAGGCGCCGCCATTCACATGAATGGTCTGGCCGGTGATGAACCCGCCTTCCGGCCCCGCGAGCAGGCGCACCACATCGCCGATTTCCGCCACACTTGCGCGGCGGCGAAGCGGAATGCCAGCATCGGCGAGCGTGCTCGGCATGGACCCGGCGGAGGCGCCGCGCACCGTATCCACCGCGCCGGGTGCGACGCTATTTGCGCGAATGCCATGGGGTGCCAATTCTACCGCCAGCGCGCGCATCAGCCCCTCGAGCCCTGCCTTTGAGGCGGATACATGCGCCCGATTGGGGGTACCGACATGGGTTGAAATGCCCGATAGCCCGATGATTGAACCGCCCCCGCGCGCAATCATCTGCGGCGCAAAAGCCTGGGTTACAATGAAGGCGCCATCGAGCGCGACGGAGAGAATCTCCCGCCATTCCGCGAAGGACATATCCAGAAAGCTGGTCTGGCGGCGCAGCCCGGCATTGGTCACCAGAATATCTACGCCCCCGAATTGGCTGGCGACGGCGGCGGCCATGCCGGCCACTTCCTCAGGTTTCGAGACATCGGCGCGGAAGGCCATGGCGCGGCCCCCGGCAGCGGTGATTTCCGCCGCCACCGCCTGGATGGCGGCTTCATCCGAACGGCCATTCACCACAATCGTGGCGCCATCGGCCGCAAGCCGCAGCGCGATGGCGCGGCCAATATTCTTGCCCGCGCCGGTGACCAGCGCGACCTTACCTGCAAGCGGAGCATTCATGAGCATTTCTCCATATTTCTCTCCCAGAATAGGCCAGAATGCCGTTGGGCGAAATCGGTCTTAGGGCGGGGTTTGCGGCGCGGCGCCCTGGCGCCTAGACTTCAGCTTGGGAAGAAACTTGGCCGCGCCCGGCTTGGTGCGTGGCGGATCGAAGGCAAAAGCAGATGCTCGTTATTTCGGAACAAGGTGTCGGTCATATCATCGAGGCTTGGCTACAGCGCTTTAATGCGGCGCTGGCGGCAGGCGATACGGCGGCGCTTGGCGCGCTGTTCCGCGCTGATAGCCACTGGCGCGATATCGTGGCGCTCGGCAGGCGCATCCGTACCGTCAGCGGCCAGGGTACGCTGGTGGAAGCATTGCTGGCCGCCGTGCAGGAAGCCGGTGCCAGGGATTTTGCGATTGACGATGAACGTGCGGCGCCGCGCTTTGTGGAACGCGCTGGCGAAGACACCATCGAAGCGGTGCTGCGGTTTGAGACCAAGATCGGCACGGGCGCCGCGCTGCTGCGCCTAAAGCGCGCAGAAGCTTCAGGCGATGCACCAGTGGCCTGGGTGCTGACCACGGCACTTGATAGCCTCCGCGGCTTTGATGTGGACAGCATGCGCGAAGCGCGTGAGGAACCCGCCTTTGAACGCGAATTCAACGGCCCGAATTGGCTGGATAAGCGGCGCGAGGCCGCGCGTTTTGAAGGCCAGGATCCGGCAGTGCTGGTTGTTGGTGGCGGGCATGCCGGCATCACCGCCGCCGCCTGGCTTGGTGCGCTCAATATCGAAACCCTGATCGTGGATCGCATGGCGCGGATCGGCGATAATTGGCGGCTGCGCTACCATGGCCTCAAGCTGCACAACCAGGTGCATAGCAACCATCTGCCCTTCCTGTCCTTCCCCAAGACCTGGCCGAAATACATCCCGAAGGACAAGATCGCCAATTGGCTCGAATCCTATGTCGAGACCATGGAGATCAATTTCTGGACCAAAACGAGTTTCGAAAGCGCCGAATATGACGCGGCGGCGAAGTGCTGGGTGGCGCGGCTGAGGCTTGCTGATGGCAGCGAACGCATCATGCGCCCACGCCACATCATCATGGCAACCAGCGTGAGCGGCACGCCGAGCCTGCCGGATATTCCCACACTTGATCGCTTCAAGGGGAAGGTCGTGCATTCCTCCGGCTTCAAGAATGGCGCGGAATGGAAGGATAAGCCGGTGTATGTTTTCGGCACCGGCACCAGCGCGCATGACATCACGCAGGATTTGCATGGCAATGGCGCCAAAGTGACGATGGTGCAGCGTAGCCCGACGCTGATCGTGAATGTGGAACCAAGCGCGCAGCTTTATGATGGCGTCTATTACGGCAAGGGGCCTACCCTGGAAGACCGCGATCTGATCAATGTGTCCTTCCCGCTTTCGGTGATGAAGCAGGCACATAAGATCCTGACAGACAAGACGCGGGAATTGGACAAGCCTTTGCTGGATGGGCTGGAAAAAATCGGCTTCCGGTTGGAATTTGGCGATAATGGCACGGGCTGGCCGCTGAAGTACCGCTCTCGTGGGGGTGGCTATTACTTCAATGTCGGCTGTTCGGATTTGCTGGTGCGGCGTGAAGTGGGGCTGATCCAGTATCACGATATCGCGGAATTCAACGCGAACGGCATGAAGATGAAGGATGGCCGCGAATTGCCGGCGGAGCTTTTGGTGCTCGCGACGGGCTATAAGGGCCAGGATCATCTGGTGCGCGGCTTCTTTGGCGATGCAGTGGCGGAACGTGTCGGCAAGGTCTGGGGCTTTGATGAGGCCGATCAGGAATTGCGCAATATGTGGATGGAAACGCCGCAGCAGGGCTTATGGTTCACTGGCGGTTCTTTCGCGCAATGCCGGATGTATTCCAAATACCTGGCCATGCAGATCAAGGCGCGGGAAGAAGGGCTGGTTTAGTTAGTTTCGTTGACGGGTTTCGCGCAGCGCCCACATAAGGCTTGCCGCGAAACCTGCCAGCAATAGCCAAAACACCGTCAACGTCGCGCCGGCACCGAAGGCATCCATCGCAAATCCCGCCATCAGCGGCGGGATGCAAAAGCCAATATGCGCCACCAGGAAAACGCCCGCCGCCGCGCGGGCGCGGTCCAGCCCGGCTTTTTCGGAAACGCCCGCCAGCCCGCCAATATACAAAAACCCATAAGCCGCGCTGCCCACCAGGGCGCCGCCCAGCAGCAGCGCAGGCAGCGCTGCGTGCAGCGTGCCCCACATCACCAGGCCCGCGCCCAAGACCAGCACTGGCAAGCCAAGTAACACCAACCGGCGCGCGGCGATGCGCGCCATCAACTGCTGCACCAAAGCCCCCACCAGAATCATGAAGCACACCGCAAGCGGTCCCATGCGCGGATACCCAGCTTCGGTCAGCGCGGTTGGCACTGCGGTGATCACGGTTCCCGTTACGGCCCAGGCAGCGAGCATACTCAGCGAAAGCGGTAATGTGCCACGCGGAAAACTTGGCATGCGCAGCCAAGCCACACGTGCCGGGGTTTTGGTTTCCGGCAGGAAGAACACCAGCAGGAAAATCGTGGCGAGTGCCGTCATATGCAGCCAGAAAGTAAGCGGCGGTTCACTCGGCCCGAAGATTTCTATCGCCGCCATGGTGGCGATGCCGCCGGCAGCAAACCCACTGGCACTTGCAAGCGTGGTGACTTGCGCGGCACGCCGCCCGGCTTCCGGCCCGGTGGCGAGTTCCGCCGCCCAGGCCGTGGCGCCGCCAGCAAGTAGGCCCACTGCCAAGCCCTGCATGCCGCGCGCGAATGCCAAAGCAGCAAGCCCCGGCGCGATAATCAGTGCAATCGTGCCGCAAATGGTCAGCGCTAGAGCTGCCAAAACACAGGGTTTACGACCGATCCGATCCGACATGCCGCCAAGCAGGGGGGCAGAGATCACCGCACTCGCCGCATAAGCGATGAAGGCTGCAGAAAGCCCGCCCGCGCCTTGCCCGTCCCGCAACGCATAGGTGGTGAAAAGCGGCATGGCGAGGGTAGTTGAAAAACCAATGGTGAAGACCGCCGCGCCGATCACCAAAATGCCGCGAGAAGATAGCACGCCCGACACTCCGATCATTGGGGGGATGTTCCGGGGCTTGCAGAGCTGCGTCAATGCGCCGTTTCGCGGAGACGCTCGGCATGGTATGGAGAGATATGGCCCGATCATCGGCCAAAGCCTCCGAAGGTCGCGGCACGCCCCCCCGAAGCCCGGCCAGAGAGGCTCTCGGCGCGCGTCTTTCCGCCCCCCCCTCACGTCCTGCGGCGCGTCCGCGGCGGCGCTGGGGCTTGCTGCGCTTTGGGTTCCTCGCTGCAATTTGGGGGCTGATCGCAGCGGCGGTGGTGTTGCTGATCCTGACTTGGGATTTGCCGCGCGCGGAAGTGGCACTTTCGGCGACGCGCCGGCCTTCCACCACGCTTCTGGCTGCCGATGGCAAGTTGATTGCCACCAATGGCGATCTTTATGGCGAAACGCTACGCTTGCGCGACATGCCGGCGCATCTGCCCGCTGCCTTCATCGCCATTGAAGATCGCCGCTTTCGTGACCATTGGGGCGTGGACCCGATTGGCCTGATGCGCGCCGCTTATGCCAATTTCACCTCGGGCCGCGTGGTGCAGGGTGGATCAACGCTTACGCAGCAATTGGCGAAGAACCTGTTTCTGACGCCGGAACGCAGCCTGAAGCGCAAGGCGCAGGAAGCCATGCTTGCCTTCTGGCTGGAACGGCGCTTCAGCAAGGATGAATTGCTCGAAATCTATTTGAACCGCGTCTATCTCGGCGCGGGCACCTATGGCGTTGATGCGGCGGCGCGGCTTTTTTTTGGTGTCTCCGCGCGGCGGCTAACGCCCGGGCAGGCGGCGGTACTGGCGGGGCTGCCCAAGGCACCTTCGCGGATCAATCCGCGTGTCAATCAGAGCGCGACGCTGGCGCGTGCCTTGGAAGTGCTGACCGCCATGACAGAAACCGGCGTATTGAGCGCGACCCAGGCATTGCAGGCGGCTGAGGCTATTCGCTTTACGCCCGCGCCATCGCGCGATGCCGGCTGGTTTGCCGATTGGGTGCAGGATGGCATGGCAGGACGCGCGCCTACCAGCGCTGATCTGGTATTACGCACCACTTTGGACCCTGTTTTGCAGGCGGCGGCTGAAGCCCGTATTGATACGATTTTGGCCGGGCCGGGCGCGCGGGCCGGGGTGCATCAGGGCGCGGTGGTGGCGCTGGATGCAGCCACCGGAGCGGTGCGCGCCATGGCCGGGGGCAAAGATTACCGCAATAGCCCTTTCAACCGTGCCACCCAGGCGCGGCGCCAACCTGGCAGCGCCTTCAAACCATTCATTTTTCTCGCTGCCTTGGAAGCCGGCATCGGGCCGCAAGACATGATCGCCGACACGGCGCTTAACCTTGGCGGATGGTCACCAAGCAATGGCCCATGGCGCCCGCGCGGGGAAATCAGCGTGGAGGAAGCGCTGGCCCACAGTGTTAATACCTCAGCCGTACGGCTGATGCAGCGCGCGGGTGGCCATCGCAAAGTGGCGGAAGCCGCTCGGCGCGCCGGGCTTGATGGACCTTTTCCGCGAGACGCGACAATAGCGCTTGGCACTGGGGAAGTAGCGTTGCTTGATTTGGTGGCCGCTTACGCCCCCTTTGCCAATGGTGGCTTTCGTGTGGAGCCCTTTGGCGTTGCTGAAGCCCGCGCCGAAGGCCGCCCCTGGCCCCTGCCACGCCCAGAGCCTGCGCGCGCCTTCGCGCCTGAACATATGGAAGCCATGCGCGGCATGATGGCTGCGGTGGTGGCGCGTGGCACGGGGCGCGCCGCGGCGATCCCTGGCCGGGCCGTGATCGGCAAAACAGGCACCACCCAGGAATATCGCGATGCCTGGTTCATCGGCATCACCGGTGGATTGGTGATGGGTGTTTGGCTTGGCAATGATGATGGCGTGCCGATGGATAATGTGGCGGGGGGTGGGCTGCCAGCGCGGCTGTTCCGAGAAATTCTGGAAAGCGCTGCCGCTGCCAGCCCACGCGGGTAGTGCCAAGCGAAGTTCCAGCGAAGCGGTGGATGAACCAAGCATCTTTGGGGTACCTGACCCCAACCTTGACTTTGGTTGCCCAAATGACGTGAAAGCCGCGCGAGATGAACGATCAGCTGAAAAATCCGCCCGCCCAGGATGCTACGGGCAAAAAGCTCAAACCCTCCGCGCTTTTTAGGCTGTGGACAAGTTTTCAGTCCGGCCTTTGGGCTGTGGCGCCGGGGATCATGCTGGTGCTGATGATCGTTCTGATCGTGCGCGAGATCCACCAGGACACCATCGAAGTCGCCCCCATTCAGGTGCCCACCATGCTGGCGGAAACTGGTTTGACCCCGGAAGTTGTGGCGCTCCGCTTGTTGGACCAGATAGCGGCGGCGGAACGGCTGGTGAAATCGGAGAGGGTAGTCCGGCCCCATGTGGAACTTGTCGGCCAAAAACCCGATTTCAATGTGCCCATTGCTGGCGTTTCCCTGCGTGCCATGGCTGATCTTGCGCGCAACCTTCTTGGCATTGCGCCGCGCCGTGTTTCCGGGGAAGTCATCCTGAATGAGGATAAGCTGAAGCTCCGCCTGCGTCTGGCAGGACAGGGCCAGATTGCCGGTATCGGCGGCTTCGCCTTCAACCAGGTGGATGAGCTGCTGGCCGCCGGTGCGCCAGAGGTTTGGCGTTTTGTCTTCCCCAAGCTTTACGCCTGGCACTTGGCGCAAACCCTTGGTGTGGAGACCGAGGTGCGTGAGAGGCTGACGCGCATGCTGCTGCTGGATAGGCTGGATCCGGATGCGGAACGCTCGGTACGCGCGCTGCTTGGCCGTTCCTTCCTGCGTTCTGGAAGAGGGGCTGAAGCCTATGCGATTTTCGCGGCACTTCTGACAAACAGCCCTAATGATGGGGGCTTCATCTATGGCCGCGGTCGCGCCCAATTTCTGCTGGGCAGGCTGGATGCCGCCATGCAGGATTACGCCCGCGCGCGGCAATTGGACCCGGGCGCCTTCTGGATCCATACCGGCATCGCGCAGGTGATGCGCGAAAGGGGTGACTTCGCGAAGGCCCTGGAAGAAATAGATAAAGGCCTGACCTTAAGGTCTGACGACCCAACAGCGATGACCGAAAAGGCTGAAATCCTGCTCCGCCTTGGTCGCAGCCAGGAAGCCTTGAGGCTGGTGCAGGACGCGCTGGTGTATGATCCCTTCAGCCCGTCGGCGCATCTGCTGCTTGGCCGGCTGCGCTTGGCGCAATATGATACCAGGGGCGCGCTGGAAGCCATGAATGAGGCAACGCGCCGTGCCCCGACATCGGTGGATGCGCATCTTGGCCGGGCAGAGGCTTTTCTTTTTATCGGGCAAACGGCAGAGGCAGAGGCAAGCTTGAACCAAGCGCTTAGCTTTGGCCCGGTGCCGACGCGGCTGGAAAGCAACGTCGCGCGTATCAGAGGTGGCTTCAAGGAAATTGGTGATTCAGCCAATTGAGGCCTGGGCATCGCTTTGACATTACTGAGCTTGCCTTATCGTCATTGTGCGCGAAGTTCATGATAAAGATAGGGCAAGGTTACAGGCCCGGCGGCACAGCGCTTGTGCAAGTTTTGCAAAGCGCGGCCGCCAGCCGGCGCGCATGATTATCGCAAGATAATCTCCACACGGCGATTTTGCGGTTCACGCACACCATCCGCGGTGGGCACCAACGGATTGGCTTCCCCAAAGCCGCGCGTGACGATTTCATTGCGCGGTACGCCCCGGCGCAGCAATTCCGCCGCCACCGCTTCAGCACGGCGCAGTGACAGTACCTCATTGAACTGGGCGGGCCCGGAACGGTCAGCGTAGCCATTCACTTCAATGCGTGTGACCTGTTGATTGGTGCGTGACTGCGCTGCTTCGGCGATGATTTGCCTTGCGCGATCTGTCAGGTCTGCCCGGCTCCAATCGAAGAACACCAGATAGCTCCGCATGGCAGCGGGTGCGGCGGCCATGATCGGGGCGGGCGCGGGCGCCGTGTTGAAGGCGTAGCGCAGGCCGATCAGCAGGGAATGGTTGAAGTTATCCACGTCAAACTTCACGGTGCCTGCATCCGCCCCGCCCGCCACGGAAGCGCGCGCTGTGCCTTTCAAGGTCTGGCTCACCGTGCCAAGAAAACGATACTCTGCCGTGACTGAAAGCCCCGGCACCTGGACGATGGGATAGGCTGCGCCCAGAATGGCCTGATAGCCCAAAGCGCCGCCATCACCGTTGAAGTCAAGCGAATCATTGCCGATCCGAATGCTAACCTTGTCATACTCCTGCTAGATATAGCCCAGGCCCGCGCCCACATAAGGCGTGATACCCCAAAGCCTGTTGCCGAGGTCAATATCGTAAAGCAGATTGGCCATGACGCCCCAATTCTTGGCATCTCCCTTCTCGGTAAGCCCGGGAAGGCCGGCAAAGCTGATATCGCTCACCTCATTCTGCCGATAACTGCCTTCTATTTCGGCGCGCAGCCCATTGCCGAAGCCCCAGCCGAGGCTCAGCACCCCGGCCCAGCCCCAATGAAAATCAACTGAGCTATTGGTGCCGCCAAAATCGGATCCCGCGATATCGGTGCCTTGCAGGTAATTCCCGCCAATGCCGCCGCCCAAGTAAAGCCCCTGAATGGGCTGCGCCTGTGCCGCCAGCGGCACACCAAAGGCCAGGACCATCAGTGATTTGCGCAATGTCATCGGTCTTCCTCGAGTAAGAGTGGCATCTTTGGCCCGATGCCGGGATTGCCGAGCTTCCGATACCAGTGCGCGGCTAGCCTGACGCCTGAAATACTCGTGAGAATGCCGCAGTTTTGGCTTCCTATCTCCAAGGTGATCATCCGGCCTGGTGGGGCTGATCATTCACTTGGGCGTGACCTCAAGCGCGGGATCATCCTATGGTCACGTATCATAACCGATGGGAGAGCAAGCGTATGCCGACAACCCTGATCCGCAAGGCCGATCTGATTGTGGCCTGGGACGCGTCCGAGAAATCGCACACCTATCTGCCCGATGCCGATATGGCCTTCACCGATGGCGTCTTGCGTTTTGTTGGTCGCCATTATGAAGGCCCCGCCGATGAGGTGATGGATGGCAAGGGCCTGATGATCATGCCGGGTCTGGTGAATATCCATTCCCACCCATCCAGTGAACCAATGAACAAGGGTTTCTTGGATGAGGTCGGGTCACCCGGGCTCTATAATTCCTCGCTCTATGAATACATGCCGATCTTCCGTGCGGATGCGGAAGCCGTGCCGCATTGCGTGCGTGTGGCCCTTTCTGAATTGCTGCTTTCGGGTGTGACGACACTTGCCGATTTGTCCATGGCGCATCCGGGCTGGCTTGATCTGCTCGCGGAAGCGGGGATGCGTGTTTGCGTGGCGCCGATGTTCCGTTCTGCCCGCTGGTACACCAAGAATGGCCATATGGTTGAATATGAATGGGATGAAAAAGCCGGCGAAAAAGCCATGGAAGAAGCGCTGCGATTGGTGGAACGAGCAGAGCAGCATGAATGTGGCCGGCTTTTTGGCATGGTGGTGCCAGCGCAGATTGATACCTGTTCCGCGGGCTTGCTGAAGGATAGCCGGGCGGAGGCGAATAGGCGCGGCCTGTCCTGGCAGGTGCATGCCGCACAATCCGTGGTCGAATTTCATGAAATCACCCGCCGCCATGGCATGACGCCAATTGGCTGGCTGGATTCACTTGGGCTGCTTGGGGAGCGTGCCATTATCGGGCACGGCATTTTCCTGGATGATCATCCCTCCACCCGCTGGCATACCGAAATCGATTTGAAGCGGCTTGCGGAAACCGGCACCACGGTGGCGCATTGCCCAACCGTTTTCGCGCGCCGCGGCATCGCTTTGCGTGATCTGGGGCGTTACATGCGAAATGGCGTGAATATGGGGATTGGTACGGATACCTATCCGCATAATATGCTGGATGAAATGCGCTTGGCCGCGTATATCGCCCGCACCCAGGCGGGTTCGCCGCGCACGCTGCGCACCACGGATTTGTTCAATGCCGCCACCATCGGGGGCGCCATCGCGCTTGGGCGGGACGACATTGGCCGGCTTGCGGTGGGCTGCAAGGCGGATTTTTCCCTGGTGGATATCACCCACCCCATGATCCGCCCGGCCTATGACCCCATTCGCAGCCTGATCTATGCGGCGGGCGACCGCGCCTTGAAGGCGGTTTTCGTGGATGGCCGCAAGGTGGTGGAAAATGGCGAGGTGCTGACCATGGACTATCGCGAGGCGGCGGCGCATCTGCACGAAGCGCAGCAGCGCCTGGTGGCCAAGGTGCCGAAGCAGGATTGGGCGCATCGTCAGGCGGAGCAAATCGCGCCGCCCACCTTCCACTGGTCTTGAAGCGCGGGCTGGCAGGCGCTTCAATGCCGATTATGATGCCCCAAATGGAACAGGAGCCTAGCCCATGACCGATATCGTGATCCGTGGCGGCGTGGTGGTTGACGGCACAGGGGCTGCACCGCGGGAAGCGGATGTGGCGATGGCTGGCGGGCGCATCACCGCCATTGGCCAGGTGCCGGAACGCGGCGCCACCGAAATTGATGCGCGCGGCAAGCTGGTGACACCGGGCTTCGTTGACATTCATACGCATTATGACGGGCAGGCGGTGTGGGATTCGCATTTGGCGCCCTCTGCCTGGCATGGCGTAACCACGGCGGTGATGGGCAATTGCGGCGTTGGCTTCGCGCCCTGCCGTGCGGCGGACCGCGACAAGCTGATTGAATTGATGGAAGGCGTGGAAGACATCCCCGGCCCCATCCTGCATGAAGGCTTGAATTGGGCCTGGGAAAGCTTCCCCGAATATCTGGATGCCTTGGCCACGCGCCCGCGCGATATGGATATCTGCGCCCTGCTGCCGCATGGCGCGGTGCGCGTGCATGTCATGGGCGAACGCGCGCTGAATTTGGAAAACGCCAATCAGGCCGATATCGCCGCCATGCGCGCCATTACTGCCGATGCGGTGCGCGCTGGCGCCTTTGGTGTTTCCACTTCGCGCACCATCAGCCACAAAACACTGAAGGGCGACCCGACGCCCACGCTGCGCGCGCAGGAAGATGAGCTGCGCGGCTTGGCGCAAGGCTTGCGCGATGGCGGCGGCGGCTTGCTGGAATTGGTATCCGATTGGAATACGCCCGATCCTGCCACTGAATTCGCCATGGTGCGCCGCGTGGTGGAAGCGACCGGTCAGCCAGTGGTATTTTCGTTGACCGAGCGGCATGACCGCACGGAAGCCTGGAAGGAATTACTGGCACTTTCGGATGGCGCGGCGGCTTCGGGCCTGCCGATCCGCCCCGTATTTCCGCCGCGCCCGATTGGCATTCTGCTTGGCTTGGAAGGCAGCCAGAATCCTTTCTCCGGCTGCCCGAGCTATAAGGAAATCGCGCACCTGCCCGCCGCTGACCGGGCCGCCGCCATGGCGGAACCAGGAAGGCGCGCGCGTATCCTTTCGGAAGATCGCATCTCGGGCAGTAATTTCCCGCTGATTTCGCGCCTTGCTTTTGAACGTATGTTTCCCTTTGGCGATCCGCCGGATTATGCGCCGCCGGCTTCGGCTTCCATCGCCGCCATGGCCGCGCGGGAAGGGCGCAAGGCCGAGGAAATCGCTTACGATCTGCTGATCGCAGATGGAGGGCTTGGCTTCATCTTCGCGCCACTCACAAACTTCGCCGATTACACGCTTTCAGCGAGTGCGGAGTGTCTCCGCCATCCCAATGCCATCGCCGGGCTTTCCGATGGCGGGGCGCATGTGGGGTTCATTTCTGACGGGTCCTTCCCGACCTTCCTGCTTTCCTATTGGGCGCGGGATGCGAAGGAAGCGGTTTTCCCGGTGGAGGATATGATCCGTCGCCTGACATCAGACACGGCACGCGCTGCCGGCTTGCATGATCGCGGCATTTTGCGCGTGGACATGAAGGCGGATGTCAACGTGATTGATTTCGCCGCGCTGAAGCTGCAAGCACCGCGTATGGTCCGCGATTTGCCGGCAGGTGGTCGGCGCTTGCTGCAAAAGGCCGATGGTTATGTCGCGACCATCGTGAATGGCGAAGTGACCTATCGCGATGGGGTTGCGACAGGCGCGTTGCCGGGGCGGCTGTTGCGGGCGGGGCGGGGAGCCTGATACCGGCGCTTAACTCACCCCTTCGGCGCGTCTGGTTCGGCAGCCTACAGTAAGGCTTTCATTGCCGAACCAATCACGCTCATATCTGTATCGCTCACCGCCAAGACCCCAAAGCGTAACGGGAAGCCCCAGGCGGAACCGCGACCGGCGGTGAATTCCAGCTTTCCCAATAGAGGGCGGATATCCGCTGCTTGACTGACCAGCCAATCCACATTCCGCCGCCATGGCTGAAATCCGGCACCCATATCGAAGCAATAGGGGTCTGAATCCCGAATAACGCCTATGGCGGTGAAGGCTTGTAGTGACTGGCGCCCTCGGAAAGCCTCGATCGGGGAGTAGTAGGCAACACATTGTCCGGGACGCATGCGGCGCAGCGGCGCTGCCTTGCCGTGGCAGACCTGCATGAAGCCGCCCGCCACGCCCAAAGCGACATGATCGGCCCAGGCCACGGCGATCCAACCGCCATTCATGGCTCGGCGAAGACCCGCAGCCGATGCCCATCCGGGTCGCATGCGAGAAAGGTAAAGCCAAAATCCATCTTGGCTGGCGCCAGAATGATGCTGAGACCACGCGCCATCCATTCCGCATGCAACGCGGTAACCGCCGCCGGATCCGCTACTTGGAATGACAATTCGCTACCGCCTGGGCCTGTTGCTGCGGGCTGCACCTCCGAACGCCGCCAAAGGCCCAGCATCATGCCGCTTTTCAAGGCGAATAGGGCGAAACCAGGCGATGCTTCGACTGGCGGGCGAGCCAGCAGATCGGTGTAGAATTTCGTGCTTGCCGAAACATCCGTCACATAAAGCACGGTGAAATTGGGTTCGGTCATCGGGTTCCTCCTTTGATGGAGGTCCAAGCTAATCGCTGCCACTGACAGATTCTGTCAGCAGTCTTCAGAATGGGCCTTTGCACTCAATTTCTTGCCATTTTTGCAGCAGCGCTTGGCGTCGCTGCGGATAGCGCTCCCCTGTTTCAGTCAGGGCAGCGATGCGGTCGGCGCGAAAATGGCGGAAGTCGCCACGTAATTCGCACCACGCCGCCAGCAAGCGTACTTGATCGAAGTAGACAAGCCCAAAGGGCCAAACGCGCCGTTCGGTTTCCCTGCCCTGCTCGTCGCGATAGCGCAGCACCAGGCATTGGCCAGCGCGGATGGCGCGCCGCAGCGTTGGCAATAGATCAACCGCTGCCTGATCCGCCGGCGGCACCACAAGCGACGACTCCTCAAGCGCGCTGCGTACCCCGACCGGCAAAACCCCCGCGAGCTTCGACAGCGCCACCCGGGAAGCCTCGACCAGTACCGGATCACCCTGCTGCGCTACCCAACGCAGACCAAGCGCCAGGGCTTCGATCTCTTCTTCCTGGAACATCAGCGGTGGCAGCAGAAAGCCCGGACGCAAAACATAGCCAATGCCGGCTTCGCCGCTTATTTCAGCACCCTGTCCTTGAAGGGTGACGATGTCGCGATACAGGCTACGCAGGCTGATGCCGAGTGCCGATGCCAACGCCGCCCCGCTTACTGGCCGGCGATGCTGCCGCAAGAGCTGTAAAAGATCGAGCAGACGGGCGGCGCGCGACAAGACTCATTTCCCCCGCGCTTCCAACAAGCGCACCAACGCCGCATCACGCCACGCCGCAAGATCACGCGTGGAGGCACCCTTGGTGCCTTCCGCAACACCTTCCGCAAGCACGCGCTGCAAATCCGCATCCACGCTGGGATGCCCCAGATCATCCCACCAGCTTGTCACCGCCGGCAGCAAATGGTGCAGGAAATGCGCCATGCCGCCTTCACCACCCGCCAGATGAAAGGTGGTATGCGGACCCATCAATGCCCAGCGCAGCCCAGGGCCTTCGCTGATCGCGGCATCCACATCGGCGACACTCGCAACCCCTTCCGCCACCAGATGAACCGCTTCACGCCAAAGCGCGGCCTGCAAGCGGTTCGCCAAATGGCCGGGCACTTCCTTCTTTATTTCGATCGGATATTTCCCGATGGCGCGGTAGAATTCCATCGCTGCCTGCACTGCCTCAGGGCTGCCCTTGGCGCCGCCCACAACCTCAACCAAGGGGATCAAATGCGGTGGGTTGAAGGGATGGCCGATCACCACGCGTTCCGGATGTGCGCAAAGTTCCGACAATCGGCTGGCCAGCAGGCCGGAAGTGGAGGAAGCAATCACCACATCCGCCGGCAAAGCGGCATCAAGGCGCGCCAGCAGGGGCTGCTTCACATCCAGCCGCTCCGGCGCGCTTTCCTGCACGAAATCCGCCCCTGCCAAGGCCGCCACCGGGTCCGCTTCAAAGCGCCAGGCATTGGGGTTGGCATCCGCCTTGCCACCAAGGCGCATCAGGATCGGCCAGGCATTTTCCACCATGCGGCGTATCAGGTCCGGCGCGCCGGGGGAGGGGTCGCTTGCCGTCACGCTCAAGCCACGGCTCAGAAAATAGGCCGCCCAGGAAGCGCCAATGGTGCCCGCGCCAATCACCGCGACATGCTTGATGTCCTGTTTCATGCTTCGATCCTCCGTCGATTGGTGCCAGCCTAACCAGAAAAGCCGCGCCCTGGCTATGCGGAAGGTTCCGCGGAAAGCTGGGGCGTGGCACTACGGAGTTGGGCTTGAGCTACACGTTCAAGCCTTCATCGGGATAAGTTGCGCCAGAGACCTTGCCGGATGGCATGCCGGGCTTTACCGCTGCCATTGCCACCGCTGGGCGGCTGACGCGTATGTGCTGGGATGCAATGCCATGACCGATGCTGAATTTGATGCGGCGATTGCCGCGCTTTCCCCTTGGGTGGGGCGGACGCGTATTGTGGAAGATGAAATCGGGCTTTCCTCCGCGCGCCGGATTGCCGGCATGCTGGATATGGACCCGGCGAGTATCTCGCAGGGCATGGCGCTGCCGCCGCATTGGTTCAGCATGTTCTTCCCCGATATCGCCAAGCAATCCGATATCGGCCCGGATGGTCACCCGCATAAGGGCGTGTTCCTGCCGCCCATTCCGTTGCCGCGCCGCATGGGTGCGGGCCGGCGCGTGACCATCAATGGCCAGCTTGTGGTGGGTGAACCCGCGATCAAAAAGGCTGAGGTCGCAGCGATTGTGCCAAAGCATGGCCGCACGGGCCGTATGGCGGTGCTGACCATGCGCCACACCATTGAAAGCTGCGGGCAAGTGATCGCGGTGGAAGAATTTGACGCGATGTATCGCGATGCCACGCCGCCCGGCCAAAAAACCACCGCAACACCGCCAGTGCCAGCGCCAGAAAACGCGGCTTGGTCCGATAAGGTGTTGCTGTCTTCGCCCTTGGTGTTTCGCTATTCTTCGGTGACCTGGAACGCGCATCGCATCCATTACGATGCCGATTATGCGCGGGATGGTGAGGGCTATGACGCCGCAGTCCAAAATGGTGGCTTGACCATGCAGCTTATTCTGGATGGAGCGCTGAAGCGCGCCAAGGGCCGCCTGGTGGGCTTCACCGCACGGCTCGCGCGCCCACTTTGGGTGGGCGATACCGTCACGC
Source organism: Roseomonas sp. (assembly GCA_044345845.1). GTDB lineage: Bacteria > Pseudomonadota > Alphaproteobacteria > Acetobacterales > Acetobacteraceae > Neoroseomonas. The sequence goes on from JBIJAH010000006.1 coordinate 89,990, forward strand.
TTTGCGGCGCGGCGCAGGCGGATGGCAAAATGGAATGCTGGGCGGCGGATAAGGATGGTTATCTCTGCGCCAAGCTGGAAGCGGAGTTCGCCTGATGCCAGCAACCAACCCGAATAGCTGGCGATCCTTGCTGTTCATTCCAGCGGTGGCGGAACGCTTTGTCGCCAAGGCGCATACGCGCGGCGCGGATGTGATTATTCTTGATTTGGAAGATTCCATCCCGCCCAGTGAAAAGGACGCTGCGCGCGCCGCTCTGCCGGGGGCGGCCAAGTTGATTGCCGCGCATGGGCAGGAAATTTGCGTGCGCATCAATCGTCCGCTGGAATTGGCCGTGCCCGACATCACAGCGGCCATCATGCCGGAAGTGTCTTCCCTGATGCTGCCCAAGGTGATGGGGCCGGAACACATCAAGATTCTGTCCGAAGTGGTAGTAGCGCGGGAAGCGGCACTTGGTATGCGTATCGGCCATACGCGCTTCATCGGCGTGGTGGAAACGCCCGATGCGTTGCCTTCCTTGCACGCGATTGCTTTGGCCGATCCGCGCATGGCAGCGCTTGGTGTTGGTTCGGAAGATCTTTCGACCGAATTGGAAGCCGTTCCGGGCGCTGATTCGCTTTATGTCTATGGCATGATGGCGGTGGCGGCGGCACGCGCGGCGCGCATCCTGCCGCTGGGGTCCATTGGTGTTTTTGCAGATTTTTCTGATCTTGATGCCTATCGGGCCTCCCTCAGGCGGTCACGCGCGTTGGGCTTTGGTTGCGCGGCCTGCATCCATCCCGCGCAAGTGACCGTGGTGAATGAGGAATACGGGCCAGCGCCGGCGGAAGTGGAACGCGCGCGCCGCCTGATTGCGGCTTTTGATGCGGCGCTGGCGGAAGGCAAGGGCGCGGTCGCCTTTGAAGGGGCGATGATTGATCTGCCCGTGGTGGAACGCGCGAGGCGTTTGCTGGCACGGGCGCGGTAAGGCAGCCATGCGCCGCCGCGGTTTGCTTTTCGCCCCTGGGTTGATTGGCGCCGCAGCACAGGCGCAAGCCTTCCCGGAAGTGGATTTGCTGCTGGTGCTGGCAATGGATGCGTCCGGGTCCATTGATGCGGATGAATTCCGCCTGCAACGCGAAGGCATTGCCGAATCCATCACGCATCCGGCGGTGCTTGCTGCCATCGCCGCCAATCCGCGCCGTGCCATTGCGATTGCCATGACGGAGTGGGGTAGCCCTGGTGGTGCTGCGCTTATTGTGGATTGGCATCGCGTGAGTGATGCCGCCTCTGCCCAGGTTTTCGCCAATACCGTATTGGCCGCGCCACGATCACGGCAAAGCTACAACGCGATTGGCGACGCCATCTCGCACGCCGCGGCGCTGATCTCAGCCGCACCCTATCGTGCCACTGAACGCGTGATTGATGTGGCGGGCGATGGGCCGGATATGCGCTCCATCATCCTCGCCCCCGATGCGCGGGATGCGGCGGTGGCACAGGGCATCACCATCAATGTGCTCGCCATTGAAATCGCACCGGTCACGCGCGGCAATGAACCGCTGCATGTGCATTATGAACGCAACATCATGGGTGGGCCTGGCGCTTTTGTGATGGTGGCGGAAACGCGGCGTGATTTCGCCCGCGCCATGCGTGCCAAGATGCTGCGGGAGATTGCGTAACTCTCGCACCTGAAAGGGTCACTCGATGCCGCATGTCAAAATCAAGGATTTCGATATGGCCTTCATCGCTGAAGGTGAGGGGCATCCGCTGCTGCTCATCCATGGTTCGCTCTATGATCATCGTTATTGGGCGCCACAAACTGAAGTTCTGGCTGCCGCTGGATTTCGCGTTCTTGCGCCAAGCCTGCGCCATTACTGGCCGAATGATGCAAGCGGTGCCGCGCGGCTTTCTATTGAAGAACATATCGAAGATATGGTGGCATTCATCGTCGGGCTTCAGCTTGGGCCGATTGATCTGCTTGGTCATTCGCGCGGTGGCTATATCGCCTTTCGCATTGCGGAAAGGCATCCGGAATTGCTGCGCCGGCTTGTGCTGGCGGAACCTGCTGGCGTTTTGGGGGAAGGCTTCATCGCCCCCGGCGAAGCCATGCCAAACTACACAGCTCTAATTGCCGATTCAGTGGCGAAGGTTGCCAGCGGTGAGATTGAAGCAGGGCTTACCAGTTTCTATGAATATGCGCTCGGCCCAGGGTCTTGGGTAAAGCTGGGCGAACCACGACAATCCATCTGTCGCGACAATGCGCGCACCTTGATCGGCCAGGGGCAGGAAGGCCGCGTGCCCTATACGCGCGCTTCCGCTGAAGCGCTGAGCCCTAGGACTTTTCTGATTGATGGTGCCTTAGCCGAAGCACCCTTTCGCCGGGTGGCGGATGGCTTGGCCAGAACCATCCCGCGAGTGAAACGCGTTACCCTGCCCAGCGCCGCGCATTTGCTGAATTGGGATGATGCAGCGGGCTTCAACGCTTCTGTTCTGGAATTTCTACGCGCGCCCTAATTCACCAAGTACCGCGCCCGCAAATGATCCATGAAATCACTGGGATCAAGCGGCTTGCCGGTGGCTGCGCGCAACAAATCCTGAAAGCCGAGCAGCGATCCCTTGCCATGCACATGCTCGCGCAACCAGCCGAGCAAAGGCGCCATATCACCCTCCGCCAGCGCGGCATCCAGCCCCGGTTCTGCCTTGCGCGCTGCCTTCATCAATTGCGCCGCCGCCATTGCACCCAGCGTATAGGATGGGAAATAGCCAAAGGCGCCGTCATGCCAATGGATATCCTGCAAACAGCCTTTGGCATCATTGGGCGGGCGAATGCCCAGTAGCTTCTCCAAGCCTTCACTCCAGGCGCCGGGCAGATCAGCCACAGAAAGTGCGCCTTCGATCATCGCTTTTTCCAAGCGGAAGCGCAGAATGACATGGGCTGGATAGGTGATTTCATCGGCATCCACGCGAATGAAACCTCGCGAAACGCGCCGCCATAGCCGCGCCAGATTCTCGGGCGCCACCGCCGCCGCATCGCAGCCAAAACGCGCGCGCAATTCACCGCCCAGAAAACGCAAAAAAGCATCCGAACGGCAGGCCTGCATTTCCACAATCAGTGATTGGCTTTCATGCGCGGCCATCCCCGCCGCTTCACCAACCGGCTGGCGCGCATAGGCTGCCGGCAAGCCGCGTTCATACAAGGCGTGTCCCGTTTCATGCAGCACGCCTAGCAAAGCTTTGGCGACATCCGCTTCATCATAAAAAGTCGTAATGCGCACATCTGTGGGCGTGCCGCCGCAAAAGGGATGCAGCGATTCATCCAGCCGCGCATGATCATATTCCAAGCCAATGCGTGCCGAGAGCGCCTGGCAAAGCGCCCTCTGCGCCGCTACAGGAAACGCCCCTGTCAGCGGCACGGGCGCGCCGCGTTTGGCCTGGATTTCCTCAGCGTGCGGCAAGGCTTCAGCCAAGAACGTCTCATAAGCCGCGAAGACAGGCTCCACATCGGCTGCGGTGACGCCGCGCTGATAGCCATCCATTAGCGCATCATAAGGTGCCATGCCAAGCGCCGATGAAAGTGCATCGGCGGTTTCGCGTTGCAGGGCGACAACTTCGGTCAAGGCCCCGCGCACCATGGCGAAATCGGCACGCGCCTTGGCGTCCCGCCAGATTTTCTCACATGCTGAATTGGCGCGCGTGGTTGCTTCCACCAGGCTGGTCGGCAAGGCCGTGGCGCGCGCATGGGCGCGGCGCATCAACGCCAGGTTCGCAGCGTCCCATTCGCCTTCCGCCTCAGCCAGCGCGAGTTCTTCCGCCACCACCGGCGCGATCAGCAATTCATGTGCAAGGCCGGCAAGCGTCGCCAATTGCTCTCCGCGCGCGGCACCACCACCCGGCGGCATCATCGCACTCGCATCCCAATGCAGCATGGAAGCGGCTTCATTCAGCGCGGCAATGCGCCCAAATCGGGATTTCAGACTGGCATAGGATGAAAGAGGCATTGGATTTCCAGACTGCGAGGGCTTAAAGTATGAACGAATAAGGGATCATGGGGGCGCTGCCCCCAGACCCCCGCCGGGGTGACTGCGGGCAAATGTCCGCATCGTGCGCAGGGTTGGTGTGGCGGCTGCGCGCAAAACCAAGACATGTTACCCCGGACCCCGCCAAAACTAAAGGGAAGCACAGATGAAACTTTTTGACCTAAATGGGAAAACCGCGCTCGTGACGGGGTCTAGTCAGGGGATTGGCTTTGCACTCGCGAAAGGGCTCGCGGAGGCAGGGGCGCGCGTCATCATCAATGGGCGCGATCCGGAAAGGCTCAAAGTCGCACACAAAAAACTCCAGGATGCGGGCATCGAAACCGCCACCCGCGCGTTTGACGTGACCGATCCCACCAGCGTTGAGGAAGCCTTCGCGGAAATGGAAAGCACCATCGGGCCAATCCATATCCTCGTCGCCAATGCCGGCATCATGCGCCGCGCCCCCGCCACCGAAATGCCACCCGAAACCTGGCGCGAAGTGCTTGGCACCAACCTCGACGGTGTCTGGTATTGCTGCCAGGCCGCCGGCAAACGCATGGTGCCCCGCGGTGCCGGCAAAATCATCACCATCTGCTCCGTCCAAAGCGAATTGGGCCGCCCCACCATCGCGCCCTACGCGGCCAGCAAAGGCGCATTGAGAATGCTCACGCGCACGCTTTGCGCCGAATGGGCCAAACACGGCGTCAATGTGAATGGCGTCGCCCCCGGCTATTACGCCACCGAACTCACCAGCGCACTCGTGCAGAACGCTGAATTCAGCGATTGGCTCTGCAATCGCGTCCCCGCAGGGCGCTGGGGCAAGGTGGAAGAACTGGTGGGCGCGACCGTCTTCCTCGCCGCACCGGCCTCAGACTTTGTGCATGGCCATTTGCTTTACGTGGATGGCGGCATGACCGCAGTCGTCTAACCCATCCGCGCGATCAGCTTCTTCGCGCGCTCCACAATCGGCTTGTCAATCATATCGCCTTCAAACGTGACCGCACCCTTGCCTTCCGAAAGCGCGGCATCAAAGGCCGCGACAAGCCGCTTGGCGCGCGCAACCTCCTCAGGCCGTGCGCCATATTCCTCATTGATGATCGCCACCTGAGATGGATGCACGCAGGACGCACAAGCGAAACCAATGGCACGAGACCTGCGCAGCATGGCGCGATAGCCATCCAAATCCTTCAAGCCGGCAACGGTGCCAATAAAGCCCAGCGGCAAAATGCCCGCGCCACGCGCGGCAATCAGCCCAAGGCGCTTGGGCAAATCCAGCGAATCGGGCGTGGGTTCAGCACCCAGATCGGTCGCCAAATCCTCGCCCCCCACGCCCAGCGCCACAATGCGCGGATCAGCGCCCGCAATCGCATCCGCATGGCGCAAGGCAGCCGCATCTTCGATCAGCACGATGAATTTTAGCGACCCAACCGCACGCCCCGCCGCCATTTCTGATTCGGCAGCGAGTTCCGACAGCAACCGCACATGATCCGCCCCCATCATCTTGGTGCAGATCACGCCATCCGCGCCCGCTGCCGCCGCCGCCGCAATATCCTCCGCCGCCATGCGCAGCGGGCGATTGATCCGCACCACAATATCGGCGCCGTTCTGGCGCGCGCTGGCCGCCGACGCCGCCAATCCAGCCCGCGCGCGCACCTTGGCATCCGGCGCGACCCCATCTTCCAGGTCAAGAATAATCGCATCCGCGCCGCGGTCATGCGCTTTGGCCACAAAGCGTTCTTCACTGGCCGGCACGTAAAGTAGGGAACGCCAATGGGGCATATCGCGGCTCATGGCAAAATCTCCGATCCCGGCACAATACCCTTGGGCAGGCTGGCCGCGTGGCGCGCAACCTCTCCGGGCCGCGCCAGCCAAATCTTGTCCCGCTGCGTCAGAATATGCTGCAGGGCGCGGCGGAAGGGGCGCAGCCGAAAGGGCTGGCCGATGATGAAAGGGTGCAGCACAATGGAACAGACCAGCGGCATATCGCGCGACCGATCCAGCATTTCATCGAATTGATCCACCACCATATCGGCAAAATCCCGCGCTGCTTGGTGGCGGAAAATCGCAACAGGGCTGTCATTCACTTCGACCGAATAGGGCACGGAAAGCATCGGCCCGGCGCGGGTTGTCATCCAGAAGGGTTGGTCATCCGCGGGCCAATCCATGACATAGCTGAATCCTTCTTCCTTAAGCAGATCAAGCGTTGTCGCGGATTGCGTGATGTAAGGGCCAAGCCAACCATCCGGCGCCTTGCCGGTATGGCGGATGATCGCCTCACGGCTTTCGGCAATCAGCCGGCGTTCATCATCTTCGAACAGGATATCCTGGCGTTCGGCATTGGTGCGGCCATGGCCAATGAATTCATCCCCGCGCTTCATGAGCGCCGGCGCAATCTCCGGGCAGGTATCCAAGACCAGCCCATTCACATTATGCGCACATGGAAGCCCGTATTCATCGAACATGGCCAGCATGTTCCAAAGCCCGACGCGATTGCCGTAATCCCGCCAGGCGTAATTGCGCTGGCTTTGCGGCGCGGCGGCACCGGTGCTGTCACTGCCAAGCCCGGCTCGGAAGGCGAAGGCTTCGATATTGTTGCACAGCACCACCGCCAACCGCGCCCCATTGGGCCATTCATAGGTGGGGCGATGGGGAATGGCGCTATGCTGATAGCGCCCATGCGTTGGCAGTTTCATGGCAGGACTCCAGGAATTCGATCGGGACGCTAAGGGGCGGTGCGGGCCCCGTCAAAGCCGCCCCACCCCCTTTGCAGGGCTGCCCCGCCATGCGCTACTCTTTCCTGGAAAAGTGGAGGAATGGCGTATGCCAGACGGCAGCACAACGGACCGGATCGCCTATTCGGCGCCGATCGGCGATGAGGTGAAAACCACCACCTGCTACATGTGCGCCTGTCGCTGCGGCATTCGCGTGCACCTGAAGGATGGGCGGGTGCGCTATATTGAAGGCAATCCCGATCATCCGGTGAATAAGGGCGTGCTCTGCGGCAAGGGCAGCGCCGGCATCATGACGCAATATAGCCCCGCGCGCTTGCAGGCCCCGCTGAAGCGGGTTGGGCCGCGCGGTTCTGGCGAGTATGCCGAGATTTCCTGGGATGAGGCGATGGATATCGCCACCAATGCCTTGAAGAAGGTGCGTGAAACAGACCCGAAGCGGCTCGCTTTCTTCACCGGTCGTGACCAGTCCCAATCGCTCACTGGGTTTTGGGCCGCGCAATTCGGCACGCCCAATTTCGCCGCGCATGGCGGCTTTTGTTCCGTCAATATGGCCGCTGGCGGGCTTTACACCATTGGCGGTTCCTTCTGGGAATTTGGCGAACCTGATTGGGAGCGCGCGAAATACTTGCTGATCCTTGGCGTGGCCGAGGATCATGATTCAAACCCGATCAAAACTGGCCTTGCTGCGCTGAAGCAACGCAACGCCAAGGTGGTTTCCGTCAATCCCGTGCGTACGGGCTATTCCGCCATTGCCGATGAATGGGTGGGCATCCGCCCCGGCACGGATGGGCTTTTCGTCATGGCGCTGATCCATGAATTACTGCGCCATGATTGGGTGGATTCCGAATTCCTGGTCCGCCACACCAATGCGCATTGGCTGGTGGTGCGCAATCCGGGTGGCGCGGATGATGGGCTTTTCGTGCGTGATGCGGATGGCAAGCCGCAAGCCTGGGATCGCGCACGCGGCGCCATGGATGCCGCCGCCGCTGATCTTTCCCCAGTGCTGGTCGGTGATTTTACCCTGCCGGATGGCCGCATAGCGCGCCCAGTGTTCCATTTGATGGCGGAACGCTATCTGGGCGCTGAATATGCGCCGGAAGCGGTGGCGGAACGTTGCGGCTTGGATGCAGATCGCATTCGCCGCATCGCCGCTGAGATGGCCGATGTGGCCTTCAACCAGACCATCACGCTGGATCAACCCTGGACTGATACGCTGGGCCGTCGGCATGAGAAAATGGTGGGTCGTCCTGTCGCGCTGCACGCCATGCGCGGCATCAGCGCCCATTCCAATGGCTTTCATACCTGCCGCGCGCTGCATATTCTGCAAATGCTCCTGGGTGCGATAGATACGCCGGGTTCCTGGCGCTACAAGGCGCCTTTCCCGCGGCCCATCCCGCCGGGGCCTGGTCCTGCCGGCAAAAATTCAAAGCCGAATACGCCACTCGCCGGCAATATCCTGTCCTTCACCCATGGGCCGGATGATTTGCTGGTGAATGATGATGGCTCCCCCATTCGCATTGACCATTCCTTTTCCTGGGAAGCACCGCTTGGTCTGCATGGCATGATGCATACCGTGATCGGCAATGCGGCGAAGGGCGACCCGTATAAGATTGATGTGCTGTTCATGTTCATGGCGAATATGGCCTGGAACAGCGCGATGAATCCGCTGGAGACGATTGAATGCCTCACGGCCAAGGATGAAAGCGGCGAATACGTCATCCCTACCGTGATCTATTCCGATGCGTTTTTCAGCGAAACCGTGCCCTATGCGGATTTGATTCTGCCGGACACAACCTATCTGGAACGCTGGGATTGCATTTCCATTCTGGATCGCCCGATCGGGTCGTCTCATGGGCCGGGCGATGCCATTCGCCAGCCGGTCCTGAAGCCAGATCGCGATGTGCGTCCCTTCCAAGATGTGCTGATTGAATTGGGCGCGCGGCTTGGCTTGCCTGCCTTCACCAAGGAAGATGGCAGCCCGCGCTTCAAGGATTACGCCGATTACATCGTGAATCACGAACGCATGCCGGGCGTTGGCCCGCTTGCCGGTTGGCGGGGAGAGGATGGCACAGCGAAAGGTGTCGGCAAGCCCAACCCGGATCAATTGCAGCGCTATATCGAAAATGGCTGCTTCTGGCGGCATAATTTCTCCGCCGAGGAAAGCTATTTCAAGCATTCCAACAAGCTCTATCTGGAAAACGCCAAGGCGATGGGGCTGATTGGCAAGTCTGATCAGATCGTTCTGCAGATCTGGTCAGAACCCTTGCAGAAATTCCGCCTGGCTGCGGAAGGGCATGGCGCGAAGCAACCACCGGAAGCCTTGCGCGAACGTGTGCGCACCTACTGCGACCCGCTGCCCTTCTGGTATGCGCCGCTTGAACAGGAAGCGCATGATGTCTCAAGCTTTCCATTCTCGGCGGTCACGCAACGCCCCATGGCGATGTATCATTCCTGGGGTTCGATGAATGCCTGGCTCCGGCAAATCCATGGCGCCAATCGCCTGTACATGAGCCGCGCAAAAGGCGAAGCGATGGGTATCGCGCAGGATGATTGGGTATGGGTCGAAAGTCGCAATGGCCGCGTGAAGGGGCAAGTGACGCTGATGGAAGGCGTGAACCCTGAGACCGTCTGGACCTGGAACGCCATCGGCAAACGCGCCGGCGCCTGGATGCTGAGCCCTGATGCCGCGGAAGCGCAGCGCGGCTTTTTGCTAAACCACGTCATCAGTGAATGGCTGCCCGCGCAAACCGGCCCGCGTCTCGCCAATGCCGATCCCATCACGGGCCAGGCCGCTTGGTATGATTTGCGCGTGAACATCAAGAAATGCGCGCCCGGTGAGGAAGGCGTCACCGCGCCGTATCCAAGCGCGTTGACGCCGCCGCCCAATATGCCCGAACCGCCCGATATTCTGCGCTTCAATGCAGGAGATAAAAAGCCATGACATCCCTGCCCACTCCCGCACCGGGGGCCAAGAAGCTTGGCCTGGTGATTGATCTTGATACCTGTGTCGGCTGCCATGCTTGCGCGACGAATTGCAAGGAATGGAACACCAGCGGCCATATGGGGCCATTGCCCGATCAGCATCCTTATTCCGCAGCCCAGGAAGGCGTTTGGTTCAACCGCGTGCATGCCTATGAAGCCGGTGATGGTGATGAAGGGCGCACGGTGCATTTCCCACGTTCGTGTCTCCATTGCGAAACACCGGCTTGCGTGACTGTGTGTCCCACCGGCGCATCCTATAAGCGCGCGGAAGATGGCATCGTTCTGGTCAATACGGATATGTGTATCGGCTGCCAGCTTTGCGCCTGGGCCTGCCCCTATGGCGCGCGCGAATTGGATGAAGATCAGGGCGTGATGAAGAAATGCACGCTCTGCGTTGACCGCATCTACAACGAAACCATCCCGGAAGACCGCCGCGTGCCGGCCTGTGTTTCCACCTGCCCGGCCAATGCGCGGCATTTCGGTGATCTTGGCGATCCAAACAGCGATATTTCAAAGCTTGTCGCCGAACGCGGCGGGTATGAGCTGATGCCAGAGATGGGCTACCAGCCCGTCAATCGCTATCTGCCGCCGCGCAAGGCTTCAAGCCAGGTGAAAACGCCGCCGAAGGAAGCCGGGCCATTGCCCAGCCAAATCACCAATCCGCTGCTGCGTTGGATGGATAAGGTGCTGTCCCGATGAAACCCGCGCCTTCGATCATTTTCTTCACCGTGGCTTCGGGCGCCGGTTATGGCTTGCTGTTCTGGCTCGCGGTGCTGAAGCCGCTTGGCCTTCTGCCGGCCAGCAGCTTGTTTGGCGCGACCGCGGCCATCCTTGCGCTGGCGCTGATTGCCGCAGGGCTTTGTTCATCGCTGCTCCATCTTGGCCGGCCAGAACGCGCCTGGCGCGCGCTTAGCCAATGGCGGTCTTCCTGGCTTTCGCGCGAAGGGGTGGCGGCGCTACTGACCTTCCTGCCGGCCACGGTTTTTCTGATCGCGGTGGCGCATGATGAAACCGCGCTGATGCTGCCGGCGGGGCTGCTGTCAGCCGTCGGCGCTGTTGTTACGGTTTATTGTACGGGCATGATCTATGCCTCTCTCAAGCCCATCAAGGAATGGCATCACCCTATGGTGGCGCCAGGCTATCTGTTGTTCGCCAGTTTCTCCGGCGCCTCATTGCTCGCGATGCTGGCCATCTTCTGGGGTGGTGGCTTTTTCCCTGCGCTGGTTGCCGCAGCTCTCGGCTTGGCAGCGCTCATGTTCAAGCGCGCCTATTGGGCGAGTGTGGGTGCCACACCCGCCGCCAGCACGCGCGAAACTGCGACAGGGCTTGGCTTCATTGGCAAGGTCCGCCCGCTGGAAAGCCCGCATACGGAAGCCAACTACCTGCTGCGAGAGATGGCATTTCGCGTGGGGCGCGTGCATGCGGCTAAGCTACGCAGTATCGCGCTATTGCTCGGTTTTGCCCTGCCGGCGCTGCTGTTTTGCCTTGCCACCATCATCGGCGGTGGTGCGGCCATGGCTTTGGGCCTGCTGGCGGCGGCTTTTGCCCTCGCCGGGTTATTGGTGGAACGTTGGCTGATTTTTGCTGAGGCAACCCATACTGTGGCGCTCTATTACCCTGGGCCAGGCTGAAACCGCTTGGCCCGCAAGCCCAGGCGCGCCACTACAGATGCGCCTGGGCTTGCTAGCCCAAAATTTGCCAATTCGTGCTAGGTTCCGCGTGAGATGATCGATTTCCACGCCACCGCCGCTGCCCTTGGTGCCCTGCCACGTGAAAGGGTGCATGGGCGCGTCAATGCCATCACCGGGCTTACCATCACGCTGGAAGGCTTCGGCCCTCTGGCGGCCATCGGGGATCGTGTGGCCATCACGCCGCATATTGGTACGCCAGTCATGGCAGAAATCGCGGGCTTCAGGGATGGCAAGGCGCAGGCCATCGCGCTTGGCCCGCTGACGGGGCTCACCTCCGGGATGCGCGCCACGCTGGCGCCGCGGCCCGCCTTGCCGGTTTCTGATGCTTGGCTCGGGCGCGTGCTGGACCCGATGGGCAAGCCGCTTGATGGCGGGCCCATGCCCGCACCCGGCGCCATCCAACGCCCAACCCATGCGCCGGCGCCGGCGGCAGGCCAGCGATCCCGCCTTGGGGTGCGCTTGCCGCTCGGCGTTCGGGTGCTTGATCTGTTCACCCCGGTGCGGCGCGGGCAAAGGCTTGGGCTTTTTGCGGCGTCCGGCGTGGGCAAATCCACGCTCATGGCCATGCTGGCGGGTGGGCTGTCGGCAGATGTGATTGTCTTTGCGCTAGTCGGCGAACGCGGGCGCGAATTGCGCGAATTCATTGAAGATGATCTGGGGCCGGAACGCCTTGCGCGCAGTGTCGTTATTTGCGCCACATCGGATAGTGCCGCGCCACTCAGGCGCGAAGCCGCCTATGCCGCCACGACAGTGGCCGAACACTTCCGCGATCAGGGCCTTCAGGTGCTGCTGCTGATGGATAGCGTGACGCGCTTTGCCTTGGCGCTGCGCGAGATTGGCCTTGCTGTTGGCGAACCACCAGCGACGCGCGGCTATCCACCTTCGGTTTTCACCGAATTACCGCGGCTTTTGGAGCGCGCCGGGCCGGGGCCGGATAACTCACCGGGCGCCATCACGGCGCTTTTCACCGTGCTGGTGGAAGGCGACGATCATGATGAACCCGTGGCAGATGCCGTGCGCGGTATTCTGGATGGGCATGTGGTTTTGGATCGTGCGATTGCCGAGGCAGGGCGTTATCCACCGGTGGATGTGCTGCGTTCAGTATCCCGCAGTATGCCGGGGGTTTTGCAGGAACATGAATGGGAATTGGTGGCGGAAGCCAAGCGCCTGCTCTCCACCTATGGCGAGATCAAGGATCTAGTCCGGCTTGGCGCTTATCGCGCCGGGCATGACCCCGAAGCGGATGCCGCGGTGAAGCTTGCGCCGCGCATTGAAGCGGTGCTGCGCCAACGCAAGGGCGATATCTCGCCGGTTGAGCAATCCTTCGCTGCGCTGGCCGAGGCGTTGGACGGCGCCTGAAAGGCCTATTCTTGCTCGACCTGCCGCTGCTGATATGTCAAACGGGGCGCAGATTTGAGGTCGGGGGGCTTTTGGTGCCTGAGGAACGTGTTTACCGGCTGGAATTGGCATTGCGCCGCTACTTGCCGGAACGCATCAAAAGCGCGTTGCGCCTTGGGCGCCTTGCCATGCAGTCAGTACCACCCCCGGCGCCAAAAATACCGCAGGCGCAGCTTGATGGCTGCCAGCTTCTTTGCGACCGCTATGAGATGCTGCGCCGCCTGCCGCAGGGGGGCATTATCGCGGAAATCGGCACCTTTCGCGGTAGTTTCGCCCGAATCATGCTGGATACAATGGCACCAACGCGGCTGCATCTTGCCGATATCACCTTCAGCCTATGCCGCGCCGATGTTTTGGCCGACCCCCGCGTGGAGCGGCATGAGGGGACATCGCTGGCCTTCCTTAGCTCCCGCGCCGATGCCAGCTTCGACATGATTTATGTGGATGCCGATCATGGCTATGATGCGGTGTGCGCCGATGCTGCGGCTGCTGCGCCCAAGGTGAAGCCGGGTGGCTTTCTGGTCTTCAATGATTTTGCGCGCATCATCCGACCGGGCTTTGGTGTGCTTGGCGTGCATCAGGCGGTGTGTGAATTCGCCGTCGCCAGCGGCTGGCCTGTGGCCTTTTTTTGCCTGGAAGGTGAGGCGCTGTACGATATCGCGCTGCGCCGACCCGAATAGGCTTCGTCGCTATTTCTCGCAGCGAATGAATACTGTGCTGGGATGGGCGCGTTCCCCCACCTCAGCCGCGCTCAATTCCGTGGGCGGGCTTTCGCGCATGGTGGGTTCCACGCCGGCGCGGCGCAGAAAACCGACAGCTTCCGTGCCCTTCACCGCGAAATTCACATTTTGCGGAATATCGCCAGTGCGTTGCGCGATGCGCTGGGCATTCAGCTTTGACACGATCACGCCCATCACATGGCCCTGACGGTCCAGCAAGGGCCCGCCGGAATTACCCTGCTGCACCGGTGCGCTGATCTGAAAATGCTGTTCATTATTCGCAAGACCCGCCAGCGCGCTGACTTCACCCGTGGTCAGGGTCGGCCCCGCAGCCAATAGCCCGGCCAGTGGAAAACCATAGGTGACAACGCTTTCCCCGCGCCGCACCGGATTGGCGCGGAAGGCCAGAACCGGGCCGGGGTCATTCGGCACGGCCAGCAGCGCCAGATCGCGCTGCACATCAACGCGCGCCGGCATGGTGGCGGGCAGGCTGCGGCCATCAGCGGTGCGGATGGTGATGGCGTTGCAGCCATCAATCACATGGTGATTGGTCAGCACGCGGTCCCGCGCCACGACAAACCCCGTACCGGTGGAAGCCCGCCCGCGTGCCTGCGGTGGCGCGCCGGGGGCAGGGGAAGGCGCCGCCGTGCCCGGCGGACGGCCAAGCGGCGCCTGCATGGCCACGACTTTTTCCGCACAGACATCATGGCCGCGATTGATGATTTCCCGCCCATCGCTCAGCACCATGCGGAAATCAAAGCGGCAGCCGGCATTATCGGCAGGGCGCAGATTGAATCCGGCACCGGGCGCAAGGGGCCCACGCGTCAGCATATTGGATCCCCAATCCGGCCGGCCTGACCGCACCGCGAAAAGCGAATGCGCGGATTGCTCGGTCTGATTCTGCACGCGAAATGGCTCCGTCTGCGGCAGGGCAGGGAAGGGGGCCAGGGTCACAAGCCAAAAGGCAAGAAGCAGCGCGTGCATCAGGGCAGTTTATCTCGTTATCCCTAAAATATTTTCAAGCCACGTCCGACCGCCTGTCATGTTTGCTCAAGGCTGGGGCATTGGATCAAGGGCTAGTCCTTGCGGCTGTCATCTGCCGGTTGGTCAATAGCGCTGTCGTACGAATCACGCCAAAACCTCAATGGCGGTTAGGCCTTGGGCCAAAATGCACAGAAAATCACGCTGCTCCAGCGCAACGCAGCCTTCGGTCGGGCTGAAGCCAGGCCGCGCCAAATGCAGGAAAATCCCACTCCCCCGCCCGCGCACCACTGGTGCGTCATTCCAACCCAGAACGCCGATCACATCGTAAATTGCATCAGCACGCCAAAGTATTTCATGCCGCGCCGGATGCGGCAGGCGGATGTGTCTGTTGTAATCGGCATGCGTCGGATCATCGCACCAGCCATCATTGGGCGCGATGGGTGCCAGCGGCACCGAAGCGCGCGGCGGTACCAGGCGGTCAGCACGGTAAAGCAGGCGGCGCAGCGGCAATAATCCTATCGGAGTCGCACCATCGCCTTCGCGCTTATCTGCGCGTCTGCCGCCCTTGCCGATGGCGCAACGATAAATCCCGCCTTGGAAACGCAGCAGCCCATCAGGACCAAGCCGTGCAACAGCCGCTATAGTCACCCATTATCCCAGCATATGGCCGAAGCGCCGGGCCTTGGTGTCCAGATAGGCATCATTCACCCCATTCGGATCAAAGCGATGCGCTTCACGGCCCACCACCTCTATCCCGCAAGCGGCTAGGCCAGAAAGCTTGTCTGGGTTATTGGTCAGTAGCCGAACGCGCGGCATGCCAATTTCGCGCAGCATGGTCGCCGCCACAAGGAAGTTCCTCTCATCCGCACCATAGCCAAGCGCGCGATTGGCATCGAGCGTATCTAGCCCGCGATCCTGCAAAGTATAGGCGCGTAGCTTGTTCACCAGGCCGATGCCACGCCCTTCCTGTGCCAGATAAAGCAGCACACCGCCTGCCGGATCTTCCGCCATGCGCTTGATGGCGCCACGCAGCTGCGGGCCGCAATCGCAACGAAGCGAACCCAAAAGATCGCCCGTGAAACACTCGGAATGCGCACGCACCAAAGGCGCCTGCCCGGCGGCGGCGCTTGCTTCCGGGTCACCAACCAGAATGGCCAGATGTTCAATCCCGCCATCGGCGGCACGAAAGGCAATGATGCGGGCTTCCGGCGCATCTTCCAGCGGCACGCGGGCTTCGGCCACTCGCTTCAGGCTGGAAGCTGCGCTGATGGGATAGGTCAGAACATCCTCAGCCGGCACACGCAGCAGCGAAAACCGATCGGCCACGCCCGGCGCGGCAGGCGCCACCACAAGGGCAGGCAAAAGCCGGCCAAGCTTGGCCAAGGCAAGCGCAGCACCGGCCAGTGGTGGGGGCGGAAGCTGATCCGCCTCATTTGGGAGGAGCGTCTCGGCAGTGGGGTCAGCAAAACCGCGAAGCCTTACGGGGTCCAAGGTGGCGGCGGGTAGACGCAGCGCAACTACCGCTTGATCGTCACCCTGGGTCACGGGCCGGCGCAGCAGCGCCGCAGCGCGCATGGGCGCCAATAGCAATACCGGAGTACCAAGGCCGCCAGAAGCAATATCAGCAAGCCCCGCTGCGCCGAGCGTTTCCGCCGCGCCAACAAGTAACGCGATATCATCCTGAACGATCAGCACAGGCGTGCCGCGGCGCAAATCGGAAATGGCCCGATGAACGGCCCGCATGGCAAGGCGGCGCGGGTCGGGGACTTGTTCAGAATTTTGGGGCAATAGGCTACCTTGAGAAGACATGATGTTGGTTTCCAATACGCTTATATTCAGCCAGAGTGAATGTGGCACTGTCAGGGCGCTTTGCGAGTCCCCCCAACCGGCAAGGCTGTTACACGTTAGCCCCGTCACAATAGCTTCAAACTCCCGTGAGGAATGGCTTGCGAAAGGGGTGGACGAAATGGCATTGTTCCTTCGGGGGCATAACGGCGTTAAAGTGCAGATAGCATGGCGCCATGCGAGAAAAGAGGCTTGCTGCTCATGAATTCCCCACACCCTGTGTTGATTGTAGATGACAATGACGCGCTGCGCGCAAGCCTCGCGGAGCAATTGGCTTATGATGGCGAATTCGCGGCGACTGGCGCGGCAAGCTTGGCAGATGCCGAAGCCCTGTTGCGGGCCGATGGTGCCCGGTTTGATGCCATTTTACTTGATCTTGGCATGCCGGATGGGCATGGCCGGGATTTTTGCCTGAAGCTCCGCCGCGCGGGTATGCGTATGCCCATCATCATCTTGACCGGTGCCGATAGTGAACAAGATGTGGTGCGCTGCCTGGATGCAGGGGCGAACGACTATATCGCCAAACCCTTCCGGGTGCAGGAATTGCTCGCGCGATTGCGTGCGCAGATCCGCATTTTCGAAGGCAGCGAAGATGCCGTCTTCACCATCGGCCCCTATGATTTCCGTCCCGCCGCGAAGCTATTGCAGGAACCGAAGCGGGGCCGAAAGATAAGGCTGACGGAGAAGGAAACGGCGATCCTGAAGTTCCTTTACCGGGCTGGTGGACGTGCTGTTTCGCGCCAGATCCTGCTGACCAAGGTTTGGGGTTATAACAGCCACGTCACCACCCACACGCTGGAAACCCATATTTACCGCCTACGCCAAAAGATCGAACCAAACCCAGCGGAAGCGTGCATTTTGTTGACCGAGGCAGGTGGCTATCGCTTGGCCATGAGTGAGGCAGGCGCGCAGGAAGCCGAGGAAACCGCCTTCCCCCCGCTGCGCCGCCCGGCCCCGGCCATGACGGCAACGCGGTCCTGAAGCCGGGGTTTTGCCCCCCTTCAGTGCTTCCAGGTGATTTCGGCGGGTGGGGCTTCGGTTGGGTCCACCCGCAGTAATTGACCGTTCATGACGCTTTTGCCCGTGAAGGCGAGAATGAAGCCCCAGTGAGAGACCACCAGGGTATGGGACCAATCCTGCAGGGCGGCCATTTCGGCGCGAAATAACTGTGCGCGATCAATAACTTGTTCGGCGGGCTCTTCAACTGGCGGCCACCAGATCTCGTCAATATGGTCCAGCACCACATGGGGGAAATCCAGGCGCAACTCCGCGATGGGCCGGCCGATATCGCAGGTGAAGGCGTAGCGTTCACGCACCGTGGGCGTCACGGTCAGCGGCAGATTGAGGCGCCGCGCCACCGGCAGCGCCGTTTGCAGCGCGCGGGTATAGGGGGAGACGATGATCCGCCGAATGCCTTCATGCGCCAGGGCTTCAGCGGCTTCTTCCGCCTGGGTCTGGCCAAGCGGTGTCAGCTTTGGGTCAATGATGCCGGGGTCTTTGCGGGTTTGAGTAAAAAGCAGGTTGAATTCGCTTTGCCCATGCCGAAGCAGAATCACATTCATCACCCTTGTTTGATGAGAGTTTTGTCTAGAACATTTTCAAGCCAAGCGGAAACGCTTGGTGATTGGAAGCATGCGCCACAGTGAAACCTAGCAACCATTTATTGCGTGCCATGGCGGCGAAACGCCTATGGGGAGGCACCTACTTGGTGGCAACTAGGCGCGTTTTTAGGCGACCAATGCCGCGCTTGGATGATTCCATCTGTGCTCGGCATGATCCAAGCGTTGCCCTTGGGCACACGAGACCCTAGATTAGAGGTCAAGGAGCAAAAAAATGGGTGGCTTGCCGATAGATCTGATCCTCTTTGCCATGGTTGCGGCCTTTTTGGTGCTGCGCCTGCGGAGCGTGCTTGGCCGCCGCACAGGGTTTGAGCGCCCTGCACAGCCGGAAGGTGCGCCGGCACCGGCCGCGCGTGGACCTGCCACTGAGGTGGATATCGGTCCCAAGCCCGCTCAAGGGGGCGCCCGGCGTGCGATCCCCGATCCGCGCAGCCCTGTGGGTGAGGCACTGGTACAAATCCAAAAGCGAGATCGCAGCTTTGATCCGAACCGCTTTCTTGATGGCGCAGAGTCCGCTTTTGGCATGATTGTGGAGGCTTTCGCTCGTGGTGATCGTGCTGCGTTGAAGCCTTTGTTGTCTGAAGAAGCTTATGCTGGCTTCGATCAGGCCATCGCCACGCGTGAAGCCGCGGGCGAGACGCAACGCACTGAATTACGCTCGGTTGAGGAAAGCGGCATTGAAGCCGCGGAGCTGCGCGGCAGTATTGCCGAAATCACGGTGCGTCTGGTGACCGACCAGATAAATCTTGTGCAGGCGCGGGATGGTTCCATTGTTTCCGGTGCCGAAGCTGTGACGGAAATGACCGATGTCTGGACCTTCCAGCGTGACGTGACGAGTTCCGACCCAAGTTGGAGGCTTGTCGGCAGCACTTCAGCCTAACATCGTGGGCAACCGGGTGGGGTCTGATCAAGGCTTCAGGGGCAGTAGCCCCGGTCGCGCATGATGCAGCACCTCACCTATGTGGATTTCCTGCCGCGCCTGCCCTTGTGGCTTATTCTGGCTTTTGCGGCGCTTGTGCTGGTTCTTTTGGCCTATGGCCTTTATCAGCGCGCTCGCGGCATCTGGTGGCGTGCCCTTGCGGCGATGATCCTGCTCGGCGCGCTCTGCAATCCACGCCTGCTGCGGGAAGAACGCGAAACCCGCCCCGATATCGCGATCCTGGCCGTTGATCGCAGCGACAGCACGCAGATTGCCGACCGGGCAGAGCGGACTGCCGCCGCGCGGACGGCTTTGGAGGCGCGGGCCGCCCGCCTGCCCGGGCTTGATTTACGGGTGGTGGAGGTGCCGGAATCCGGCCAGCGCGGCACCGCGCTACTCTCGGCTTTGGGGACGGCCTTGGCCGATGTGCCGCGGGCGCGGCTTGCCGGCGTGATCGCGCTGACAGATGGCCAGGTGCATGACGCGCCGGCGCTGCTGCCCTTTGATGCGCCTTTTCATGTGCTGCTGCCTGGCCGCGCGGGAGAGGTAGATCGGCGCCTGCGCCTTGTTTCCGCCCCCGGCTTTGGCATTGTTGGCCAGCAGGTCGAGTTGCGCGTGGTGATCGAGGATCTGGGCGCGCCGGCTGGCGGCAGTGCCGGGCTGATTATCCGCCGCGATGGCGGTGCTGCGCGGCGTGAGGCAATCCCGATTGGACGGGAACACGCGATTTCCGTCCCCGTCGCGCGTGGCGGGCCCATGGTGATTGAGTTGGAGGCAGAGCCCCGCGCTGGAGAGGTCAGCCCGATCAATAACCGCCAGGTGGTCACGGTGAATGGCGTGCGGGATCGGCTGCGCGTGCTGTTGGTCTCCGGTGAGCCACATGCCGGGGAACGCGCTTGGCGGCGGCTATTGAAGGCCGATCCCAATGTGGATCTGGTGCATTTCACCATCCTGCGCCCGCCAGAGAAGGATGATCTGACGCCGCTCAATGAATTGGCACTGATTGCCTTTCCGGTACGTGAGTTGTTTCAGGTGAAGCTTCGCGAGTTTGATCTGATTGTATTTGACCGCTTCACCAATCGCGGCCTGCTGCCGCCGGCCTATATGCGCAACATTGCGGATCACGTGCGCGCGGGTGGGGCATTGTTGATGAGTGTCGGGCCGGAATTCGCGGGCCCCACATCGCTTGCCTTCACGCCTTTGTCACAGGTGCTGCCGGCGCGCCCCATTGGGCGCGGCGCTGGGGTTGAGGAGGCGCCGTTCCGCCCACGCATCAGCGCGCTTGGCGCGCGCCATCCAGTGACGGAGGGGCTGGCTGGGGCGAATAGCGCGGCGGCAGAAGCAAGCTGGGGCCGCTGGTATCGCTGGCTGCGCGGTGAGGCGCGCGGCGGCGCGGCGGTGATGGAAAGCCCCGAAGGCTCGCCCTTATTGGTGCTGGATCGGGTCGGCGAAGGCCGGGTGGCGCTGCTGATGTCAGATCATATCTGGCTATGGGGGCGCGGGCATGATGGCGGCGGCCCGCAGGAAGAATTGCTGCGCCGCATCGCCCATTGGCTGATGCGCGAAACCACTTTGGAAGAAGAAGATTTGACCGCGCGGATTGAAGCGGGGCGGATGGCGATTGCGCGCCGCAGCCTGGAAGCCGCGCCGGCGCCTGAAGTGACGATCACCGCACCCGATGGCACGCGCAGCACCGCGCGGCTGGAAGAAGCAGGTGGTGGGCGGGCGGTTGCCGATATTGCCGCGCGGATGCCGGGGGTGTGGCAGGTGGGGGATGGGCGGCGCGTTGCTTTCGCCGCCGCCGCAGTCGCCAATCCGCTGGAAATTGCTGATCTGCGCGCGGATGCCGAGAAACTGCGCCCGCTGGTGCAGGGCCGTGGCGCGATACGCTGGCTGGGGCTGGAAGCGGCGCCCGCGCTGCCCGAATTGCGCATGGTGCCAGCGGGGCGCGATTTCGCGGGTGCGGGCTGGATTGGCCTCAGACGCAATGCGGATCACAGCGTGATCAGCGTTTCCGCCTTGCCGTTGCTGCCGCCTTGGTTGGCGCTGTTGCTATTGCTCGGCACCGTAGTGCTGGCCTGGCGACAGGAAGGGCGCTGAACAAGCCAGCGCCCGCCTTGGAATTGCTTCAGCGCGCCGCAGCAAGGCGCGTTGCGGAAGGTGCAGGCAGTTCAATCTCGATCTCAAGCGTGGACATATCCCCGCCGCGATCCAGATGCACATTCACCTTGCTCGGGTCAATCGCGACATAGCGCGCAACGACCGCGACCAATTCCTGCTGCAATTTCGGCAGGAAATCCTCCCGATTACGGCCAATGCGCTCATGCGCCAGGACGATCTGGAGCCTTTCCTTGGCGGCAACGGCACTAGCATCCTTGCGCCGGCCACGGAATAAATCGAGCCAAGACATCACGCGGCCCTCCCACCAAATAAGCGCCGGAACAGGCCCTTGCGTTCCGCTTCCAGGAAACGATGCGGCACATCTTCACCCAGGAAGCGGGAAACCGCATCCGTATAGGCCTGCCCGGCATTGCTTTCATTATCCATGATCACGGGCGTGCCGGTATTGGAAGCGCGCAGCACGCTTTCGCTTTCAGGGATCACGCCCAGCAGCGGAATGGCCAGGATTTCACGAATATCATCCAGCTTCAGCATTTCACCCTTTTCGACGCGGTTCGGGTCAAAACGCGTCACGAGCAGATGTTCCTTCACCGGTTCGCGCTTCTCTTCCGCGCGCTTGGATTTGGATTGCAGCACGCCAAGGATGCGATCCGAATCCCGCACGGAGGAGACTTCCGGGTTCGTCACCACAATCGCTTGATCGGCAAAATATAGCGCAAGCAGCGCGCCCTTTTCGATGCCGGCGGGGCTGTCACACAGGATGTAATCGAATTCTTTCGAGAGCTCCTCGATGATCTTGGCGACCCCTTCCTTGGTCAGCGTATCCTTATCCTTGGTCTGGGACGCCGGCAGGATGGAGAGCGACTCAACGCGTTTGTCGCGGATCAGCGCTTGGCTCAGCCGCGCCTCGCCTTGGATGACATTGATAATGTCGAACACCACGCGCCTTTCGACACCCATAATAAGGTCGAGGTTGCGCAAGCCCACATCGAAATCAATCACCACCGTCTTCTTGCCGCGCTGCGCAAGGCCAGTTGCGAAGGCAGCGCTTGATGTCGTCTTGCCGACGCCGCCCTTGCCCGATGTCACCACGATAACCTGAGCCATTCCTACGCCTCCCTAAAACTTTGTCGCACTACGATCAGGTGATGGGGTCGAAGCGCATGCGCTCACCCACCAGCCGCACCTGCATCGCCTTGCCAATCTGTGCTGCCGGAAAGCCTTCCCGCACGGCGTAGAAGCCGGCGATGGAAACCAATTCCGGGTCGAAATTCAGCGCGAAAACCCGCGCTTCCATATTGTTTGCGCCACCCGCAATGGCGCGGCCACGCAGCGCGCCATAGACATGAATATTGCCATCCGCGATCACCTCGGCCCCCGCATTGACGGTGGAGGTGATGATTAAATCCGCACCTTCCGCCCAGATACGCTGGCCGGCGCGCACTGGCTGTTCCACCACCATTGTGCTGCGCGCCGCGGCGGGCTTGGCGATGAGTGGCGGCGGCGGAAGTGCCGCTTGCGTGGCATCGCCAGCCTGCGGGGCAGAGGCGGTGATATCCTCATCCGTTTCCTTGCCGGCCACGCTCCGCACCGGTGGCAGCCCGTAGGATATCGCGACGTTGCGCATTTCCGCCGTGCCGCCCGTGGTGCCGATCGGCATGATCTCAAGCTCACGCAGGCCCTGGATCAGACCGGGGAAATCCACCTCATTCGGTGGGACCTGAATGTCACTGAGGCCGAGCACAATCGGCGCAAAGCGCAGAAAGCCAGGCGCACGGCGGAACTGGTCGCCAATGGCCGGCACCACCGCTTCCGGGCGATGATCCATCAGGCGCAGCACAAGCAAATTGAAATTCGCCCCGCGCAGGCGAAAGGGTTCAATGCGGGTGGCGTTATCTGGCCTTGGCGCGGCGCTGGGCATGGAACTCCTGGGGGGCCTTGTCTCGAGACGCCACCGAGTTATCCACAGCCTATTGTGGGTGAGCCCGGCGGTACACACAAGATATAGCGTCTTCCGCTGAGCGGGCGAAGGGGTTGAATGCTTACTGCTGATCCCACAAGGCCTTAGCGGGCGATGTTCAGATGCGCCGCCAAGCGCGAATCGGGCCGCAGCCGGCGGGGCTGACCGGGGCGCGAAGCTCCGGCAGAATAGAGACCTTCAAGGAGCCATGATCGTGAAGCCCATCCGCCTTGCCGAACCCTTCCGTGCCGTCTTCTACGCGCCCTTTTATGTCGCCGAACAGCGCGGCTTTTACGCCAAGCACGACGTGACGGTAACGCGCGCCACCGCCGGTGACCCGACACGGGCGGCGGAGGCGTTGCTCGCGGATCAGGCCGATGTCGCCTGGTCCGGCCCCATGCGCGTGATCATGATGCGTGCTGCCGATCCCGCCTGCCCCTTGCGGTCCTTTTGCGCGGTGGTGATGCGCGACCCTTTCATGCTGCTCGGGCGCGGGCCAAATCCGGGCTTCAGCCTGAAGGATTTGCCCAAGCTCCGCTTCGGTAGTGTCAAGGAAGTGCCGACCCCCTGGTGGTGCCTGCAGGATGATTTGCGCCAAGCGGGTGTGGACCCTGACGCCATGGCGCGCGTGACCGACAAGACCATGGCTGAGAACGCCAATGCGGTGACGAATGGCAGCCTGGATGTCGCGCAAATGTTCGAACCCTTCGCGACACAGCTAGAAGCCAAGGGCGGCGCGGTGTGGCATCGCGCTTCTGACCGAGGGCCGAGCGCCTTTACGGCGCTTTACGCCATCGAGGCGAATATTGAGCGCTTCAGTGCGGAGTTTGAAGCCATGACGCGCGCCTTGGCCGATGCGCTGGCTTATGTTTACGCGGCACCGGCGGCGGAGATTGCTGCAAGTGTGGCGCCGCTTTTCGCGGATGTGGAATTGCCCGTACTGACCACGGCGCTGGCGCGTTATCAGGCGGCGCGGCTGTGGCCAGAAACCCCGCATTTCCCCGAAGCCGCCTTCACGCAGCTACGCGGTGCGATGAAAAGCGCGGGCGTGATCACGCGTGAGCCAAGCTTCGCCGATTGTGTGGACCACGCAATTGTGACGCGCGCCTTGGGCCGTTAGGGGCAGCACATGACCAAGCAACGCGCACAACGCGCCGATTACGCCATGTTCGTGCCCATAGCGACACGCTGGATGGATAATGACGTCTATGGCCACATCAACAACGTCATTTATTATTCCTGGATAGATAGTGCGGTGGCGCGCTTCCTGACCTCCACGGGGTTTTTGCATATCCCGACCGCGCCGGTGATTGGCCTGGTGGTGGAAACCCAATGCCGCTATTTTGCACCCATCGCCTTTCCGGATGATATCACTTGCGGTGTGCGCTGCGCGCGCGCGGGCAATACATCCGTTCGTTATGAAGTTGGCATCTTCCGCAATGATGCAGATGAAGCGAGTGCCGAGGGCTATCTGGTGCATGTCTATGTGGATCGCGCCACGCAGAAAACGCCAACACCTTTGCCAGACAATCTGCGCGCCGCTTTGCAGCGCATCACCCTGAACGCTTCGTAACTTCAAGGAACACCTTATGTCTGTTGCCCCCATCAAGCGTTTCGCCATTCTGGATGATTACCAGGGCGTGGCACTTTCCCTCGGCCCCTGGGACAAGCTGCCCAAGGGCGTTGAGATCACTGTCTTTCGCGACACCATCACCGATCATGCAGCGCTGGTGGAAAGGCTGAAGCCTTTTGATGCCATCTTGGCGATGCGCGAAAGAACGCCCTTTCCGCGCAAGCTGATCGAAGCCTTGCCCAATCTGCGGCTGATCATCACGACCGGCGGGCGCAACCGTTCCATTGACGCCGCCGCCTGCGCTGAGCGTGGCGTGGTATTTTGCGGCACGGGCACTTCGGGCGATCCAACGGCGGATTTGACTTGGGGGCTGATCCTGTCCTTGGTGCGCGATATTCCGCGCCAGCAGGAAGCGCTGCGCGCCGGGCGCTGGCAGACGCATATCGGCCTGGGGCTGGAAGGCAAAACGCTCGGCGTGATTGGCCTTGGCAAGCTTGGCGGGCGCGTCGCCAAAATCGGCCAGGCCTTCGGCATGAAGGTTCTGGCCTGGTCCACCAACCTGACCGAAGAACGCGCTGCCGAGATTGGTGCCACGCGTGTGGACAAGGCAACTTTGCTGCGCGGAGCGGATGTGGTGACGCTGCACCTCATTCTTTCGGATCGGTCGCGCAACACCATCACCGCGCCTGATCTGGCGCTGATGAAACAAACCGCCTTCATCGTGAACACCAGCCGCGGCCCGCTGATTGAACAGGCAGCGCTGATTGCGGCATTGCAGGCAGGGCGCATCGCCGGCGCTGGCTTGGATGTTTTTGATATCGAGCCCATGCCCACGGATCACCCAATCCTGAGCGCACCGAATACCGTGCTGACGCCGCATCTGGGCTATGTCACGGAACAGAATTACCGCACCTATTACGAAGTGGCGGTGGCGGCGACCAATGCCTTCCTTGCCGGCGCCCCCATTGGAGTGATCAAGCCATGACAAGCCCCTACACCACGCCCGAAGGCTGGGCCGGCTGGACCCAGGCTGCGCGCGATGCGGCTTATGACAATTTGAATGGCGTGGCGGATAGCGCCGCGCAGGTCGCCAATCGCAATACGCTGTCTGAGGCGTTTCGCGCCGCGCATGCCGGGCATCTCGACCTGCCCTTTGGTAGTGGCGAACGCGAGGCTTGGGATCTCTACCCCGCCGCACGCGCTGATGCGCCCTGCCTGGTCTTCATCCATGGCGGCTATTGGCAGCGCAATCGGCGGGAAGATTTCGCCATCATGGCCGAAGGCGCCTTGGCCGCTGGTTGGTCGGTTGGGATTTGCGGCTATACGCTGGCGCCTGAGGCATCCATGAGCAAGATAGTGGCGGAAATCCACGCCGCGCTGGATTGGCTTGGCGCGCATGGGAAGGCGCATGGCATCGCGGGCAAGGTGGTGGCTTCCGGCTGGTCCGCGGGCGGGCATTTGGCGGAGCTGGCGGCGGAGCACCCCTTGGTGGTGGGCGCGGTTGCCATGTCCGGCATTTATGAATTGGCCCCGATTGCGGAGACCAATTTGAACGACAAGCTGCATTTGACGCCCGCCGAAATCGCGGCGCATTCGCCCATTCGCCGGCCTGTCGTGCAAAAGCCGATCGCCATTGCCTATGGCGCGCGGGAATTGCCGGAACTGCGCCGGCAAAGCCGCGTCTTTCATCGCTACCGGGCGGAAGCGCAAGCACCCGGAGCGCTGATCCCATTGCCGGAGGCGGATCATTTCCGCGTGCTGGAAGCGCTCTGGCGCCGCGATGGGGTGTTGTTGCGCGCAGCGGCGGAGGTTTTGGCGGCGGCGGGGTAGGGGTTAGCGGCGCCCGGCGGTGATGGCGGCCAGGGCGGCGCGTTCGTCCGCGTCGAGGCCGCGCGCGCCTGGGCAATCCTCCCTGAGAATGCGGGCGGCGAGGCTATCGCGATGCTCCCCAAGATTACGAGGCGCCTCATTGATAATCTGCCCCAAAATGCTCCGGGCGACATGTGGAGCATGGGCGGCAGAGCATGCCAGATCACCAAGCCGGCGGGCTACAGCCGCGGGTTCCGGGGCGGGGTGATTGCTCCAGCTTAGTCGGGTAGCTTCAGAATCCTCGGGCTCATTGGGCGCGGTGAAAACGGCGAGTCTTCTCCGCACCCGCGCTTGGTGCTCTCCGGCGGGGATATCCCGGACCCATTCTTCAACCAAGCTCTGCCAAGTTCGGTTGTTGGTGCAGGTGCCGTCAAGCCGAACATCCGGACAGGGCGGCGTAGCCGTGTTGTTCAAATCGCCGATCTGCAAATCGGTCAATTCGGCGTTCGGCGCCTGCATACGCCAGATTTCGACATCTGCAATCAACGCACCTTGCAGTTGAGCCTCATCAAGCCGTGCACCTTTCATCTGCGCCCAATCAAATCTCGCACCCTGCAACTGCGTTTGCCAAAGCGATGCGCCCTGCAGCTGCGTGACCAGAAAGGTCGCCCCCTGCATCTGTGCGCCATCAAGAACTGCGCCCTGTAACTGTGCCTCATCAAGCTTGGCACCCTGCATCTGCGCCCACCGAAACCGGGCAGCTTGCATCTCCGCTCCGTCAAGTCGCGCGCCCTGAAGCTGAGCCCTTTCAAGTGAAGCTCCTTGTAAATGCGCTCCAGTAAGCGTTGCGCCGCGCATATCCGCTCGTTCAAGAAGGGTGTTCTTTAGGTTTGTGTGGCTAAGCGACGCGTCCTGCAATAGCGCATGGCGAAGCGTTGCTCCCTGCATCGCTGCCCTCTCCAGCAAGGCGCCTTGCAATTGTGCACCATCAAGCGATGCACCCTGCAATTCTGCCTCGGTCAGGTCAGCCATAAAGAGTTGGCTTCGCGATAAATCGGCAAAACGCAACCGTCGGTTCCGCAGCACCAGCGGCTCCAAGGAGGCCCGGCGCCTGGCATCCAGCGCGGCACCTGTGCGCAATTCCACAAGCGCCCCCCCGTCCCATACCTTACCTACCAAGGTCCGACCCGGTACCGAAAGAAAACGGCAGCCGAGTTTTACATGGGGGCACAACAAAAGATCAACCGGCTGTTGCAAGGCATGGGTGAGTGATTGTGCCTTTTTTCCGGGGCCAACTGTGGTGGCTTCAGACCCTGGCACCTGGCACCAGGCCAAATCAAAACCCATGATTGCTATAGGCAAAACAAACCGAAGCCGCTTGAAAAGCCACCGCAGCAGGGAATCTCCTGTTGGCTTTTGGTGCCAGAAAAACCAGATGAGAATTAGTAGATCGAGCGCAATGGCGACGTGATGCACCAGATTGACTACCGGATCCTGCAGGCGGAGTGATCCAAGTTGCACCAACAGCAGCACGCTGACGGGGAATACGGCAAGAATGAATTTATAGGTCAGGCGGAATACGGCGCTTGCTTCTGGCTGAAGCTGCGCTTGGATGAATTCCGTATTCGCCAGCAATTGCAGGCAGCGTTCCCGGTCCTGCTTCAGCGGCACCATGGCATGTAAATCCGCATTGAAGTAACGCAGATTTTGCATCAATAGATCAAAACTGATCAGCGCATAAAGATGCAAAGCCAGGAAGATGGCTGGCATGAAGCCGAAGGAAAGCGCAACCGGTACGGCAGCGCCACCCAATTGCGCAATGCTGATTGATTTCCCGATCAACAGGTCTTCGTCAGAGGCCGAAAAGGAAGTTGCGAGCAGAAAAAGACCAAGCAGCACAAAGGCAAAGGCCCCAAGCTGCGCCGTTTTCGCGCCATCATTGATGGCTGCGCTCAGTTTTTCGATATAGGGCGGCGGATCAAAGGTGGTCATTTAAGAAGCAGCATAATGACGCTACCGATTATGATGCAAGCGCGCCGAAAGCCTGCCATCAAAAAAAACGGCGCGGGAAGGCCCACGCGCCGTTTTCTGACCCAAGGCTAAACCAGCCTTAGGCCGACTTCGCCATGATCTCATCCGCGATATTGCGCGGCACGGGATCGTAGTGGTGGAACTGCATGGAGAAGGAAGCGCGCCCCTTCGTCATGCCGCGCAAATTGGAAATATAGCCGAACATTTCCTTCAGCGGCACATGCGCGCGCACGATAACGCTGGTGCCCGCCATGTCCTGGCTTTGGATCACGCCGCGGCGGCGGTTCAAGTCACCCACCACATCGCCCACGTGATCAGATGGCGTGGTCACTTCCACATCCATGATGGGTTCCAGGATCACCGGGCCGGCCTTCTTCATGCCTTCGCGGAAACAAGCCTTTGCCGCGATTTCAAACGCCAGCGCGCTGGAATCGACATCGTGATACTTGCCATCCACCAGGCTGTATTTGAAGTCCACCGTCGGGAAGCCGGCCAGCACGCCGGTATCGGCCTGCACCTTGATGCCCTTTTCCACGGCCGGGATGTATTCGCGCGGCACGGAACCGCCAACAACGCCGTTGACGAATTCGATACCCTCGTTCCGTTCCTTCGGTTCGAAGATGATCTTCACTTCAGCGTATTGGCCCGAACCGCCGGACTGCTTCTTATGGGTATAGGTTTCGGTATGCGCCTTGGAGATGGTTTCGCGATACGCCACCTGCGGCGCACCGATATTCGCATCCACACCATATTCGCGCTTCAGACGGTCAATGATGATTTCCAGGTGCAATTCGCCCATGCCGGAAAGAATGGTCTGGCCGGTTTCCTGATCAGTGCGAAGGCGCAGTGAAGGGTCTTCCCCGGCCAGCTTCTGCAAGCCAAGGGTCATCTTCTCGACACCTTCCTTGGTCTTTGGCTCGACCGAGATGTCAATTACGGGCACCGGGAAGGCCATGCGTTCCAGGATCACCGCATCTTCCTGCGCGGCCAGCGTGTCACCCGTGCCGGTATCCTTCAGGCCCACGAAAGCCGCGATATCACCCGCGAAGACTTCCTTGATTTCTTCGCGCTTGTCGGCATGCATCTGGAACATGCGGCCAACGCGTTCCTTATGGCCCTTGGTGGTGTTCTGCACCTGGTCACCTGAACGCAGCACGCCGCGATAGACGCGCACAAAGGTCAGGTTGCCGTATTTGTCATTGATGATCTTGAAGGCGAGGCCAGCGAAAGGCTCATCCTCATTGGCGGGGATCACGCGGCGTTCGGCGGTTTCATCCTGGCCTTCTTCCGGCGCAACCTTGATGCCTTCACGGTCAATCGGGGAAGGCAGATATTCAATCACGGCATCCAGCAAAGGCTGCACGCCCTTGTTCTTGAAGGCAGTGCCACACAGCACCGGGCGGAATTCGCCCGAGATGGTGCCGCGCTTGATGCAGCGCTTGAGCGTCTCAACGCTCACATCGCCCTTGTCGAAATATTCTTCCATCGCGGCCTCATCAATGCCGACAACGGTATCCAGCAGCTTCTGGCGATATTCGGTGACCTTATCGGCCAAATCGGCGGGGATCGGCGCTTCATGATACTTGGCGCCGAGTTCGTCGCCTTCCCAGATCAGCGCCTTCATTTCGACCAGATCAACAATGCCCAGGAAGGTGTCTTCAATGCCGATCGGCAATTGCAGCGCAACCCAATTGATGCCGAGCTTTTCCGTCAGCGTTTCGGCCGCGCGATAGAAATCGGCGCCGGTACGGTCAAGCTTGTTGATGAAGATAATGCGCGGCACGTTGTAGCGGTCAGCCAGGCGCCAATTGGTCTCAGACTGCGGCTGCACGCCGGCAACGCCTTCAATAATGAAGATCGCGCCATCCAGCACGCGCAAGGACCGGTTCACTTCAATGTTGAAGTCAATATGGCCAGGCGTATCGATGATGTTGATGCGGTGGTCATTCCACACGGCGGTGACGGCGGCGGAGGTGATGGTGATGCCCCGCTC
Organism: Roseomonas sp.; assembly: GCA_044345845.1. Lineage (GTDB taxonomy): Bacteria > Pseudomonadota > Alphaproteobacteria > Acetobacterales > Acetobacteraceae > Neoroseomonas. Next base: position 120,358 of record JBIJAH010000006.1, read on the forward strand.
GCGTTCCTGATCCATGTAATCGGTGGTGGTATTGCCTTCATGCACTTCACCGATCTTGTGGGACTTGCCGGTGTAATACAGGATGCGTTCCGTCGTGGTGGTCTTGCCCGCGTCAATATGCGCGGTGATGCCGATATTGCGGATGCGGTCTAACGGGGTACGCGCCACGGTGGGCCTCCATAAGCAAAAGCCGGACGCCCGTCCCGGCTTTCGCCGGACGCCGCCCGCCATAAGGGTTCAGGTTTGAGCCTTCAGTGACGGCTATCTGCGATGTTCGGGCGCGGTTTGCAAGCGCAAAGGGGCGGAGGGGCCCGGTTTATTCGCCCAAAGGTGTGATTTTAAAAGACTAGGCTTGGCCACAGCCCGTGGCGAATCGCACAAGGCAGGCGCCCTTCAGTCCAGCCTGATCCCCTCAGCGGCGATCAAATCGCGCATTTCAGCCCGCTCTGTGGCCAGAAAGCGGGCGAAGGCTTCCGGGCCTTGCGCGGCCGGTGTCAGGCCAAGCGCTTCCAGCCGTGGCGCCAGGGCGGGTTGGTCCACCGCATCCTTGGCGGCGGCGGCAAGGCGCGCAATGACTGGGGCCGGGGTAGCGGCGGGCGCCAAAAGCCCAAGCCAATCCCCCATCTGAAACCCGGCAAAACCCTGTTCGCTAATGGTCGGCAGCGCCGGGAAGGCCGTGCTGCGCGAAGGCGCTGAAAGCCCGATGGCACGCGCCTTGCCGTCCCGGATCAAAGGTGCTGCCAGCGCGAGGGAGGTAAAGCCAAAGGGCACATCTCCGCGGAGCAGCCCTGCCATCTGGTCCGCCCCGCCGCGATAGGGGACATGCTCGCCTTTGATGCCGGCGCGCCGCAATAGGCTTGCCGCCGCCAAATGAGTGCGGGAGCCAACGCCAACACTGCCATAGCGCGCCTCGGTGGGGTTGGCGCGCAGCCGCAAAAGCAGCGCGGCCAGATCAACCGCACCATCATCCGCACGCGTGATCAAGATGAGCGGCAGGGTTGCGAGCAGCGTCACCGGCGTAAGGTCCCGCACATAATTAAAGCCCAGCCCGCGCATCAAAAAGGGATTGACCGATTGCCCCCCGGAATCGAGCAGGATTGTCCCGCCATCCGGCACGGTTTGTGCGACCACGCCCGCCCCAACCGCGCCCGAGGCGCCGCTACGGTTTTCCGGTGTCACCAGCGCCCCCAGCACTTCACCCATGCGCGGCGCGACCAGCCGGCCCAGAATGTCGGTGCTGCCACCGGGCGGAAAGGCGATGATCAGGCGCAGCCCGCGTTCCGGCGTTTGCGCGAAAGCGGGCGAGGCCAGAAGGCCTGCCAAGATGGAACGGCGCAGCATGACCCTTACTCGAAAAATGCTATAAGCGACGCATGCCTTTGGCGAAGCGGTGGGCATTTTCCACGTAATGCGCAGCGGAACCGAGCAGGCGTTGCCTGGTTTCCGCATCAAGCGCGCGGATTACCTTGGCCGGCGCGCCCATCACCAATGAACCTTCGGGAATCTCCTTCCCCTCGGTCACCAGCGCGCCGGCGCCGATAATGCTGCCCGCACCAATCCGCGCACCATTCATCACCGTGGCCCCCATGCCAATCAGCGCGCCATCGCCAATGGTGCAGCCATGCAGGATGGCACGATGCCCAATTGTGACATCGGCCCCAATGGTCAGCGGAAATCCCATATCGGAATGCAGCACCGCGCCTTCCTGGACGTTGCTGCGCGCGCCGATGCGAATGGGTTCATTGTCGCCGCGAATGGCCGCGCCAAACCAGATGCCGACATCCTCCGCCAGGATCACATGCCCCACCACCTGCGCGTCAGGCGCGATCCAAAAGTGACCCTCGCCTGGGGTTTGCGGGATCAGATCATCAAGCGCATAGATCGGCATTCTGCGTTCCTTCCTGTGTTTGTGCTGTTCATGACTTCGCAAATGGCAAGCTTAATTGCCCTTGGCTTCGCGGAACGGGCCAAGAATTTCCTCATTATGCTGGCCCGGGTTTGGCAAATCATGCCGCAGCGGCAGGCGTTCCGCGCCGAATTGCATGGGCAGCGCCGGCACCTTTGTTTTGCGCCCATCACTCAGCGTCACTTGGTGAAAACCGCCACTGGCGGCAAGATGTCCGTCTTCGAACAAATCCCACGGCTTGGCGATACGTGAATAAGGCAAGCCGGCGCGGGCGCACATTTCCTCAAGCGCTGCGACGCTGCGTTTGATCAGCATAGATTGCACCAGCGGAATCAGGGTTTCGCGGCGCTTGGCACGTTCCGTATTGCTGGAATAATCGGGGTTGTTCAGCGCGGGCTCATTCAATTCGCGGATGAAGATTTCCCACTGGCGTTCCGTGACCACACCGATGAAAATCTGCTCGCCATCAGCCGTATCAAAAACATCATAAACGCCCCAGGCGCGGCGGCCCGCCGGCATGGGTTCCGGCGCCTTGCCGGTGATGGCCTGTTGCAGCATGGCGGTAGAAACCAGAAAGGCCGCATTTTCAAACAGCCCCGCCTGCAAATGCTGCCCGCGCCCCGTCGCATCGCGAAGCCGGAGAGCACCCAGGATGGAAATGGCGCCGAACATGCCGCCCATCATGTCATTCACAGGCGCCCCGGCGCGCAGCGGCCGCCCCGGCGGGCCAGTCATGTAAGCAAGGCCCGATTGCATCTGCACCACCTCATCCAAGGCAGTGCGGTTTTCATAAGGGCCGGGCAAATAGCCCTTAAGCGAGCAATAGATCAGCCGCGGATTGCGCGCCGAAAGCGCCTCATAGCCCAGGCCCTTGGCTGCAAGCCCGCCTGGGCGGAAATTCTCTACCACCACATCCGCCGTATCAATCAGGCGCTGCAGGGTTTCCAGATCACCAGCGTCATCCGTATCTATCGTCACACTTTTCTTGTTGCGGCTGAAAGCCGGGAAGAAGCCGGTGCCGGATGCAACCAGATAGCGTGTGCGATCACCCTTGCCCGGGGGTTCTATCTTGATCACCTCGGCCCCCAAATCGGCCAGCACCAAGCCGCAAGTGGGCCCCATAACCATGTGGGAGAATTCAACAACGCGAATTCCGGCGAGCGGAAGCGAATCCATGGCGGCAACCTGTGGGCGGGGTGAAAAAGCGGCGCACCTGCCCAGCGGCGCGGCCCTCATGCAAGCTTAGGCGATTTCGAGAAAGAGCAAAATCAACCAGGCCAAGGGCAACCGCTTTGCCGAGGCCACGGGAATTCAGTAAGCAGCGCCGCATGAACGATCTGATTTATACCCTTCTGCGCCAAGCCGATTGGCGCGTGGCTGAGGCAGCCGGCGCCTATCACGGCAGCGCGGATGATCTGCGCGACGGTTTTCTGCATTTTTCGACCGCAGCGCAGCTACGCGCCAGCGCCGCCAAGCACCGTGCCGGCATCGCCGATTTGTTGATGGTGGAAGTGGCGGCGGCAACGCTTGGGGAGAGCCTGAAATGGGAACCTGCCAGCGGCGGTTCACGCCCTGGCTTGTTTCCTCATCTCTATGGGGTTTTGCCGCTGATTGCGGTGCGCCGCGTTGTGCCGCTGCCGCTTGGCGCGGATGGGCGGCACCAGTTCCCGCCGGACATTCCTTGAAGCGGATGCGTTACCCCTGATCAGACCGTGCGGCGCGTTCGCTCATCAGGCAGGCAAAGACCACAATCGCCGCACCCGCCAAGATCCAGCCACCGGGCCATAGCTGCCAAATCGCTGCATCCAGGATCAGCGCAAAGACCAAGGCGGTAAATTCAAGCGGTGCAAGCCGCGCCGCGCGATCAATGCTGAAGGCCAAGGCCAGGGCCAGCGTTGCACCACCGGCAAAAAGCCCATTGGCGATCAGCGCCAGCCAATCATAAGCATCGGGCGCCACCCATTGGGCCAGCGCGAAAGGCAATATCGCCAGGAAAAGCGGGCCGGATGACCAGAAAATCAGCCGCGCTGCGCCCTGTTCCGCTCGCAGTACGCGGCTGAGGGTCAGAAACACAGCGTAAGTCATGGTGCCCAAAAAGGCCCAGGCATAGGCGCGCCAAGGCCCGGCGGCCGAAAGCGCCGGCGCCATGGCAACAATCACGCCAAGAAAGCCCATGGCCGACCAGAACCAGACGGCGCGGCCATTTTTCTCCCCCAGCACCAGCGCGGCCAGCAGCAGGGTGAAGAAAGGCGCTGTGAAATAGACCAGATAGCCCTCAGCCAGCGGGATTTCCCTAAACGCCAAGAAGAAGCCATAGGCGGAACCCGCCATGCAAAGCGCGCGCAACAAATGCAACGCAGGCCTTGTGGTGGCGATTGGCCCACCAGCACCGGGACTCAGCAGGCGCAATAGTGCAAGCAGCGCGAGTAGAGTGCCATAGCGAATGACCAGCACCTGATCCGCGCCATAACGCCCCGCCAGAAGCTTTGAATTGGCATCGAGCAACGCAAAAAGCGCCATCGCCCCCACCAGCAGTAGCGGCCCCTTAAAGCTTGTCATGTGATCCCGGACTGGCATTGCACCGAAACAGCTTCGGCTGCCGCCTTCTCACCCCGGGATCAGGGGGCGTCAAGCGCGCAAATGGCGTTCATCACGCAGGAGCGAATAGCGCCAGAATATCGGCAAGCTGCGTACCGCCCAGCAGGATGACGTCATCGCCATCCCCGCCATCAAGGTAGTCATCACTGCCAGCGGCCATCAGTACATCATTGCCAGCACCGCCATAAAGGCTATCGCTACCCGCGCCGCCATCCAACGTATCCGCGCCAGCATTGCCTAACAGGATATTGTTCCCTGCATTGCCGATCATGCTATCGGCGCCTTGCCCGCCAGCGGCGCCTTCAATTTCCAGAAGCGCATCAACGCCAATGTCATTGCCGCCGGCGCGCCCCATGAGAATATTGACGAAAATCCCTGTAGCGCTCGCGCGAAAATCGGCAATGTCTAAACCATCCCCGCCGATCAGGCTGTCATTCCCTGTACCACCATCCAGACTGTCATTTGCCGCGCCACCATTCAACGTATCGGCGCCAGCATTGCCGAAAAGCATATTCTCACCGGCATTGCCGAGCATGCTATCCGCGCCATCGCCGCCACGCGCGGCTTCCAGCACAACCCCGCGGGCAATGCCAATATTATTGGTCAGGCCCCCAACGGAAGAAAACGCCTCTGCGTTCAGATTGATGGTCTGGTTCGCGCCATAGCCAGAAGTGTCCAGGGTATCTGAACCACCTGTATCATAAATGGTAAATGCGGGCGCGGTCGTGTAATTCGCGAAATCATAGAGCGAACCCGCGGTTGCATTGCGGCCATAAACAGTATTGCCCGCATTGAAGGTAGTATTGGCGCCATAGAGATTCTGCGCAGCCACAATATCCGCAAGACTTGGCCCCATCACATAACGATAGGTGCCAAAATCTGCATCTGCCTGATCAAAATAGGACATGATGGTATAGGACCAAATGTCGTTCTGATAGAGATTATCCACCCCATAATTCGCGGAGCCATTGTAAGGCCCGCCATGCCCGAGGCCGAGCGCATGGCCGATTTCATGCACATAGGTCTGGAAGGAATAGCTATCTATCGTGGTGCCATAACTCGTGAGCCAATTAGTACTGATATTGACCCGCATAGACGTGATAAAGCCGCTGCTCCAGCTACCACTTGCAAAGGCATTAGGTTCATTATCGTCGAATGGAATATCGCCGCCGTTTTCCACTTCTTGAAACACCAGATTGGTCACATTGGCCCAGGTTTGGAAAGCGGCCCGCGCAAGCACCTGGCCTTCGATTGTTAGCGCCGTCAGATTATAGGTGATGACATTATCGCTGCTTGTAGCCCAGCGATGGCCGACGTCGCCCCAATAGCCTGCCGTCAGAAAGTCAGCGACCTGATCCAGCGTATAGATGGGAAAGGCAGGTTCGGCGATGGAAAGCCGATAACCGCCGGTATAGCCCTCGTTCCAGGCGCCGACATCCAAATAGTACCGCCCGCTGGTGGTGGCAGTCCAATTCAGCAGGGAATTTCGCAATACCCCGTCTCTGATATCGTCATTTTTGGCGAGCAAGAAACCACTCGCGTCACGCAAATAGATATAAGGGTCTTCAAGCGCGCCGATATCGCCAATGGCCACACCATCCAGCGTGATCCGATACCGCGTGCCTGCCACTAATTCTACCGCATACCAATCATGATCGCCATTGACTTCCAGCACACCATCAAGCGGTGTGCCTGCCAAAATCGAAAAACCTGTACTGGAGTCGCCTGGCACATCCACCGCGGTGATCGCCGACGCAGGGCCAGGTGTTGGGGCGGCCATTGGCTTCCCGACGCCCTGACAGGCCGCACATTGGCAGCCATGGGCGATGGCATCCCCAGATGGGACAATATTGCAGGTGAAAAGCGTCACTTGTCCCCCATGGAACTTTGGGAACACAAAAACAAGCAAGAGCCTAAAATTTTATGACTGGAAAAGAAAGCCTCATCTGGTGGCTTCGGGCCTTTTCCCGCCCGTCAGTCCGGGGCAGAAGGGGGGTATGATTCCCGCAATTGCCTCCGCCCTTATGCCGCTTATGCGCGGCATGGATGCCGAAACCGCCCATGGTATCGCGCTTCGTGCCCTCTCCCTCGGCCTCGCGGGCCGGGATCGCAGTGCGGACCACCCAAGCCTCGCGACCGAGGTTGCGGGCCTTCGCTTTCGCAATCCGCTCGGCCTGGCCGCTGGGTTCGACAAGAATGCCGAAGCGGTGCTGCCGCTGCTCCGCCTTGGTTTTGGCTTCATGGAAGCGGGTACCGTCACACCGCGCCCACAGGCAGGAAATCCACGCCCGAGGCTATTCCGCCTTACCGAAGATCAGGCTGTCATCAACCGCATGGGTTTCAATAATGCGGGGCTTGATGCCTATCTCGCGCGGGTGAAGGCGCTGCCCCTCCCTCTGCCGGGGATTTTCGGCGCCAATATTGGGATCAACAAGGAAGGTGCTGATCCGGAACGCGACTATCCGGGGCTTTATGAAGCCTTGGCGCCTCATGTGAATTACGTCACGGTCAATGTCTCCTCCCCCAATACGCCGGGCCTTAGGGATTTGCAGGGGGAAGAACGCCTGGCTTCGATTCTGGCTGCCATCAATGCGCGCCGCGCGGCGCTACCAAAGCGCCCACCCTTGATGGTTAAGATCGCGCCCGATCTGGCGGATGATGCTCTCGGCCCCATTGTGGCAGCCTGTGTGGCGCAAGGGATTGCCGGGCTGATTATTTCAAACACCACCATCACCCGCCCCGCTTCGCTGCGTTCTGGGTTGAAGGACCAAGCCGGCGGGCTTTCCGGCGCGCCGCTTTTTACGCTTTCCACTGAAATGCTTCGGCAGTGCTACCGTCTGGCTCAGGGCCGGATCGCGCTGATTGGCGTGGGCGGCATTGCCAGCGCTGAACAGGCTTATGCCAAAATCCGCGCCGGCGCCGCGCTGGTGCAGCTTTATTCTGGCTTCGCCTATGCCGGGCCTGTTCTGGTGCGACAAATTCTCAATGGCCTCGCGGCGCTGCTGGCCCGTGATGGCTTCACCTCGGTCGCCGATGCTGTCGGCAAGGACGCGTGATGCAAATTCTGGAAGGTATCGCTGACATCGCTGACCGTTATGACGGCTATGTGCTTGATCTTTGGGGCGTGGTGCATGATGGGCGCAAACCCTATCCGGGCGTGCCGGAAGCGCTGGCGGCACTGAAGGCCCGCGGCAAGCGCATTGTCTTCCTGACCAATGCGCCGCGGCGCGCCTGGTTCGTGCAAGGCATGCTGGACCGTATGGGGCTCGATCGCGGGCTTTATGATGGCATCATGTCTTCTGGTGAGGCTTCCTGGCGGCTGATGAAGGAACGCAAGCACCCCTGGTTCGCACGCATGGGGCGCCGCGTGATGCATATCGGGCCAGAGCGTGATCTTTCCGTGGTGGAAGAAGATGCGGCCGAGATTGTGACAGACCCGACCAAGGCTGATTTCCTACTGAATACCGGCCCGGATGCGGATGGCGGCACAACAAGCGCGGAACCCTATCGCGCAGCCTTGCGCGCCTGTTTCGATGCTGGGCTGCCCATGCTCTGTGTCAACCCGGATCGCCATGTGATGGTGGCAGGTGAGAAGGTGATTTGCGCTGGCGCTTTGGCTGATGTTTACCGCGAATTCGGCGGCGATGTGCTGGAAATCGGCAAGCCCGATCCGGCGGTTTATGAGCCGGTGATGGAATTGCTGGGGCCGATCCCGAAGGCGCGCGTGCTGGCCATTGGCGATAGCCCGCATACGGATTTGGCGGGCGCGCAGGCCACGGGGATTGACGCGCTTTGGGCGCTGACGGGCCTTGCCGGGGAAGCGCATGGCGCGGACCCGAGCGGCGAGGTTCTGGCAGCCGTCGCGGCGGCGGAAAAAGTGGCGCCGCTTGCGGCGCTCAGGAGTCTGCGCTGGTAGGGGGAAGGCTTAACCGCCCTACCCCAACATCCGCACGGCCATTACCGCCAGCACCACGCCATTCAGCAAAAACAACCCAGCCGCCACACCGCGCATCAGCCGCCCATGGCTTTTGCCGAAGAAGCGCCCAAGCAGCGCCACGCCAAACAGTGCGGGCACAGTGCCAGCGACGAAACTGACCATGGCCAGCGCACCGCCGAGCGCGCTACCTGTCGCCGCCGCCCCGGCCAAGGCGCCATAAAGCAAGCCGCAAGGCAGCGCCGATAGCAGCAAGCCAAGCGCCACGCCGCGCAGCCCGGTGGGTGCCGCCAGCAGCGGGCCAAGCCGTGCCTCCAACACCCCTGGCAATCGGGGCGCCGACAAGCGTGGCAGCAGCGCCGCAATGCGGGCTGATGTTTGCGCAAACATCAGTAGCGCCGCCAGCGCCAACATCCCGGCCAGCACCAGCCGCCACCCACTGCCGAGGCTCACCGCCCCCACCAAACCCCCGGCAAGCGCGCCGAGCAGCCCATACCCCAGCGCGCGGCCAAGATGATAAGGCGCCAAAGCCGCGCCCGTGAGGCGCCGCAACACACCGCCGCTTGCCGCTTGATCCGCTACCGCTGCGGATTGTGCCAGCACGAAGGGTCCGCACATGGCGGCGCAATGGCTTACCCCGCCCGCCAGCCCGGCCAGGAACAACGCGCCCATCACTGCCCAAAGTCCACCGGGGCCAAGCGCTTCCAGGCCATGCAGGCAATTGGCCAGAAACTCCGCCATGGGGCCCTAGCCCGGCGCCGTATCCAGCGTGCGGCGCAGCAGCAGCAAATCCGCCCAGGCTTCCCGCTTGGAAGCGGGGCTGCGCAGCAAATAGGCCGGATGGAGGGTGGGCAGCGCCGGCAGGCGGCCAAGACCCGGGATTTCCACCTCATGCCAGCGGCCACGCAGCCGGGTGATGCCATCCTTCCCGCCAATCAGCCCCTTGGCCGCCACACCGCCCACCAGCACCAGCTGCTTAGGGCGAATCAGCGCCACCTGGCGGCGTAGAAAGGGCAGGAAAAGCGCCACTTCCGCATCGGTTGGCGTGCGATTTCCAGGCGGGCGCCAGGGCAGAATATTGGTGATGTAGAAATTGCTCTCCCGCGACAGCCCGACCGAAGCGAACATCTTATCCAGCAACTGGCCGGAAGCGCCGACAAAGGGCCGCCCGGCGCGGTCTTCATCCGCGCCCGGCGCCTCACCAATCAGCATCAGGCCGGCATCGGCCACCCCTTCGCCAAAGACCAGATTGGTCGCGGTTTCCTTGAGCGGCGAGCCATCAAACCCGGCAATCGCCGCCTTCAACGCCGCCAAATCGGGCGCCGCTTCCGCCAAAGCCTCGGCCCGGGTCAGGGCAGGCGGGGCAGCGGCCAGGGCGACGGGCGCCACACGGCTAGGGCGCGGGGGCGGTTCCGGCTTGGGGGCAGGTTCCGGGCGCGGAGCCGCTTCCCGCGCGGTCAGGCGATCCGCGGGGCTTTCCATCAACGCCTCATCCGCCCCCCAATCGCATTGCAGGGCAAGGGCGGCGGCAAGGGCGGGTCTCTCCTGCTCCATCCCCCACATATCGGCCCGGTGCGGGGTTCCGCGCAACCCGCGCCTTCGCTACATGGACATAATAGCCATGAGGAAAGGCAGCGCGGTATGTCCGAAGAACGGGAAGCGATGGGATTTGATGTGCTGATCGTGGGTGGGGGGCCTTCCGGCCTTGCCGCAGCGATCCGCCTGAAACAGCTCGCCCCGGATTTGGCGGTCTGCCTGATCGAAAAAGGCAGTGAGATCGGCGCGCATATCCTCTCGGGCGCAGTGCTCGAACCCCGCGCATTGGATGAGCTGATTCCCGATTGGCGTGATGACCCGCCGGCGCTGGCCACGCCCGCCGGCGATGACCGCTTCATGTTCCTGACGGAAACCAAAGCATTCAAGTTACCGACGCCGCCGGCCATGAATAATCACGGCAATTACATTGTCTCCTTGGGCAATGTCTGCCGTTGGCTGGGCGCCAAGGCCGAAGCTTTGGGCGTTGAGATCTATCCAGGCTTCGCCGCTTCCGAGACGATTATTGAAGATGGCCAGGTGCGCGGCGTGGTGGCCGGCGTGATGGGCATTACGAAGGATGGCGAAAAAGGGCCGAGTTATCAGCCGGGGATGGAGCTGCGCGCGAGTTACACGCTGTTTGCTGAAGGCTGCCGTGGGTCGCTCACGAAAAAACTGTTCGAGACCTTCAATCTGCGCGATGGCGCCGCCCCGCAAACCTTTGGTCTGGGCATCAAAGAATTATGGGAAATCCCGAAGGAAAAGCATCAGCCGGGCTTGATTTGGCATAGCGTAGGCTGGCCCTTGAAGACCGATACCTATGGTGGGTCATGGCTTTACATGCTGGGCGATAATCTGGTCAGCATCGGCTTTGTTGTCGGGCTGGACTACCAAAATCCCTGGCTTTCCCCTTTCGAGGAATTTCAGCGCTTCAAGCAGCACCCGGCAGTGCGCGCCATGCTGGAAGGCGGCAAGCGCATTGCCTATGGCGCGCGGGCGCTGAATGAAGGTGGCTATCAGGCGATCCCGAAGCTGGTCTTCCCAGGCGGTGCGATTATTGGTGATTCAGCCGGCTTCCTGAATGTGCCGAAAATCAAGGGCACGCATACCGCGATGAAATCCGGCATGATCGCGGCGGAGGCGCTGGCAGCGGCTTGCGCCAGTGCTGAACGCGCGCCGGTGTTGAATGCCTATCCGGAAATGCTGCGCCATTCCTGGATCTGGCCGGAATTGCAGGCGGTGCGGAATATCCGTCCAGGCTTTGCGAAATTTGGCTTCTGGGGCGGCATGATTAATGCCGCGATTGAAACCTATATCACGCGCGGCAAATCGCCCTGGACGCTTTCGCATCACGAAGATCATGCCGTGCTGAAAAAGGGTTCGGAAGCGCCGAAAATCACCTATCCCAAGCCGGATGGGGTTTATTCCTTCGATCGCCTGTCTTCCGTGTTTCTGGCAAATACGAATCATGAAGAAGACCAGCCCGCGCATTTGAAGCTGCGCGATCCAGGGCTTTGGCAAGGCGTGAATTATGACATCTTCGCCAGCCCCGAAAGCCGCTATTGCCCCGCTGGGGTGTATGAGGCTGTGGGCGTGGAAGAAGGCAAGCCGCGTTTGGTGATCAATGCGCAGAATTGCGTGCATTGCAAAACCTGCGACATCAAGGACCCGACGCAGAATATTGATTGGTGCACGCCGGAAGGCAGCGGCGGGCCAAATTACATCGGCGGCATGTGAAGACGCCAAATAAGGACAGGAAAGAACTCATGCTAAAAATCCACGGCATTGCCCGTTCCCGCGCCTTCCGTTGCATCTGGGCGGCGGAAGAAGCCGGTCTTGCTTATGAGGTGATCCCGCTTGGCTTCGTGCCCGGCTTCAAGTTGGAACGCCCGCTGGCAATCAACCCGAATAACAAGATCCCTGCGCTGGAAGATGGTGATCTGGTATTGTTCGAAAGCCTTGCCATCAATCTGCACATCGCTGGCAAGGTGGGCGCACCGCTGATGCCCACCGGCAATGACGCATCGCGCGCGCTGCAATGGACATTGTGGGCAGCGACGGAAGCCGAACCGCATGTGATGCGCTGGGCCTATAACACCTTCATCCGCCCACCCGCAGATCGCATTGCGGCGGAAGCGGTGCTTGGCAAGGAAGCCACTGACCAGCGCTTGGCAGTCCTGGAAGCGGAATTGTCGGGGCGGGATTATCTGGTGGGCAATGGCTTCACCATTGCCGATCTGAACCTTGCCTCCGTACTCTACGGCGCTTTCATGAATGGCTATGATTTCACAGCTTTCCCGAAGGTGAAGGCGTGGTTGGCGCGCTGCCTGGAACGCCCAGCCGCGAAGCGCGCACGCGCGCAACGCGAAGGCTGAAACGGCGCTGCCGCAAAGGGGGAAGGAAAACCATGATCCAGCGTCGCGTTTTATTGGCAGCACCCATGCTGGCCATGCCAGCCCTGGCCCGCGCGCAAGCCTGGCCATCGCGCCCGGTGCGCATTGTGCTGGCCTATCCGCCGGGTGGGTCAACGGATGTTCTGGCGCGCACCCTTGCGGCTGCCCTGCAGGAAGCCATCCCCGGCAGCGCCTTTGTGGTGGATAACCGGCCCGGAGGGGCGGCAGTTGTTGGCACCCAGGCGGTCGCGCAGGCGGCCCCGGATGGCTACACGCTGGCGCTTGGCAATAATCAGACCCATGCGGCGAATGCGGCCATGCTGCCGTCGCTCCCCTTCGATCCGGTCGCTGATTTCGCACCCATTGCGAAGCTTGCAACGGTACACCATGCGCTGGTGGTGCCGATCAGCGGTGCCAAGACCTTGGCCGAATTGGCCGCCAAGGGTCGCAATGGCGGCAAACTGACCTACGCATCTTCTGGCGCGGGTTCCGCCAGCCACGTGATTGCCGAAACCTTCGCCCGGCGTGAACGGTTGGACGCGACCCATGTGCCCTATCGCGGCGGGGCCCAGGCCACCACCGATACGATTGCTGGAACAGTGGATTTTTTTGTCTCCACCTGGCCGCAAGTGGTTTCCCTGGTGCGCGAAGGGCGGCTGCGCGCCCTTGGTATCGGCGCCCCGGCGCGCCTGCCCGAAGCGCCCGATGTGCCCAGCTTTGCCGAATTGAATGCGCCCGATCTGGCCGTGGATGCCTGGTTCGGGCTTTGGGCGCCGGCCCGCACGGCGCCTGAGATCATCACGCGGTTGTCTGACATCTTGCTCCGCATCTTGGCCGAATCTGAGATGCGCGAAAGGCTGCAAGGTCGGGGTTTTGTTGCCGCCCCGATGGCCGCGGCATCCTTTGGAGAGTTCCAGAAGGCCGAACTGGCGCGGTGGCGGGCGCTCGTGGAACTGACAGGGATCAGGCTTTCCGGCTAATTGAGGCAAGCCGCTAGCCTCGACAAAACCAGATCAGGAAATCACCCTTGCTGATGGTCCGATGATAGCGGTCGGTTAGAGGCGCATGACCGAAGCGCACCACGAACGTAAGGTGTGTTGTTCGCAGGCATCCCTTCGGGAAGGGAGCCGTCAGCATGGGGCACAGCAGTAAGTACTTGCAGATGTGCTGAAGTGGTAAGTGAAGCTTGGCTGACTGCCCGGCAATCTGGCCTATCCGGCTTCCGGCGAGCCATTATGGCGATGGTTCCCAGGGTTATCATGTCGCGCGAACTCAATGAGCTTTAGTAACGAAAACAGAACAAGGTAATTTCAAGCTACTGCAAAGAATGCGATTTGATGCACTCACCAAATCGAATTCCTTACTTTGAAGAGAACATAATCTAGAGCAGCTTGCGTTTGTTTGGGAAGCCGTTTGGCGGCTTCATTACAAAGCAATAGCTGCTCCAGGGATGGTTCAAGCTCAGGCAAGTGCGCCTTAGAACTTCCAGGTCAGGCCTGCCATGACGCGATTGTCACAGATTTTCAGATCAAGGCATTCCTTCTGGCTGATGTCGGTGCCGTAATAGCCGACGGAGACCGAAAAGCCCGCCGCGATTTCGCGCTGCAGGAATACACCATATGCCAGATAGTCAGGCGCGCCGAAGCGGTCGTTGCGTTCAATCCACTGATAGCCGAGCCGGCCAGAGAGTGTGATGTCAAACACCGGCGTCTTCCAGTCAAAACCGCCTTCAAGCCACACGCCATCGCCGGAGCTGCCAAAGAAATCCGGCGAATAAGCGGCGGTGCCAAGCAGCGTCACCGGCTCAATTTCATAAGAAAGCTTCATCACAGCTTCGGCAAAGGCGAGATCATACTGGTTCGACGCAGCAGTGTAGCCGGGATAGGAGTAGTAGACCCCGCCGATATCAACCTTCAGGCCGCTCAGTTCAAAGCGAAAGCCCGCAAGCCCATCCACTTCCTGGCGCGCATCGGTGCCGACGAAAGTGACATTGCTGACAAAGCTGCCAATGTAGAAGCCGCTTTCATGGGAAAGTTCCAGGTTGCCCTGCGCCGCGGGGCGATTGCGGGTCTGGCTGATGTTGCGGAACATGTAATCCGTCTGACCGACTGCGGAGCCGGTCACCGAAAAGCCATTGCCCAATTCAACTTGAGCAAGTGCAGGGGTTGAAACGAGGCCGAGCGCGAAACCCAGCGCCATTAGTTTTCTGATCATCCTAAACTTTCCCTTTGCGACGAGGTTGAACTGATGACGAAACTCCGCGTCATCAGCTTCGTACAAGGCTCAGTTTAGGTCAGAATGTTTTTCGAGCATTTAACGCGAACCAGACAATTTGTGCTTTCTAAATGTGCAGATATTTCGATTCAGATAAAAAGAAGCGCAGCCTTATGGATATTTGGCGCTTGAATTGCTATAAAATTACGATAAATCCACTAAAACCGGATCCGCAAAGAAGCATCGCGGGTCCGATCCAGATAATCTCACGCCGCCGGCAGTGGCATTGTCCTTTTGCGCCAGGCGGAAGCCTGCATAGCGGATGATTTCACATGCACCAGCACCGGCCGATCCGTGATGGCGAAAGCTTCCGTCAGGGCGCTTTCGATCTGATCTTCTGTCTCAATGGCAACCGCCGCAGCGCCAAAGGCCTTCGCCCAAGCTATAAAATCCGGGTTGGAAAGCCGGATTGCGGCATCATAGGCGCGGCCCGGATAGCGGCCTTCATGATGCATGCCGATCGTGCCGTAGCAGGAATTATCGGACAGAATGATCACCGGTGCGACACCTTCGCGCACGGCGGTCGCTATTTCATTCCCGGTCATCAGAATGCCGCCATCACCCACGAAAGCGACCGCGCGCTTGCCTTTGCGCCGCAGCGACGCCGCAACCGCCATTGGCACCGCCGCGCCCATGGCGCCCACCACGGAAGCGAGGAAACACTGCGTTTGCCGGAAGGGGAAATAGCGATGCAGGAAGGATGAGAAATTCCCGGCATCTGACGTGATCGCCGCATCACGCGGCACATGCCGCGCCGCCGCCGCGCAGACCGCGCCGAAATTCACGCCATCTTCCATCTTGTCCCATTCGGGCGCCAGCAGTTTGCGGTGAATGGCATTAAGGCCAGAGACCCAACGCTTGCGCGCCTCAGTCGCGTCCGGGGCATTGCGCGCCAGAAGGCCGCGAATGACTGCGAGTGGATCAGCCGCAATCGGCAAATCCACCCGCCAGACGCGGCCAATTTCATTCGCATCCGGCCAGACCTGCACCATGGTTAGCTGCGGTTCGGGCGCCGCGGGGAAGCTATAGGATTGGCTGATCGAATCCGACATGCGTTCGCCAAGGCAGATCATCAGATCCGCCTTTTTCATTTCCTCGATCAGCGGCTTCGGCACGCGAATGCCCATATAGCCGCCGTAATTCGGGTGTTCCGCATCAAACAGATGCGGGCGGCGATGGGTTGGGCTGATCGGCAGCGTCCAGGCCTCAGCCAGGCGGTTCAATTCGGCGGATGCAGCCTCGCCATGGGTTGCAAGCGCACCGCCCACCAGCACCAGGGGGCGTTCGGCATTGGCAAGCAATTCCGCAAGCTGGTCCAAATCCTCAGCGCGCGGGCCGGCCATGGGCATGGCGCGCGGCTTCACCACGGGGCCTTCCGCGGGCGCATCGAAGATGTCTTCGGGCAGGATTACGGCAACTGGGCCGGGTGTGCCGGATTCCGCCAGATGGAAGGCGCGCGCAATCGTCTCGCTCGCCTGGATCGGTTCTAGGACTTCGAAGACACCCTTGGTGATGTCGGACAAAAGCCGTGAATAATTCTGTTCCTGCAGCGCAAGCCGGCCAATATCCTTGCGCTCCACATGGCCGATCAGCATCACTAGCGGCGTTGCATCATGATAGGCGGTGTGCAGCGCGATCATGGCATTGGTCGCCCCCGGTCCGCGAGACACCAGCGCCACGCCAGCACGGCCATTGCGCATGCGCCCATCGGCAGCCGCCATGAAGCCCGCGCCACCTTCATGCCGGCAGACCACCAGATTGATGCCCGGGAAATCGCTCAGCGCATCAGTCAGGCCAAGATAGCTTTCCCCAGGCACGCAATAGATGATGTCAATGTCATGGGCCGCGAGGCTTTCGGCCAGCATATAGCCGACGGTCTTGGTCATGGGTCTGTCTCCTATCCTGTCTTACTCTGCGCGAATGCCAAGCTGACGAATGACAGCTTCGAAATTTGCGCGATACTCCGCCAAAACCTGTCGGAAAGCATCCGGGCCGGCGAAGAAGGCCTCGGTTCCGATATTGGTCAGACGCTCATGCGTGTCTGGCTGCGCTGCGATTTGTTCCACGGCGCCTGCAATTTGCGCGATGATGGCGGGTGGCGTGGCGGCGGGGGCCATCAGGCCGATCCAGCCGGTATAATCATAGCCCGGCATATC
Source organism: Roseomonas sp. (assembly GCA_044345845.1). GTDB lineage: Bacteria > Pseudomonadota > Alphaproteobacteria > Acetobacterales > Acetobacteraceae > Neoroseomonas. The sequence goes on from JBIJAH010000006.1 coordinate 137,152, forward strand.
GGCGGCCTCCGCCAGCGGTGGGATATCAGGCGCCAAGCGACTGCGCCGCCCGCTGGTGGACCCATAGGCCTTGAGCTTGCCTTCGCGGATCAGCGCGCCGCAAGCCGCCAGCGTTTCGATGGCGAAATGCACCTGGCCACCAAGCACAGCCGCCATGGCGGGGCCGCTGCCCTGATAGGGGATATGCAGCGCATCCACATTGGCACGAGCGAGGAACAGTGCGGTCAGCACATGCTGCGACCCCGCCGCGCCGGATGACGCATAGGTGTATTTGCCAGGATTGGCGCGCAGCAAAGCCAGCAGGGCGTGCGCATCGGGTGGCGGAAAATCTGCGCGCGCCACTAGGATATAGGGGGAGCCCGAAAAACGCGCGACCGGCGCCAGATCGCGGTCAACATCATAAGGCGTGCGATGGATCAACGGCCCAAGGCTGATCGGCCCGATGGACGCGGCAAGCAGCGTATAACCATCGGGGGCAGCCTTGGCGACGATATCCGTGCCGATGCTCCCCCCCGCGCCGGGGCGATTTTCCGGCACAATCGGTTGGCCCAAGCGTTCCGAAAGCCGTTGCGCCATCAGGCGCCCGACCTGATCCGTTGCTTGACCAGGCGGCCAGGGTACCACCAGGCGAATGGGGCGCGACGGCCATGTCTGCGCCATGGCTGGCCTGATCAGAAATGGCAGCCCTGCCAAGCCAAATGTGCGACGGTTGATCATGATGCGTTCCCTCAGCCCAACCATATCCTGACGCATTGGTGCGCGAGTGCAAGCGGGCTTGCCGACGCAAGACCTATTGCGGCTTGATCCCGGCAGCCCGCGCCAGCGCGCCAAGCGTTGCCAATTCGCGGCTGATAAAAGCGGTATATTCGGCGGGCGTCCATGGCGGGGGTGCGCCGCCCAAATCCTCAAGCTTTGCGCGTGTTTCGGGTTCGGCGAGCATGGCCTGGGTTTCGCGCGTCAGCCGCGCGAGTATGGGCGCAGGGGTCGCAGCGGGGGCGGAAATACCAAACCAGGCGGCGGAGACCACATCAAGCCCAGCTTCGCGCATGGTGGGCAAATCAGGAAATAGCGGCGAACGGGTTTCGCTCAACAGCGCCAAGGCGCGGAGCGACCCGCCGCGCATATGCCCAACCGCGGAAGGCAGGCTATCAATAATGCCGGGCACAACACCGGCAATCACATCCGTGAGCGCCGGGCCCACACCGCGATAAACGACAGAGCGCACCTCAACCCCCAGCGCTTGGCCAAGCCGCACGCCGGCCAAATGGGAGGAGGTGCCAATGGCCGCCACGGCGAGCGTCAATTCACGTTCTCGCCGGCCCAATTCCAGATATTCCTGGATATTGCGCGCGGGATGGTTGCGCGTGACCAGCAGGGCAGGGGGCGTGCGTGACAGCAGCGCGATATGCGCGAAATCCGCAATCGGGTCATAGCTGATATTGGGATAGATCGCGGGTGAGACGCCATGCGAGGTTGATGAGGATACCAGCAGCGTATGCCCATCCGGTTCCGCCCGGGCGACCAATTGTGCGCCAAGCGTCGCCCCTGCGCCGGGGCGGTTTTCCACCAGCATGGGTTGGCCAAGCCGGGGGGCGAATTTCTCCGCCGCCAGCCGGCCAACAACATCCGTTGTGCCACCCGGCGCGAAGGGCACAATCAACCTGATGGGGCGGGACGGCCAGGCTGGTCCCTGTGCCTGCGCTGCCAAAGGCAGCAAGGGCAGCGCCAAAGCGAGACGACGCGGTATCATATCCAGCTTCGGCGCCCGCATCACCTCAGCCCTTCTTCTTGCGGGCTTCCCATTCATCAAGGTCAATGCGCGGGATTTCGATCCGGTCAGTCGTGCGAGCATACCAGCCGCGCCCATGCATGCGCCCGACCAGATCGAGCTTTGGCGTATCAATATAGTACTTCGCCAGATCCATCACGCAATCATCCTGCACATACATGCCAACCACCTTGCCGAGCACAATGATATGCCGGCCGGCAGGCACGAATTGAAAAATCTCGCATTCCAAAGCGACCGGGCTTTCAGCAATGCGCGGCACGGCAACCTTGGTGGAAGGCGCGGTGGAAAGCCCCGCTTCGGTGATTTCGCTGACGCCCGGTGGGAAATCCACCGCCGTTATGTTCATTTTCTCGGCGAGATCAGCGGAGACCATATTCACCACAAATTGCCCCGTCGCTTCGATATTCGCGACCGTATCCTTGAGCGCACCTGGCGCGCGCGGCCCGCAGCCAAAGCCCACCACCACGGGATTGTCGGAAAATGCGTTGAAGAAGGAATAGGGCGCGGCATTCACGACGCCATCCTGGTCCTTCGTCACCACCCAGGCCACCGGGCGCGGCACCACGGTGGACACCACCAGCTTATAGGCCTGGTCAAAGGGGATTTTTGCGAAATCGAAATTCATCGGGTGCTTCCTTGGTGTTGAGAGCGAAGGGTCAGACGACGCGATGCGGGGGCGCGATGCCCTGGATCAGCACAGCGGCGAGGTTTTCAATGCAGCGCATGCCCATGGCATGGCGCGTTTCGATGGTGGCGGAGCCGAGATGCGGCAGCAGCGCAACATTCTCAAGCGCCATATAGCCCGGATGCACGCGGGGTTCGCCATCATACACATCAAGCCCGGCGGCACGGATATGGCCGGATTTCAGGGCGGCGATCAGCGCTTCATCATCCACGGAAGGCCCGCGGCCTGAATTGATGACAATGGCGCCTTTTTTCATTTGCGCGAGGCGTTCAGGGTTCAACCATTTGCGCGTGCCCTCGCCGCCCGGGACATGCATGGAAAGCACGTCAATGGTGGCCAGGAAGCCTGCATCGGTTTCGTGGAAAATCGCGCCCTGTTCAATTTCCGCCGGCAGGCGCTGCATGTCGCGGTAATGGATTTCCATCTGCACGCCGCGCGCCATGGCGGCCAATTCGCGGCCAATGCGGCCAAAGCCCAAAACGCCAAGCTTCTTGCCCTGCAGCGTGACACCCATAAGCTGCGTGGGCGCCCAGCCCTCCCACTGCCCGGCGCGGACCATGCGTTCCCCTTCGCCGGCGCGGCGGGCGGCCATCAACATCAGGGTGAAGGCGCATTCGGCGGTCGCGAAGGACAGCACCTCCGGCGTATTGGTGACAGCAATGCCGCGCGCGCGCGCCGCATCAATGGCGATATGATCAAAGCCGACGCTGAAGGTCGCGATCACCTTCACAGTTTCCGGTAAGGCATTGATGGCGGCGGCGTTCATCCCATCCCCGGCGGCGCATAGGACGCCGGCTGCACCACAAGCCTTGGCGCGGGCGGCGATCTCAGCGCCGTCGCGGCCCCATAGCGCGTCCGCTGTGTTCAGCTTGGCGTCGAAAACTTCAGTGAGCCGCGCCTCAATGGCCTCGGGCAATTTCCGGGTGACGAGAATGACTGGCTTGGCCATGGGGGTTTTGTGCTCCGCGTCCTTGAACGGGGCGCAACATGGCCCGGCTTGGCCCGTCTTGCCAGAGGGCGGGTGAGGGGGCAGGGTCGCGGCATCATTCTTTCGTGGAGAAACGGGTCATGGATTTGGGTTTGAAGGGCAAGCGGGCCTTGGTCATGGGCGGTTCCAAGGGACTCGGGCGGTCCATTGCGGACGCTATCGCGGCCGAGGGCGCCGTTGTGACCGTAAGCGGGCGCGAACAGGCGAGCCTGGATAAGGTTGCCGCGGAATTGAAGGCGCTGGGCGCCCAGGCGGCCTATGGCATTCCGGCGGATGTCTCGTCCGGCGCGGAGATGGATAAGCTGGCCGATGCCGCGGTCGCTGCCATGGGGGGCGTGGATATCCTGGTGCTGAACCATGGCGGGCCGCCGGTCTGCACTGCTTCCCAGATGAAGGAAGAAGATCTGGTCAAGTGGTTCCAGAATATTGTGGTCTCCCCCATTCGCATTACCAATCGCCTGATGCCGGCGATGCGCGCGCAAAAATGGGGCCGGGTGATTGTGGTGGGCAGCACGGGCATGCAGCACCCGATTCCGACACTCGCCCTTTCCAACACTTTGCGTGCTTCGATCTGGGGTTGGCTGAAGACGCTGGCCGCTGAAGTGGCCGCAGATGGCGTGACCATGAATGTGCTGGCGCCTGGCAGCATTCTGACCGATCGCATCACTACCAATACGGCCATTCGCGCCAAGCAAACGGGCGTTTCTGAGGATGAAATCCTGGCCCAGACTGCCAAGGAAATCCCCGCGGGCCGCATTGGCATGCCGGCCGAATACGGGCCGATGGGCGCGTTTTTGGCGGGTGAGACCGGCGCCTACATCACCGCTTCCATGATCCGTGTGGATGGTGGACGTGTGCGGAGCATGCTGTAAGCCCGCGCATGCTGCCCAACCTGAATCCTGACATGGCCCTCGCCGCGCGTTTGTTTGACGCGCTGCGGGAAGCCACACGCGATGGCGAAGGTGTCACGCGCGAAGCCTATGGGCGTGGAGAGCGTATCGCGCATCAATTGGTGCGCGAAGCTGCCGAAGAACTTGGCCTTGAATGCCGCAATGATGTCGCGGGCAATCTATACATGACCCTGCCCGGGACGGATCGTGCGGCGAAGCAGATCATCATGGGCAGCCACCTTGATTCGGTGCGAGAGGGCGGGAATTTCGATGGCGCCGCCGGGGTTCTGGCGGGGCTTGCGGCAGTGGCCGGCATGAAGCGCGCTGGCTTCCAGCCCGCCCGCGACATGACGGTGATGGCCATTCGCGCTGAGGAAGCCGGGCAATGGTTCCCAACTTCTTATCCTGGCAGCAAGGCCGCGCTTGGTTTGCTGGCACCTGAAGTCCTTCAAGTGAAGCGCACCGATAGCGGCCGGAGTTTGGCCGAACATATGCGCGAAGAAGGCTTTGATCCTGATGCGGTGGCGCGTGGTGAGCATTTGCTCGGCCCGGAAAACACGGCGGCCTTTCTGGAAGTGCATATCGAACAGGGGCCGAGCCTTGATTCTGAGGGCCTGCCGATTGGCATCGTGACCGGCATTCCCGGATCGCGGCGGCTCCGCGCCGCGCGTGTGCTGGGTGAATATAATCATTCGGGTGCGACGGCGCGGCGCTATCGGCGCGATGCGGCGGTTGCCTTGGCCGAGCTTGTGCATCGGCTGGATGAGGAATGGTGCCGGCTGGAAGCGTTGGGCCACGCCATGGTTTGCACCTTCTGCACCATGGCGACCACGGAAGAAGCGGGTTTTACGAAAATCGCCGGCGAGGCGCGTTTTCAGCTTGATATTCGCAGCGTTGAACCGGCGTCGCGCGATCTGCTTTTCGCCGCCATGGGGCGCATCATTGCCGAGATTGAAGCGCGCCGCGGTGTGCGGTTTGATCTTGGCCCGGAAACGGGCAGCCTCTCCGCGCCGATGGATCAGGGCGTGCGGGCAGGCATAGAAAGTGCGGCCAAGGCGCTTGGTATTCGCTATCGGCAAATGGCATCAGGTGCCGGGCATGATGCGGCGGCCTTTGCCGAAGCAGGCGTGCCGGCGGCGATGCTTTTCGTTCGCAATCAGAATGGCAGTCATAATCCGAAGGAAGCTATGCGCATGGAAGATTTTGCGGCCGCTTGCGCCGTGGTGACCCGTTGGGCGGCGGAGATGGGGCAGTAAAATGCCGTCCGATATGGACATCCTGGTAGCTACACTAGGCGGTGTCATCGGTGGGGGTATCATTGGGGTTGGCGCAAGTGAGTTAATTCGTTGGTGGCGAAGGCCAATCATAATTATGAGTGCCGGGCTAGGAGTTCCGTACGCTTGCGACACATTAGTCACGGACCGGCTGCAGGATGAGCGGCGTGTTCGTTGGTTGCGGCTCGGTGTCGAGAATAAGGGCAGGCAGGTGGCCCATGACTGCCAGATCTTCCTAGCTAAGGTCGAATTGCTCGAGGAATGTGGCAATCTTGCCTACTGTACGCCGTTGAATAACCCTTTGGCGCTCCAATGGGCCGGGACAAAGGATGACAAGCGCAACTTGCCGGCAAATGTCCCCATGTTTATGGATTTCCTTCTTGTTTCAGCAGAGCATAGTTATCCTCGGCCAGTTTTTGAAACGATAGACGCGAAGCTGCAGGAGATTTTATCTGTAGCAACCCTTGAGAATGTCGTTTTTGCAAGGTTTCATTTTATTGCAACCGCGAATGAAATCCAAAGCGCTTCGTTCTATGCAGATGTCGATTGTCGTTTAGCTGCGGCTGACAATGAGGCGGCAGAAAATCACTGGACAAGGTTCAACTGGAAATGAAAAAAGGATTCCGAACATGACTGCCCGCCTGGCCGTTGATATTGGCGGCACCTTCACGGACCTTGCCATTGAAAAGGATGGCCAGCGCTGGACCGCCAAGGTCCTGACCACGCCCGCCGCGCCCGAGAAGGGCGTGCTTGAAGGTGTGCAGCAGGTGCTGGCCAAGGCCGCCATGAAGCCCGCCGATCTGGCCCTGGTGATCCACGGCACCACGCTTGCCACTAATGCGGTGATTGAACGCAAGGGGGCGAAAACCGCGCTGATCACCACGGATGGTTTTCGCGATGTTTTGGCGCTCGCCAATGAAGCGCGCTACGACCAATATGATCTGAACATCGAATTGGCCAAGCCGCTTGTGCCGCGCCGCTGGCGCCTGCCGGTGCCGGAACGGCTGGACAATACCGGCAAGGTACTCTTGCCCTTGGATGAGGCAGCGGTGCGCGCGCATATTCCTTTCATGCGCGCCGAGGGTATTGAAAGCCTCGCCATCGGCTTCATCCATGGCTTCGTAAACTCAACCCATGAACGCCGCGCTGCCGAGATTGTGCGGGAGATGTGGCCGGAATTGCCGGTTTCGCTTTCTTCCGAAGTTTCGCCCGAAATGCGCGAATGGGAGCGTTTTTCAACCACCGTCGCCAATGCCTATGTGCAGCCCTTGATGGCGCGCTACCTGAAGCAATTGGAATTGGGGCTGCGTGAAGCAGGGCTTGCTTGCCCGCTTTATTTAATGCTGTCCGGCGGTGGTCTCACCACCATTGATACCGCGGCGCGTTTCCCGATTCGTTTGGTGGAAAGCGGGCCGGCGGGGGGCGCGATATTCTCGGCCTTTGTCGCGCGGCAGCGTGGCTTCGATAAGGTGCTGTCCTTCGACATGGGCGGCACCACGGCCAAGGTCTGCCTGATTGATGATTTCCGCCCGCAGGCATCGCGTACTTTCGAAGTCGCGCGCGTTGGGCGCTTCAAGAAGGGCTCTGGCCTGCCGCTCCGCATTCCCGTGATTGAAATGGTGGAAATTGGCGCAGGTGGCGGTTCCATCGCGCAGGTGGATAGCATGGGGCGTATTCAGGTGGGTCCCGAAAGTGCCGGCGCTGATCCTGGCCCCGCCTGTTACGGGCGTGGCGGCACGCACCCGGCAGTGACGGACGCCAATCTTGCGCTTGGCCGCTATGATCCGGAACTTTTCGCGGGTGGTGCGCTGCGTTTGTATCCGGATCATTCTCGCAAGGCGTTGGCCGAGCATGTGGGCGGGAAGCTCGCGCTTTCCGCTGATATGGCCGCGCTTGGCGTGGTTGAGATGGTGGATGAGAATATGGCCAATGCCGCGCGCGTGCATGCCATTGAAAGCGCCAAGAATTACGAAGGCCGCGTGGTGATTGCCTTTGGCGGCGGCGGCCCCGTGCATGGTTATCGCGTGGCCGAGAAAATCGGCGTGAAGCGCATTTTGGTGCCCTCTGGTGCGGGCGTCGGCAGCGCGATTGGCTTCCTCCGCGCGCCGGTCGCTTATGAGGTGGTGAAGTCGCTCTATCAGCGTTTCGGCAGCTTTGACGTTGCTGCGGTGAATGGCCTGCTCGCCGCCATGTCGCGCGAAGCGGCGGGGGTGGTGGCGGAAGGCGCCTTTGGTGCGCCAATCGAGGAAACGCGCATCGCCTATACGCGCTATGTCGGGCAGGGGCATGAAATCGCCGTGCCGATTCCGCCGCGCGCCTTGACCGAACAGGATGTCCGCGAAATTCGTGCGCTGTATGACGCTGAGTACAGCCGTTTCTATGACCGCCCTGTGCCGGGTTCGGATGTTGAAATCCTTTCCTTCGCCGTCACGGTCCGCACCGTTGAAGCGCATGTAGAACCGGCGGGTCCGGTGGCGGATGCGCCAGCGCCAAGCCCGATCCGCGTGCAAATGGTGCGCGATACCGCCACCGGCGAAGTGGCCGAATGGCAGGTTTATGATCGCGATGCGATGCGGCCCGGTGCCACCGTGGCCGGCCCCGCTATCATCGCCGAAGCGGAAACCAGCACCTTGATTGGCCCGGGCTGGGTTTGCCGGATGGATGGGCTTGGCTATCTCGATCTGACGCAGGAGGCTGCACGATGAAGGAAACCGGTGCGCTGGCGACAATTCAACGCCAGATCCAATGGAATCGCCTGATCGCCGTGGTCGAAGAGCAGGCGCAAACCATGATCCGCACTGCCTTCAGCACCACGGTGCGCGAAGCGGGTGATCTTTCCGCCGGCGTCTTTGATCTGCAAGGGCGCATGCTGGCCCAGGCCGTGACCGGCACGCCGGGCCATGTGAATTCCATGGCGGAATCAGTTGGCCACTTCCTGGCGAAATTCCCTGCTGCCAGCATGAAACCTGGTGATCACTACATCACCAATGACCCATGGCTCGCGACCGGGCATTTGCATGACCTGACTGTGGTATCGCCCGCGTTTCGCGGCGGCAAGATTGTCGGGCTTTTCGCCAATACCGCGCATATCATTGATATCGGCGGCCTTGGCATGGGGCCAGAAGGGCGTAGCGTTTTTGAAGAAGGGCTCTATATCCCTATCGTGAAATGCTTCGATGCCGGCGCACCGAATGAGACGTTTTTCGATTTCATCCGCGCGGGATCGCGCACGCCGGTGGAATTGGAAGGCGATATCTATTCCCTTTGCGCCTGCAATGACGCCGGTTCCAAGCGACTTGTTGAGATGATGAATGAATTCGCGATGGATAGTCTTGATGACCTCGCGGAATACATCTTTGAAGCCAGCCGCCGCGCGACATTGCTTGAAATCGCCAAGCTACCGCGTGGCACTTTCCGTTCCGATATCAAATCGGATGGCTATGAGGCGCCGGTGACGCTGAAGGCGGCCATGACCATTCATGCGGATCGGATTGTGGTGGATTATGCCGGCACTTCGGGGCTTTCCGGCCGCGGCATCAATGTGCCGCCGGCCTATTGCCGCGCCTATTCCTGCTTTGGCATCAAATGCGTCGTTGCCCCGGAAGTCCCGAATAATTGGGCGAGCCTCGCGCCGTTTGAGATGGAAATCCCCGAAGGTTCCATCCTGAATGCGCCGCGCCCTTACCCTGTCAGTGTGCGGCACGTGATCGGGCAATTGATCCCCGATCTGATGATGGGCTGCCTGCATCAGGCTGTGCCAGACCGCGTGAATGCGGAAGGCTCCTCGGCGCTTTGGAATCCGCCGCTGCGTGGTGGTTCTCAGATCTCGGGCCAGGAAGCTGAGGTGGATGATTTCGAAATCATCACCTTCAATTCCGGTGGCACCGGCGCGCGGCCCGCCAAGGATGGGCTGGATGGCACGGCCTTTCCATCTGGCGTGCGTACCATGCCGGTGGAAGCGACTGAAAACGTCGCACCCGTGATTTTCTGGAAAAAGGAACTCCGCCCGGATTCAGCAGGTGCCGGCAAGACGCGCGGCGGCTTTGGCCAGATCATGGAAATTGGTGCTAAGGGCGATGCGGAATTCGCCGTGAATGCAATCTTCGATCGCGTTGCCAATCCACCCAAGGGCCGTGATGGCGGCGGGGAGGGGGCTAGCGGTTGGGTGGGGTTGAATGATCCGAATGGGACGGTGCTGCGCACCAAGGGCTTTCAGGTCATCCCGAAAGGCCGGCGCCTATTGCTGAAACTGCCGGGTGGCGGCGGCATGGGTGATCCCAAGGCGCGCGATCCGGAATTGGTGAAGCGCGATGTGGCGGATGGGCTGATCACCGCCCATGCGGCGCGCGATGTCTATGGCGTTGAGGTGAAATAGTCGGGCAGGGCGGCGCTGTAGCTAAGGCGCCGCCCCCCAAATCATCGGGTTTCAGCCGGCGCCGCTGTTCATTTCCCGCCGTACCAGATTGACCCAGAACGCCACGCCATGCGGCAGGGCGCCATCATTGAAATCATAAAGTGGTGTGTGCAGCGCATGCACAGCGCCGTCCGGCGCGGTGCCATTGCCCATGAAGACAAAAGCGCCCGGCTTGGCGCGCAGCATGAAGGCGAAGTCCTCGCCGCCCGTCACGGGGGTCATCTGTTCATTCACCGCGCCATCACCCACCAAGTCGCGTGCGGTATCCGCCATGATGGTGGTCTCCCGCGTGTGATTGATCAGCGGCGCGGCACCCCACCAAAGCGTTACCTCAGCGCTCGCACCCTGCATGCGGGCCGTGAGTTCCGCCACTTCGCGCATGCGGTCGTCCAGCAATTTCTGCATGGTGGGATTGAAGGCGCGCATGGTGCCGCCCACCAGGATTTCTGAGGGCATCACGTTCAGCGCATCAACGGAACCGCCCGAGATATGGCCGACACTGATCACAACGCTTTCCAGCGCGGGTGTATTGCGGCTGACAATGCTTTGCAGCGCGGTGATGAAATTCGCCTGCGCGACAGTGATGTCACTCGCCAAATGGGGTGAATTGCCGCCATGCCCGCCGGTACCGCGAAACTGCACTTTCCAGCGCCCGGAACCGGCCATCATGGGGCCATCGCAAAGCGCGAAATGCCCAAGCGGCAGGCCTGGCATATTATGCATGCCATAGACGGCATCGCAGGGGAAACGTGCAAACAGCCCATCATCCAGCATGGCTTGCGCGCCGCCGCGGCCTTCCTCTGCGGGTTGGAAAATGAAATGCACAGTGCCGGCAAAATCGCGCTTTTTCGCCAACAACTCTGCAGCGCCCAGCAGCATGGCGGTATGCCCATCATGCCCGCAAGCATGCATCTTGCCGGGGTGTTCCGACGCATAGGGAAGATTTGTCGCTTCCGTCAGCGCTAGAGCATCCATATCGGCACGCAGCCCAATCGCGCCCTGGCCGGGGCGGCTGCCGCGAAGTGTGCCCACCACGCCCATGCGACCAACGCCTTCCACGGTTTCGATGCCAAGGCTGCGCAAGCGTGCTGCGACCAGCGCAGCGGTGCGGGTTTCCTCCATGCCCAATTCCGGATGGGCGTGGATGTCTTTTCTCACGGCAATCAGCTCCGGCAGGATGGGTGCGATTTCCTGCATCAGGGGGCGGTCTGTCATGCGGTTATTCTCTTTCATTCAACAATTTCACGAACGCAGCAGGGACTCACGTTCAACTGGCTGAGGCAGGGTTTCGCCCGCACCCGCCACCAATTGCAGCCAGTTCCGCAGATGCCGGCGCAGCTGATATTCGAATTCGACATTCAAATCCTGCCCAGCCAATTTCACCGCGCGTTCCGCCAAAGCTGCCCTTTCCCCGGCATCGCGCACCGGCGCGGTAACCGTGCGCGTGGCCTCGGCAGTGGCACCGGCAAGGATGGCATCTTCGGCGGAGATAATCTCCACTTGGCAGCGCATGACGCAGCGGAAAGTCTCGGTTGCTGGGCTGAAAACACCCCCTGATGCGCCGCCTTCCCGGGTAAGGCTTGCGGTCTGGATCAGGAAACGCGCCTTGCCGGGGCCACCGGCGGCGCTCAGCCGTTCCTGCGCCATGCGCAACATTACATCGGCGGGGAGAAGGGGCGCTGGCTGTTCCACAAGGAAGGCCGTGCCGCTGCCCGCTTCCTGCATTTCCAGCCCCCCCACCTTTAGGCGCAGCGGAGTCAGATGCCCATAGCTCGGCGGCCCTGGCGGCACGAAAGGCCCCGCTGGCTGTTCATTCGCACAGGCGGCGAGGAAGGGAAGTGCCAGGAAGGCGCGGCGTTTCGTCAGCAAAGCCATGGTCAATTTCCCGAATTACGCATGGGAAGGTTGGAGCGATCAAAACGAAAATCGAAATTGCAGAATTCGCAGGTCATGGTGATGGTTCCCTCATCGGCCATGTGGTCCAGATCATCGGCGCTGAAACCGCCCAAGACATTCAGCAAACGGTCGCGCGAACAGCGGCAGCCATAGGAAAGCGGCCTCGGGCGATCCAGCCGTAGCCCCTCAGCGTGAAACAGCCGATGCAGCACCTGTTCACCCGACAGCGTATCATCCAGCAATTCCTGCGTGCTGATGGTGCGCGCCAGTATGGTCGCCGTCTGCCAGGCTTCCTGCTGTTCTTCCTGGTCCATTTGCTGATCAAGCCAGCCAGCGCCCGCCACGCGTTCCAGCAACAGTGCGGAAGCGCGCCAACCGGCCGGTGTTTCTTCGCAAGCCAGCTTCAAATAGGTATCAAGCTGTTCCGAATTGCGGAAATACTCGCCGGTCATGTCGGTCAGTGTCTCGCCCTCAATCGCAACAATGCCTTGGTAGCGATCCATATCGGGCCCCTGGTCGCAGGTGAAGGCCAGATACCCCTTGCCAAGAAGCGCGGCAGCGGAAGGCGCAGCCAGCCCAGCGAACCTTTCCTTATTCAGCTTTGCATAGCCACGCAGCGCGCCGGCATGGCTGCAATCGGCCAGCAGCATGGAAAGCGGGCCATCGCCCTTGGCCTGCAGGCTGAAGGAACCCTCGAACTTCAGCGCAGCGGCCAGCCCTGCGGTCAGCGCCATCGCCTCACCTGTGAGTTTCGCGACCTCGGGCTGATAGTCATGCCGGCGAAGCAGGGCATCGGCCAGCGCTCCCAAGCGCACCAGCCGGCCGCGTACCGGCCTTTCATCCAGATGAAAGGGCAGGATGCCCCTTGGCACTACCAGATCGGGAACGGGTGGGCGGCCGAAGGGGTCGAACATGGGCCCATTGGCGTTTTCCGGTATTTGCGACACGAGACTTCCTTATCCAAGTGGGGCGCAGGGGCTGCGCCCCCATGGGCCAAAACAAAATCTGGGTGGCCCTTCCCCTTTTATCCATTCGGGGCCAGTTTATAGCCAATATCCGGGGGTGATGTCTTGGCTGAAATCTGGGACTCTTGGGGGCACTACGCCTATCTGGGAGCGTTCATTTGGGCGTTCTTTGAAGGTGAAACATTTGTCTTGGCCGCCGCGGCCCTGGGCGCAGCCACGGGTGCGGTGGATCCCTGGTGGCTGTTCTTTTCGGTCTGGTTTGGTTCTTTTTTGGGGGATCAGACCTGGTTCACGCTGGGGCGGCGCTTTGGTCCCCGCATTGTGCGTCGAATCAAGGGTGCCGATCAGAAAGTGGCCCGGGTCAATGATTTGCTGCACCGCTACGGTACCTGGTTCATTCTGAGCTTCCGCTTTCTGTATGGGATTCGTAACGTGGCCTCGGCAGCTTGCGGTCTGGCCGGGCTGAATTGGGCGCGCTTCGCGGTGTTGAATTTCATCGCGGCAGGCCTTTGGGCTGCCAGCTTTGTGGCAGCGGGCTGGTTTCTAGGCTCCCTGATCGGGCCGGAGAGGTTAGGCTGGGCCATCGCTGGTATTGCGCTTTCCGCCTTGGCATTTTTCGTTGCGCGGCATTTTTACAGGCGATCTCGCAAGGCGCGCAGTGAGGCGGCCTGATTAGGCCTCACCTGATTAGCACAGGCCAATACCTTTCGTGTTTACGGCACTTGAGAGCAGTGCCATTTCCCAATTGCGGCAAAAAGATAAGAATTTTCCGAAGCTTGTGCCGCCTTTCGGTCCGGGCCAGCATGACGTGCAAATAGTCAAGCAAAGGGCGCGGTGATTTCAATGGCGGGCATGCATAACATCGTGGATGGTCTGGCCGGTGCCATCGGCAATACACCATTGATACGCCTGAAGCGCGCCAGTGAAATGACGGGCTGCGACATTTTGGGCAAGGCGGAATTCATGAACCCCGGCGGTTCGGTGAAGGACCGCGCTGGGCTTGGCATTATTGCCGATGCCGAAGCGCGCGGCGCGCTCACGCCCGGCCAACCCGGCACGATTGTGGAAGGCACAGCAGGCAATACGGGTATTGGCATCACGCTGGTTGCCAATGCGCGCGGCTATCGCAGCATCATTGTGGTGCCAGAGACGCAAAGTCGCGAAAAGCTCGATTTTCTGCGTATGATCGGCGCTGATCTCCGCCTGGTGCCGGCCAAACCATTCTCCGACCCCGGCAATTACGTGCATTTCAGCCGCCGTTTGGCTGAGGAATTAGGGGCGGTTTACGCCAATCAATTCGACAACCTCGCCAATCGGGCAGCGCATGAGGCAACCACCGGACCCGAGATCTGGGACCAGACCGGCGGGCAGATTGATGCCTTCACCTGTTCCTGCGGCACGGGCGGTACACTTGCCGGCATTGCGCGTGCCTTGAAGGCGCGCGGGCCGACAACGCGCATTGTACTGGCTGACCCGATGGGGAGTTCACTCTATTCCTGGGTCAAGACCGGAGAGTTGAAGCCCGAGGGATCTTCGATCACTGAGGGCATTGGCCAGGCCGCACGCGTGCCGGGTAATCTGGTGGACGACCGAGCCCTGATTGATGACGCGGTGCAAGTTACGGATGAGGAAGCGCTCACGCAGGTATTCGACTTGCTGGTGCAGGAAGGCATTTGCCTTGGTGGTTCGGCCGGCTTGAATGTTGCCGCCGCCATCAAGGTGGCGCGTAAACTGGGCCCAGGGCATCGTGTGGTGACCATTCTGTGCGATGGCGGCGCGCGCTACCAATCCAAGCTGTTCAATCCGGAATTCCTGCGCGAACGCGGCCTGCCCATACCGCCTTGGCTTGCGTGAGGTAGCCCTGTGGTCATGGAGCTTGTTGAAATCGGTCGCAGTATTCGCGCGCGCGATCCCGCCCGGCCTTCCTGGTTTGAGACGATTTTCTGTTACGCTGGGCTTCATGCGGTGCTTTGGCACCGGCTTGCGAATTGGCTTTGGCGGCGCGGCTGGCGCGGCGCGGGGCGGGTCGTTTCGCATCTCAGCCGTTTCTTGACGGGCATTGAAATCCATCCCGGGGCGCAGATTGGCCGTCGGCTTTTCATTGACCACGGGATGGGCGTGGTGATCGGCGAAACCGCGGAAATTGCCGATAATGTGCTGATTTATCATGGCGTGACTTTGGGCGGGCTTTCCGGCAGCCCTGGTAAACGGCACCCGACGATTGAAGCGGGTGTCTCCATCGGGGCAGGGGCGCAGGTTCTGGGTCCCATCACAATCGGCCAGGGGGCTCGTATTGGCGCAAATGCCGTGGTGACCCGCGATGTGCCGCCTGAATGTACCGTTGTTGGGATTCCGGCACGCCCACCCGCGGGGACGAGCTGCGCCGATCCATGGCTTGGATATGGCCTTAGCAATACTGAAGATGACCCAGTAGGGGACCAGATAGCGGCGCTAAGGGCTGAATTAGCCAATCTTCGCGCACGCCTTGCCGAATTGGAGCGGCATAAACCAAACATCCCCTGAAGGCTCCGCCGGGCCTCAGAAGCGCATAGCGTCATCCGCTGCCAGATACCATAGTTTCCGGTGTGGCGTCGGTGAAGGCTTTGGCGGATGCAGCTTGGCCTTTGCCTGCCGAAGGCTTATGTCCGAATTCACCGGGTGCGGATTTGCGCCTTGTCCCGTCTCTGCTTGGGTGTGCAGGCTTGGAGCCGTTCATGAAAGAACAAGAACGTTTCAATGTGATGATGGAGGATGGCATCACTCTTCGCCGCCATTTGGCGACGGAGATGGCGCCATTGGTCATTCAAGCAATTGATTTATGCGAAGCGGCGCTGCGTCGTGGCGGGAAGCTTTTTTTCTGCGGCAATGGCGGAAGTGCCGCAGATGCGCAGCATCTGGCGACAGAATTATTGGTGCGTCTGAGGTCGCGGGTTGAGCGGCCCTCCTGGCCCGCCATCGCACTCACGCTTGATCCTGCTGCGTTGACAGCGGGCGGGAATGATTATGGCTTCGAGAATGTTTTCGCGAGGCCGCTTTCTGGGCTGGGGCGGCAGGGGGATGTACTTGTTGGCATCACCACTTCCGGTCGCTCCCCAAATGTTATCAAGGCGCTGCAGGTCGCGCGTAGCATGGGAATTGGTACCATTGGCTTTCTGGGTGGCGATGGCGGGGGGGCTGCAGCCCTTTGCGATGTTGCTCTGATTGTGCCGAGCAACGAAACTGCGCGTGTGCAAGAAGTGCATATCTCGTTAGGCCATGCTATCCTTGAGTTACTTGAAGATCGGCTGATTGAGTCATGACCATTCTTGTGACTGGTGCTGCGGGTTTTATTGGCATGCACGTTTCCGAAGCTTTGCTTGCGCGCGGTGAAAGAGTGATCGGCCTTGATAGTCTGACACCCTATTATGATTTGCGCCTGAAGCGCGCCAGGCGCGATCGGCTTTTGGGCAAGGCGGATTTCCTTTTTGTCGAGGACAATATCGCCGATCGTTCAGCGGTTTCCGCCCTATTCAGTCGGCATGATGATATCACCCGCATCATTCATCTGGCAGCGCAGCCGGGTGTCCGGCATTCACTGGTTGATCCCTACAGCTACATTGAAGCGAATGTGATGGGGCATCTCGTGATGTTGGAGGCTGCAAGAACACTCCCTAGGCTTGAGCATTTTGTTTATGCCAGTTCTTCATCCGTTTATGGCGGCAACAAAAATCTACCTTACCGCGAAGATGACCGCGTTGATCACCCTATCTCGCTGTATGCGGCAACCAAGCGCGCTGATGAACTAATCAGCGAAGCCTATGGTCACCTTTTCGGTCTGTCACAGACCGGACTGCGATTTTTCACGGTTTATGGTCCGTGGGGACGTCCGGATATGGCGCCGTGGCTTTTTGCAGAAGCGATTCTCGCGGAAAGGCCAATTACTTTGTACGAAGGTGGCCGGCTGAAGCGTGATTTTACATTTATCGAAGACATTGTTGCGGGTGTTTTGGGGGCATTGGATCGGCCGCCTGTTGCCGGAACGCCGCGGTTATTGAACATAGGCAACCACCGCAGCGTTGAAGTGCGGCGCTTTGTGGCGGTGCTTGAGGAAAGTCTTGGCCGCAAGGCAGTCATCAAGGTCGCGCCGCGTCCCGTGACGGATGTCGCGGAAACCTTCGCTGATATCGGCGCTATCCAGGCTTTGTGCGGGTTTGAGCCGAAAACGCCTATTGAGGTAGGGGTGCCCCGCTTTGCCGCCTGGTTCCGGCATTGGATGGCCGCTTGACGTGTTTTGTTGATGGTACTAGAAGCCCGCTCACGCCGTTGTTGGTTGTTTTTTGGGGTTGACTGGCTGATGTGTATTGGCTAGTATTTTTGCCCTGCCGATGATTGGTGGAGTTTGAGGGGCCGGCTGCTTGGGGTGCCTTGGGGCATTCGGTTGCTGGTTCTTTTTTTGTTGTTTGACAATTGCATCTGGTTTTTTTGGAAGTTGATAGTGCTTGGCTATCCTTTGGAT
>JBIJAH010000058.1:0-5809 GCA_044345845.1 Roseomonas sp.
AAGCGCAGGACCATCCAGCATCGCCGCTTGATGCATCAACAAAACGCAGCTTAACCTAACCCACTGATGGGCCAGATACTCCGTTACACAGCACGCCAATTGCTCTCAAATCATTTGACGACGGACATACTCGCCAGGGTGAATAGAACCGCGATGGCGTAAGGCGACATGGCTTATCGTTCGTCCGGGTAATCGCGCCCGGGGCGGGCCTTATAGGTCGGCATGGACCAGCCGCGCAGAATGGCGGCGCCGCGCAGGGCGAAGCCGGCGAAGGCACCGATCGGCAGCGCAACATCCCGCGGCAGGCCGGCCTGTATCAGCGCAACGAAAATGGCCGCACCGAAAGCCGCCGCGGTGGCGTAGATTTCGCGGCGTAGGATCAGCGGCAATTCGGCGCAGATGATATCGCGCAAGATGCCGCCGAAGGTTGCCGTGATGGTGCCCATGAGTATCGCAACCCAAGGCGGCGCGCCCCAGTGGAGTGCTGCTTCCGTGCCGAGCACAGCAAACAGGCCAAGCCCGACCGCATCCGCCCACAGCAGCACCAGGAAGCGCCGTTCCATTAGATGCGCCGTGAAAAAAACCAGTAGTGCGACGCCTGAGGCCAGCAGCACCATGCCCGGCGCTTTGAGCCAAAACACGGGCGCGCCCAGAATCAAATCCCGCACAGTGCCGCCGCCAAAAGCCGTGACGCAGGCAATCAGGATGAACCCCACCGGATCAAGTTGTTTGCGCGACGCGCTCAGCGCCCCCGAAGCCGCGACGACTGCGACAGCTATCCAGGCGGATAAGGCCACCCCTTCATCAAAGGCGCTCATGCTAAGTTTAGGGTTCCAAGGGCCTCGCGGCCCTTGGCGGGTGGGTTCGGGAGGCCAGAGCCCTTCCGTTTTTTGTGTTTTTCATTCAGCGGCAACGGCGCGTGTTTTGGCGGCATTGCCGCTGGCGCGTGCCCCGCCTGCGCAAAGCAGCGAAAGCCCCAGCAGCGCCGCCACCACCGGCAGCACCAGTATTGGGTAGCCCATGTCAATCAGAAACCCGAGCGGCACCGGCGTGATCGCGCCCCCCAAAGGCAGCCCGGAGGACACAAAGCCAAACACCTTGCCAATTTGCCCCGGCGGGCAGGCATCCTTCAGCATGACATCGCGCGGGGTGCGCGATGCGCCCATGGCGAGGCCGGCGAGCAGCCCAATACCTGGCAAGGCAATTTCCGGCAGCGCCACCAGCCCCAGCACCAGGAACATCGCCATGGCGAAAAGCGTCAGGATGGTCACAAAGCCCATCAGCCCGCCGCCTTTTGCGCGGTCCACGAACCAGCCGCCAATCAGCGTGCCGCCCGTCGCACCCGCCATATAGCCCGTCAGCACCATTGAGGCTGTGGCGATGGGTGCCGCCCAAAGCTTGCCGAGCACAGTGATGACGAAGGCCTGAATGCCCGACCCCGCCGAGGCGGAGAGCAGGAAGAAGGCAAAGAACAGCAGCATAGGGCGGGAAAGCAGCAATTCGCGGCCCGATTGCCCTGCCTCATCGGTGGTTTTGGGCTTGGCCTGGTCCTTCAGGATGCGGCTTTGCAGCAGAATGGCGCCCACCACCGGCACGCCAAGCAGGCCAAGCAGCAAAAGCGCTTCCCGCCAGCCCATCACCAACAGCAGCAAGGCAACGATGGGCGGGGCGAGCGCAAAGCCCAGATTGCCGGTGAAGGTATGCATGGCAAAGGCGCGGCCCATGCGTTCCTGGCGGATGCTGCCGGCGAGTATCGCGTAATCCGCTGGATGGATCACGCTATTGCCAACGCCGGACAGGACCGCGAGCAACCAAAGCGCCCAAACCCCCGGTGCGAAGGCCATGGCGGAGATCGAAAGCGCCATGATCAGCGTGCCGCCGACCAGAAAGGGCCGGGCGCCATAACGATCTACCGCAAAGCCGACCGGGGTTTGCAGCAGGGCGGTCGTGCCGCTCATCAACGCGACGATCAGGCCCAATTCGGCGAAGGAAACGCTGAATTCATCGCGCCAGACCAAAAACAGCGGCGGCAGGCAAAGCATGTAGAAATGGGACAGGAAGTGCCCGGTGCCGATCAGGGCGATGATGCGGGCATCCTGGCTGGCCCCTGGGGCTTCGGAAGTTGCAGCGCTCATGAGCCCTGGGGCCCCTGTCAGATTAGGCTTTGAAACTGCGCCCGAGTGGCGAATTCGTCAATCTTTTGCGGCCAATATGGCACGTGTCTGCCTGATTTGACGCTATGGCACGCGACACTTAGAAAGGCAGTGAAGAAGTTCGCCAGCGCGGCCTCCGCGCGGAGTCGAATCGTTGGAGTTGGGTTGATGGCAAGGATAAAAGATGCTCGGGAAGCGGCCATGGTTGGCCGCCGTTCCGATGGCACGCTGACGCGCCGGCCTTTGTCGCCGCATTTGCAAGTCTATGACATGATGCAAATGACGAGCCTGCTGTCCATTCTGCACCGTATTTCCGGTGTGGCGTGGTGCGGCGGGCTGGTACTGCTGGTTTGGTGGCTGGTGGCGGCCGGCACGGGGCAGGGCGCTTTCGCCACCGCGCAATGGGTCTTCGGGTCCTTCCTGGGCTGGGTGGCGCTGTTCGGGCTGACCGTTGCGGCTTGGTATCACACACTGGCAGGTATTCGGCATTTGTTCTGGGATGCGGGGCATGGCTTTGCCATGGATGCCGCCTATCGTTCCGGGCGCCTGGTGGTGATTGGCACGGCGGTGCTGACCATTCTCACCTGGCTGCTGATTTTGGTCTGAGGAGGCATCATCATGGCTGAAGACAGCGCCTCTATCCGTTCGCTCCGTAGCCCGCTTGGGCGCGTGCGTGGCATGGGCTCCGCCAAGGGCGGCACGCGACATTGGTGGATGCAGCGCGTGACCTCTATCGCGTTGCTGCCGCTTTCGATCTGGCTGATCTTTTCCTTGGCCGGTTTGGCGGGCGCCGAATACGCGGTGGTGCTGGAATGGATCGGCAATACCTTCAATGCGGTCCTGCTGCTGGCCTTCCTGACTGCGGCGTTGCACCACGCCGCCGCCGGGCTGCAAGTGGTGATCGAAGATTATGTGCGTGATGAGTTGAAGCGCTTTGCCGCAATTTGCGCGGTGAATGGGCTTGCCGTGCTGATGTGGCTCGCTGCAACGCTGAGTGTTTTGCGCATCGCGCTTTGAGTTTTGGTTGAGGATTAATGCGGGTCCGGGGCGTATTCCCCGCCGCTTGGCAGGATGAGATGAAGCAATGAATGCGATCAGCAAGCCTTCCAATGGCGCCTATCGGATTGTGGACCATACCTATGATGTGGTGGTGGTGGGCGCTGGTGGCGCCGGGCTGCGCGCCACGTTTGGCATGGGCGCGGCGGGGTTGAAGACCGCCTGCATCACCAAGGTTTTCCCGACACGCAGCCACACGGTCGCAGCCCAGGGCGGCATTGGCGCCGCGCTTGGCAATATGGGCGAAGATGATTGGCGCTGGCACATGTATGACACCGTGAAGGGGTCTGACTGGCTGGGTGACCAGGACGCCATTGAATATATGTGCCGCGAAGCCATCCCGGCCGTGATCGAGCTTGAACATTACGGCGTGCCCTTCAGCCGCACCGAAGATGGCCGCATCTATCAGCGCCCCTTTGGCGGCCATATGCAGGATTACGGCAAAACCCCCGCGATGCGCGCCTGCGCCGCTGCTGACCGCACGGGGCACGCCATTCTGCATACGCTCTATCAGCAATCCTTGAAGCATGGCTGTGAGTTCTTTGTCGAATACATCGCGCTTGACCTGATCATGGATGATGAGGGCGTGTGCCGCGGTGTGACGGCGTGGTGCCTGGAAGATGGCTCCATCCATCGCTTCCGCGCGCAAAGCGTGGTGCTGGCAACGGGTGGGTATGGCCGCGCCTATTTCTCCTGTACTTCGGCTCATACCTGCACCGGCGATGGTGGCGGGATGGTGCTGCGCGCGGGGCTGCCGCTGCAGGATCAGGAATTTGTGCAATTCCACCCGACCGGAATTTATGGCGCGGGCTGCCTGATCACGGAAGGTGCGCGTGGTGAAGGTGGTTATCTGACCAATTCGGAAGGCGAGCGTTTCATGGAACGCTACGCGCCGACGGCCAAGGATTTGGCGAGCCGCGATGTTGTCTCCCGCGCCATGTCCATGGAAATCCGCGAAGGCCGCGGCGTGGGGCCTGAGCATGATCACATCCATCTGCATCTGGAACATCTGGGCGCGGCCATTCTGCATGAACGCCTGCCGGGGATTTCGGAAACCGCCAAGATTTTCTCGGGCGTGGATGTGACGAAGGAACCCATCCCCATCCTGCCGACCGTGCATTACAATATGGGCGGCATTCCCACGAATATTCACACCGAAGTGCTGAACCCAACCGCGAAGGACCAGGACCGCGTGGTGCAGGGGCTGATGGCGGTGGGTGAAGCCGCTTGCGTTTCCGTCCATGGCGCCAATCGCCTTGGCACGAATTCGCTGCTTGACCTGGTGGTGTTTGGCCGCGCGGCAGCTCATCGTGCAGCAGAAACCATTAAGCCAGGTGCTTCCCAGCCGCCGTTGCCGCCCAAGGCGGGTGAGTCCAGCCTGGATCGCTTTGATCGCGTGCGCCACGCCAAGGGCGGCACCAATGTGGCCGAACTTCGCCTTGCCATGCAGCGCACCATGCAGACCCATGCGGCGGTGTTCCGTACGTCGGAACTACTCAAGGAAGGGGTCGCGAAAATGGCCCAGGTCGCGGGCAGCTATGGCGATATCAAGATCGCTGATCGCAGCCTGATCTGGAACAGCGATCTGGTGGAAGCGTTGGAGCTTGATAACCTGATCGGCAATGCGCTGACCACGGTGGTCGGCGGCGAAGCGCGCAAGGAAAGCCGCGGCGCCCATGCGCATGAGGATTTCCCCGATCGTGACGATGATAACTGGATGAAGCACACGCTGGCTTGGATGAATGAAAAGCGGGAAGTCAAGCTTGATTATCGCGATGTGAAGATGCGCACTTTGACGAATGAAGTACAGGTCTTCCCCCCCAAGGCGCGCGTGTATTAGGACATAACAAAATGGCCACTTTCACCCTGCCCAAGAATTCGACCATCGGCACCGGCAAGACGCATAAGGCGCCCGCCGGCGCGAAACAGGTCAAGAATTTCAAGATTTATCGCTGGGACCCGGATTCCGGCGAAAATCCGCGCAATGACACTTTCGAAATTGATCTCGACCAATGCGGGCCGATGGTGCTGGACGCGCTGATCAAGATCAAGAATGAGGTGGACAGCACGCTCACCTTCCGGCGTTCCTGCCGAGAGGGGATTTGCGGCTCCTGCTCGATGAATATTGATGGGCTGAATACGCTCGCCTGCCTGAAGCCGATTGAGGAAGTGAAGGGCGATGTCCGCATCAACCCGCTGCCGCATATGCCGGTGGTGAAGGATCTGGTGCCGGATCTCTCGCAAATCTACGCGCAGTTGCGCAGCGTTGAGCCCTGGTTGAAGTCAGACACGCCGCCACCACCCGATGCGGAACGGCTGCAATCCAAGGAAGAACGCGCGAAGCTGGATGGGCTTTGGGAATGCATCCTGTGCTTCTGCTGCTCCACTTCCTGCCCATCCTATTGGTGGAATGGCGACCGGTATCTGGGGCCGGCGGTGCTGCTGCAAGCCTATCGCTGGATTGCGGATTCACGCGATGAAGCGACCGGTGAGCGGCTGGATAATCTGGAAGACCCCTTCCGGCTTTACCGCTGCCACACCATCATGAATTGCACGCGCACCTGCCCCAAGGGGCTGAACCCTGCGCAGGCGATTGGTGA
>JBIJAH010000051.1:0-17730 GCA_044345845.1 Roseomonas sp.
ACAATGTGTCGATGGATGTGGAATTGATTGCGCCGATCGCGATGGATGAAGGCTTGCGCTTCGCCATTCGCGAAGGTGGCCGCACCGTCGGCGCCGGCGTTGTCGCCAAGATCACGGCGTAAGAACAGGATACCGGGTCCCACATCATGGACAGCCAAAATATCCGCATCCGCCTCAAGGCGTTCGATCACCGCGTACTGGATGGCAGCACGCGGGAGATTGTGAATACCGCGAAGCGGACAGGCGCGCGCGTACGGGGCCCGATTCCGCTACCGACGCATATTGAGCGTTTCACTGTGAACCGCTCGCCGCACGTAGACAAGAAAAGCCGCGAGCAGTTCGAAATCCGCACGCATCGCCGTCTTCTTGATATCGTTGACCCCACGCCGCAGACGGTGGACGCGCTGATGAAGCTCGACCTCGCCGCTGGCGTGGATGTCGAAATCAAGATCTGAAGGGCCGGGGGAGTTTACCATCATGGCCGCGAAAAATGGCCGCACTGGCCTGATCGCCAAAAAGCTGGGCATGTCCCGGCTATTCAATGAGGACGGCTCGACCGTTCCCGTCACGCTGCTGCATGTTGATAACGTGCGCGTGGTGGCGAAGCGCAGCGCCGAGAAGGATGGCTACGAAGCCGTCCAGCTTGGTATTGGCGTAGCGAAGCCCAAGAACGTCTCCAAGGCGAATAAGGGGCATTTTGCGAAGGCCGGTGTTGAAGCGCCGCGCAAGGTGGTGGAATTCCGTGTCGCCAGTGATGCGATGCTGGATCTTGGCGCCGTGCTTTCTTCCGCTCATTTCGTTGCCGGGCAGAAGGTGGATGTGACCGGTGTCACGGTTGGTAAGGGCTTCGCGGGTGCGATGAAGCGCTGGAACTTCTCGGGGCTTGAAGCTTCGCACGGGGTATCCGTCAGCCACCGCTCGCATGGTTCTACCGGTAACCGTCAGGATCCGGGCAAGACCTTCAAGAACAAGAAGATGGCTGGCCATCTCGGCGTTGAGCGTGTCACTACCCAGAATTTGGAAGTGGCGGGCGTGGATGCCGAAAAGGGTCTGCTGTTGATCAAAGGCGCCGTGCCGGGTTCCAAGGGTGGCTATGTGCTGGTGCGTGACGCTGTGAAGCGCGCGCGCCATGCTGATGCTCCCTTCCCAGCGGCCATCGCGTGAACGAGGCGAAGATGCAAACCCCTGTCATCACCCTCGAGAACACCCAAGCTGGTGAGATCGAATTGCCGGAAGCGCTGTTTGGCGCGACCCCGCGCGCCGATATCATGGCGCGTGTTGTGCACTGGCAATTGGCCAAGCGCCGCGCCGGCACCCATAAAGCCAAGGGCATGGGCGAAGTTTCGGGCACGACCAAGAAGCCCTATCGTCAGAAGGGCACTGGCAATGCTCGCCAAGGTTCCTTGCGGTCCCCGCAATTCCGTAAAGGTGGCGTGGTCCATGGGCCGGTTGTGCGTGACCATGGCTACAGCCTGAACAAGAAGGTGCGTCGGCTTGGGCTGATCAGCGCACTGAGCCAGAAGGCCGCCGAAGGCAAGTTGGTTGTGCTGGAGAATGCGGCGCTTGGCGCTGACGCCAAGACCAGCGCGATGGCAGCCAAGGTGAAGGCGCTTGGCTGGAAGAGCGTGCTGGTGGTGGATGTTGCGGCGGATGAGAATTTCGCTCGCTGCGTTCGCAACCTCCCCAAGGTGCAGGTGCTGCCGACCATTGGCGCAAATGTCTATGACATTCTGAACCATGAAGTGCTCGCGGTGACGCGTGCCGGCGTGGAAGCCCTGAAGGAGCGGCTGGCATGAGCGAGAACGCCGTGAAGCCGAAGAAGCCAGTGATTGGCAAGGAAAGGATGTATCAGACCATCCTGTCCCCGCTGGTGACTGAAAAGGCTACCCTCAACAGCGAACGTGGCCAGATCACCTTCAAGGTGGCGGGCGATGCGACCAAGCCTGAAATCAAGGCCGCGGTTGAAGGTCTGTTCGGGGTGAAGGTGCTTGCCGTGAACACTATTGTGGTCAAGGGCAAGACGAAGCGTTTCCGCGGCCGTCCCGGCCAGCGGTCTGATTGGAAGAAGGCGATGGTGCGGCTTGCAGAAGGCCAAAGCATCGACCTCACGACGGGGCTCGCTTAAGCCATGGCGCTCAAGAGTTTTAACCCGATCACGCCTTCGCTGCGTGGCACGATCCTTATTGACCGTTCCGAATTGTGGAAGGGCAAGCCGGTCAAGGGGCTTACCGAGGGCAAGTCCCATTCGGGTGGCCGTAACAATCACGGGCGCATCACCTCGCGCTTCCGCGGCGGTGGACATAAGCAGTCTTATCGCATCGTGGATTTCAAGCGCCGCGACAAGTTCGGCGTGCCCGCGCTGGTGGAACGGCTGGAATATGACCCGAACCGCACGGCCTTCATCGCGCTGCTGAAGTACGAAGATGGGGAGCTTTCCTACATCATCGCGCCGCAGCGCCTGAAGGTGGGTGATACGGTGGTGTCCGCTGAACGCGCAGACATCAAGCCGGGCAACGCGATGCCGATGGCGGCCATTCCTGTGGGTACCATCATCCACAATATCGAAATGAAGCCAGGTGCTGGCGGCAAGATCGCGCGTTCTGCCGGTACCTTTGCGCAGCTCGTCGGCAAGGATGCCGGCTATGCGCAGGTGAAGCTGATGTCTGGTGAACTGCGCCTGATCCGTGCGGAATGCATGGCATCTATTGGTGCGGTGTCTAATCCGGACAATAGCAACCAGGAACTTGGCAAGGCGGGTCGCAGCCGTTGGCTGGGCCGCAAGCCGCATAACCGCGGTGTGACCATGAACCCGATTGACCACCCGCATGGTGGTGGTGAAGGCCGTACGTCTGGTGGTCGCCATCCGGTGACACCATGGGGCAAGCCGACCAAGGGTGCGAAGACGCGCAACAACAAGCGGTCCGATGGCTTTATTGTCCGTCGCCGCAACGCGACGAAGGGCTGATCGCGATGCCGCGTAGTGTATGGAAAGGCCCGTTTGTTGACGGGTATCTGCTCAACAAGGCGGAAGCCGCGCGTGCTTCTACACGTAACGAGATCATCAAGATCTGGTCGCGTCGCAGCACGATCCTGCCGCAATTCGTGGGCCTTACTTTCGGTGTCTATAACGGCAAGAAGTTCTTGCCGGTGCAGGTGACCGAAAACATGGTTGGCCACAAGTTCGGCGAATTCTCCCCCACGCGCACCTTCACTGGGCACGCGGCGGATAAGAAGACGAAGCGGGGCTGAGACCAATGAGCAAGCCGAAACACCCGCGCGGCCTTACCGATAGTGAAGCGCAGGCTGTCACTTTCAATATCCGCGTGAGCCCACGCAAGCTGAACCTGGTAGCCGCCATGATCCGCGGCAAGAAGGCTCAGGATGCTGTGGCGCAGTTGACCTTCTCTAAGCGCCGCATCGCCGGCACCGTGAAGAAGACTCTGGAAAGCGCGATTGCGAATGCTGAAAACAACCACAGCTTGGATGTGGATCGCCTGGTTGTCGCCCGCGCTGAAGTGGGGCGTGCATCGGTGATGAAGCGCTTCCATGCCCGTGGTCGTGGCAAGTCATCCACCATCGAGAAGTGGTTCAGCCATCTGAAGATCGTCGTGGCCGAACAGGTTGTGGCGGAAGCCGCTGAAACTCAGGAGGCCGCGTAGTATGGGCCAGAAAGTTAACCCCGTCGGGCTTCGGCTTGGCATCAATCGCACTTGGGATAGTCGCTGGTTCGCCGACGCTGACTACGCCAAGATGCTGCATGAAGATTTCAAGCTGCGTGAAAAGCTGCGTGATCGGCTGAAGGGCGCTGGCGTAAGCCGTGTGGTGATTGAGCGTCCGGCGAAGAAGCCGCGCGTGACCATTCATGCTGCTAGGCCCGGCGTTGTGATCGGCAAGAAGGGCGCGGATATCGAAGTCCTGCGCAAGGATTTGCAGAAGATGGCGGGTGCCGAAGTGGCGCTCAACATCGTGGAAATCCGTAAGCCGGAAATTGACGCCGTGCTGGTCGCTGAAAGCATTGCGCAGCAGCTTGAACGCCGTGTGGCGTTCCGCCGTGCCATGAAGCGTGCGGTGCAGTCTGCGATGCGTCTTGGCGCGCTTGGCATCCGGATCAATTGCTCCGGTCGTTTGGGCGGTGCTGAAATTGCGCGGATGGAATGGTATCGCGAAGGTCGCGTGCCGCTGCATACGCTGCGCGCCGACATTGATTACGGTACGGCGACGGCAAAGACCACCTATGGCACCTGTGGTGTGAAGGTTTGGGTCTTCAAGGGTGAGATCATGGGGCATGATCCGATGGCGCAAGACAGGCGCGC
Organism: Roseomonas sp.; assembly: GCA_044345845.1. GTDB lineage: Bacteria > Pseudomonadota > Alphaproteobacteria > Acetobacterales > Acetobacteraceae > Neoroseomonas. Next base: position 4,314 of record JBIJAH010000051.1, read on the forward strand.
CGCCGAACAGGCGCCGCAGCGCTAAGGGTATAGGGAAATGCTGCAACCGAAGCGCACCAAATTCCGTAAGGCCCATAAGGGCCGCATCCATGGCTTGGCCAAGGGTGGGTTTTCTTTGTCCTTTGGCGGTTTCGGCCTTAAGGCACTGGAACCTGAGCGTGTGACCGCGCGGCAGATCGAAGCGGCTCGCCGCGCGATCACCCGCGCCATGAAGCGCCAGGGCCGCGTCTGGATCCGCATCTTTCCGGATGTTCCGGTTTCCACCAAGCCTGCCGAAGTCCGCATGGGCTCCGGCAAGGGGGCTCCGGAATATTGGGTGGCCCGGGTAAAGCCCGGCCGCATCATGTTCGAGATCGACGGCGTGAGCAACGATGTGGCGCGTGAAGCGCTTAGCCTCGGTGCTGCCAAGCTGCCGATCAAGACAAAGTTCGTGACCCGTCTGGGTCTGGAGGCTTGATCATGGCCATGACCAAGATCGGCGATGTTCGCGCCAAATCGGCTGATGAGCTGAACACAATGTTGCTTGATTTGCGTAAGGAGCAGTTTAATCTGCGTTTCCAACGCGCAACCGGGCAGCTTGAAGCTCTTAGCCGCATTCGCCAAGTCCGTCGGGACATTGCGCGGGTGAAGACCATCATCGGTGAGCGCAGCCGCGCCGCCGCAACCAAAGCCTGAGAGGAGACCGACGGCGATGCCGAAGCGCGTCCTCACCGGGCGGGTCGTCAGCGACAAGATGGACAAGACCATTACGGTCTTGGTCGAACGTCGCGTGATGCATCCGCTCTATAAGAAATTCATCCGCAAATCCAAGAAGTATGCGGCGCATGACGGTGCCAACCTGTGCAAGGAAGGCGACATGGTGCAGATTGAAGAGTGCCCGCCGATTTCCAAGCGCAAGGTTTGGACGGTAGTGGTGCGCAACGGCGAAGCCGTGGCGCCGGCGGCGGGAGGCTGATCCATGATTCAAGTGGAAAGCAACCTGGAAGTCGCTGACAATTCGGGTGCCCGTCGCGTTCAGTGCATTAAGGTGCTGGGCGGTTCCAAGCGCAAGACCGCTGGTGTGGGCGACATCATCGTCGTTTCCATCAAGGAAGCGATCCCGCGCGGTAAGGTGAAGAAGGGTACGGTGGAGCGCGCGGTAATCGTGCGGACTTCCTTCCCGGTGCGCCGTAATGATGGTTCTGTGATCCGCTTCGACCGCAATGCGGCGGTGCTGATCAACAAGCAGAATGAGCCGATCGGTACGCGTATCTTTGGTCCGGTGGTGCGTGAACTTCGTGCGAAGAAGTTCATGAAGATCATCTCTCTGGCGCCGGAGGTGTTGTAAGCCATGGCTCAGAAGATCAGGAAGGGCGATCGCGTTCAGGTTTTGACCGGACGTGACAAAGGGCGGCAGGGCGAAGTGATTCGCGTGATGCCGGCCGAAGATCGCGCGTTGGTGCAGGGCATCAATCTGGTTAAGCGTCACCAGAAGGCGACTGGCATCGGTAACCCTGGCGGGATTACCGAGAAGGAAGCCGCGATTCATCTTTCGAATTTGGCGCTGCTTGATCCTCAGTCCGGCAAGCCGACCCGTGTTGGCTTCAAGGTGCTGGAAGATGGCAAAAAGGTCCGGGTGGCGCGCGCCTCCGGCGAGGTGCTTGACGCATGAGCGACGTGAAGGAACAGGCCCGGCTGCGCCAGCATTACGATACCGTGGTGCGTAAGCAGCTGGTTGAAGAATTCGGCTACACCAATCCGATGGAAGTGCCGAAGCTTGAAAAGATCGTGATCAATATGGGCGTCGGCGAAGCCGCTGGCGACCAAAAGAAGCTCGATGCCGCGGTTTCCGATCTGACCCTGATTTCGGGCCAGAAGCCGGTGAAGACCAAGGCGAAAAAGGCGATCGCGGGTTTCAAGATCCGCGAAGGCCAGGCGATTGGGTGCAAGGTTACGCTGCGCAAGGAACGCATGTATGAATTCCTTGATCGGCTTGTGACCATTGCGCTGCCGCGCGTGCGTGATTTTCGCGGTGTGCCGGGCAATCGCGGCTTCGATGGTCGGGGCAATTATGCCCTGGGCTTGAAGGAGCAGATCGTGTTCCCCGAAATCATTTATGATAAGGTAGATACGGTGCGCGGCATGGACATTGTTTTCGTCACCACGGCGAAGACCGACAAGGAAGCGAAGGCGCTGCTTAAGGCGTTCCAGCTTCCTTTCCAGAATTGAGTTTTTTGGAAAACCGCCGGGTTAGCCCGGCAGGTTCCGGAGGGTTATGACGGTATGGCAAAGACCTCGTCTGTAGAAAAGAACAAGCGCAGGGAGCGGCTTTCGAAGCTGCATTCCGCCAAGCGCGCTGCGTTGAAGGCTGCGGTGATGAATCGCGAGCTGCCGATGGAAGATCGCTTCGAAGCGACGCTGAAACTGGCGCAATTGCCCCGCAATGGCGCCAAGAATCGCGTTCGGTTGCGCTGCGAGCTTACGGGCAGGCCGCGCGGCAATTATCGCAAATTCAAGCTGTGTCGTAACGCGTTCCGCGAACTGGCCAATCAGGGTCAGATTCCGGGCGTCGTGAAGGCAAGCTGGTAAGGAAGCCCGGCATGTCCATGTCCGATCCGCTGGGCGATCTGCTCACCCGCATCCGCAATGCGCAATCCGCGCGCCAGACCCGGTGCAAGGCGCCGGCGTCCAAGCTGCGCGAGAATGTTTTGGAAGTGCTGAAGCGCGAAGGTTTCATTCGCGCTTGGCGCACCGAAGAACTCCGCCCTGGCGTGAAGTTGATTGATATCGAATTGAAATATTCCGAAGGCGAACCTGCCATTCGGGAGATTACGCGCGTGTCAAAGCCCGGCCGTCGCGTCTATTCGAAAATCGCTGAACTCCCCAAGTTCTATAACGGGCTTGGCATGTCCATCCTTTCCACGCCGCGTGGCGTGATGAGCGAAAATGAGGCCCGCGCCGCCAATGTTGGCGGCGAGGTTCTCTGTCGCGTATTCTGACGGAGGGTTTGGAGATGTCTCGCGTCGGAAAATATCCAGTACCGGTGCCAACGGGCGTGCAGCTTGCGCTTTCGGGCCGCACGCTGGTCGCCAAGGGCAAGCTTGGCGAGTTGAAGCTCGACCTGACGGATGATGTTGATATCGAAATCAGCGCTCAGCAGGTGGCGGTTAAGCCGCGCCGTGAAGATCGCCGGTCGCGCACCATGTGGGGCACCACGCGCAGCCTAATCAACAGCATGGTGACGGGTGTTTCTACGGGCTTCGTGAAGTCCATGGAAATCAACGGAACCGGTTATCGCGCTGCGGTGCAGGGCAAGGATCTTGTGCTGAGCCTCGGCTACAGTCACGAAATCCGTTACCCGATCCCGTCTGGCATCAAGATCACCTGCGAACGCCCCACGGCGATCAAGGTCGAAGGGTCTGACAAGCGCCAGGTGGGCCAGGTTGCCGCCGAAATCCGCGCCTATCGCGGGCCGGAGCCTTACAAGGGCAAGGGCGTCAAGTACGAGAATGAGCAGATCCTCCGGAAGGAGGGGAAGAAGAAGTAATGGCCAGCAAGCTCGATCTTCAGGAACGGCGCAAGCGTCGTCTCCGTTATCAGATTCGGATGAAGTCTGGTGGGCGTCCGCGCTTATCCATCTTCCGCTCCGGCAAGCATATCTATGCGCAGGTCATTGATGACGCGCAGGGCCGCACGGTCGCTGCTGCGTCTTCGCTTGAAAAGACCATGCGTGAAGCCTTGAAGACTGGCGCTGATACCGAAGCCGCGTCTGCAGTCGGCAAGTTGATTGCCGAACGCGCGATGGCGGCTGGTGTGACAGCGGTGGTCTTTGATCGCGGACCTTATCTTTATCACGGGCGCGTCAAGGCGCTCGCGGACGGCGCCCGCGAGGGCGGGCTGTCGTTCTGAAGGATTGAACAAGATGGCACGTGAACCAAGGAGCGGTGGCGAAGGCGGTGAAGGCGGTGAACGTCGTCGTCGCGGTGGCCGTGATCGTGATCGGGAACAGCGCACGGATCGCCAGGAAGGCGATGAGCTGAAGGACAAGCTGGTTACCATCAATCGCGTTGCGAAGGTGGTAAAGGGTGGTCGTCGGTTTAGCTTCGCGGCACTGGTTGTTGTGGGTGATGAAAAGGGACGCGTTGGCTGGGGCGCTGGTAAGGCACGCGAAGTGCCGGAAGCGATCCGCAAGGCGACTGAACGCGCCAAGCGCACGATGATCCGTGTACCGATGCGTGAAGGCCGTACGCTGCATCATGATGTGGTCGGCGAATTCGGTGCAGGGCGCGTTGTGTTGCGCGCAGCGCCGGCTGGTACCGGCATCATTGCTGGTGGTCCGATGCGCGCCGTATTTGAAACGCTCGGCATGGGCGATGTAGTCGCGAAGTGCCTGGGTTCCGCCAATCCGCATAACATGGTGAAGGCCACTTTTGCCGCGCTGCAGCGCTGCACCAGCCCGCGTGCTGTTGCGTCGCGCCGTGGCAAGAAAGTGGCTGACATTCTCGGCCAGCGGAAGGAAGGCGCCGCTGAGGCGCAGGAGGCCTCGAATGGCTGAGAAAAAGACAGTGAAGGTGACCCAGCTTGGGTCGCCGATCGGGCGTAAGTCTGATCAAAAGGAAACCCTTATTGGCCTTGGTCTGAACAAGCGCCATCGCACGCGTGAGCTTGAAGACACGCCTGCGGTACGCGGCATGATCCGCAAGGTCGCCCACCTGATCAAGGTGGAGGATTGAGCCATGAAGTTAAATGAAATCCGCGATAACGCGGGCGCGCGCGCCAAGTTCAAGCGCATTGGTCGCGGTATTGGCTCTGGTAAGGGCAAGACTAGCGGTCGCGGTGTAAAGGGCCAGAAGGCACGTACCGGCGTTTCACTGAACGGGTTTGAAGGTGGCCAGCTGCCGATCTATCGGCGCTTGCCCAAGCGCGGCTTCGTGAATAATTTCCGCAAGCTCTACGCCACGCTGAACATCGGCACGCTTGATGCTGCGATTGAAGCGGGGCGGTTGCCGGCGGGTCAGGATCTGGATGAAGCGGCGCTGCGTGATGCAGGCGTTGTTCGTTCCAGCGCCAAGTTTGAAGGTGTGCGTTTGCTCGGCAAGGGCGAAATCAAGCGCGCGGTGCGTATCACTGTCTCCGGCGCTTCGGCAGCAGCGATTGCTGCGGTGGAAGCGGCTGGTGGTAGCGTGACCGTCACCGTAGCGGCCGCGCCGGCTGAGGCTGGCTGAACCTTGTCGGTACCGCGCCGCCTGATTGCGATGCGGGGCTGATTCTTTGCGGCGCGCGGGGGAACTCGGGCGCCGCTGTTGTTACGGCACCCCTGGCTTGTCTCGTGCAGGTGGGGGGCCACATAAGGCTTAGGTCTAAAGCGCAGCGTTTGGGCGCTTGGTAAGCTCGGGAGAATGCGCATGGCGTCCGCCATGGAACAGGCGATGTCGAATCTGAACCTCGGCGTGCTCTCCAAGGCGACCGAGCTCAAGAACCGTATCTGGTTCACGCTTGGCGCTTTGATTGTCTATCGTATTGGCACCTATATCCCCGTGCCTGGCGTGGATGCGGCGGTGATGGGCGAAATCCTTGCCCAGCACGGCGGCGGTATTCTTGGCATGTTTGACATGTTCTCTGGCGGGGCGCTTGGGCGGATGACCGTCTTTGCCCTCAATATCATGCCCTACATTAGCGCCAGCATTATCGTGCAGCTGATGACCGCCGCGATTCCCGCTTGGGAAACCTTGAAGAAGGAAGGCGAATCGGGGCGGAAGAAGCTCAATCAATACACGCGTTACCTGACGGTGGCGATTGCGGTCTTTCAGGCCTATGGCATCGCGATTGGGCTTGAGAGCATGCGCGGCCAATTCGGTGCGGCTGTTTATGATCCCGGACTATTCTTCCGCATCTCCTGCGTCATCACCTTGGTTGGCGGCACGATGTTCCTGATGTGGCTTGGGGAACAGATCACGGCGCGCGGCGTTGGTAATGGCATCAGCTTGATCATTTTTGCGGGCATTGTGGCGAATCTGCCCTCGGCGCTGATCAGCACGCTTGAACTTGGCCGCACGGGTGCGCTTTCCACGATTTTCATCATCGCCTTTCTGATCATCGCCCTGCTGGTGATTGCATTCGTTGTCTTCATTGAACGCGCCCAGCGTCGCATTCCGGTGCAGTACCCTAAGCGCCAGGTCGGTAACCGCATGTTTGGCGGGGAAGCCACGCATCTGCCGCTCAAGCTCAATACCTCAGGCGTTATCCCGCCGATCTTTGCGTCCTCATTACTGCTGCTGCCGGCAACGGTTGCTGGGTTTTCGCAGGATATGTCGGATGGCTGGCTCCAGACGCTGACGGCTATGCTGGCCCATGGGCGTCCCGCCTATATGTTCCTTTACATGGCGATGATCGTCTTCTTCGCTTTTTTCTACACGGCCATTGTCTTCAACCCGACCGAGACGGCGGATAACCTCAAGAAGTATGGCGGCTTCATTCCGGGCATTCGTCCTGGGCAGAATACTTCAGATTATCTTGACCGAGTGCTGACCAGGCTGACGGTTTTGGGTGCCGCCTATCTTTGCCTCGTCTGTATCATTCCCGAAATCTTGATCAGCCAGTACGGCGTGCCTTTCTATTTTGGCGGCACTTCCCTGCTGATTATTGTCTCCGTGACTATGGATACCGTGGCGCAGGTGCAATCGCATCTCTTTGCCCATCAGTACGAAGGTCTGATCAAGAAAGCGCGTCTCGGCGGCCGTGGGCAGCCGCGTGGGCGCTGAGACCAGAGGAAACGGATGAACCTTATCCTTCTCGGCCCGCCTGGTGCGGGCAAAGGCACACAGGCCAAGATGCTGGAAGAGAAATTCGGCATCGCCCAGATTTCCACCGGCGACATGCTGCGCGCTGAAGTGAAGTCAGGCAGTGAGATTGGTCTGAAGGCAAAATCCATCATGGAGCGTGGTGATCTGGTCCCGGATGAGGTGATCACCGCCATGTTGAAGGCGCGCGTGGCGCGCCCTGATTGCGCCAAGGGGTTTATCCTGGATGGCTTCCCGCGTACGGCGCCGCAGGCGGCTGCGCTGGATGCGATGCTGAAGGAAAGTGGCCTTAAGCTTGATCATGTGATCGAGCTTAAGGTAGATGATGGCGCGCTGGTGGAACGCGTTTCTGGCCGCTTTAGCTGCGCCAATTGCGGCGCTGGCTATCATGATACGTTCAAGCAGCCGGCCAAGGCTGGGGTTTGCGATAGCTGCGGCGGGGGTGAGTTTTCCCGCCGGGCGGATGACAAGGCGGAAACCGTGGCAGCACGGCTTGATGCTTATCACCGCCAGACTGCCCCCTTGCTTCCCTACTATGCCGGGCAAGGAAAGTTGAAAGCCGTTGATGGTATGGCTTCCATGTCGGAAGTCGCGCGCCAGATCGGCGAAATTTTGTCAGGAAAGGCTTGACGGGGAAGGGCGCTAGGGTTAATCCCCCTGCTCCCGCGGCGGGGGGCATCTCTGGCCGCCCTTTGTCGTTGCAAAATCATTCGGAACACTCCGCCGGCAGGGCCCATAGGGCAACCGCGGCGGTATCGGGGGGCTCGGCCCCAGGAGAGGCACTGTGGCGCGCATCGCCGGCGTGAATATTCCGACTAACAAGCGGGTCTTGATCTCGCTTCGCTATATCTATGGCATTGGCCCGCAGAACGCGAAGGTCATTTGCGAGCAGTTGAGCATTCCGGCGGATCGCCGCGTGAATCAGCTGACCGACGATGAAATTTTGCGCATCCGCGAATTGATCGACCGCGAATACCGCGTGGAAGGTGATTTGCGGCGTGAGCAGGCGATGAACATCAAGCGCCTGATGGATCTTGGTTCCTACCGTGGTCTGCGTCATCGCAAGGGCCTTCCTGTGCGTGGCCAGCGCACGCATACCAATGCGCGTACCCGCAAGGGCAAGGCGGTTGCTATCGCCGGCAAGAAGAAGGTGACGAAGTAAGATGGCTCGTGAACCCCGCGGCGGTGCCACTCGTGGCCCGGTGAAGCGCAAGGAGCGGAAGAATATTTCTTCCGGCGTTGCGCATGTGCTGTCCACCTTCAACAACACCATCGTGACCATCACGGATGCGCAGGGCAATGCGATTGCCTGGTCTTCCGCTGGTGCGCAGGGCTTCAAGGGCAGCCGTAAGTCCACCCCCTATGCGGCGCAGGTTGCCGCTGAAGATGCTGGCCGCAAGGCGCGTGAGCATGGGATGGAAGTGCTGGATATTATGGTGAGCGGCCCTGGTTCGGGTCGTGAATCCGCGCTCCGTGCCCTGCAAGCTGTGGGCTTTCAGGTCACTGCGATTCGCGATGTGACCCCCATTCCCCATAACGGTTGCCGCCCGCGCAAGCGCCGCCGCGTCTGAGACGCGTGCCACGCCTGACCGCCGCAGCCCGATAGGAGAGACATGAACGTGCTTGACCGCAACTGGCGTTCCCTGATCGAAACGCAGAAGCACATCGAGCCGACGATCAACCCGTTGCGCAGCGCCACGCTGGTGCTGGAGCCGCTTGAGCGCGGCTTTGGCATGACGCTTGGCAATGCGCTGCGCCGCGTGCTGCTTTCCTCGCTGCTTGGTGCCGCGGTGAAGGCAATTCGCATTGATGGTGTGCTGCATGAATTCAGCAGCATTCCCGGCGTGCGGGAAGATGTGACGGACATTGTGCTCAATGTGAAGCAACTCGCGCTGCGTTATCAGGGTGAGGGTGAAAAGCGCTTGGCGCTGATCGCCACCGGCCCTGGTGAAGTAACGGCGGGGCAGATCCAGACCTCGGGCGACATCGAAATCGCCAATCCTGATCTGGTGATCTGCACGCTTGATGATGGCGCCAAGCTTTCCATGGAATTGATTATTGATACCGGCAAAGGCTATGTGCCGGCATCGGAAAATCGTCCGGAAGATGCGCCTATCGGCCTAATCCCGGTGGATGCGATCTATTCTCCGGTACGCCGCGTTGCCTATCGCGTGGAACCGACCCGCGTTGGTCAGCGCACGGATTATGACAAGCTGATCCTGTCGGTCGAAACCGATGGCACGCTGGCGCCAGAAGATGCCGTGGGCGTTGCCGCGCGCATCATTCAGGAACAGCTGCAAATCCTGATCAACTTTGATGAGCCGCGGCCTGAATTGGCTTCCGAACTGCGCGATGATCTGCCGTTCAATCGCAATCTACTGCGCAAGGTGGATGAGCTTGAACTTTCCGTCCGCAGCGCGAATTGCTTGAAGAACGACAACATCGTCTATATCGGCGATCTGGTGCAGAAGACCGAACAGGAAATGCTGCGCACGCCGAATTTTGGGCGCAAGTCGTTGAACGAAATCAAGGAAGTCCTCACTGCGATGGGGCTCAGCCTCGGCATGACCGTGCCGGAATGGCCGCCTGAGAACATCGAGGATTTGGCGAAAAGGGCAGATGAGCCGTTCTGATCGGCTCGTTCTGAAGGGTAAGAAAGATGCGTCACGGATTGTCTGGGCGGAAGCTCAATGTCACTTCAAGCCATCGTGCAGCGATGTTCCGCAATATGGCGACTTCGCTGCTGAAGCATGAGCAGATCACGACCACCCTGCCCAAGGCCAAGGAATTGCGCCCCTATGTTGAGCGGATGATCACGCTCGGCAAGCGCGGTGGCCTGCATGCGCGCCGTCAGGCGCTGTCGCAGATCCGCGATGAAGCGGTGGTGGCGAAGCTGTTCGGCGAAATCGCTGAGCGCTACAAGGCGCGGCCTGGCGGCTATTGCCGCGTGCTGAAGGCCGGCATGCGCTATGGCGATGCAGCCGATATGGCGGTGATTGAACTTGTGGACCGCAACCCGGGCGCCAAGGGCCTCGATAGCGGGCCGAAGCCGGAAGTTGCGGAAGAAGAAGCGGCGGAAAGCTGAGGCGTTCTTCTACCCAAAAAGCAAAGGCGGCCCTGATCAGGGCCGCCTTTTTTGTTTCACCTTTTGCCGATTGCTTCGGCCAAAGCGGGCGCGAAGCCCGTAAGCGGGGCGCTCAGTTCACGCGGCCAGGCGCGCGGGTCGGGCGGGATAGAGGCCCGCACGCGGCCTTCTTCCGTCAGCAGCATGAACATCCTCTCCCCCTTCAAATCCCAGGCGAGGAAGATGCCGCGCACCCGGCAGCCTTCGGGGTTGCAGCCATAGCCATGCAGGTATTGGCCATCCACCACACCCACGGGTGGGCCGGGTTCGCGCAGCGCTTCCGCAATCGCACCGCGATGCCCGCCGCTGGCCGGGCGCAGCACCACTCCCACTTCCGGGCGTTGCGCGAGCGAAAGAACGGGCTGGCCGATCACGCTCATGATATCGGGGTCCATGGCGCGGGCGGGGGTGGCGCTGAATAGCGCCAGCAGGGCCAGGATCGCCCTTTTATTCGACACGGATATTGGCTTCGCGGACCAGCACGGTCATGGCGGCGCGGCCTTCGGTCACGAAGCGCGTGAAATCGGCGGGCGCGCTGCCAACCGGCACGGCACCAAGCTGGGCCAGGCGTGTGCGTACCTCAGGTTCCGCCAGGCTTGCGGCGAGGGCCTCATGCAGGCGGGTGATCATGGGGGCAGGGGTGCCGGTGGGGGCGAAAAGGCCGACCCATTCGCTGATGTCAAAGCCAGGGAAGCCGCTTTCGGCGATGGTTGGCATCTCTGGCCGGGAAGTGAGGCGCGCGGCGCTGGCAACCGCCAGGAAGCGCGCCCGCCCGCTATCCACCACGGGGCCGGCGGAAAGCGCGGTGATGAATACGCCATCCAGATTACCGCCCGCCAAATCGCGCGCCGCATCCGCCCCGCCGCGATAGGGGGCGTGGATTACCTCAATCCCCGCAGCGCGGGCGAATTGCACCAGGCCAAGATGCCCCGCCGTGGCATTGCCCTGGGTGCCCATGGTGATGGCGCCGGGCCGCGCCTTGGCGGCGGCGATAAAGGCCGCGAGGTCGCGCGCCGGGAAATCCGCCTTGACGGCAACAACTTGCGGGAAGCTGGTCGCCATGCTGATCGGCGTGAAGGCCGTGGCGTAATCGAAGGAAAGGCCGCGCAGCAGCGCATGGTTCACGATATGGGACGACGCATCCCAAAGCAGCGTGTTGCCATCGGGGGCCGCGCGCGCGACTTCAGCGCCGCCAATCGAACCACCAGCGCCGGTGCGGTTTTCCACCACAATCGTCGCCCCCAACCGTTCCGCCACGCGCGGTGCCAAGGTCCGCGCTGCCGAGTCTGCCGCCCCGCCGGCGGCAAAGGGCACCACAAGCCGGATGCTGCGGGCTTGCGCCAAGGCAGGCATGGGCAGGGCAGCGGCGGCAAGCAATGCTCGGCGAGACAGTTTCATGGGCAGCGTTCCTTATCTTTGCCCCCGATGTGCGGGTGTGGGCAGGGCGCGTCAAGCCAGGGGTGATGCGCAGCGCCGCTTGGCGCTAGACTGCCGCCATGAAGACTCCGCCACGCTATGACGACCTCCCGCGCCCTGAGGGTGATCCCACCGGCCTGCCGCTTTCCTGGGGCGTTTGGGGCCCGGATGACCAGATCGGCACGCTGAACCGCATCACCGATGCAACCGTCGCCGCCGCACGCGATGAAATCCGCCAAGGCCGCCGCTTCAATGTGAACCTGCCCTTGGACGAGCCCTTCGGCGCCGCGCATGAAGGCGCGCATCGCCGCCGCGCTGCACCTACCCCGGTGATGGTGAGTGAAGACCACCCCGGCCGTATCACGCGCGATGACAAGCTTGATGGCTTCTGGCTGCAAGGCAGCACGCAATGGGATGGGCTTTCGCATTTCGCTGACGCCACGCATGGTTTCTACAATCACGCGCCGCTTTCTTCCATTGTGCACGGGCCGCAAAGCCGCAACGGCATAGATAAGGCGCTCGCCCACGGCATAGCCGGCCGCGCGGTGCTGGCGGACCTACCGCGCCATTTCGCCCGCACCGGGCGCGATTGGGGTGCGATGGGAGGCCAGCGTGCCTCCGCTGAAGACGTTGCCGCCTGCCTTGCCGCGCAGGGCGTTGCTCTCCGCCCCGGCGATATCCTGCTGATTCGCACAGGCTGGCTCACGGCCTTCCGCGCCGCCCCCGATGCCGATGCGCGCCACTTGCTCATCCAAGGCAAAGCCGGCGCGCGGGATTATTCCGGCCTTGATGGCGGTGAAGGCATGTGGCGCTTCCTGTGGGACCAGGGCATCGCTGCGGTGGCCGCCGATAACCCAACGGTCGAGGCCTGGCCGATCTTCCCCTGGAAGCCCGCGCTCCATCTGGCCATCGCCCGGCTTGGCCTTTGCCTGGGCGAGTTCTTTGACTTCGAAGAATTGGCCGAAGATAGCGCCGCCACAGGCCGCACCACCGCCTTCTTCACCGCTGCCCCGCTCAACCATCGCGGCGGCATTGGCAGCCCCGGCAATGCGCTGGCGCTACGCTGAAACCCCTCATGGCCCGCCCGCCCGCCTCACCTGACCTATTCGGCGCCCCGGAAGCCACCACAGCGCCGGCGGAAGGCGTGCGCCCGCTGGCGGATAGGCTGCGCCCCGCAACCTTGGCCGAAGTGGTCGGGCAGGATCATCTGCTGGGTTCGGAAGGCAGCCTTTCGCGCATGTTGGCGCGCGGGTCGCTCGCTTCCTTGATTTTGTGGGGTCCGCCCGGCGTTGGCAAAACCACCATCGCGCGGCTGCTGGCCGAAGCGGCGGGGCTGCGCTTCACCGCCCTTTCCGCCGTGTTTTCCGGCGTGGCCGATTTGAAGCGCGCCTTTGAAGAAGCCCGCGCGCGCAAATCCAACGGCCAAGGCACGCTGCTTTTCGTGGATGAAATCCACCGCTTCAACCGCGCGCAACAGGATGGCTTCCTGCCCGTGGTGGAAGACGGCACCGTGACTCTGGTTGGCGCCACCACGGAAAACCCATCCTTCGCTTTGAATGGAGCGCTTCTATCCCGCTGCCAGGTGCTGGTGCTGAAGCGCCTGGATGATGCGGCTTTGGAGTTGCTGCTAACCCGCGCCGAAGCGCTGATGGCCCGCGCGCTACCCCTGGCGCCCGAAGCCCGTGCAGTGCTGCGCGCCATGGCCGATGGCGATGGCCGCTACGCGCTGAACATGGCAGAGCAATTATTCGCCCTTCCCGAAGGCTCAGCCCCACTTGATCCCGCCGGGCTTTCCAGCTTGCTCGCGAAACGCGCCGCCCTTTACGACAAGGACCGGGAAGAACATTACAATCTGATCTCCGCGCTCCATAAATCCATGCGCGGATCAGACCCGGATGCGGCGCTTTACTGGTTTGCGCGCATGCTGACGGGGGGCGAGGACCCGCGCTATATCGCCCGCCGCCTGACGCGTTGGTCTTGTCCCGGTTTTGTGCCGCTCCTTTGATCACATATTGTGCAGCAAAGGGGATGAACCATGGGCACAGGCAGGACGGATGAATTTCGCAAAGAAGCGGTGCGAATAGCGCTGACTAGCGGG
>JBIJAH010000023.1:0-57552 GCA_044345845.1 Roseomonas sp.
GGGTGCGAAGCTTCATGGCGGAAAACCGGATGAAGCTGGAAGCCTTCCGCCCCGTGCTGGAACGGCCCTTTAACGGCGTGATGACCTATCTGGCGCCGGAAGTGATGAATGGGCTCAAGCATCTGCGGCCCTGGCTTTCGCTGGATCAGGAATTGCAGCGGCATTTCTCTGACCCACGCACGCGCTTGGCGTTTTCCTTCCAGTCCAAATACTTGGGTATGAGTCCCTTCCGCTGCCCGAGCATGTTCTCCATCCTGTCCTTCCTGGAATATGAACATGGTGTGTTTCACCCGCGCGGCGGTTGCGGCGTGATATCGGAAGCCATGGCGCGGGTGGCTGAGAGTGTGGGCGTGGATATTCGCCTGAATACCAAGGTTGATCGCATTGTCTTCGAAGGCCGCCGCGCGGTGGGTGTTGAAGCGGGTGGGCGGCTTCATGCGGTGGATGCGGTGGTGGTGAATGCCGATTTCGCGCATGCCATTCCAGGGCTGATGGAAGAAGAACAGCGCCCGCAATGGCCAGACAAGAAAATCGCCGAAGCGCGGTATTCCTGTTCCACCTTCATGCTTTACCTTGGCATTGAAGGAAAGCTTGATCTGGCGCACCACACCGTGCTGCTGGCGGAAGATTACGAGAATAATCTGGCGCAGATTGAAGCCGGGATCATTCCGCAAAATCCTTCGCTTTATGTGCAGGCGGCTGCCGGCACTGATCCTTCACTCGCACCCCCTGGGCATTCCACGCTTTATATGCTGGTGCCGGTGCCGAATTTGTTGGGCGGCGCTGATTGGGCAGTGGAAGCACCACGTTATCGGCAGCTTGCGCTGGATCGGCTGAAGGCGATTGGCCTGACAGATATCGAAAGCCGCATTCGGTATGAAAAAATCCTCTCGCCCCAGGATTGGCAGGATGATTATGCGGTGGGCTATGGGGCCACCTTCAATCTTGCGCATAATGTGCGCCAGATGATGCATTTCCGCCCGCGCAATCGCTTTGGGCGCGCGAAAGGCGTTTATCTGGTGGGCGGCGGCACGCATCCTGGCAGTGGCTTGCCGGTGATTTATGAAGGTGCGCGCATCAGCACCGATTTATTGTTGCAGGATTTGGGCATGGCGCGGAGCGAACGTAGCCCGCGCCATACGCGGGCCAATGTGGGAGCATTTTCAAGCCAAGTGGACTCACTTGGCGGCTCGGAAAATGCGACCAAACAGTCTGCTGGCGACTGAGAAGGAGAGGGCGCGATGGGTGCCAAGGTAGTTGTCATCGGCAGTGGTTTGGGTGGGCTTGCGGCAGCCGCCACCGCGCAGGCGCGTGGGCATCAGGTCACCGTGCTTGAGCGTAACTCCTGGCTTGGCGGCAAGGCGGCGGTGCTGAACATGCCATCACCCGATGGGCGCGGGAATTTCCGCTTTGACATGGGCCCCACCATCCTAACCGTGCCGCGCGTGCTGCGCCGTATTTTCGCGGAGGCCGGGCGCAACCAGCAGCAGGAAATGCCGCTGATCAGGCTTGACCCGCAATGGCGCTGCTTTTTCGATGGCAGCAAGCAGATTGATCTGATCGAAAACGTGCAAGACATGGCACGTGCCATGGATGAATTCGCGCCTGGCGGGCCGAATGGCGCGGGCTATGAACGCTTCCAGCGCGTCGCGCGCCATTTGCACAAGGTCTCCGAGAAGTTTTTCTTCTGGAAGGCAGTGGAAGGCATTGGCGATACGCTGAACTTTGGCGATAACTTCAAGCCCGACGTGCTGCGCGATGTTATGGCGCTGCGTATGGGTCAAACAGTTGCCAAGGTCATTCGTGGCCATGTGCCGAATGAACAATTGGCGCAAATGCTGGATCACTTCACGCAATATGTCGGATCAAGCCCTTATCTGGCGCCGGCGGTGCTGTGCAGCATTGGGGATATGCAGGCATCCGAAGGTGTGTGGTACCCGGTGGGCGGCACGCGCGCCACGGCTGAGGGGCTAGCGAACCTCGCGGCATCGCTCGGCGCTGATCTTCGCACCAATGCCGAGGTCACGGATATTGAGATTGTCGGCGGCGCGGTGCGCAGCGTCACCGCCAATGGCGAACGTATTGCCTGCGATGCGCTGATTTCGAACATGGATGCGATCCGCACCTATACGGAATTGGTGAAGGGCAATGCGTCTCAGCGCTACGCCAAGAAATATGAACCCGCCTGTTCGGGTGTGGTGCTTTATCTGGGCCTCAATCGCCGTTACGAACATCTGGCGCATCATGATTTCGTCTTCTCCCGCGATGCGGAAGAAGAATTTGATGCGATCTATCGCAAGGGTGAACCGGCACCTGACCCCACCGCCTATCTGGCCGCGCCTTCGGGCACTGATCCTTCGGTGGCGCCCGAAGGGGGCGAAGCGCTTTATATCCTGGTACACACGCCATACCTCCGCCCGCATCATGATTGGTCCAAGATGTTCCCGGCCTATCGGCAGAAAATCCTGGATAAGCTGAAGCGCACCGCGGGGATGGAAGACATCGAAAGCCGTATTGTCTGCGAAAGCCAATTGACGCCGGTTGACATTCATAACCGCTACAAGGTGCTGAATGGCGCGATTTATGGCCTGGCGTCGCATGGTTCCTTCACTGGCGCCTTCAAGCCGAGCAATCGTAGCAAGGCGATCAAGGGGCTTTATCTGGCCGGTGGTGCGGCGCATCCCGGCCCAGGCATGCCAATGGTGATGATGTCCGGCTGGATCGCAGCCGATGCTTTGGACCGTGATCTTGGCGGGCGCGGCATGTCCCCCGAAGCGGAATTGGCCGGCCGGCGAGAGGCCGATCTGCCAGCCGCGGCGGAATGACGACAGGCCAGGCAAAACAAGTGCCTGACCCGGTGGCGCTGCGTTCGGCGCGCCATCTGGATTTTTTCGATTTCATGTTCACGCGGTTTTTCCGCAAACATATGCGCGCGCTGCGCGTGGCGCGCTGGGGCCTGCCTGAATTGCCGGAAGGCAAGCCCGTGGTGATTTTCGCCAATCACCCTTCCTGGTGGGATGGCGTTGCTTTCATGCTGCTCTATCGCCGGCTTTTGCCGCATCGGCCGCTTTTTACGCCGATGGAAGCGAAGGCCATTGAGAAATATCGCTTCATGACGCGGCTTGGCGTTTTCGGGATCGAGACCGGCTCCGCCCGCGGTTCGGTTGCGTTTCTGCGTGTGGTGGAAAAGGTACTGGCCAATCCCGCGCATATTCTGTGGATCAATGCGCCAGGGCGCTTCAGTGACCCGCGCGAAAGGCCCGTGCCGATTGCGCCTGGCATGATCCGCTTGCCGGAAATCGCGCCTGATGCGGTGTTTGTCCCACTTGCGCTGGATTATCCTTTCTGGAGCGAACGCAAAGCGGAAATGCTGGCCGCTTTCGGCGCGCCAATCCCGGCTGCGACGTTGCTGGAAGCGCCGCGTGATTCGCGCGGCGCTATGCTTTCCGATGCCTTGGCGGGCGTGATGGAAAAGCTCAGTGCCGATGCCATTGCGCGCGATCCTGCGGCCTTTCAAACCCTGGTACAGGGGCGGGAAGGCATGGGCGGCATTTATCAAGCCTGGCGCCGCGCCAAGGCGCTGCTGCGCGGTGAACGCTTCGACCCCCGACATGAACAACGCGCGGAGACAGCGCCATGACAGAATTCCTGCCCTGGATTGCGCTTGCCTTGGCGCTGTTTCCGATTGGGTTCGCGATAGATAACCTCCGCCGCATGGCCAAGGCGCGCGGGCCGGCGCCCAAGGATGCTTTAGTGTCCATCCTGATCCCGGCGCGGAATGAGGAAGCGCATATCAGCACCTGCCTTGATGCCGCACTCGCGCAGCAGGGTGTCGCGATTGAAGTGCTGGTGATGGATGATGGGTCAAGCGATCGCACGGCAGCGATTGTGAATGCTTATGCGGCGCGTGATGCGCGGGTGCGCCTGCTGGCCTGCCCGCCCTTGCCGCAAGGCTGGACCGGCAAGGTGCATGCCTGTGCGCGGCTGGCGGAAGCAGCGCGGGGGACGCATTTCCTGTTCATTGATGCGGATGTGCGGCTGGCGCGCGATGCGGCAGCTTCTATGTGCGGCCATGCCGCGCGGCAGAAATTGGCGATGGTCACCGGCGTACCACGCCAGATTATCGGCAGCCTGGGTGAGGCACTCACGGTGCCCATGATCAATCTGCTGCTGATCGGCTATCTGCCCGGCGGTGGTCGCGCCGAGACAGAACGCGCAGAGCTTGGCGCCGCTTGCGGGCAATTGATCCTGTTTGAGCGTGGCGCTTACGAAGCCCTTGGTGGGCACGGGGCGATCCGTGGGTCGCTTCATGATGGATTGCAGCTTGCGCGCAAGCTGCGGGGTGCGGGTTTGCGCACGGAAATGGTGGAAGGCGCGACGCTTGCCGAATGCCGCATGTATGATGGGCTGCGGGCAAGCTGGAATGGCTTTATCAAGAATGCGCATGAAGGCATGGCAACACCCGTTGGCCTGCCCATCTGGACCACACTTTTGGCTGGTGCGCATATCTGGCCCTTCTTCCTGCTGCCGGAATGGCAGGCGGGCTTAGCTATTGCCTTGGTGTTTGTGCTGCGCGCGACCATTACTGCCAAAACTCGCGAAGCCTGGTGGACTGTGCCGCTGCATCCCTTCGCCGTATTGGTTGGGCTTGCCATTCAATGGACTGCGCTGGTGCGCGTGCTTATTGGCCGCCCCGCCGGCTGGAAGGGTCGCGCCTATTCCGCCAGCGGCGCGGCATGACGGATCAGGGCGCCGCCTCCCGCGCGCCAACGCGGGACGCAGGGTCTGAGAATTTCCCTGTCGCGTCCCGGCTGCTGGCGCCGGAGATGCGCCCAAAGGTCCTGGGGTTTTATCGTTTTGTGCGCACGGCTGATGATATTGCCGATGACCCGGCCCTGAGCGCTGAAGAAAAGCTGCGTCGCCTGGCCGCGCTTGAAGCGGCCCTTGATGATCCCGCCACTGATGACCCCGCCGCCACCGCTTTGCATAGCGCAGGCAGCGGCACGGATGAGGCGCGGTTGATGCTCTCGGCCTTTCGGCAGGATGCGACGCAGGCGCGCTATGCGGATTGGGCGGCTTTGGAAGATTACTGCGCGAGGTCAGCCAATCCCGTGGGCCGCATGTTGCTGCGCTTGCATGATGAAACTAAGCCTAAAGCCCTGGCAGCGGCGGATGCGCTCTGCACCGCTTTGCAAATCCTCAACCATCTGCAGGATC
Source organism: Roseomonas sp. (assembly GCA_044345845.1). Taxonomy (GTDB): domain Bacteria; phylum Pseudomonadota; class Alphaproteobacteria; order Acetobacterales; family Acetobacteraceae; genus Neoroseomonas. The sequence continues at coordinate 5,218 of JBIJAH010000023.1, forward strand.
TAGTGCCGGATCGGCGCGATATCGGGCGCGTCTATCTGCCCGAAGCCTGGATGGGCTTGGCCGGCGGTGAGGCGCGCTTCTTCGATCCCACCAATACTGAAGCGCGGCGCGCCGTGCTGGATGCTGCGCTCGATCAAGTAGAGGAAAGGTTGGATGCCGCTGCCGCGCTGCCGCGGTTGCTCTCGGCCAAGCGGCTTGCGCGCGAAAGCGCGGTGACAATTGCTCTGGCACGGCGACTGCTCGCGCGGCTGCGCGCGGCAGATCCGGTTTTGGGACGTGTTGCGTTATCGCGGCTTGATTTCCTGCATGGCTTTCGCGCGGCACTCGGCACAGGCCCAAGCGATGCGGCTTTGGTCAGTGCGCGGGTTGGGCGTGCGGGGTCTTCCTTTGCGCGCGGCATGTCGGCGCTGAAGGGCGAAAGGCGCCGCGCGCTTTGGGCAGTATATGCCTTTTGCCGCGCGGTGGATGACATTGCCGATGGCGCCATGCCGGAAGCGGAAAAGCGCCGCTTCCTGGCTGATTGGCGCGGCAAGCTCCGCGCGCCGGACTGTGCGCTTTCGCGCGAATTGGCGCAGGCACGCGAAAATTTCGCGCTGCCGATTGAAGAATGCGAGGCGATGATCGCGGGGATGGAAACCGATTCCACACCCAGCCTGCGCATTGCCGATACCGAAGCGCTGAACCTTTATTGCCGCCGCGTCGCCGGCAGTGTCGGCGCCATGGCGGTGCGTATTTTCGGCGCGCCGGAAGCAGCCGATTTCGGCCTTGGTCTGGGACGCACGCTGCAATTGGTGAATATCCTGCGTGATTTGGATGAGGATGCGCTGCGCGACCGCGTCTATCTGCCGCTTGATCTGCTGGCGGCTGAAGGTGTGGCCGATGCGCCGGCTGCCACGCTGATTGCAAGCCCAGGATTTGCCCGCGCCGCGGCGCATTTGGCGCAGCAGGCCGAAGCAGGCTTTGCGCAGGCGGCGGCAGAGCTACGCCATTTGGATCAACGCGCGCTTTTGCCGGCGCGTATCATGATGTGGGGCTATCAGCGGCTATTTGAACGCTTGATGGCGCGCGGCTTTGGGTTGCCTCGGCCACGCCCGCGGCTCACGCGCGCTGAGAAGCTGCGCATGGCGGCCTATGCCATGGGGATCATGCCCATGCCGCAAGCAAGCGCCAGCCGCGCGTGAGCAGCACGGCCACATGCCATGTCATTGGCGCAGGTGTCGCGGGCTTGGCGGCGGCGCTCAGGCTTGCACAGCGTGGCCGCACAGTGATGCTGCATGAAGCGACACCTGTGGCCGGCGGGCGCTGCCGCGCTTTGCCCGATGGCACGGATAACGGCACCCATGCGCTGATGGGCGCCAATCGTGCCGCCTTGCGCTTTCTGTCTGATATCGGTGCGCGCGAGGCTTGGGTGGAAGCGGAACCGGAAGGCTTACCCGTTTTCGATTTGGCCGATGGCAGCGCCAGGCGCATCGCCGCCAGCCCGCTTGATTGGCGAGACCCCGCCAAGCGCCCGCCAGGCTTGAGTGCCTCTGCCTTTGCCACGCTGCTGCGGCTTGCCTTGCCCATTGGGGATCGCCCCGTGGCGGAAGTGATGGCGGCGCATCCCGCGCTTTATCGGGCGCTGATTGAGCCACTCACCGTCGCGGCGCTGAATACGCCGGGGCATGAGGCATCTTCCGCGCGGCTTGGTGTGGTGTTGCGCCGGCTTGGGCTGCCCGGCGCGGGCGCAGTGCTGGTGGCAAATGAGGGGCTCGGGCCGGATTTGATCGCGCCTGCCTTGCACACGCTGCAAAAGGCAGGCGTCACCACCCGTTTCGGGGCGCGTTTGCGCGCCATGACAGAAGCGGAAGGGCGCATCATTGCGCTGCATTTTGGTGAGGACAGCATATCGCTCGATCCGCGCGATCAGATTGTACTGGCGCTGCCGCCTTGGGAAGTTGGGCGGCTGATCCCCAAGCTGCGCGTGCCAGAACGCCATGCGCCCATTCTCAATCTGCATTTTGCCCATGGCGGAACGGGGCCGGTGCGTTTCATCGGCGTGTTGGGGGGGCTGACGCAATGGGTCCTGGTGCGCCCAAGCGGGGTCAGCGTGACGGTCAGCGCGGCGGATGCGGAAATGGAAGAACAGGCGCCGGATTTGGCGCCACGCGCCTGGGCGGAAATCCGCGCTGCGGCGAAGGGCTTTGGCTTGCCGGGGGAATGGCCGGAAGCACCACCCGCCATGCGCGCGGTGAAGGAACGCCGCGCCACGCCGCGCCATGCGGTTGGCATGCCGCCGCAGCCACCGCGCCAGATTTATCGCAATCTTGTGCTGGCGGGGGATTGGACCTGGCCGCGCCTGCCCGCCACCATTGAAGCCGCGGTGCTTTCTGGCGAAGCCGCCGCGAAAGCTGTTCCCGCATGACGCCCGCTGAAGCCCTTGCGGCCTTGCGCGCCGCTGAAGCGCGGGATGGCGCGCCCAACCTCAAGCAACGCCGCGCGCTGCTGGCGGGGCTCGCGCGCGCTGTGATGGCGCGGTCGCATGAGATCATGGCGGTGCTGGATGCGGAATATGAAGGCCGCGCGCCGATTGAATCCCTGCTGGCGGATGTGCTGCTTGTTGCGGATGCGGCGCGTTATGCGCGGCGCAATCTGTGGCATTGGATGCGCGCCCGCCGCGTGACTGTGCCTTACCCTTTCTGGCCCGCGCGCGCGCGGGAGGAATTCGTCCCCAAAGGCGTGATCGGCATCATGGCGCCGTGGAATTACCCGGTACAATTGGCACTGCTGCCCGCGATTGACGCCATTGCCGCCGGCAATCGGGTATGTGTGAAACCATCGGAAGCGCTGCCCCGCACCGCCGCGCTGATTGCCGATATTCTGCGCGACGCCTGGGGCGATGATATCGCGCTTTGTGTGCAAGGTGGCGCTGAAGTGGGCGCGGATTTCGCCGCACAACCCTGGGATCATCTGGTCTTCACCGGTAGCACCGCGACCGGGCGCAAGATCATGGCCGCTGCTGCGCCTAATCTGACCCCCCTGACGCTGGAATTGGGCGGCAAATGCCCGGTGCTGGTGCTGCCGGGGGCGGACTTGAAGCGTGCGGCGCGCGACATTCTGGTGGGCAAGGCCTTCAATGCGGGGCAAACCTGTGTCGCCCCCGACACGGTGCTGCTGGTCGGGCATAGTCGGGAAGCCTTTATTGAAGCCTGCCGCGCCAGCGGTATTGGCCTGCCAGAGACCAGCGTGATCAATGCCGCCCAATATGCGCGTCTTCAGCAATTAATGGCGGGCGCTAGCCTAACCCCCCTGGCTGAAGACGGCCCAGGCCGGCGCATGGCGCTGCGGCTGGCCGAAGCACCGCCCGAAGCGCCGATCTGCCATGAGGAAATCTTCGGTCCAATACTACTATTACGCGAAGACTCCTCGCTGCAATCGGCACTCGCCTGGGTTGCGTCCCGCCCAGCGCCACTCGCGATTTATCTCTTTGGCGCCAATTCCACGGAAGAAACGCTGATCGCCACCGCCGCACGTGGGAGCGCCATCATCGCCGGGCGCACTGTGGAATTCGCCGGCTTCCAGGCCTTAGGCTTTGGCGGATCAGGAGAATCTGGCTTTGGGCGGCGGAACGGCCTGGCCGGCTTCCTTGAATTCTCCCACCGCCGCGCCCGGGTTTGGCATGGGAGTTTCTCCTTATCACGCCTATTTGATCTTCCTCGCGGAAAAGCTGTGGAAAGGTTAAAGAATCTGCTAGCAAAATAATCTACTCCCCCCTATATACATCTTATGGTTGTTTTTCTCCCATCCGCTCCCGTAGCGGAAACGCCTCGCCTCCGGTTGCGCTGCGTCGAAGGCCGCGATGCCCCAGCGATTGCGGAGATGATGACGGAGGCAATCAGCAAGCGCCTGGCCTCCTGGCCGGTGCCCTTCTCCCCGCCGATGGCGGAGGAGAAAATCATCGCGGCCCGGGGCGCGGCTTCCGAAAGGCGATCCCTGCCTCTGGCGCTGGAACGGAAAGCCGATGGCGCGGTTTGCGGCTGGGTAAGCCTGGTCTGCCCGCCCGGCGATGAACGGGTGGCGCTGACAACTTATTGGCTGGGGGAGCAGTACCAGGGCCAGGGGCTGATGCGCGAAGCGGGGCCGGTCGCGGTGGAACTCGCCTTCCAGCATATGGCGATTGATTGCCTGCGCGCCGCCGTGCAGCCGGATAATGCCGCTTCCCTTGCTGTGGTTCGCCTTTTGGGTTTCAGCCCGATGGGGGAAGGGCGCATCTGGTGCCCATCCCGCGGCGTAGAGGAAACCTGCCTTTGGTTTGAGAAACCGCGCCACAGCCTACCGGCCTGGGCGGCAGATGCGGCATTCGCCTCACAGGGAATGGCGCCGCAAGTGCCGGCCTGAAGCCGCGGTATTTTCAGAACACCTTTTACGTGGACGGCGCGCATTCTGGCGCGTTACGCTTCCCCCAGCCCGCTGGTTGCCTTGGCAGCCAGTGAGGCGACGAAAAAGAAAATCTCAGGGGGAGTAAACCATGACAGTACCGCTTTCGCGGCGCCGGGTTTTGCTGGGCGGCGCAGCCCTGGCTGGGGCCAGTGTTTCTGGCGCCGCTTTCGCACAATCTGCCTGGCCGGACCGGCCGGTGCGTCTGGTGGTGGGCTTTACCGCCGGCAGCGCCACGGATGTGACGGGGCGCATTTTCGCGCAACGCTTCAGTGAGGCCTGGGGCCAGCCGGTCGTTGTGGAAAATGTCGCGGGCAATTCGGGGGCCATTGGTGTTGATCGGGTCGCGAAATCCGCCCCAGATGGCTATACGTTGATGTGGGCCGCCAGTGCGGCGCTGACCGTGCTGCCAAGCCTGCAACGGCTGCCCTATGATCCCGTGAAAGACCTTGCACCCATTAACCTTGCCTTCGCCATGCCATCGCTTGTTGTGGCCAACCGGGATTTTCCACCGCGCAGCATCCAGGACCTGGTTGCCTATGCGCGGGCCAATCCGGGCAAGGTATCTTATGGCACGCCAGGTGTTGGCACGCCGCAGCATATTGCGGGCGAGATGTTCAGCCACCAGGCCGGCATCAAGATGGAACATATCCCCTATCGCGGCGCGAATATGGCCGATGTGCTGAATGGCAGCGTACAAATCGGCATTCAGAATATCGGCGCCGTGCTGCCCATGGTGCGCGATGGACAACTGCGCGGGCTTGGTATCACCACGCTGCAACGTTCAGCCAATGCGCCGGAAATGCCGACCCTGGTTGAACAGGGCTTCCCGGGTTTTGAGGCCAGTTCCTGGTTCGGCACCATGGCGCCTGCCGGGACGCCTCAGCCCATCCTGAACCGGGTACATGCGACATCTCAGGCGATATTGGCTGACCCGGCGATGCGCCAGCGCTTTGCTGGGCTTGGGCTTGATATTGTGGATGGCGATGCGGAACAGATGCGCCGGCGCATTGCGGATGACATCGCCAAATGGGCGCGGGTGATCCGGGATTCCGGCATAAGGCTGCAGAGCTGAAAAAAATCAACGCGCCCAAGCCTGTAGCCGCGGGCGCAAGCGCAGGAAGGCGCGGTAGGCACCTTCCAGAACCCACAAGAGGGGCGGAAAGCGCGCTGCCTTACCAAGCGGGCGCAATAGCGGAATGGCGCGCCACATGGCCGCGAATGCCGCCGCGCCATGCAGCAATGGCCCCTGGCCTTCCCGGGCATGAAACCGCGCAAGCAGCAGGGCCGGGTCAATTGGGCAGGCTGCGCCTTCTGAGGTGGCGTCAATAAAGGCGATGGCGCCGCGCTTATCCAGCCGGCGCATCAGCGCGATTTCGCGCAAGCAAAGCGGGCAGGCGCCGTCGAACCAGACTGTGACGAGTGCGGGATTCATGAGGCGCAAGTTATGGGTGCGTGAGACATTTACAAGTTTGGACGAGGGGGGCTTGTGGCTTGGTTACTGGGCGCCCGCCCGATCCATCGATAGCTTTGAGGGTTGCAGAATTTTAATCAAAGCGGGAGGTACTCGGGCACCGGCTGGGGTTGAGCAATGGAGTGAAAATCAGGATAAGACTAAGCAGCCGGAAATAAGGGTAGCTTCCACCCTGGAGCATTGCCTGTGTGACTTAACCATTGACCTAAACGAATTCTATACGGTAACCCTGGTTTTAGTGCGCCTCACAAAGTTTATGAAAGTTCGCTTTTCAGAGGGTAAGATGAGATGAAATATCGTGAGGAAATTTCCTTTCGCCCATTGATGTTGAAATGGTTGTCGTTTAATCTGATGTTTCCTCTCTTGCCTTAACGGAACTGACATCTATGTTGGATCGAGCGCGCCGTCTTACTCAGCGCACTACAGACGTTTATCACGAGTCCGGAAGCTTGCAGTTGGCACTCTCTTATTTTTTTAGGTCGGTCGTCGCCAAAGCATCAAGTATACTGACACACATCTGGGGATTCCGAAAATTTCTTCTTCCTTGGCCTCGCAGGGCGGAGGCTTGGCGGCTTGAAGTACTTCGCAGCGAAGGGCGGCTTGCGATCGCAATCACTGTATCAGGCGGGCTCGGAGACCTCATAGTCATCGCAAGATACATGCGCGACTTGGCGGCCGAAGTCGAACCTTTCTCCTTCGACGTCTTCGCCCCCTCGCCCAGCTTAGCGCAATGGGTGTTTTGCACCGTCCCTGGATTTGAACGGGCACAACACGACTCATTGGATGAGTTCGTAGGCCGGTCATATGATATGCGCCTTCGCCTTAACCAGACGGTTGTCATCGTTTATAATTCACTTCGTTGGGCAAGGTTGCGTGATGCTCCGCGCATGATGGCAGCGGTGAATCGAATGAGTCAGTCGCGACGCCGTTGCGGGCTGGAACCCTACATCCAGCACCACCCGCGGCTAGACAATGGCTTGGCTCGCAAAGCGGTATATTCAAACCGATCCCGGAATGATTTTCTGCATTCGCTCTCAGGCCTGCAGTATGGGGGGGATCATCTTCCCATCGCGGCTGCCGACAAGGTTCTTTTAGGCCATGGGCTTGCAGGCCGCCCCTTCGTTACGGTTCACAACGGCTTCGATACCAATTTTTTCATCGCAGGGCAGCGTGCCACGAAGTGCTATCCGCACTTTGCCGACGTGGTGGCCGGGCTGAAGGCTGCTCGCCCCGATTTTTTCATCGTGCAGATCGGTACAACGACGAGCGATCCCATAGCTGGGGTCGACCTTAATCTGATTGGGCGAACCAACCTGCAAGAAGTCGCGGGACTGCTGCGCGCAACGTCGCTGCACCTAGATAACGAGGGAGGGCTTGTCCATCTAGCAGCCTGTTATGGTCGCCGTAGTGTTGTAGTATTCGGGCCAACTCCTTCTGACTATTTTGGATATCCTGGTAACATCAATATTGACCCGGTGCGTTGTGGAGGCTGCTGGTGGATTGATGAACTCTGGATGGACCGCTGTCCACGCGGAATGGCGCAGCCTGAATGTATGTTCAGCCAGTCGCCAGAGACAATTGTCTCCCTTGCGCTGAAAGCGCTTGATACCGATGTGCAATATGTGGGTGCCTCATACTTCGGCGACAGAGAGACCATAGAGGCACCGCTTTGATACGCTGGCGCTCGCTGTGTTGCGATTTCTGTGCCGGCGGGATATTGATTTTCTAGACGTCTTCCGCTCTAAAGAATTTCTCGATTGAGGAGGCTGCTTCGCGGCGCTTCTTTGCCGAATAGGCCGACTTTTGGAAGTTGAAGGGAGTCTTGATTTGGCAGATTTCCGCCAGAATAACTTAAGCACCGTCGGGGCCGTGGTGAAAGGCTTGCTATCTCGCCTGCGTGGCGTACCGCGTTGGCTCGGCGATGATATACGCACGCGGCTAATACACATTGAGGACAAGGTTGACGACATTCGTTCCGGGGAATTGCGTTATCGCCTAATCCATATTGAACAGAAATTTGATCAACTCAGCAATACACTTCGGACGGATGTTCCCATGCATTCACGCCAAGTCGCGTTCGCGGGCCATCCTGACCAAGCCTTTGGGCATTTGACCTACGCTCAATTTGGTGAGGACCTGATTGTACTCGGCCTGTTTGATCGGCTGGGCATAAGTCAGCCGAGTTACCTCGACATCGGTGCGCATCACCCGCTTAATTGTAGCAATACGGCGCTTTTATATGCGCGTGGTTCGCGCGGGGTGAATGTGGATGCGAACCCGACACTGATCGAAGCCTTCCATCAGCTGCGGCCCGAAGACAGCACACTTAACTGCGGTGTCGGTCCGACCGCAGGGGAAATGACCTTCTTCCGTATCGATGATTTTTCCGGTCGCAATACCTTTGATCGTGAGGTCGCTGAGGCGTTTGTCCGCGCTCACCCAGAATTCAAAATCTCTAGCTCTATACCAGTTCGGGTCCGTACGATCAATGAGATCGTCACCTCGGAATTCGGCGGGCACTGGCCCGATCTCCTGAGCCTTGACGCCGAAGGTCTGGACCTCAGCATCCTTGAAGCTGCGAAGTTCGGCGATGCAGGTCCGATCATCATCATTGTCGAGGCGATCAGCGGCGATGATCTGGACGCCTCGGACGCCCTGTGTGGACTGCTTGGTGCACGAGGTTACCGAATTCTCTTTCAGACCCCTGGCAACCTGATTGCAGTTCGCAGCGACGCTGCTGCGAAGCTTCAACCCGGCACCGGTGCCGATGCCCAAGCACGGCAGCGAGCCGCGCTGATCGACACGTCCTGGGCGGAGCGGATACGTGTCGCCGCAGCCTGCCCTGACGCCGTTAGACTTCCGCGCGTCAAGGATGCGGGGGGCTTCGTCGTGCATAAAGGCCAAGTTTGCCAGGTAATGCACAATGGTGTGCTGATACTTCGGGACTCCTACATCGGTCCTCCGATGACCGCCCTTATCGAGGCGCTGCGTGGCGTTCACGAGCCGCAGGAGGAGTTTTGTTTCGCAGAAGTGCTGCCATTTATCCGCCGCGGTGCCACCATGATAGAACTTGGCTCCAATTGGGGCTTCTATTCGCTTTGGTTCCAGCGCTCGATAGAGCAAGCCGAGTGTCACCTCATTGAGCTGGACACGAAGCTGCTGGAGGTCGGGATCCGTAATTTCGTCTTGAACGGCGCGCGTGGTATCTTCACTAACGCCGGTCTTGGACTACCCGAGTTGGGGGCCTGGAATGTGCGGCGCCATGGCCACTACGTCCGCGCCCAGGCGAGTGGTCAAATCTTTTTTGCCTCCGAACCGGCAATCGAAGGTTTCCATCGCAACGTGCCGCTGCTGGACCTCTCTCGTTACATGGCGGATAATCTTGTCGAGACGGTTGACCTATTGCATTGTGATATCCAAGGAGAGGAGATGCCTCTCCTGGAAAAAGATGAAGCGTTGTTTCGCGCCGGGAAGGTTGATTGGATTTTCTTGTCTACCCACCACGATGATGAGTTCCATGGACGCTGCGTGGCCAAACTGGAGCAGTTCGGCTTTGTGATCGTCGCCGAACATAGCGTCTCTGAGAGTTACTCGGGCGACGGCTTGGTGGTGGCAAAGCGGCATGGCGTAGCAGGACCCGACAGCATCGCCATCTCGCGACGCGCGTTGTGAGGTTCCAATAAGGTCATTTTGGCTCAAACGACCAAAAAATCAGCGTTTGTGACGGATCCATTGATGTCGGTAAGAGTTGCGAACTGAATCGCTACCCCAGCACCGCTTCCATCCGAGTCATAGAATAGTGAGCCGGTGGCGCCATTAAAGATGATGCGATGGCCTAAGGACGTTGCTGAAGTGCCAGTAAAGAAGGCGCCTGACGCCAAGGTTGTCCCAGCCGCTCCGATACCTGAGAACATCGCATCATCCAACAGAATAGTGTCATCTACAACGCTAAAGAATTGAATCACATCGACATTATTAGCTCCAAGCGCTGACTCAAAGAGAAAAAAGTCGCTGCCGGTTCCGCCATTGAGGAGATCGTTTCCAGCGTCTCCTGATAGTGTATCGTTACCATCACCCCCGAAAATCGAATCATTCCCGGCGCCACCCGAAAGGAGGTCATGCCCCGCACCACCGTCCAGAGTATCATTCCCCGTGGCGCCGGCAAGTTGATTCAGCCCGGACCCTCCGTTGAGAACTAACGAGCCGTTATCGTTAACGCCCCGCTGCCAATCAAGACGCGCCTGAGCGTCGTAGTATGTGGCGACCTCCGACCAATCGTACTGTCCGGCAGCATCCCAATCTATTGTATAGTAACTACCATTATCGTACTTCGCATACTGCCAATCAAGGCGTGACTGCGTATCGTAGAAAGTAGCAACCTCCAACCAATCAAGCTGTCCGGCAGCATCCCAGTCTTTTGCATAATAACTCCCATCATCATACTTCGCGTACTGCCAATCAAGGCGCGACTGCGTATCGTAGAAAGTAGCAACTTCTAACCAATCATACTGAGCATTAGCATCCCAGTCTTTTGCATAATAATTCCCATCGTCATACTTCGCGTACTGCCAATCAAGGCGCGACTGCGTATCGTAGAAAGTAGCAACCTCCAACCAATTATACTGAGCATTAGCATCCCAGTCTTTTGCATAATAATTCCCATCGTCATACTTCGCGTACTGCCAATCAAGGCGCGACTGTGAATCGTAGTAAGTGCCGACCTCTAACCAACCATACTGCCCCGCAGCATCCAAATCCCTGATGCCGTAGTTACCAGCGTCGTACGTGATCCGCTGCCAATCAGGACGCGACTGCGCATCATAAAAGGTCGCGATCCCGGACCAGTCATACAGGCCCGCAGTGTCAACCTCCACTGTGCCGTTGCTAAAGCGTAGCAACTCAACATTCCGTATTGTCTCAGCCGGCGGGGCGCCCCCGGTATTGGCGCGCACTGACACGACCAAGCTATCGCCAGGCACTATCCCATTGGGCAGGTATTCAATCGTGTAACTCTCACCCCCACCAGCAAAAATGATCGCATCCGTACCGGCGCCGCCATCGAAATGATCCGCCCCGTCTCCATCGAAAAGGGAGTCATTGCCGTCACCCGCCTGCAACGTGTCGGCGCCAGCATCGCCCAGGAGAGTGTCGCCCCCCGCATCTCCGAAAATGGAGTCATTTCCGGCGCCGCCCTGCACCCGATCATTCCCGTTACCGCACAGCAGGGTATCCGCCCCATCACCGCCATCTATAAAATCGTGATCGTTTCCACCAAGAATACTGTCATTCCCGGCCAGACCGGCAAGCGTATCATTCCCGTCACCGCCAAACATCCAGTCATTGCCGTTGCCCCCACCGGTAACGTCGTTACCCGTTCCGCCTTCAAGCGTTTGGTTGAATGTCCCGGACATTACGCGCGGCTCCTGGCTGGTGGTTGGTTCCTGGGGTTTCTACTATAAAACCATGAATCCTAGATTTGTTAAACTAGGGGTTGGTTATGGCCAAAAAAAGAGCCTAGCGCATCTCGCCAAACCGCAAAAACACCGAACCCCCACCAACCTATTGTTACAAAACCCTGCCCACCGGGGGACTTGAACCCCCACACCCTTGCGGGCTACGGATTTTAAGTCCGCTGCGTCTACCATTCCGCCAGGCGGGCCAGGCCAGCGCTTTCTAGACCTTTTCCGCGGCGGGTGAAAACGCCCCTCATCTGCCCCCTTGGCGCGCGCACCAATCACGCCATATGGAGAGCCAGGCGGTCTCCAGCCCCCTGGCATAGGTGGCGGCATCGCCAAGCGGCCCAAGCGAAAGCCGGGCGCGCAGCGCGGCCAGCCCCGCCGCATCGCGCGCGAAGGCCACCGCTTTTTCGATGTACGCATCCGTATCGGCGGCAATCCAATCGGCCAGCCCCACCGCGCTCAGCAGCGTCTCCCCATTGCGGCTGATCATGCCGCCGCGCCCGCGCCGTGTCAGGGTTGGCACGCCGGCGTGGATCGCCTCGGCCGTTGTGGTGCCGCCCGGAAAGGGGAAGGGGTCCAGCATGAAATCCACCGTGGCATAGCGCGCGAAGTATCCGGCACGCGGGCTGTGCCCTTCCAGATCAAGCCGTGCCACATCGCCGCCGGCGGCAGCAAACCGCGCACGGAGCTTTCGTGCCGTCGCGGCTTCCCCCAGCGTGGTTGTCTTCAGCAAAAGCCGCGCATCGGGCAGGCGGGCCAGAATGGCGGCCCAAGCGGCCAACACCTCATCATTGATCTTCGCCAGATTATTGAAGCAGCCGAAAGTCACATGGCCTTGGCGCAACATGGGCGGCGGGGTTGGGGCCACGGCGTCTCGTGGGGGTGTGAAGCACAAATAACAACCCGGCAGGCGGAGCGGCTTTTCGATGTAAAGCGCCTCATCTTCCGGCGGCAGCACAACATTATCGGCGATGATCCAATCCATCGCCGCCACGCCATTCGTATTGGCATAGCCAATCCAGCTTACCTGCACCGGTGCGGGGCGATATTCCATCACGCCGATCCGGCTTGCCTCCGTATGGCCGGTCAGATCAACCAGAATATCAATGCCATCAGCGCGAATTTGCGCGACTATCGCGGCATCTTCCAAGCTGCCCACGGGGCGCCAGACATCGAAAAGCCCGCGCAGCCTGGCCGTGGTGGCATCCGCGCGTTTGCTCACATCATAAGCCGTCAGGCTGAAGCCTGCGCGCCGATGCTGCGCCATGGCGGCTTCCAGGAAATACCCAACGGGATGCTGCCGAAAATCGCCCGAAAGCATGCCAATCCGCAGCCGCCTTTCTGTATCCGGCGTATTGGCGAAGGGCGCGGGCGCCTTGCGTGCGAAGCGCGCAGCATAGGCGCGGTGCGCTGCCGCCACTTCCTCAGCAGTAATGCCCGGCATGTAATTCAATCCCAGCAGCAGATTTTGCCAGGCCGGACGGCAGAGCGGGTCTTGCGCAATGGCGCGGCGCTGCACTGCCATGGCCGCGCCGATATCGCCGGATTGCTGCAAGGCAAGCCCATAATTCACCTTGGCATCGGCACGGTCCGGCATTTCTGCGGCTACGCGCGCCAGATGCGGAATAGCCGCGTTGGGCTGCCCAAGCCCCATCAGCGTGGTGCCCAATTCGCTGCGCATCAGCGTATCGCCCGGGCTTGCTTCAAGGACTGCCAGCAGATGAGGAACAGCCCGATCCGCGCGCCCGGCATCGCGCCAAAGCCGTGCGACAGCGCGGTGCAGTGGCTCCCCCGCGCCGGCGGCAAGGGCGGTGGAGATTACCTGGGCCGCCGCAGTGGCACCTTCCGGCAGCAGCAATTCCACCAGATTGGCGGCGGCGCGCACATAGGCGGGGCGCTGGCGGAGCGCTTCGCGAAAGGCAGCTTCGGCCCCTGCTTTGTCACCAGAAAAACGCAAGGCATTGCCAAGATTATTGCGGATTTCTGGCGCATCATGGCCAAGCGCTACGGCGCGGATGAAGTGCGCGGCGGCGGCGCGAAAATCCTTTGCCTCCAAGCGCGCCATGGCTTGGTCAAGCAGCGCCCTGCTATCGGATGCGGCACTCATCCGGCGATCGCATAGGCAGGGCGGCGTGGATCAGCCCCGGCGCGCACCAACCCCGTTATGGGGTCAGACATGACCGCCTCCACACTGCCGGCAAGCCAGGTGATATCCGGCCATTCCTTGATGTCATGCCCGCGCCCGGCCAATGCATTACGTGTGGCTTCAGGAATGCGCGTTTCCACCGCAAGCCGGCGCGGGAAATAGTCAAACGGCGCGAAGGATGACGGGAAGGCATAGGATGAAACGCGCGGCGCTTCGATCGCTTCCTGCAATTCCATGCCGAAATGCAGCACATTCAACATTACCTGCAACATGGCCTGGATCTGTACATCACCGCCCGGTGTGCCGAAAGGCATCACCCCACCGCTGCGCGTAACCACCATGGCGGGGTTTGGCGTCAGCCGTGGGCGCTTGCCGGGCGCCACGCCAGCGGGGTGCGCGGGATCGGGCCGGCTTTGGCTGCCGCGATTGGAAGGGATCAAACCAAGCCCCGGCACCACAGGCGAATTCCAGGACCCATCAGAAGGTGTGGCGCTGAAGGCATTGCCCCAACGATCCACCACGGCGACATAGGATGTATCGGCTTCAATTGTGGGCAGGTCGCGCCGCACGGGCCCATCCGCCGCGCGCCCAGCGCCAAGCAAGGGCGGATACATGGAAGGATGCGCGCGCACCGGGTCCATTTCCGCGACACGCGCCGCCAGATGAGCATCTGACAGCAGCGCATCAATCGGCACATCAATGAAGGCGGGATCACCGAAATGATATTCGCGATCCGCCATCGCCGCTTTCACGCATTCGGTGAAAAGATGCAGGTATTCCGCTGAATTATGCTCCAACCCATCAAGCCCGGCGCGCTCCATCAATAGCAGCGCTTCAAGCAGGGCTGGGCCCTGGCACCAGGGGCCGCAGGTAATCACCTCATGCCCACGCCAGCGGCGCGTGATGGGGGGTTCCAGCCGAGAACGAAAGCCGGCCATGTCGGCCATGGTCAGGAAGCCACCTTCGCGGCTCTGAAAGGCCACGATCTCCCGCGCGATATCGCCGCGATAGAAAGCAGCATGCGCGGCGGCGAGGCCCGCGAGCCGGCCCTTTGCTGCCGCGCGCTTTTCTTCATCCACCATATAGGTCAGGCTGCGCGCCAGATCGGTTTGCACAAAACGCTCACCAATCTTCGGCGGCGCGCCGCCGGGCAGGAAAATCGCCGCATTGGATGGCCAGCGCGCATATTCCGCGACATGGGCCGAGACACTTTCCGCCAGCAGCGGATACACGGAAAAACCTTCCGCCGCGTAGCGAATGGCATATTGCGCCACATCACCGAAGCCCATCGTGCCATGGCGTTCCAAGGCCGTGATCCAGGAATCTGGCGCGGCGGGCACCACGGTGCGGCGCACGCCTTGGGGAATTTTCCCGCCATGTTCGCGCATGAAAACATCCGGCGGCAGAGACGCCGGCCAATGGCCAAGCCCCGCAATAGTTTCCACCTGCCCATTCGCCAGCCGGATCATGATGGGCGCGACCCCGGCCACATTCACCAAATCCGGCAGCAGCACGCCAAGCGCGATACCAGCCGCGCACCCGGCATCCACTGCATTGCCACCCGCTTCCAGCACCGCGTAACCGGCGGATGCCGCCAGATAATGCCCCGCCGAAATCGCATGGCGCGGGCCACTAAGCGTAGGACGGGAAGCGGGCATGGCTGATCTCCGCAAATAGGGCCGCAAGGCATATAGCGTGAACCAGTTTGGCATGGATCGCCAATGGGGCATTCTCTGGGGCCACATTGATATCGGCTTTCAGACGATTTCCGATAGTTTCCAAGAGTTGCGCCGCCATCGGGGCGCTTAAGCCGAAATGGCTCGGCGCAGGTCGTCCAAAAGGCTGATCACGCGAAATGCAGTCTTTTGGCCAGGCCCGGGCGCTGCATCCCTGACCGCAATCTTATCCTAAGTGCAGCCACCGTTATTCATGCTGCTGTTGTTGACCTTGCCATAGGGGGAAGCCCCATAGACTATCGGCACATGTCGGGCATCAGATCAGGAACCTATGAAATTCGCTTCGACCAGTACCTTTTATGCATTAGGGCGAGGAGCTTTGCTGCTGCTCCCGCTGCTTTTAGTCAGCCTGCCAGCCGCCGCGCATTCGGAACTGCGGCGATCAGCCCCGGCCGCTGGTGCTGTGTTGATGCATGCGCCTGAACAGATCGAATTGCATTTCAACGAACGGGTGCAATTAACCGCATTGCGGCTCTATCGTGCGGGCGGCGAGGAGGTTTCGCTACCACGCCGCGCCATCCGAACCGCGAATATGGAAATCATTGCCATGCCGCCGCTGCCACCCGGCGCCTATCGGGCGGAATGGCGCATCATCTCCGCCGATGGGCATCCAGCCGGCGGCGTTATTCCCTTTACGATAGAGGCGCCAAAACGCCCATGATCCTTGAATATCTTCAGCCCGACGCGTCCTTTCTGGATGGCATGACCGTCATTATCAGGGCGCTTTATTACATTGGCACCATCGGCGCAGTCGGGCTTGGCCTATTCGCCATTGGTTTTGGGCATCGGCTTGAACCGAATGAATCTGCAAGGCTGCATCGGACCATACTTGGCGCAATAGCGGCAGGCTTATTGCTATCGGTTTTGGCGCTGGCGTTGCGCGTGCTGGTGCTGACCGCCGGTGCCAGCATTTTCAGTTCAGATGTTTGGGCTGCCGTCATGCGTTCGCGCATTGGTGATGCCTTTTGGCTACGCGCGGCGGGGCTTGTGCTGCTCGGCGCGGCTGTCACTTCTTGGCGGATTGGACCAGCCATTGCGGCGATCGGGGCTTTGCTTGTTGTGGCATCCTATGCGGCCATGGGCCATTCCATGTTGTTTGCCCCGCGTCAGGAAATCGCCGCCCTGGTTGTAATCCATCTTGCGGTCGTCGCGTTTTGGGTTGGGTCTCTGCCGCCCTTGCTATGGGTCGCCCACCGCCGTGATGGTGCTGCTGCCGCAAGGCTCATTCAGGATTGGAGCAAGGCAGCCATCTGGGCTGTATGCACCATGGTCACCACCGGCTTGCTATTGAGCTGGTATCTGACACTGCGCATGGATCGCCTATTTGATGCCTGGCATGGCTGGGCCTTGGCGTGGAAGGTATTGGCGGTATTGGCCGCACTCGGCCTCGCGCTGCTGAACCGCCAGCGGCATACACCAGCGCTCGCGCGGGGTGATGCGGGTGCGGGCGCGCGCCTTGCTGCATCAATTCGGCTTGAAATGCTGCTGGTCGCGCTGGCCTTTTATGCCGCGGCTGAGATGGTATCGGTCCATCCGGTGGATTACGGCCACCGCGTGCAAAGCTGAAGGAAAGCGCAGCCATGCTGTCACGACGCATATTGACGATTGGGGGCCTTTCCATCCTGGCCAGCCCCGCGCTCACCCAAAGCAGGGAAAGCGCTGAGGTCTGGCGTGACCCGAATTGCGGATGCTGCGCCGGCTGGGTAGCGCATCTGCGGGAAGAAGGTTTTGCGGTGACCGATCGCATTGTGCCATCCGTCACGCCAATCAGGCGTATGCTTGGTACGCCCTCAGATTTGCTGTCCTGCCATGCGGCCCGGATCGCGGGCTGGCTCAAAATTGAAGGGCATGTGCCTGCCTTGGCGATCCGGCGTGCCTTGGCTGAAACTCCGCCGGGCGTGGTGGGTCTTGCTGTTCCGGCCATGCCGATTGGAACCCCGGGCATGGAAGTCCCCGGACATGAGCCGGAACTTTATGACGTGATCGCCTGGCGTGCGGATGGCAGCCATTTCGCGTGGATGCGCATGAGGGGCGCAAACCTCGCCTAGCCGCCCGGGTCTGGCGTCAACGCCCGCATGGGGAGAGAATACGCCAAAAGCCCAGGAAGCCCCACCATGACCGAAACCGAAAAGCCCGTTCTGCTCACCATTGATGCGCGCGGCATTGCCACTGCCACGCTCAATCGCCCGCATAAGGGCAATGCCTATAACGCCGCCATGCTGGAAGGGCTGATTGCCGGGCTCGATCAACTCCGCCCCGATGCCGCCATTCGCGGCCTGGTGATCCGCGGCGCCGGGGCGCATTTCCAAGCCGGGGCGGATATTGATTGGCTGGCTGAAGTGGCGGCCTACCCGCCGGAGCCCGCCTTCGCGGCCTCCATGGCCACCACCGAAGCTATGCGGAAGCTCAATGAATTCCCAAAACCCACCTTCGCCGTGATCCAGGGGGCGTGTTTTGGCGGCGGTGTGGGCATCACCTGCTGCGTGGATGTGGCGCTGGCCACCCCCGCCGCGCAATTCGGCATTACGGAGGTGCGCGTTGGCGTCGCCCCCACGCCCATCAGCACCCATATGGTGGACGCGCTCGGCCTTCGGCAGACCCGCCGCTACGCCATCACCGGTGAGCGCTTTGACGCCACCGAGGCTTTGCGCATTGGCCTGGTGCATGAGGTGGTAGTGGCAGACGCCATCGAAGCGCGGCTGGCGCATATCATTGACCAGATGATGCTTTCCGCCCCGACAGCCATTGCCATGACCAAAACCTCCTTCCTGGAGGCCAATGGGCTGACCCTTTCCCCCCGCCAGGTTGCGCAATTGGCGCAGGAGGGCTGGATGCAGCGCGCCGCCCCTGAGGGGCGGGAGGGTCTGGCTGCCTTCCAGGCCAAGCGCCGGCCCGCCTGGTACAAATAGATCAGTGGATAACGCCAGGACTTGTCCGGATGCTTGTCATAAAACCTTCATTAAACTGCAATCGAAGAGTCGCAGGGCCTTTCTAGAAGCGTCAGGCCGTCCAACCGGGGCGGTTTGGTTTAGCAATCGGAGCATTCCTGTGAACAGGCGATCCCTTCTTCTTGGCGCTAGCGCCGCCCTCACCCTTCCTGTTTTTGGGGCGCATGCCCAAGGCGCGCAGATCACTGGTGCGGGGGCTTCCTTCCCGAACCCGATCTACCAGAAATGGGCGGAAGCGGTTCGCAATGCCATTGGCATTCAATTGAATTACCAATCCGTGGGCTCGGGCGCGGGTATCAACCAGATTCGCAACCGCACGGTGGATTTCGGTGGCACTGATGCGCCGTTGAATGCCCAGCAATTGACCGAAGGCAACCTACTGCAATTCCCGACCGTGATGGGCTCGCTGGTCGCCATTGTGAATATTCCGGGCATCGCTGAAGATCAGCTTCGCCTGACCGGCCCTTTGCTGGCTGATATTTACCTCGGCAAGATCACCCGCTGGAATGACGCGCAGATCGTCGCCCTGAACCCGGGCATTTCGCTGCCGAACCTCACCATTGCGCCGGCCTATCGCGCGGATGGTTCGGGCACGACGTTTGTGTGGGTGTCTTACCTTTCCGCCGTTTCCCCTGAATTCAAGGAAAAGGTTGGCGTGGGTACTTCGGTGCGCTTCCCCGCCGGTACCGGCGCACGCGGCAATGAAGGTGTCGCCGGCACGGTGCGCAATGTGCGCGGCGCCATTGGCTATGTGGAGAACGCCTACGCCATCACCAATAAGTTGGTCACGACGCAAATCCGCAATAACGCCGGCAATTTCGTGAAGCCGGAACACAAAAGCTTCATGGCAGCCGCTTCTGCGGCCAATTGGAACGTGCCCGGCTTCGCCGCCAATGTGATTGACACGCCCGGCGCGGCTTCCTGGCCGATCGTGGCTCCCACCTTCATCCTGCTGCCCACCAATCCAACGGATGCCGCACGCAGCGCCAATGTGCGCCGCTTCTTTGATTGGGCCTTCACTAATGGCAGCAAGCTGGCCGAAGAATTGGAATATATCCCGCTGCCCGAATCTGTGCATACCGCCGTGCGCGCCGCCTGGCGTCAAAGCTTCGGCGCCTGAGGTTCATTTTCCCCGCAGGCAACCCTTGCCTGCGGGGGCTTCTACCCAATCCTAACCCGGGGGTGACCCTTGGCTTCCGCATCCGCCACCTCGCCCCAGGCCATTAGCCGCCGTAGCACGAGCTTCGGGGATAAGGTCTTTGCCCTGGTCTGTCAGGCCGCCGGCATATTCGTGCTGATCCTGCTCGGCGCCCTGATCATTGAACTTTTCATCGCCGGCTTGCCGGCCTTTCGCGCCTTTGGGGTCGCCTTCGTGACCTCCACGGATTGGGACCCGGTCAAGGAATTGTTCGGCGCCGGTGTTTCCATCTATGGCACCATCGTCACCGCCATTCTGGCCATCATTCTGGCCGTGCCCTTGGCTTTTGGCGTCGCGTTCTTCCTGACGGAACTGGCGCCACCCTGGATGCGCCGGCCGGTCGGCACGGCGGTGGAGCTTCTGGCCGCGGTGCCGTCCATCATTTACGGCATGTGGGGGTTTTTCGTCATCGCGCCGGCCTTCGCGCAGCATGTGCAGCCCTTCATCATTGATACGTTTGGGGAATTGCCGCTGATCGGCTTTCTGTTTCAGGGGCCGCCTTTCGGTACGGGGTTATTCACCGCGGCCTTCATCCTGGCCATCATGGTGCTGCCCTTCATCGCCGCCACCATGCGCGATGTCTTTGAACAAGTCCCGCCCGTCTATAAGGAAAGCGCCTATGGTCTTGGCGCCACCACCTGGGAAGTGATGAAGGGTGTTGTCATTCCCTATACGCGGATTTCCGTGGTGGGCGGCATCATGCTCGGCCTTGGTCGCGCCTTGGGGGAGACCATGGCAGTGACCTTCGTGATCGGCAATGCAAACCGGATTTCAACTTCGCTGTTTGGACCGGGGAATACCATCGCCTCCCTCGTTGCGCTGGAATTCGGTGAGAGCGAAATCGGTAGCTTGAAGCTGGCATCCCTGCTGGCGCTTGGCTTCATCCTTTTTGTGCTTTCCTTTGTGGTCTTGGCCACATCGCGCTATCTGCTGCGGTCGCGGCTGAAGGTCTGAACCATGTCGCTCGCTCTTGCCTCCATGTCCCATCCCGGCCCGCGCAAGGATGTTACCACGGCCGCGCGGCTTGGCGCTTCGCGCAAGCGGACAGATAGGATCATTCGCACGCTTTGCCTCGCGGCCACGATCATTGGTTTGGTGCTTTTGGCTTCGATCCTGATCACGCTGTTTTATCGTGGTTTTGAGGCGATGTCGCTCAGGGTCTTCACCCATGTTACCGCGGCGCCTGGTTCCGAGGGCGGGTTGCTGAACGCCATTGTCGGCAGCCTGATCCAATCCCTGATCGGCACCGCAATCGGCACGCCAATCGGCATGCTGGTTGGCACTTATTTGGCCGAATATGCCAAGGATTCCTGGTTGGGGAATGCGGTGCGCTTTGTCTCGGACATTCTGCTCTCCGCGCCCTCCATTCTGATCGGGTTGTTTGTCTATCAGATCCTGGTGTTGCCCTTTGGCGGGTTTTCCGGCTGGGCCGGCATTGCCGCGCTTGCCATCATTGTCATGCCCATTGTGGTGCGCACCACGGAAGACATGCTGCAATTGATCCCGAATACGCTACGTGAAGCTGTGGTCGGGCTCGGCGCGCCGAAGTGGAAAATGATTGTACTGATCTGCTGGCGGGCTGCCATTGCCGGCATCATTACCGGTGTCCTGCTGGCCACCGCCCGCGTGGCGGGTGAAACCGCGCCCTTGCTGTTCACCTCGCTCGGCAATAACGCCTGGTCCACCGATCTTTCGAAGCCGATGTCGAGCCTGCCGGTGACCATCTATGCCTTCGCCGGCTCACCTTTTGAGGATTGGATCGCGCTTGCCTGGGCCGGCGCACTTCTGATCACGCTGGGTGTGCTTAGCCTCAATATTCTGGCGCGCACCTTGCTGCGCAGCCGCATCTGACCGGAAGGACGGAGAAAATGAGCCTTTCCACCGAAACGCAAAACCAAGGCGCCGGAATGACAAGCTTCGGCGGCATGCAAGCACGGTCAGAAGCCGCGCTGAACACTGCACGCGTGGCGATCAGCAATCTGGATTTCTTCTATGGCGATAACCGCGCGCTGAAGGAAATCAAGCTCGATCTGCCGGACCGGCAGGTCACAGGCATGATCGGGCCTTCCGGCTGCGGCAAATCTACGCTGCTCCGCGTGTTGAACCGTATGTACAGCCTTTACCCCGGCCAGCGCGCGACGGGTGAGGTGATGATGGACGGCGAAAACATCATCGCCGATTCCACGGACATCAATTCTCTCCGTGCGAAGGTGGGCATGGTGTTTCAGAAGCCCACCCCCTTCCCGATGACGATTTACGAAAACATCGCCTTCGGCATTCGCCTGCATGAGAAGCTTTCCAAATCCCAAATGGGTGAGCGGATTGAATGGGCGCTGACGCGCGCCGCCATCTGGGGTGAGGTTAAGGATCGGTTGGACCGTTCCGCGCTTGGCCTTTCCGGCGGGCAGCAGCAGCGGCTTTGCATCGCGCGCACCATTGCGGTGCGGCCAGAAGTGATCCTGTTTGACGAACCCACCTCAGCCCTTGACCCCATCAGCACCTTGAAGATCGAGGAGCTGATTGACGAATTGAAGCGAGATTTCACCATCGCCATCGTCACGCATAACATGCAGCAGGCGGCGCGCTGCGCGGATCAGGTGGCGTTTTTCTATCTGGGTGAGTTGATTGAAGTAGCCCCCGCGGCGCAGTTATTCACCGCGCCCAAGCACCCGAAGACGCAAGAATACATCACCGGCCGGTTTGGCTGAGCCAGGCAGGAGGATACACATGCCCACAGAACATATCGTCCGCAGTTATGATGAGGATTTGCGTAAGCTGCGCGACATGATCGCGCGCATGGGCGGGCTGGTGGAACGCCAAGTCGCCGATGCCACACGCGCCCTGGTGCGCCGGGACAGTTCTCTGGCCGGTGAAGTGGTGCAGCGCGATCTCCAGATTGACCAGCTTGAACGTGAAATCGAAGCCTTTTGCGTGACACTGCTCGCGCTGCGTCAGCCCATGGCCGCGGATTTGCGCCTGATCATTGCCTGCATGAAGGTTTCCAATGATCTGGAACGTATCGGCGATTACTCGGCCAATGCGGCCAAGCGGTCCATCGTTCTTGCGTCCCTGCCTGGGCTTGGCAGCATGAATGGTTTTGAACGCATGGCGCATCTGGTGCAGGAAAACCTGAAGGCCGCCATGGATGCGCTGGTACAAAGCGATGCCGATGCAGCCGAACGCGTTTGGGCTGCGGATGAACCGGTGGATGAAATCTATAACGGTATTTTCCGCGAAATGCTGACGCATATGATGGAAGACCCGCGCAATATCACCGCCGCAACCCATTTGCTGTTCATCGCCAAGAATCTGGAACGCATTGGCGATCACACCACGAATATCGCGGAACGTATCCATTTCGCCGTACGCGGCGAAACCCTTCCAGACGATCGGCCAAAAGGTGATACTTCAGCCTTTGCCGTAGTGCGTGCGCCGGGCGAATAGGCATGAACCTGATGGCAGAAAATTATAGCAGCCTCGCCAAGCCCACGGTCCTGATCGTGGAAGATGAGGCGCCGCTTCTGACCCTGCTGCGCTATAACCTGGAAAAACAGGGTTTTCGCGTGGATGAAGCCGCAGATGGCCAGGAAGCGCTGCTCCGCGTGGCGGAAGCGCGGCCAGATATCATGCTGCTGGATTGGATGCTGCCATCGCTTTCAGGCATTGAAGTTTGCCGCCAGCTTCGCCGCCGTACAGAAACCCGCGATTTGCCGATAATTATGGTCACCGCGCGAACGGAAGATCAGGACGCGGTGCGCGCGCTTGATATCGGCGCGGATGATTACATCGCCAAACCCTTCGCGATGGAACACGTGATTGCGCGTATTCGCGCCTTGCTGCGCCGGTCTGGCCGTGTGGCTTCCAAGGGCTCCCTTGCCTATGCAGACCTGGCCATGGATCAGGATGCGCATCGCGTCACCCGCGCCGGGCGGCCACTGCATTTGGGGCCGACGGAATATCGGCTGCTTGAATTCTTCCTGCAGCATCCGGGCCGGGTTTTCGCGCGCGAACAATTGCTGGATGCCGTTTGGGGCCGCGATATTCATGTGGAACCGCGCACCGTGGATGTGCATATCCGCCGGCTACGCAAGGCGATCAACCAGGATCATGAGGTTGATCTGATCCGCACCGTGCGTTCCGCCGGCTATGCCCTGGATTCGGACCCGGATAGGCTCGGCTGACATCAAGCTTGGCGCCGCGCACCGCAAGGCGTAATCAACGCCCCGCGAACTGATCTGCGGGGGTTGCGATGCGCGTTCTGGTGGTGGGTGGCGGTGGCCGCGAACATGCGCTCTGCTGGGCCTTGGCGGCATCCCCGCTGCTGACCAAGCTTTTTTGTGCACCCGGCAATGCTGGCATTGCGGAAGTGGCGGAATGCATCGCGATAGGGGCCGAGGATATCCCCGGCTTGGTTGCCTTCGCCAAGGACAAGGCCATTGATCTGGTGGTGGTCGGCGGTGAGCCACCGCTAGTCGCCGGCTTGGCCGATGCCTGCGCCGCCGCTGGCCTGAAATGCTTCGGGCCGTCCGCCACCGCCGCGCGCTTGGAAGGCAGCAAGACCTTCACCAAGGAAGTGGCGGATGCCGCCGGCGCGCCCACCGCCGCCTGGGTGCGCTTCACCGATGCCATCGCCGCGCGCGCCTATATTCGCAAAAAGGGTGCGCCAATTGTGGTGAAGGCCGATGGGCTCGCCGCCGGCAAGGGTGTTGTGGTGGCCGCGACCATTGCCGAAGCCGAAGCCGCGATTGCCGATATCATGGAAGACCGCATCCATGGCGCGGCGGGGGCTTCCGTAGTCATCGAAGAATGCCTGGTAGGTGAGGAGATCAGCTTCTTCGCGCTGTGTGATGGCACCACCGCTTTGCCGCTGGGTGCCGCGCAGGATCATAAGCGCGTGGGGGATGGCGATACCGGCCCCAATACGGGCGGCATGGGTGCTTACTCGCCACCGCCGATTTTCACCGAAGCGCTTCAGCAAGATGTCATGGCGCGCATCATCCGCCCGGTGCTGGCAGAAATGGCGCGGCGCGGCACGCCCTTCAAAGGTGTGCTTTTTGCGGGGCTGATGATCACGGCAGAAGGCCCGAAGCTGATTGAATTCAATGTGCGCTTTGGCGATCCGGAATGCCAGGTGCTGATGCTGCGCTTGAAATCCGATTTGCTGCCGGCTTTGCTCGCGGCATGTGACGGCGAATTGGCGCGGTTTGATCTCCGTTGGGAAGCTTTGCATGCCATGCTGGTGGTGATGGCCGCGCGCGGTTATCCGGGCAGCTATGCCAAGGGCAGCGAAATCCGCGGCCTGGAAGCCGCCGGCCAGGTGCCTGGCGTGCAGATTTTCCATGCCGGCACGGCGCGGCGCGAGGATGGCGCGCTGATCGCAACCGGCGGGCGCGTGCTGGGTATCTCGGCTACCGGCAAGACGCTGCGCGAGGCGCGCGATGCAGCTTATGCCGCCGTGGATCGGCTGGATTGGCCGGGTGGGTTCTGCCGGCGGGATATCGGGTGGCGCGCCTTAAAATAATGACCCTTGCCGACTCGGGACGCTTCCGGCCATGGAAGCCCTGTGCTGAACCTCATCAAACTTTCTGTCGGTCCCAAGGATGTCGCGGCGCTGGCGACCTTGCAGGCGGTGCGCCTGAAGGAAGACCCGCCCTTGCGCGCCTGGACGCGCATGTTCCCCAAACGTGTTGAGGAACTCTGCAATGGCGGCTCCATCTATTGGGTGATCGGCGGCTTTATCCGCGTGCGTCAGCGCATCCTGGAAATCCGCGAGGAAGAATGGGACGACCAAACCCGCTGCGCGGCGCTGCTGCTGGACCCGGTGCTTGTTCCGGTAGAAGCGCGCCCCATGAAGCCCTTCCAAGGCTGGCGTTATCTGAAGCCGGAAGAAGCGCCCGCGGATGTGAACCAAGCACGCCCACCAACACGCGGGCTGGAAGCCCTGCCGCCCAAGCTCCGGCGCGATTTGGCCGAGCTTTGTCTGATCTGACCCAAGGCGAAATTCTTGCCAAAAATTAAGCTGCTCACCACAGTCATGAGAGATGAGTAGTGCGAACCTAATTTCGTCGCGCGGCTCATTCCCGGCATGCCGCGCTGCAACTGGTCCGTCTTCGGGCGGTTCCTTTGGGCTGGCTGGTTAAATCCGGCCGGCCCTATTTTTTTGTCGCTTCCGCTTCCAATAGCGACAGCAAGCCTTCCAGTAATTGCGCCGGGGAGGGCGGGCAACCCGGGATCAGCAAATCCACCGGCAGCACGGCGGCGATGCCGTTTTCCACCGCATAGGAACCTTTGAAGACGCCGCCATCCACGGCGCAATCACCCGCCGCCACCACCCAGCGTGGCTCCGGCGTGCTGGCAAGTGCGCGTTCCAATGCCTCGCGCATGTTCAGACACGCGGGGCCCGTCACCAGCAACACATCGGCATGCTTGGGGGAGGCGACAAAGCGCAGCCCGAATCGTTCCAGATCATAGGCGACATTCTGCAGCGCATTCACTTCCAGTTCACAGCCATTGCAGGAACCGCTATCCACTTCCCGGATTGCGAGGCTGCGACCAAGCCGCGCACGGCTGGTCGCGGCCATTCTTTCGCCCAGCGCCTGAATGGTTTCCTGCGGCAGCAGCGGCGCATTATCCGTGAGTGGCTTCGCGAAAAGCGCGCGGGCGAGCTTCGGCCACAGCATTACAAATCCACCCCGCTATAGGAACAATTGAAGGATTTATTGCATAGCGGAAAATCGGCGACGATATTGTCTTCAATCGCCGCTTCCAGAAGTGGCCATTGCAGCCAGGAAGGATCGCGCGGGAAAAGTGCCTGGATGATGCCGCCATCATCAAGGGCAATCCAATGCAGGCATTCACCGCGAAAGCCTTCAATCATCGCCACACCTTCGCCGGCCCTCACCGGCAGCGGCGCCATCAACTCACCAGATGGAAGGCTGGCCAGCACTTGTCGCACAAGCGCGATGGATTGGCCGAGTTCGGTCACGCGAATACGAACGCGCGCATCCACATCGCCGGCTTCCAGCACCGGCACGTCAAAACGCAGCGTTGGGTAGGGCAGGTTTTGCGGCAGGCGGCGTGCATCAAAATCACGGCCAGAGGCGCGGCCCACATGCCCGCCCGCGGCAAAGGCGCGCGCCAGATCGGGGCGCAAAAACCCTGTTGTCACCACGCGATCCTGCAAGCTGGCATGGGCTTCATAAATCTGCATCAGTGCTGGGATTTCCGCTTCCACCGCATCCAGCGCGGCTAGAATCGCCTCCGCCCCGCGCGGCGCGATATCGGGCGCGACACCGCCTGGCAGAACGCGGTCCATCATCAGCCGATGGCCGAAAGCGGCGGCAATGGCGCGCAGCACACCTTCACGCAGAAACCCGCAACGCGCATGTGGGTAGGCGAAGGCTGCGTCATTGCAGACAAAACCCCAATCATTCAGGTGATTATGGATGCGTTCCAATTCCAGCATCAATGCGCGCAGATGCAGCGCGCGCGGCGGCGGCGTCACGCCAAGCGCTGCTTCCACCGCCGCGGAAAACGCCCATGAATGCGCGACGGTGGTATCGCCGGAAAGCCGCGCCGCATAACGCACAGCGGCACGGGGCGAAGTGCCGAGCATGAGCGAAAGCGTGCCCTTATGCGTGTAGCCAAGCCGCTGTTCCAGGCGCACCACCGCTTCTCCCTGAACAGAAAAGCGGAAATGCCCAGGTTCGATCACGCCGGCATGGATGGGACCAACGGGGATTTGGTGAATGCCCTCCCCTTCCACCGGCAGGAATTCGGGCTGCGGGGCTTCTCCCGCAAAGGGGATGGGTTTGGCGGCGAGCGGATGGCGCAGATTCCAGCGCCCGTGATCCAGCCATGGGCGCAAATCCACAGCACCCTCGGCGCGATGGCCCCATAATTCCAGGACCATGCGTTCAAAGCGCACCGCACCGGGGCGCGTGGGGGAAAGGGCGGCGTAATTCCAACCTGCCGCCGGCGTTGAAGCCAGCACGGCCTCATTGCTTGGTTCATGCAGGAAGCAGGCATGCACCTGCGTCGCATCCGCCCAAAGCCCAAGCAGCGCCAATGCCGCTTCCTGCTGCAAAGCCGCCGGTAATTGCCCCCATGCAGTGGGTGAGAGCAAAAACCGCTCATAGGGCTTCGCCCCTTGCGGATTGCCGCTGCGGATCAGGCTGGAAGCCGGCCCTATCATCCGATCATCCCCGCCGCCACCTTGAGAAAACTGCAAAAAAGCGTGGGCATGGCAAGCCCCAACAACAACGCCACCGCCAAATGCAGCCAAAGCGGCACCAGCACCGCAAGCGCGCTGCCCGAAGGCGCCACATCTGGCGTGGCCGTCCCGAAACAAAGTGCTTGCAGCGTATGGATCAGCGCCGTCATCGCCACCACCAGCCCAAGCGCCAGCGCCACAGCAAGCCAAGGCTGCGCTGCCATGGCGGCATTCAGTACGGCATATTCGGAAGCAAAAAGCAGAAAGGGCGGCAGCCCGGCAATGGCGCCAATCGCCAAAGCGAGGCCCCAGCCAAGCCAGGGATCACTTGCCACCAGTCCTGAAATATCCGCGAGTTTCTGGCTACCCTTTTGCTGCACGGCGCGCCCAACACCGAAGAAAATTGCGCTTTTCACCAGTGAATGACCCATCATATGCAGCAAGCCCGCAAGCGTCGCCGCCGGGCCACCAACACCAAAGGCAAAAGCGGCAATACCCATATGTTCAATGGAGCTCCAACCAAAAAAGCGCCGCGCGTCGCGCCGCCGCCAAAGGGCCAGCGATGCCAGCAGCACGGACGCGAGGCCCAGCGCCATCAGTAAAGGCCCGACCGCAATGGTACCGGGATGCGCGCCGACAATGGCTTTTGCGCGCAGCACAGCCAGCATGGCAGCGTTCAGCAAAAGCCCGGATAGCACGGCGGAAATCGCAATCGGGCCTTCGGCATGCGCATCGGGCAGCCAGGAATGCAGCGGCACCAAGCCCGCCTTGGTGCCATAGCCCACCAGCAGGAAAACAAAAGCCAGGTTCAGCGTATCCGCATCACACCGCGCCGCCACGCGCCGCAGCGCGGCCCAGGAAAGCCCGCTTTCCGCATCCAGCAATGCTTGCGCCGCAGAATAGAGCAGGATGGTGCCGAACAGTGCCAGCGCAATGCCAAAGCCGCAGAGCATGAAGAATTTCCAAGCCGCTTCCATCGCCGCCGGCGTGCGATGCACTGCCACCATCAGCACGCTGGCGAGAGTGGCGATTTCAATCGCCACCCACAGCACGCCAAGATTATCCGACAGCAGCGCCAGATATTGCGCGCCGAGAAACACCTGAAATGCGCCGTGATAGGCACGGATGCGCCAGTGATCAAAACCCTCCGCCGCCAGCGTAGCCGCCGAAAAAATCGCGGTGGTCAAAGCCACAAAGGATGCCAGCAGCACAAAGGGCAGATTCAGCGCATCAATCCGGGTCCAGCCTTGTTCGCCATGCGGCACGGTGAACAGCGCCAAGGCCAGCAGAAAGGAAATCCCCGCGCAGCCGATATTCACCGCCGCGGCAATACGGAGCCTCGGCAAGGCCAGCAAGACCAACGCACCCACCCAGGGGAAGAACACCATGATCCAGGGCAGTGGCATCATTCGCCTTCTCCCCTGTGGGTATCCAGGCTTTCCGTATCCAAGCTTTGAAAGCTTTCGCCCATTTGCAGCGCAAAAACACCGGCAATCACCGCCAGCATCAAGACCAGCGCGGCGGTGGAAAGTTCCATCACCAGCGGCATGCCGGCAACGCCCACCGCCGCCAGGATCAAGCCATTTTCCAGGCTGAGCAGCCCGATCACCTGGCTAATCAAATTGCGCCGCGTGATCATCATCAAGCCGCCCAGCAGCACCACGGAAAGCGCCAGCGCCAAATCCTCCCGCGCCAAGGCGCGCTGCCCGGCGGTGGCCGGCAGCACCACCAGCAACGCAAAGCCCGCGAGCGCCACGCCGGCGATCATTGAAGCACCAATGCCAAGCGCAGGATCAACGCCGCGCTGCAAATTGAAGCGCCGTACCAACCGATGCAGCGCATAGGGGATCAGCACGGCCTTGGCGCCAAAAGCAATTGCCGCCGTCACGTAAAGCCCCGCCGCGCCCTGGACATAGCCCTGCCATGCCGCAGCCAATGCCAGCAGCGCGCCCTGTGTCGCAAAGGCATTGATCACCGCTGAAATGCGCCGCTGATACAGCAGCACAAAGGACAGCAGCAGCACCGCCCCACCCAGAAGATGCGCCAGATCATAAGGAAGCTGCCCGAAACTCATGACAGCCCCGTCGAGACAAAAAGGTATAACGCACCCAGCAAGCCAAGCAGCAGCGCCGCGCCCAGAAATTCTGGCACGCGAAAGACGCGCATCTTGGCGATCGCCGATTCAAACACCGCCAGCGCAAAAGCAAGCGCCGCCATTTTTACGATGAAGATCGAAAGCCCAATCACCCAGGCAATCGGCCCCGCCCCCGGCGCCGCCATGCCGAAGGGCAGAAAGACCGCCGCCAGCAAGGCAAGCCAAAGCGTGAGGCGAAGCGATGCCTGAAATTCCCACAGCGCCAAATGGCGGCCGGATGCCTCAAGAATCATCGCCTCATGCACCATGGTCAATTCCAGATGCGTGGCGGGATTATCCACCGGGATGCGCGCATTCTCCGCCACCGCCACCGCCAGTAGCGCCACCGCAGCAAAGCCGAGCGAGACACGAAGCCCAAGTGTGCCTTCCTGAAAAATCCCGGCGATCACGTCCAGATTCGTCGTGCCGGCCAGGATGGCAAAAATCAGTGCGGCCAACACCAGGGCAGGTTCCGCGAGCGCGGCAAAGGCCATTTCGCGCGTTGCACCAATACCGCCAAAGGCGGTGCCCACATCCATCCCCGCCAGCGCCATGGCAAAGCGCCCCAGCGCCAAAAGCCCTGCAATCAGCAGCAAATCCGCGAAAGGGGCGAGTACCATGCCGCGCGCAAAACTCGGCACCAGCGCCGCCGCCAGAAGTGCAGAAGCCACCGCGACATATGGCGCGGCGCGTGAAATCGCGGAAGCATTTTCCGCCAGCACAGGGCGTTTCTTCAGTAGCTTCAGCAGATCGCGCCATGGCTGCAAAGGATGCGGCCCGCGCCTTCCCATCAGCCGTGCCTTGAGCCAACGCACAGAACCTGTCAGCACCGGCGCCAGCGCCAGCATCAGCGCCAGATGCAAAAGCTGCGTCAAAAGGCTGGATAGGAGGCTCATGTCCGCTCCAGCCAAATCAGCAGCGCCATCAGCACAAGCAGTACCGCAAAGCCAAGCCCCAGACATTGCCTGAGCGAGAAATCACGCAACCGTTCCGCGAGCGCCGCCAGCCAATCACGCGCCCGTGGCAAAGGCCCTGAAATCAGCGCCAGTACTGGATCATGAAACCCTGCCTGCAAGCGCGCGGGCGCGATATTGCCGGGGGGCGGCATTTCCACTTTCTCCCGCGCTGCGAGCAGCGTCCGGCCCAGCATGCGGCGCAGTGGTTGCGCCATGCCAGCGGCGGAGACTTGCGTTGCCGGATCACCAAAGGGCAGATGATGCGGCGGTGCGATGAAGCCGCAATCCCAGGCGGGGCCGCGCATAATACCCGGCGCCTGCCGGCGCGCGAACCACACAACGCCGCCACCCATCAGCAGCAACAAGACAAAGACGATCATCGGCGCATAACCCGCGCCGCCTTCCGAAACCGTCACCGTAACACCACCGAGGGCGGAAAGCCCCGCGCCCGCACCCGTCAACAGCCGCAGCGCCGGCGCGGCGAGTTCCAGCAAAAACCCTGGCGTCAGGCCAAAGATCACGGTCAAAGCGGCGGGCAGGATCAGCGCGGCACGCGCCACGCCGGAAAGCTCGGTCGCACCTGCGGCGCGCGGGCTGCGTGGCCGGCCCAAAAACACCAACCCGTAAAAGCGCAGCATGGCCGCCGCACCCAGCGCCGCCGCCAGTGCCGCCAGGGCCGTGGCTGCCACCGCACCGATCTGGAAAGCAAGATCACCCACGCGCCAGGCGGCGATTAGCGCCTGCAACAGCAACCATTCGGATGCAAAGCCCGAAAGCGGTGGTAGCGCCGCAGCCGCACCCGCACCCAGCAGCACCAAACCCGCAGTCCAGGGCATGGCATGGATCAAGCCGCCCAACCGATCCATCCGGCGGGATGCCGCGCCATGCAGCACCTCACCCGCGCCCAGAAACAGCAGCGTCTTGAACATGGCGTGGTTCAGCGCATGCAGCAGCGCCGCGCCGGCCACAACGGCAGCCAGCGCGCCCAAATCCGCCGCGCGAAACGCCAAGGCCAGGCCAAGCCCAAGCGTGATCAGTCCAATATTTTCAATGGTGGAACAGGCCAGCAGCGTTTTGGTATCTTCTTCCAAGGCCGCGCGCAACGCGCCCATGATGGCGGAGGCGACGCCCAACGCCATCAGCACCGCGCCCCAAAACAGCGGCTGCGCCGGGCCGGCGAGGTCAAACACCACGCGCGCCAGCACATAGATCGCCACCTTGGTCATGGCGGCTGACATCAGCGCGCTCACATGGCTCGGTGCTGCGGGATGCGCCAAGGGTAGCCAGACATGCAAAGGCACCAACCCCGCCTTTGATCCCGCGCCGATCAACACCAGCACCAATATCGCCAAAGCGCGCAGCCCATCCGGCGGCGCGGCGCGCAAGGCAGCGAAACCAGCCCCCGCCGAAGCGCCGGCGGCCAGCAAGCCAAAGCACAGGATCAGCGCCGCGCCCCCCAAGGCTGCGAAGCCCAGATAAAGCCGCGCGGCGCGGCGATTTTCCGCCTGTTCATGTTCATGCGCCACCAACACCCATGACGCGAAGGACATGAGTTCAAACCCAAGCACCAGGGTAAACCCATCGGCGGCAAGCAAGGTCAGCGCCATGCCGGCGAGAAATAACGGATAGGGCACCAGCCGCCGCGCTGCCTCTGGCCCCTTCACATGGCCGAAGGCGAAGGCGGAAGCCGCAACGCCGCAAAGCCCCAGAATCAGCAGAAACCAGGCGGAAAGCGGGTCAAGCGCAAGGCGCATCGCCCCCCAGGGTGGGCCGAAAGGCAGC
Source organism: Roseomonas sp. (assembly GCA_044345845.1). Classification (GTDB taxonomy): domain Bacteria; phylum Pseudomonadota; class Alphaproteobacteria; order Acetobacterales; family Acetobacteraceae; genus Neoroseomonas. Next base: position 37,679 of record JBIJAH010000023.1, read on the forward strand.
GTAAGCGTGGCGGGGGCGGAAATCAGGCCAATGATGCCACCCAGCGCCAGAACCAAAGACGCCAAGGCTGATCCCGCATAAAGCAGCCTGACGCCAAGTGCGGCGCGCGCCAAAACAGGCGCCGCCAGGGCAAGCAGCGCAAGGCCCGCCAGCACCAGGGCAAGGGTGATCAACACGATTCGCCGCCATTGCCTTCCATGGTTGGAAGGCTAAGCCCGCAGCCAGCCCCAGAACAACCCGGAAAGCGTGCTGATTTATTACAACATCGCCAAGGGCCGCTTGCGGCGCGGCGGCGGGAAGGCCGCATCCAGCGCAGCGATATCCTCAGGGCTAAGGGTAATCTCCCGCGCCGCCGCGTTTTCCCGCACATGGGAAAGCTTCGCGGCCTTGGGGATGCTCACCACACCAGGCTGGCGGAGCGTCCAGGCAATGGCGATTTGCGCTGCGCTTTTGCCGTGCCGCGCCGCCACACTTGCAAGTGCAGGATTACGCAACATCCGCCCGCCCTGCCCCACCGGCGAATAGGCCATCACCGGCATGGCGCGCCCGGCGCAAAAGGGCAGCAGATCAAACTCGGCGCCACGATGTTCCAGGCTGTAAAGCACCTGATCCGTCGCGCAATCCGCCAGCGCCGCACCCAATTCCTGCAGATCATCCACATCAAGATTAGAAACGCCCCAGCGCCGGATTTTGCCAGCCGCGCGCAACGCTTCAAAACCCGCGACGGTTTCCGCCAGCGGCACGGAACCGCGCCAATGCAGCAGATAAAGATCAATGGTTTCAATCCGCATTCGCTTCAGGCTGCGCTCACACGCCGCTACCACGCCGCGCTGTGACGCATTATGCGGATACACCTTGGAGACGATGAAAACGCCATCGCGGCGCCCCGCAATGGCATCGCCCACCACTTCCTCGGCCCCGCCTTCGCCATACATCTCGGCTGTGTCAATCAAGGACACGCCAAGATCGAGCCCAGCGCGCAGCGCATCGGCTTCCGCCGTGCGCTTCGTGCGATCTTCCCCCATGCCCCAAGTGCCTTGCCCGAGGCGCGGTATGGCGAAGCCGGATGCCATATCAGGGAATGGTATAGCCGCGCGCCTTGCCGACGCTGTCATTCCAAACCCGCGCGCAATCCGCCCAAACGCGGTTGCAGCTATCGCGGAAGCTGGGCAGCACAACGGCGGTCACGGCTTCACGCACACGGCGTTCATCTTCTGCCGGCGGTGTCACCACCTGCACATTGAATTTGCGCGTGGTGCAGGCATCCTGACCCTGGAAGCAGGCGAAGGCCTCATTGCTCGCGGTGCGTGCCAAATCCCACATCTGCTTTTCCAGATCAGCAAAGGCGCGGGTCAGCGCCGCCTGCTGTTCCGGGCTGAAGCGCCGCCAGGCCGCGAGCGACATGAAATGCCCCTGCACCCCGGAAGCGAGCGACACCGGCAGGATGGTGCGGATAACCTCACCCCAATTCGCGGTATAGGCGGAAGTGGCGGAGGTAATGCCGCATTCCACCGTGCCGCGCTGCAAAGCCTGATAGGTTTCGGAAAGCTGCAAGGTCACCGGCGTGGCACCCAGCGATTGCAGTAGCGCCGACATGGTGGGCGTATAGGAACGTACCTTCAGCCCACGCAGATCACCCATGGAAGCGACCGGGCGATTGCAGAAGAACATCTGCGCACCAAAGGGCCAGAGCGTCATCACCTTGGCATTAAAGCGTTCTTGCAAGCGCCGGTCCAGCGCTTCCCGCCCGCCCGCGATGGCTTGTTGCGTTTCTTCCAAGGTCGTGGAAACGCCGATCAGATCGAGCGAATCAATAAAGGGCTCATCGCGCGCAGTCTGACCGATCAAGACGCTCATCACATCAAAAGTGCCATTGCGCAGATGGCGCAGCGCATCCGGCGCCGCAGCACCCACCTGGTCCATCGGGTTGAAGGTGACGGCGAGGTTGATGCCGGTGGTCTGGGGAAGGCCGGTGAAGAAGGGGCGTTCAATCCCCTCCGTATGGCGGGAATTGGAGGTGAAATGCCCCGCCACACGAAGCTGGATGGGGCTTTGCGCCAAGGCTGGGGCGGCGGCGAGCAGGGTGCCAAAGGCCGCGCCAAGCAGGGAAAGGGGGGTGCGCATGAAATCTTCTCCCGAAAAGGGCGGCACGGATTTTGCGAACCCTGCCGCCGTAAGTGATGAGTTTTGCCAGGTTGCAGTCTCTGTGCAACACGGCGTTCGATTTGCCAAGCAACCGGCGCGCCAAGGCGGGCCGAAGCGTTTTGAACAAGGCCACGCCGCCCATGACCCCGAAAGACCCGAACCCGGTCAGCCGCTTTTTCGCGCCACCTGCCCGATTTCTCGCCATTCTGTCTGGCTGGTGGCTGATTGCGCTGTCCTTCCTGACGGTGGCCGAAATCCTGCTGCGCAAATTCTTTTCCATCTCGCTGCAAGGGGTGGATGAAATTGGCGGCTATACCACCGCCATTGTCTCGGCTTTTGGTTTTGCCTCAGCGCTTACGATCAAGGCGCATACGCGGGTGGATTTCCTGCTGGGGCGGATGCCCGCGTTCCTGCGCGCCGTGCTGAATACGCTGGCTTATGGGCTGCTAGCGGCCATGGCGATTTATGGCGCCTGGCGCGGCTGGTCGGTGCTGGAAGAAAGCATCGAATTCCAGGCGCATGCTAATTCGCCGCTGCAAACGCCGCTGTGGCTGCCGCAGGGCGCCTGGATGATTGGGCTTGTGCTGTTCGCACTTTCCGCCGGCGCCATGGCCGCCCATGCCTTTTGGTTGCTGCTGTCAGACCGCGCGCGCCTCAATCTATTCTACGGTCCGCTCACGCTCGATGAGGAGATCGAGACCGAAATGAGCACAATCCTTGAACGTGAAGGCAAGCAGCCATGATCGGCGTTACCGAAGCCAGCATCGGCTTTCTGCTGCTGATCGCCTTTCTGTTCCTGGGCCTGCATGTGGCGGTGGCCATGTTCCTGATCGCGCTGCTGGGCGCGGCGCTATATCTTGGCCCACCCTTGGTCACCGCCTTTGGTACGCAGCTTTGGGGTGCCATGGAAGATTATGTGCTGCTTTCCATCCCGCTTTACATTCTGCTGGGAGAAATCCTGGTGCGGTCTGGTTCGACAGACCGGCTCTATCGGTCACTTGCGGATTGGCTGAATTTCCTGCCGGGGGGCTTGCTGCATACGAATATCGGCGCATCGGCGGTGTTTTCCGCCGTGTCTGGTTCTTCCGTTGCCACGGCTGCGACGATTTCAACCGTCGCGCTGCCTTCCTTCCGCAAGCGCCGCTATGATACGCGCCTGGTTTTGGGTTCAATCGCGGCTGGCGCATCGCTCGGCAATCTGATCCCACCCGGGATTGCGCTGATTGTCTATGGCGCCATGACGAATACGTCCGTCGGGCAGCTTTACGCCGCTGCCGTGGTGCCGGGGATTGTAATGACGGTGCTGTTCATGGGCACCATTATCATGATCGCGCTGGTGAGGCCCGATCTGGTGCGGCAGAAGGAAGTCGCCGATCCCTTGCGCGAAAGGCTGAAGCGCCTGGTGGATCTGATGCCACCCTTGGTGATTTTCGGCATCATCATGGGGTCCATCTACACCGGCTGGGCAACGGTGACGGAAAGCGCCGCACTCGCCGTGGTGGTGGCTTTGCCCATCGCCGCCTTCTATGGTCGGCTTTCCATTCGCATGCTGCATGATTGCTTTGTTGCCACCGCCAATCTGACCGCGATGAGCATGCTGATCCTGGCCGTTGCCTTTTATCTGAACTTCGTCATGGGGCTGCTTGGCGTGACGCCCGCGCTCGGCGCTTTTGCCACCAGCATTGGCGCAAGCCCGCTGGAGTTGATTATTGCGCTGACCATCTTCTATTTGCTGCTGGGCATTTTTTTTGAGACCCTACCCATGCTGGTGGGCACCGTGCCGGTGGTCTTCCCGGTGATTGTGGCTGCCAGCATTGATCCGGTCTGGTTCGGCGTTTTCATCGTTTTGATGTGCGAGATCTCATTGATCTCGCCCCCTGTGGGCATGACGCTTTACGTCATTCAGGCCGTGCGGCGCGAAGGCACGATTGCCGAGGTATTCCAAGGCACCGTGCCGTTCTTCATCGCCATGGTGGTAATGACCGCGCTGCTGATCGGCTTTCCGGAAATGGCGCTGTGGTTGCCCAGGATCAGCTTCGGGCCGTAATTTATTCAGGCGTCCGCCACGTCCACCATCACCAATTCAGCATCCTCGCTGGCGGTGATGGTGATTGCGTCCTCCGCCCGAATGGCGATCCCATCGCGCGCGCCTGCTTCAACGCCATTCACGCTGACTGCACCACGCGCCAGCACCAGATAGGCCGCGCGGCCTTCGGCCAAGGGTTGCGTCAGGCTTTGGCCTTTGCCGAGTGTGGCCGCCATCACCGCGCCATCCACATTGATGGCAAGCGCACCAGACTCCGCGTCTGAAGGCCGGCCAGATGCCAAAACCTCAAACCCCGCATCACGCTTTTCCTTGGGGAATTTCTTCGCCCCCCAGGAAGGCGGCAGGCCGGTGCGGTCCGGCATGATCCAAATCTGAAACAGCGTGGTCGCGCCTGGTTCCAGATTGAATTCCGAATGTACCACGCCAGTGCCCGCACTCATTACCTGCACATCGCCGGCTTCGGTGCGGCCTTCATTGCCCATACTGTCCTTATGGGTGATGGCGCCTTGGCGGACATAGGTGATGATTTCCATGTCGCGGTGCGGGTGCGGGTCAAACCCCTTCCCCGGCGCGATTTCATCATCATTCCAAACGCGCAGCCGCCCCCAATTCATGCGGCCGGCATCGCGGTAATGCCCGAAGGAGAAATGGTGATTGGCATTGAGCCAACCGAAATTGGCCTTGCCCAGGCTATCAAAGGAACGGAGTTCGATCATGGCTTTTTCCGAATGGCCGCTTGTGGCCTTGCCCCTTCACATGGGGTCAGATTGCGGGCGGCGCCATACCGCCCGCACAAGACTGATATGCGTCGGGAACCCCCTACCTGCACATCAGCACGGGAATTTCCGCATTCTCCAGCACATGGCGCGTCACACCGCCCAGGATCAATTGCCGCAGGCGGGAATGGCTATAGGCACCCATGGAAAGCATATCGGCGCCGAAATCACGCACCGCGCCCAAAAGCCCTGCCCCCACATCGCGGGTTTGCGGCTTGAAGGGTGCCAGCTCGGCCTCAATGCCATGCCAGCGCAGATAGGCTTGAATACCCTCGGCCTTCGGGCCGCGGCGCTGATATTCATCGGCGCAGAGAATCCGCACCGCCTTGGCCTGATGCAGCCAGGGCAAAGCTGCCGCCACCGCCGCAGCACTTTCCGCCGTGCCATTCCAGGCGATGCAAATGCGCGATCCAATCACCGCCGGCGGCATGCGCGGCGCAATCAATACGGGTCTGCCGGAATCGAACAGGATCGCGTGCAACGCATCGCTGCTCGATACATCCTCCCCCGCTTCGGGGTGCGGCACCACGGCCAGGTCGTAAAGGCGCGATTGCTGCGCGACGATATCTTCTTCCCGCCCGACCATGGATTCGAAGGAAAGCGTGGGGCCTTCGGTTTTCGCGGCGGTGTCAGGGTTATCGGCCAGTGTCACATCGCCCAGATTGGCGGTGAATTTCTGGAACAGATTCTTGACGCGATCCGCCCGCTCACCGCTTTCGCGTTCGGTGGCGGCCATCATTTCCTCGATCATCGCGCCGGAAAGCCCTTCCCCGGCAAGCGGCGCGACATCCCGCGCATCCACGCGCACATGCAGGCAATGCACATGCGCACCCCAGATGCGCGCCGCGATTAGCGCGGTGCCAAGCGCGGATTCCCCGGCAGCCGTGCCAGTCAGCGGCAGCAATAGACGGCGATAGGCCATGGCAATGCCTCCTCGTTACTTTGGTTTTGTTTTACGTCGCCCCAGATATGGGACGGATTAGCGCATATTTCAGCCCGCCACGCCAAGGGCTTTGCGCGCTGCCGCTAGCGCATCCCCCGCCGCATCCAGCCGCAGCCAATCAATCGGCCCGGGGTCGGCCTGCGCGGCCTGTTCCAATACGGCGATGGTGGCGTCAGAGGCATCGCCGCGCCGCGCCAGGATGCGGGATTTCAGGATTTCCATTGGCGCTTCAAGCCAGAAACCCTGAAACGGCACACCCGCCCGCGCCGCGATTTCCGCCGCTTGGTGCCGGTACCCTGCCTCCAGAAACATCGCATCCAGCGTCACCGCATGGCCCTGGCGCAGCGCAGCTTCGGCAATCATGAATAATTCTTCATGTATGGCGCGGCTGACCTCCTCAGCATAAGCCTCAGCCGGCAGGGTCTCTTCCGGTGCCAGGCCGAAGCGCCGCTTGCGGAGCTCATCGGATCGCAGCAGCAGGGCGCCGGGGGCAGGGCCAAGCGCGGGGGCCAGGCCGCGCGCCAGGGTGGATTTGCCCGTACCTTGCAACCCGCCGACCGCAATCAGCCGTGGCGGCGGTGGCGCCAGATAGCCGGCCGCAGCTTGCAGAAGCGGCACACCATCCCGCCCGCGCGCGGCTTCCACATGCGCGCGCACCAGGGCGCGCAAGGCAAGCCAAAGCGGCAAGGGGCCAAGCACGCCATAATCGCCTGTGCGCGCCAGATAACGGTTGAACACACGGTTCGCCGCCGCGCGCCCCGCCTGCTGGTCCAGATCCATCAGCAGAAAGGCCAGGTCGTAGCCGGTATCAATCCGCGCCAAAGCCTCATCGAATTCCAGCGCGTCAAAGGGCGTGGGCCTGCCCTGCCACAGGCAGAGATTCCCCAGATGCAGATCGCCATGGCAGCGCCGAATACGGCCCTCGGCTGCGCGCGCCGTAAGCAGGGGGGCGCTTCGTACCAGTGCTGCCTGAAACTGCGCGGCCAGCGGCGTGAGAGCGGCTTCCGGCAAATCCGCCGCGTGGGCAGCGCGCAGATTGCCTGCCAATACTGCCGCCATGGCCGCCGGTGCACCCAGCCCCGCCACCTGGGGTGCCGCCCCATGCAAGGCAAAAACCGTATCGCCCAAGGCGTCCAGCAGTGCTGGCGTCAGCGCGCCCCGCGCCGCCACCGCATCCAGGAAATCGCCGGCTGGGATCGGCGCCATGCGGAGCACCCATTCCACAACCTCACCCGCGCTGCCTTCCTGCAAGCTGCCATCCGGGGCGCGGGTGATCGGGACCACATCGCGGTAAATCCCGGGCGCGGCGGGCTGGTTCAGTTCCAATTCCCGCCGGCAGAAATGCCCCCGCGCGGCCAGGGTGCTGAAATCCAGAAACCCCAGCGCGACTGCCTTTTTCATCTTCCAGGCGGTGTCCCGCCCGACAAAAATCGCCGAAATATGGGTTTCAATCGGCTGGGTGCCGGCCAAACCGGCAAGGAAGGCCGCAACCTCCGCCTGGGCGGGGGGAATGCGGCCCGAAGCCTTCACGGATAGAGCGCCTCAAGCCGCCAGGCCGTGCCGTCGCGGTGAAACACCCGGCGTTCATGCAGACGGAAGGGCATGTCGCGCCAGAATTCAATCCGCGCCGGCAGCACGCGAAAGCCGGACCAAAAGGGGGGGCGCGGGATCTCGCCCACCGCATATTTCAGCCCATATTCGGCGACCGCCTTTTCCAAAGCGAAGCGGCTTTCAAGCGGGCGGGATTGCTTTGACGCCCAAGCCCCAAGCCGCGATGTCCGCGCGCGGGAGGCGTAATAGGCATCCGCCTCGGCTTCGGTAACCGCTTCCACCTGCCCTTCAACGCGGATGCTGCGTTGCAGGGTTTTCCAGTGAAAACAAAGCGCGGCGAAGGGGTTGGCGGCCAATTCGCCGCCCTTGCGGCTATCCAGATTGGTATAAAAAACAAAGCCCCGCGCATCCACGCCCTTCAGCAGCACCATGCGGGCGGAAGGTCGGCCATCTGGCGTCGCGGTAGCCAGGCAAACCGCATTGGGGTCATTGATCTCCCCCTTGGTGGCTTCCGCCATCCAATCCTGAAACAGGGCGTAGGGGTCTTCGGTGGTGGTCGCGGTGCCGTCCATGGGTTTCTCCTTGTCATGCCCTGTATCGGGACGCTTTGCGAAAGGGCAAGGCCCTTGCCCGGCATCCGGCGCCATGGCAGACCGAAAAGACGCCAATAGCCGAATGGTCCCACTACCCATGAACGACGCGGAACCAGCACCCAGCATCCCGACAGGCACCCTGATGGCAGGCAAGCGCGGCCTGATCATGGGCGTTGCGAATGATCGCTCCATCGCCTGGGGCATTGCCCAAGCGATTGCCGCACAAGGGGGCGAGGTTGCCTTCACCTATCAGGGTGAGGCGCTTGAAAAGCGCGTGCGCCCGCTGGCGGAAAGCCTGGGGTCGAGCCTTGTTGTGCCCTGCGATGTGGCCGATGACGCCGATATGGATGCCGCCTTTGGTGCGGTGGAAAAGGCCTGGGGGGGGATTGATTTTCTGGTCCACGCCATTGGCTTTGCCGATAAGCAGTTTCTGCGCGGTCGCTATCTGGACACGCCGCGCGATGCCTTCCTGCAAGCCATGGATATCTCGTGCTATTCCTTCGTGGCGGTGGGCCGCCGCGCTGCCGCGCTGATGAAGCCGGGTGGGTCTCAGCTGACCCTTTCCTATCTTGGGGCCGAACGCGTGACGCCTCACTACAATGTGATGGGTGTTGCCAAGGCCGCTTTGGAAGCCAGCGTGCGCTATATGGCGACCGATTTGGGTGAGGCCGGCATTCGCGTGAATGCCATCAGCGCCGGCCCGATCAAGACGCTGGCCGCCAGCGGCATTGGTGATTTCCGCTATATCCTGAAATGGAACCAGTACAATTCACCGCTCAGGCGCAATGTGACGATCGAAGAAGTGGGCGGCGCAGGCTTGTATTTGCTGTCTGATCTTTCCGCCGGCGTCACGGGTGAAGTGCATCACGTGGATAGCGGCTATCATATTGTGGGCATGAAGAACCCCGACGCGCCGGATATTTCCACCGTCTGAGGTGCTGCCTTGCTTGCGCGGCGCCTTTACCGCAGCAGGCAAGGCGCCCAAGGTATTATTTGGTTCGGGTAAGTATTAGCGCCTGACGCGTTCCACCCCGCCCTGGCGCGTATGGCCGCGCAGCGCCATGCATTCAAAATAGGTCCGGCGTTGTGTGGTCACGATTTCGTTGCGGAGCGCCTCTTCCTGCGCCGGGAAACCGATGAAGGTACTGCGCCGCAAATCCCTGAGCGCCGGGTCGCGCCGGGCTTCTTCACGGCAGGCCGCTGCGTCTTCACTGGTATCGGGCGGGAAGATATCTTCCCGCGATTGGCTCGCGCAGCCCGCCATCGCCAAGGCCGCCAGCAATGCCACCATAGTCCTCATGACGCCAACCAATCCTCGATCAGCCGACGCGCGATGGAATCAACGCGCGGCAAGGAAAAACCAAGCTGCTGATGATTGCGCAAATCATCCCGGCTGAACCAACGCGCATCGCGCAGTTCTTCCGGATCTATGGTGATTTCCTCGCTCAGCCCCTCGGCATGGAAGCCAAGCATGATGGAAGACGGAAAGGGCCAGGGCTGCGATGAATGATAGCGCACCGCGCCAATCCGCACATTGGTTTCTTCCTGAACCTCTCGCCGCACCGCTTCTTCCAGGCTTTCGCCAGGTTCCACAAAGCCGGCCAGCGTTGAATACATGGTGGTATTCGGGAAGCGCTGCGAATGACCCAGCAGGCAGGAATCGCCACGCACCACCAGCATGATCACGGCAGGGTCGGTGCGCGGGAAATGCTGCGTGTTGCAGGCCGTGCAGCTCATTGCATTGCCGGCGCTGCGCGGTTCACAAACGCCGCCACAAACGCCACAAAACCGATGCTTGGTGCGCCAATGCATCAGGCCGCGCGCATGGGCCAGAACGCTGGCTTCCCCAGGCGGCAGCAGCCCGGCCACTTGGCGCAGATCGGCAAAAACACCCAATTCCGCCGGCAGCAGGGGAATCGGGTCATCCGCGGTGGAACAATCCACGGCGAAGACCTGCCGACCCTCCCATTCACCGAGCCAAGCCCAAGGCCCGCCCGCCATGCGGAGAGCGCCGGCCGCCTCCCCGGTTAGCAAAACGGCCTGGGGCGCGCCTTCGGCCACGCCCCGCATCAGGCTGCGGGCGCGCCAGACGGGGGCGAAGACCGTATTGGGATCAGCAAGCGCCGCTTCAATGAAGGCGGCGTCCTCGCGGCGATGGGAAGCCCGGTCTAGCGGGCTGCCTGTATAGGCATTGGGGCGGCTGGCAGGGATCGAAAGCATAAGCCAGACCCTGCCACGCGGCTCAGCGCTGGGCAACCAAGCCCCCCATTGGCATTGGGGCATGGGGACATGATATGGTGCTTTTGGAAGGTCGGCGGTGGACGGGCTCCTCGCCAACCCGGTCAGGTCCGGAAGGAAGCAGCCGTAACGGGTTCTTGCCCGGGTCACTTGCCGGCCTTCCACCTTTTTCGAGAGACCGCCCGCGCCATGGCTTCCGATATGTTCGGCTCACCGCTTCCCGCGCCTGGCGATGATACGCCGGAAGAAGCGGGCCTGCCCGAGCCGCCAGCGCCAGAAGGCCCGGGGCTTTTCGGCGACCCGGCGCCGCCCGACCCAGTACCCGCCCCTGTGGCGAAGCCCGCCGAACAGCCGGGCTACCGCGTGCTGGCGCGCAAATACCGGCCCACCAGCTTTGATGATCTGATCGGGCAGGATGTGCTGGTGCGTACTTTGCGCCACGCTTTTGCCCAGGGGCGCGTGCATCACGCTTTTCTGCTGACCGGGGTGCGCGGGGTTGGCAAAACCACCACGGCGCGCATCATTGCGCGTGCGCTGAATTGCATTGGCGCGGATGGCAAGGGCGGCCCAACGGCGGACCCTTGCGGGGTTTGCCCGGAATGCAAGGCGATACTCGCAGACCGTCATCCGGATGTGGTGGAACTGGATGCCGCTTCCAATAATAGCGTGGATGATGTGCGGGAATTGCGCGAAGCGCTCCGCTTCCGCGCCAGCCAAGGGCGGCAGAAGGTGTTTATCCTGGATGAATGCCATATGCTGTCGGGTGCGGCCTTCAATGCGTTTCTGAAGACTTTGGAAGAGCCGCCATCAGGCGTGACGTTCATTCTGGCGACCACCGAATTGCGCAAGGTGCCGATTACCATTCGCAGCCGCTGTCAGACCTTCGCGTTGCGCCGTGTGCCGCAGGATAGCTTGGCGCAGCATTTCGCGCGGATTTGTGACAAGGAAGCGGTGACGGCAGAAGCGGATGCGCTGGCCATGATTGCGCGCGCTGCCGATGGTTCCGTGCGTGATGGGCTTTCCCTGCTGGATCAAGCGATTGGCCAATCCGGTGCCGCGGAAGTGCGCGCGGAAGCCGTGCGCGACATGCTGGGCCTGGCGGACCGCGCCATGATCATTGACTTGATGGAAGCGCTGATGGGCGGGGATATTGCCGCAGCCCTTGGCATCATGGATCGCGCGCATGAATTGGGTGCTGATCCCTTGGTGATTTTGCAGGATCTGGCCGAGCTTTGCCATTTGCTGACGCGCTTCCGCGCGGCACCCGCGCTGCGCCAGGATGGTTCCCTGCCGGAAGCCGAGCGTGTGCGTGGTACTGCCTTGTCGCAGCGGCTTTCCGTGCCGGTACTGGGCCGCACCTGGCAAATGCTGCTGAAGGGCATTGGCGAATTGCAGCTTGAAGGCGCTGACCGTCGCGCTGCCGCGGAAATGGTACTGATCCGCATTGCCCATGTGGCGGATATGCCAACGCCGGGTGATTTGGTGAAGCGCCTGACCGAAGCGGGCGAAGTTGGCGGCACCCCGCGCCCTGCCCTCAATGATGGTGGTGGTGGCGGCTTGCGCGCCGTGACCGGCGGTGCGCCGCTGCGGGCAGAAGCGGCGCCAAGCCCGCCGGTGACGGCGCTGGCGCAGCCCAGTACCTGGCAGGAAATTGTCGCCCTCGCTTCCGGTGTGAAGCCGCTATTGCACGCACAACTGCGCCATAGCGTGCACCCGGTACGCATTGCGCCGGGGCGGCTTGAAATCAACCCGGAACCAGACGCGCCGCGCGATCTGGCTGCGCAATTGACCGCGCTGCTGACGGAAGCGACCGGCCAGCGCTGGACGGTGATCATCACCCAGGAAGCCGGCGCGCCGACACTGGCCGCGCAGGGTAAGGACGCGGAGGCGGATCGGCTGGCTTCTGCCCGCGGGCATCCCTTGGTGCAGGCCATCCTGGCGGCCTTTCCGGGGGCGACGATTGAAGCGGTGCATGATGGCGCGGCTGACGCCTATGGCCTATCGCGCAGTGCCGCGACCGCTGATGATGGTGTGCGCGATTTCGCGCCGCCGGATGCCGAACCTGCTTACGGCGATGATGAAACCCCTCCCGATGATTTTTAGGCGAAAGAGACCATGAAGAACCTGGGAAATATGTTGAAGCAGGCGCAGCAAATGCAATCGCGCATGCAGGAAATGCAGGCCAAGCTGGAAGCCACCGAAGTGGAAGGCCAATCCGGCGGTGGCATGGTGGTGGTGCGCCTGACCGGCAAGGGTGATTTGCGCCGCGTCACGATTGATCCTTCGCTGATGAATGCCGATGAACGCGAAGTGCTGGAAGATTTGCTCGTCGCCGCCCATGCCGATGCCAAGCAGAAGGTGGAAACAACCATGGCGGCTGAAATGCAAAAAGCGACCGCAGGCATGAATCTGCCGCCAGGCATGAAGCTGCCTTTCTAAGCTTGCTTGCAGCCTGATGCTGCATAACGACCCGATCGAGCATTTGATTGCGCTGCTCTCGCGCCTGCCTGGCCTTGGCCGGCGCAGTGCGCGGCGCGCTGTCTTGAAAATGCTGATGGACCCGGATGGGCAAATGATGCCACTCGCCGCCGCGTTGCGCGATGCGGCAGCGGCAGTCAAACCCTGCGAAGTTTGCGGCAACCTGGATACTATCTCCCCCTGCGCCATTTGCCGTGACCCGCATCGGGATCGGAAGCTGGTGTGTGTGGTGGAAGGCGTTGCCGATCTATGGGCTTTGGAACGCGCCCACGCGCATCAAGGGTTGTACCATGTGCTGGGCGGTATGCTCTCCGCGCTGTCCGGCACCGGCCCGGAAGATTTAGCCATTCAGCCGCTGCTCGCGCGCATTGAGCAGGATAGCATTACTGAGGTGATTCTGGCTTTGCCCGCAACGGTGGAAGGCGCAACTACCGCGCATTACGTAACAGATCGGCTGAAGCCAAGCGGTGTGGCCATAACGCGTCTGGCGCAGGGCGTGCCAATTGGTGGCGCCTTGGATGTGCTGGATGATGGCACGCTCGCCGCCGCGCTGAAGGCACGCCGGCCTTTGTGATGGAATGACTACCGCGCCGGCGTCACATCCTGCGCGCGGGTTCTTTCATCCACGCGCGACTCATGCGCGAAGCCGCGCCGCATCGCCCAGATGTTCTTCTGCAAATGGGTGGAGATGATCCCGGCATCTTCCACCACCACCCGCGTTGCTTGCCGTAGCAGCGCTTCGCGCTTCGGCGCATCCAATTCCCGCGCGGCGCTGGCCAGCAGCGTATCGAATTCCGGATTGGAATAGCGCCCGCGATTGACCGAACCGGTGCCACGCGCGCGGTCATAAGTGGCGGCGATGGAACGCAGCCCCGCCATGGGTTCGCCCGTTGAACTGCCCCAGGATACCAGAAAGATCGAAAATTCCTGACGGGATGCACGTGCGATGAAGCTGGCATAGGGCGCCACATCCACCTGGGTGCGAATGCCAATCCGCGTCCACATCTGCCCGACAGCTTGCGCGATGCGCGCATCATTCGGGTAGCGGTCATTTGGGCCATGCAGCGTCAGACGAAAGCCATTGGGATAGCCGGCTTCCGCCAGCAGCTTTTTCGCCTGGTCCGGATCAGCGCGCGAGATGGCCAGTTCCGGCACATAACCAAAAGCACCTTCCGGCATCACCTGGCGTGTCGCAGTCGCGGCACCTTCCATCACGCGCGCGACAATCGCGGGCCGGTCAATAGCCAGGGAAAGCGCCTGACGCACGCGCACATCCCGCAATGGATTGCGGGCGAAAGGCTTGCCGTCATTATCCGTAATGAAAGGCGTTGGCCCATCGCGCATATGATCAAGTGCGAAATAGATGAAGCGCATGCTGTCTATTTCACTGAGCATTATGCGCTGATCACGCCTGAGGCGTTCGATATCCGATGTCGGCACCTGATCAATGATGTCTATATCACCGGCAAGCAGTGCCGCCGTGCGGCCGGCGTCATTGGTGATCATGCGGTAATCCACGCTCTGCCAGGCGGGGCGCCCACGCCAATGGCCATCAAAGCGTTGCAACTCAATCCGATCACCGGACCGATAAGCCATCATGCGATAAGGTCCGGTGCCGATCGCGGCACGGCCAGCGTTGAAATCCTCGGTCGTGGCACCTTGGTGCGTTTCACGGTCCAGCATGGGCACTTGCGCCAAATCGGTCGGCAATAACGGCGCCGGGCCATTGGTGCGGAAGCGCAGCGTGTGGGAATCAATAATCTCCACGCCAGTGATCGCCTGGGTATAGGTGCGGAAAGACCCAGGGCTATTCACCACCAGCGGAATGCGTTCCAGCGTGAAGGCTACATCTTCCGCGGTGAAATCCGATCCATTATGGAAGCGCACACCACGACGGAGCGCGAATTCCCAAGCATTCTCACCCACCGGGTGCCAGCTTTCCGCCAAGGAACCTATCAGCCGCGCCCTTGAATCCGTCTCCAACAAATTGTCAAAAACCATGGAGACATAAGCGTTATTGGGCGAGATATTGTGGAAATGTGGATCGGCCGAGGTGATCTGCGCGCCAACGCCCATCCGCAAATTCTGCGCCGTGGCCGGCATGGCAGCGACAAGGGCGACAAGCAGCAGGCGCTTCATGGCGGTGCTTCTTTCAGCTCAACAGATACGCCGCGCCGGAACGGGCGCAGATGGCGCGAATATGCTTGTCCAAAGCCGGCGGCACGGGGATGCCCTGCTTTAGCCGGCGTTCACGTTCCGCTTCTTCCGGATCGCCCGCGACCAGTACGGGTTTCGCGGGATCAGCCGCCGGGGTCGCGTGCAATTCATCAATCACCGCATCCAGATCAGCTTCGAATTCACCTGGCGCGCGGAAGGCGCCAGGGTCAATCGCCATGAAAAAATGGCCGATATCATCGGGATCATTCGGCTTTTGCGTGCGGTTGCGGATGGGGGAGAAGGAAGAACCCATCAGCGTGCCGCCCAGGATATGCACCATCATCGCCAGGCCATAGCCCTTATGACTTGCCATTTCTGGTGATCCACCAAGTGGTGACAAACCGCCTTCCGGTTCTTCATGCAAAATCTTCATGCCGCGCTTGGCATCTGTGATCGGATTACCCGCGCCATCCACCACCCAGCCTGCAGGCATGGCGCGTTCATTCAAATCATAGACCTTTACCTTGCCGGCTGCCGTGGTGGTGGTGGCCATATCCAAGACGAAAGGCAGGTTCCGCCCAGCAGGTGCGGCAAAGGCGATGGGATTAGTGCCAAGCACGGGCTTGGCGCCGCGCGTTGGGACCATAGCCACGCCGCGCGTGGCGCTGGTCACCAATCCAATGGCACCACGCCGTGCCGCGATACGCGCGTAGACGCCCGCCGCGCCGAAATGATGCGAATTACGCACGCCCACGACGCCAAGCCCGGCTTCCTTTGCCATATCCACAGCCAAGTTCATGCCATAGCTGGAAACCGGGTGCCCAAGCCCCGCCCCCGCATCAATCAGCGCCGTGCAGGCAGTGCGGCGTTCGATTTTGGGCCGCGCATTGATCTTCAACTTGCCTTCCTGCAAGCACTTTTCATAGGTCATCAGCATGGAAATGCCGTGACTATCTACACCGAATAGATCGGTTTCCGTCATGGCTTCGGTGGTGGTGGCGGCCAGATCAGCCTCCATCCCCCAAGACAGCAGAATGGCTTCAATCTGCGCGCGAACCTTCTCAGCGGCGACATCCATAGTGCTGCCCACCTCAGGCGCTGGCGCGCAGGAAAGGATTGGTCAAATGGCCAATGCCGGTGATTTCAATATCCACCACATCGCCGGATTTCACATCTGGCGAAACACCATCCGTGCCCATCCAGATCACATCACCGGGATAGAGCGTCAGATACCGCGTCATGGCCGCGATGAAGACCACTGTGGAAAATAGCATGTGGCCGGTTTCAAAGCTGGTGGTCAGTTCGCCATTCAGCCGCACATTGGTGCGCGCCGTTTCCATATCGAATTCGGTTTCAATCCAGGGGCCCATGGGCTTGAAAGTATCGGTATTCTTGGAACGCCAGAAAGTGCGATCACCTTTCTGCCAGGTGCGTTCACTAACATCATTGCCGATGGTCCAGCCCATGATGCAGCTCAGCGCCTCGGCCTCTGACAGGTTCTTGGCCTTCTTGCCCACTATCGCGACAAGTTCTCCTTCATAGTGAATTTTCTCGGTGGCATCGGCGGGGATGATCACGGTCTCATTATGCGCGATCAACGCATTGCTGGCGCGGTAGCCCATATCGGGCTTGGTTGGGATATTCGGTACCTCCCCGCGCTTGGCCGCACCTTCCTTCACATGCTCCACATAATTCAGCCCGGCGCAGTAGAAAGTGCGCGGGATCACCGGCACCTCAATCTTAACCGCGGCAAGATCATGCTTGCGGCTGATTCTCTCATACCCCTCAAAAGGACTGCCAGAGACTTCCAGAATGCGGTCGCCTTCCAGAATGCCATAGCGGATGCGATCTTCGGCGGTGAAGCGAATCCAGCGCATGATCAGGTCCCCTTACGCGGCCAGCGCGCGCTGGATGAAATCGGATTGGAAGACGCGGTCCGCCATTACCTGGCAGCGCTTCATCAGGCGGTGTTCATTCGGCCCGTAATCGGGCAGCGCATTATGCAGCGTGCCAATGTTATCCCAAATCAGCACATCACCCACGGTCCAGACATGGGTGTGCAGGAAGCGCGCTTCCAATTGATGCGCAAACAGTGCTTCAAGCACTACATCGCTTTCGGCTTCCGACAGCTCATTGATGCGGATCGCATAGCCCGGATTGCAATACAGCACCCTCCGCCCCGTGATCGGATGCGTCATGAAAACCGGATGCACGGAAGGCGGGCGCTTGGCGCGTTGCTCTGCTGTCAGCGGCGGGCGTGTGCTGCCCGGGCGCTTGCACATATTGTCCCAGAATTTGTTGAAGTCATGCGTCGCCGTAGTGTTGGCAAGCTTTTCCTTCAGCGCCGGGTCCAGGGTTTCATAAGCCGCGTGCATATTGGCGAAAACAGTATTGCCCAGCGGCTTGCCATCGCGATGCGGCACCTGATGCGCGTTCAGCACATTCACGAAGCCCATCGTGTCGCGATAGGACATATCCGTGTGCCAATCCTGCCCCGCATCCGCGAGCCCAATCGGCTGTCCGTTTTCAACGATGTTGGAGAGAATACCCACTTCCGGCACATTGGCATCCTGGAATTTCCCGGTCAGCGAGGTTTGAATGCTGCCGAAGCGAAGCGAGAAATCGCGCAGCGCCGCCGGTTCCAGCAATTGGCCCGGAAAACGCAGCACGCCCCTTTCGCCAAGTGCCCGCAGAATGCCAGCGAAATCCCTATCCGAAAGCGGCTTCGACAAATCAACGCCGGTGATGGTGGCGCCCAGCACCGAATCATTATTGGTGACAGTCAGCATGGCATATCCCTTCTGCAATGGGGGACAGCATCCGCCGCGCGTCCTTGCGCGCCTCGGCATTACGTTCCCCCGGCTTTTTCTCTTGAACAGGATGCTGGCACCGCTTGGCCGATGCCGGCAAGCCCAGAGGCTTGGCGATCCGCCCGCAAGGGCGCATCCTGCCGCATGAGAAGGGGGCAAGCGCCATGCGTTTTGTGGGTCAACAAGTTGTCATTACCGGGGCTGCCGGGGTCTACGGGCGCGGGTTGGCGGAAGCCTTTGCGCGGGAAGGCGCGCAATTGCTGCTGACCGATGGCGATGCCGGCGCACTTGCCGCACTCGCCAATGCGTTGCCGCCCGGGCGCGTTGTGCTGCACCCCGCTGGTCTGACCGATGACGGCGCGCTTGATGGGCTGATCGCCGCCGCCACCAGCAAGGGCGCGCCGCAGGTGCTGATCAACAATGCCGGCATCTATCCCTTCATTCCCCTCATGGATGTGGCGGGCGCGGAATGGGACAAGATCATTGGCGTGAATACCCGCGCACCTTTCCGCCTGATGCAGGGCATTGGCCGCGCCATGGCCGCAGCGGGGCGGGGTTCGATTGTCAATGTCACCTCAGCCGCAGCGGAAGTGCATCGCGGCAATGGCGTGCCTTATGGCGCTTCCAAATGCGCGCTGGAATATCTGACGCGTGCTTTTGCGCTGGAACTCGGGCCGTCAGGTGTGCGGGTGAATAGCGCGCGGCCTGGCTTTGCCGAAGGCAGCGCCGGCAATCCCATGCCAGAAGGTTATGCTGAGGCCATTCGCAGCCGCTCACTGATGGGCGCGCTGGGCACGCCGGCAGATTTCGCGGCGGGCGTGATGTTCCTTTGTTCCGATGAGGCGCGGTTCATGACGGGTTCCATCCTGGATTGTGGGGGTGGAGGGCATATCAATCGGCGCGCGGGTGCGGCCACTGCGGCGCGCGGCTGAATTTTTGTATTGAAAAGGGAAGACATCATGATGGATCAAATCAAGGCGGAGTTGGCGCCAACGGGCGTTTTGCGCGCCGGCATCAATATGGGGAATTTCCTGCTGGTCACGAGCCGCGCAGAAAATGGCGACCCCGCCGGAGTTTCCCCCAGCATGGCGCGTGCCATTGCTGATACGCTTGGCGTGCCGGTGCATTACGTGCCCTTCGCGCGGCCCGGTGATCTGGCCGATGCGGTGGACAGCAATGTCTGGGATATCGGGCTGATTGGTGCAGAACCGCAGCGCGCGGAGAAAATCGCCTTCAGCGCAGCCTATGCAGAGATCGAGGCAACCTACATGGTCCCGCCCGGCTCCCCCATTACAAAGATGGAGGAAGTGGATCGCCCCGGTAATCGCATCGCGGTCACGGCACGCGCCGCTTATGATCTTTGGCTGGAACGCAATATCCATCAGGCGGAGCTGATCCGCTCCGCGACGCTGGATGCCGCGTTTGAACAATTCGCGGCTGAAAAGCTTGAAGTGCTGGCGGGGCTGCGGCCCAAGCTGCTTTCGGATATCGAAAAAATGCCCGGCGCGCGGATTCTGGATGGCAAATTCACTGCCGTGCAGCAGGCGATTGGTACGTCACGCCGCAATAACGCCGCCGCGGCCTTCCTGGCGGATTTCGTTGAAAAGGCGAAGGCATCCGGCCTGGTGGCGCGCTTCATTGCGGAACATCAGGTGCGCGGGCTTTCCGTTGCACCACCGGCCTGATCACCCTTGCTGATGTAACGGCGCGGCGGCACTGCCCGCTGCGCCTTCTGTTACAAAAGGGCATCCCTCCGGCAGCCTTATTTTTTCTTGACCCATATCAACGCTGGTTTGCGCGCGCGGCGATACCCACATATCGCGGTGGCAGTGCCTTTTGGCCCTGCCCCCAAAACCAACCAAAACGCCATCACGGGTGCGCCACCCGAAAGATGCGCGGCAGCCGGAGAAGCCGTAATGACTTTCACCAGTATTCTGACCCATCTTGACCCTGCCGCCGCAGCGGAAGCGGAAGCCGCCACCGCATCGCCACTTGCGCTGGCGGAAGCCTTGGACTTGTCGCATATTTATGCCGCTCCGATTACTCGTTTAGGCTGCTTGGCGTTCGAAGGCCAGGGGGCTTTTACCTCCCAAAGCTGAATGCCTTCGGCGCGGGTTATAGAAGCCGTTGATGTAT
>JBIJAH010000024.1:0-55635 GCA_044345845.1 Roseomonas sp.
GCAAAGCGCGCCACGCGGCCTTCGGGGGCGAAGAAGGTCAGGCCATGTTCGGTTGTACTGACCGGCGCGAAGAAACCCGCAACCTCGGCGCCCAGAGCTTCAACCAGCAGCGTGGTCAGGGCGCGATGCGCGGCAGCATGATCCAACCCCGCCGGCAGGATTGGGCGGTAGCCATCAAGCGGTAGCGTGATCAGCGGCTGCATGGCGCATCAGGGCACATCGAAATGCCCTGCCTCAACCTGCTGCCCGGCCGCAACGCGCCCGGTGAATACCTGATCCGGTCTGCCTTCGCGCTTCACCGTCACGCGATAGGGTGAAGAAGCCGGCGCAGGTGGGTTGTTCCGGAAATGCCAGACGATGATGCGATAACGCCCCGGCGCTGGTTCCGCCGCGAAGACGATGTTTTCCACCGGGGTCGCGATCAGCGCGCTATTGCCCGCATTGCGGTCCACATCCAATACGGCCCCGCAGGCTTGGCGATGGTCGAAATAAAGCCGCTCGCCACTTGGGCAGATCATCATCAGGTCAAGATCATTGCGATCATCCCAGGCGAGGATGATTTGCACGCGCCCGCTGCGGGCCCCTTCACGCCGGGCGCGTTCCGCATCTTCCTGGCGTGGCGGCGGGGGTGGCGGGGGTTGCTCAACGCGGCGCGGTTCGGGTGGTGCTGGGCGTGGCGGCGGTTCGGGCGGTGGGCAGGCGGTGCGCCTATCCCCAAGCCGCAGCATTTCACGCGCTATATCACCACGCAGCCCCGCTTCGCGCGCCTGGGCAGCGCGGAGTTCATCCAGCAATTCCGCATTGCCTGGCTGCACCACGCATTGCGGCAGCGTGGCCTTGAACCAGCCAAAGGGATCGCGCCAAAGCAGCAGCAGCAACAGCAACAACAATAAAAGCCCAAGCAGGCCAAGCAACCAGAACAGCCATGGGCGTTTCGCGATGGCTTCGGCGGGCGGGCCGACAATCTGCATCGGCGCCAAGCCACCGCTGCGCCGGTGGGTCATGCCAATGAGCAATTCGGGGCTTGGTGCCTCACCCAGCTTGGCGTGACCCCAAGCGACCAGCACGGGCTGGCCCCCCACCACGCGGAGGCAATCCGTGGCGGGTGTGATCAGCGCAAGCGCGAGCAATTCGCCAAGAAACCGTTCGCTTTCGCGGGTGCTGGCGCGCAGCCGGTCGGCTTCTTCGCGGATATCGCCGTAAAGCCGGGTGAATTCGGCGCGTGCCGCTTCCTGCGCGGCTTCGGGCAGGGATTCCAGCGGCGGGGCGGCGCCTTGGGCTGCCGCATACCAATCCGTGATGCCGCGATCCGCATCCGGGTTGGGTTCGGCGAAAAGCGCGGCATGGGCGGGGCTGCGGGCGCGGCGCAAATAGCCGGTAATCTGGTCCCAGGCCTGGACCGCAAGCTGCCCGCCTGTGCCCAGCACCTGCAATTCTGCGTTACGGGTTGTGGCAATCAGGCTGCCATCGCCGGTGCCGGACATGGGCGCGGCGCCGGGTTAGCGCGCTGCCCCGGGCCCGCCAGAGGGCGCGGGTGCGGGCGCGGGCGCGGGTGCGGGTGCAGCGGGTGCCGCCGGCGCGGCGGGCGCATTGGCCGGTGGTTGGGGCGTGGCCGGCAGGCCAGGCGTGACCGGCTGGCAGGCCTCTGCCTGGATCGTTGCCTGGATATTCTGCTGTTGCAGCCAGGGCAGCAGACTTTCGGTTTTCTGCGCGTATTTCACGCGATCTGCCACCTGTGTGGCGAAGCTGACAAAGGTATTGATGCCAACCACCCGCCCGCATGTATCCACGAGCGGCCCGCCGGAATTACCTGGGGAGATATCGGCGGAATGCGGCATGACAATCAGGCCGTTTTCCAGGCGCTGAATGGTGCTGATGCTACCCCGCGTCAGCACCAATTCGGGCGGCGTGCCAAGGCGGCCCTGCTGCAATTCCTGCATGCCCTGTTCGACCTGCACGACGGAAGCCGGGTAGCCTGCCGCCACCACATCCAGAAGCTTATCGGCGACAGGCGTGAGTGCGAGCGGCTGCGCCCCCGCCACGGCTTCCGGCAACCTGAGCACCGCGAAATCCGGCATGCCTGGTTCAACCGGGCCGCCGCCTGCGCCGCGCGTCATGCTGACCAATTGCGCCTTCACCGCCCGGCCCATGGCGCGCGACATGACGAAAATCTGGTTCGGGTCGGCCTGCTGGACCACATGAGCGTTCGTCAGCACCAGATCGCCCGCAATGAAGAAGCCGCTGCCATGGCCAATCCCCGCCGGCCCGGCGGAGGCGATCATCACTGTCGCATGTTCCAGCAATTGCGCGAGTGAACTGCTAAAGGGCCGCGGGGCTTCGCCCTGGCGCTGCGGGATGGCGGGGGGCACGGCTTCAGGCCGAACCGGCTGGCGTTCCGGCGGTGGGTTCAGGCCAAGCGGGCCTTCTGGTGTGCAGACATTGGGTGTCGCGGCCAGGCGGCGCATGCGTTCCAGGTCGCGCTCCAACGCCTCATTGGTTTCGCGTTGCAGGCGGATGGCGTTGCGCGTGGTGGCATCATCCACGACCGAGACGGCTTGCTGCTGCCCCGCGAGATCGCGCTGCATCTGCGTCCAGGCGAGCCAGAAGCCAAGCGCGAGGAAGATCAGCGCCACGAGTGCCAGAAGCGGTATGAGCCAAACCGCGCTGCCGCTGGCCGGTTGGGGCGCTGTGGGCGCCATGGCTGGTGCGGGCGATGATGGCGGCGGGGGAGGCGGCGCCACGGCGCGGGCGGGCGTTGCCTGCGGTGAAGCGGCGGGCGGTGTTTGGCTTGGCATCGGCCCGGCGGCCAGGAAGTTATCCGGCACTGCGGCGAGGCGCTGCGAATAAGGCCCCATCACGCGGCGCAACTGCGCGGCGAGTGCGGCCTGATCATCGGCGATATCGCGCGGGGCAAGGCCCCAGCCTGTCAGGATCACCTGGCCATCCAGCACCAGGATGCCATCGGCATTGGGCAGCACCAAAGCGCGGCGCAGCAGTGGGCCGATTTCCGCATCATCCAAAAGCGGTTCCAGGGCCTGCAATTGGCGCGTGAGTGCGGCTTCCGCTTCCGCCCGGCGCGCACTGGAAAGGGATGGCAGGGGCTGTGGTTCACCTGCGGCTTCGCCATACCAGGAAATGGCCCCGGCGCCTGCGATGGGCTCGGCGAACAGCGCGGCGGGCGCGCCCTTGGCTGCGAGTTGGTCGGTCAGGCGCTGATGCAGCGCATGCACCGGCTGGCCGCGCAATATCAGCGGTTGCAGCCCGGCGAGATCAGTCTTCAGGAGCAGACGTGGCGCGGCCATGGGACCTCGGGTTCTAGCGCCTGATCCGCGCAGGTGGAATCACCGGAGCGGTGAATCAGTCGCTTAACTTTAGAGCCTGATCCGCGCAGGTGGAATCACCGGAGCGGTGAATCAGTCGCTCAATATTCTGCGTTAGCGTGATCCGCCTAATCGGATCACGCTAACGCAGGGGTAGGCTAGATCAGGATGCGCGGGTTTGGGAACTCCCGCGCGCTGCGCCACCTAAACTTCATGTGACGCCGCGCTGGTGGCGATAATGTGGCCGCCCCGAGGCGCAGCGCGGGCGATTCACGCCGCCGCACGCGTCGGTTCGCGCTGAAAGTGCAGCCAGGTCACCGCCAGCACGGCCACTAGCAGCAGTGGGATAGAGGCCCAATTCAGCGGCACCCAGCCGAAATGCTCATGCAGGTAGCCGGCCAGGAAGCTGGCCGCAGCGGTGGTGCCGAAAACCAGGAAATCATTCAAAGCTTGCGCTTTGCCACGTTCATTCGGGCGATAGCAGGTGGTCACAAGATTGGTGGCACCTATGAACAGGAAATTCCAGCCCACGCCATTCAGCGTCAGCGCCAGGCGGAAATGCCATTCGCTATTCCCGGCAAGTGCGGCGAAAACGCCAAGCAATAGCAGCGCAATGCCCCAGAACATGACCTTGGTGGTGCCATAGCGTGTGATCAAATTACCGGTGAAGAAGGATGGCACGAACATGCCCATCACATGCATGAAGATCACCCAATGCGCTTCTGTATGCGGCAGCCCGCAAGCAACAATGGCAAGTGGTGAGGCACTCATCAGGAATGACATGATGCCGAAGGCGACCATGCCGGAAATCACGGCGGCGATGAAACGCGGTTGAGACGCGATTTCGAATAAGGGGCGCGGCGGCGCGACAGCGGTGCCATCCGCCTTCACCGTCGCTTCCTGCATGGGCGGGAATTTAATGAAGCCCATGATAACGAAGACCACGGCATGAATGCCGATCAGGCAGATATAGGTTGCCAGATAGAGCGGCAGCATTTGATCATGCGAAAAGCGTACAATGCTGGGGCCGAGAATTCCGGCCACCACACCGCCCGCCGTCACCCAGGAAATTGCCTTGGCGCGATAGGAATCGGGCACCAATTCCACCGCCGCGAAACGATACATTTGCAGGCTGGCCACCGCATAGCCCAGGATCAGGCCACCAAGGCACATCAGCGGGAATGTCGCGGTATAGAGCCCAAGCGCCACTACCGCGCCCCCCACCATGCCGAAGATGGAACCCACGCGAAAACCAAAGCGCCTGCCCATGCGCTGCATCAGCGCCGCGGCGGGGAAGACCGCGATCATGATGCCCAAATGCTGCAAGGTGACCGGGAGCGTGGCGAGGTCTCGGTTATGGTAGAAGGTCACCACGGAAAGCGCGGTGGCGGCGAACATCAGAGTATTGCCGGCCTGGCCGATGGCCTGACAACAGGCCAGGAGAAAAAGATTCCGCCGCGCGGCAGCATCAAGCACAGTCATTCTAGTCACGCTTCCTTATCAAGAAGCCGATGCTATACCCGAACGCGCGGTAGGGAAAGACGGCGCGTCAGGCCCAAAGCCCGCGTTTGGCGAGCCATTGCTGCACCAGCGCCGCCACCTGATCGCTATTGCGATCCATCATGATCATGTGGCTATTGCCGGTGATGCCGTGTTCGGGCAGGTCTACAATATCCACCTGGCCGCCTGCGGCGCGCAGGCTTTCCGCGAAGGCAATGACGCGTGCGCGAATATCGGGCCAGCGCGCATCCTCGGTGATGTAATCGCCATAGATCATCAGCACTGGAATATCGCGCAAGTTGGCGATCTGCGCCGGATCGCCAATCGAGGCTGGTTCCACCAGCACCAAGGCGCGCACAGCATCGGGCCGACGCTGCGCCGCATTCCAGGCGAAAAAGCCGCCCTGGCTATGCGCCATGACCACCGCAGGCCCAACACGCTGCAGCAGCGCATCATAGGCATCAAGCGTGAGTTCATCCGTCGTCGTGAAGCGCGGCACGATCTGGCGCATGAAATTGCGGTAACTTGCGTCATCGGCGGGGAATTGATTGCCCGGCAGCACCTCACCACGCCGAAAGGAACCGGGGCCGGCGCCAATCCGAAACCGCTCAAAAGGGTTGTCTATCGGCAGCGTCAGCGCGGTGCCGCCGGTGACTTCTGGGATCAAGGACCAGCCAGACCGCCCGCGTTCCACCGCATCACTCACATAAACCGGCCAGCCTTGCCTCAGGAAATAATGCTGCCAGCCTTCGCGGCCATCTGGCGTGGTTTCCCAGCACACGCCGGAAAGCCCGCCGCCATGCCACATCAAAAGCGGAAGCCGCCCACGCGGCGGGTCAGGGATCATGTAGTGCGCGTAAAGCGCGCCGATCAAATAGGTGCCGTTGGGGTCCACCTTGGCCGGCACGCCGCCAGGCGTGAAAAGCACTTCACGCGCTGGTTGGTCCGTGATGGTGACTTCCCGCCCGCCGACGTGAAAACTGCCCCAGGAAGCGAGTGAGACGGGCGCGGGCACGATTGGCCTCAGCGCCCGGTCAGAATGCGTTCCACCAATTGCTTGGCACCTGGGATGAAGCCATTGGAATAGAAAGGATCGGACCCGAAGCGATAGGCATTATGCCCGGCGAACATCAGGTTCTTTTCCAGCGCACCATCATGGCTGACATCCTGCAAGGTCTTTTGGATGCAGAAGCTGCGCGGATCGGCCCGGCGGCCATTGTCGAAATCCGGTTCATGCTGGGACCAGTTGGAAAAGCGGCAGGCCGAAAGACAGCCCATGCAATCCACCTGATCCTTGACGATTTCGCGGGATTTGTCCGGCGTGACAAAGATCAGCGTATTATCCGGCGTGCGCATGGCTTCGGTGAAGCCTTCGGCTTCCCAATGCGCGATGCGCGCCAAATCATGCGGCGCGACATAAACCGGGCGCTTGCGCGGGCCGACGCCATATTCCGCCATATGCTCACCCACCGGTTCCGCCGTATAGGCAACCTGGCGTTCATTGCGGTCTTCCAATTCGCGCAGGAATTCATTGCGCACGGCGGAAGAATAAAACCCGGTTGGTGAGAAGGGCTGCAACAGCACATCACCGGGCTTCAGCGTCAGCAGCCTTTGCTTCCAGGCATCGCTGATCGGGCTTTCCTGCGTGAGCAAGGGGCGCGTGCCGAATTGGAAGGCGATTGGGCCGAGATCGGGATTATCAATCCAATCTTCCCATTCTTCCAGCCACCAAACGCCGCCCGCCATGATGATGGGCACATCGCCCAGGCCAAATTCGCGCATTTGCTGACGCAGTTTTAGCACGCGCGGGAAGGGCGCTTCCGGCACTTTCGGGTCTTCGCTATTGGAAAGCCCGTTATGCCCGCCAGCGAGCCAAGGGTCTTCATAGACCACGCCGCCCAGCCAATCGCGTGTCTTGTGATAGGCGCGCTTCCAAAGCGCCGCAAAAGCGCGGGCAGAAGAAATGATAGGGTAGTAGTGAATACCGTAATCGCGGGCGACTTCGGCCAGCTTGTATGGCATGCCCGCACCGCAGGTGACGCCATGGATCAAGCCCCGCGCGCCTTCCAGCATGCCGCGCGCAACCCGTTCCGCGCCGCCCATTTCCCACAGGATATTGGCATGGATGCGGCCCTGGCCGCCGGCCATATCCCAGGCGCGCTGGGCTTGGGCGATGCCGCCCTTGATGCCGTATTCAACCAGTTCTTCATGCCGGTCGCGACGGGTTTTGCCGTGATAGATTTGCCGGATGATATCGCCATTCGCATCATAGCTATCGGCATTGACGGCAGAGAAAGTGCCAACGCCGCCGGCCGAGGCCCAGGCACCGCAGGTGCGACCATTGGAAACGGCAACGCCTTTGCCGCCTTCCACCAGCGGCAGGACGTCAACGCCCCCAATTCTGATCGTATTGATGGCCTTCAAGTAACGGCGCTCCCCGCAAGAATGACGCTTTTGTGATGTTATGCCACGCCCCGCCCCCCGTGTCAGGGGGCGGGTAGGGGTCAGGCAGAATCAATCGCCTGGCTGTTCGCGCCGTTCGCGGCGTTCGCCACGCTCACCGCGTTCCCCGCCACGACGGTCATCACCTTCCGGGCGCGGGCGCTTGGCGCCAACCTGTTCGGTGATATCCGCACCCGTCGCCTGATCCACAACGCGCATGGAAAGCTTCACCTTGCCGCGTTCATCAAAGCCAATGACCTTGACCTTCACGGCATCGCCGTCCTTGACGATATCGGTGGTCTTGTTCACGCGGTCATTCGCGAGTTCGGAGATATGTACCAGCCCATCCTTGGCGCCGAGGAAATTCACGAAGGCGCCGAAATCGGCGGTCTTCACGACCTTCCCGTTATAGATCGCGCCAAGTTCCGGTTCCGCCACAATGCCGCGGATCCAATCAATGGCGCGCTGCGCGGCTTCAACGCTGGTGGCGGCAACCTTGATGGTGCCGTCATCTTCGATATCCACCTTAGTGCCGGTCTGTTCCGTGATTTCACGAATGACCTTGCCGCCGGAGCCGATCACATCGCGGATCTTGTCCTTCGGCACATTGATCACGGTGATGCGCGGCGCGGTCGCCGCCACATCGGTGCGCGCGCCGGTCAGCCCCTTGGCCATTTCGCCCAGGATATGCAGCCGGCCTTCACGCGCCTGTTCCACCGCAATCTTCATGATTTCCGGCGTGATGGAGGTGATCTTGATGTCCATCTGAAGCGAGGTGATCCCCACTTCCGTCCCGGCCACCTTGAAATCCATATCGCCGAGGTGATCTTCATCACCCAGAATATCGGACAGCACGGCGAAGCCACGATCTTCCTTGATCAGGCCCATCGCAATGCCCGCGCAGGGGCGCTTCAGCGGCACGCCGGCATCCATCATGGAAAGTGAGGTCCCGCAGACCGTCGCCATGGAAGAAGAACCATTGCTTTCGGTGATTTCGGAGACAACGCGCACGGTGTAGGGGAACTTGTCCTTCTCCGGCAGCAGCGGATGAATGGCGCGCCAGGCAAGCTTGCCATGGCCCACTTCACGCCGGCCGGGGCTGCCCATGCGGCCCGTTTCATTCACTGAATAGGGCGGGAAATTATAATGCAGCATGAAGTCTTCGCGGTATTCACCCGCGAGCGCATCAATCACCTGCTCATCCTGGCCGGTGCCGAGTGTTGCCACGCATAGCGCCTGGGTTTCACCGCGCGTGAACAGCGCCGAGCCATGCGCCCGCGGTAGCACGCCCACTTCCGCCATAATGGGGCGCACGGTGCGTGTATCACGCCCGTCAATGCGCTTGCCGGTATCAAGGATATTGTTGCGGACGACATCCGCTTCCAATTCCTTGAGCAAGCCCTTGGCCAGGTTCACATCCGCACCTTCGGCTTCAAGGGCGGCGATCACCTTCTTCTTCACCACGCCCACCTTATCCTGGCGGACCAGCTTTTGTATTTCCGTATAGGCAACGGCCATATCGGCGCGGCCCAATTCGGCGATGCGCTTCTTCAGCGTGATTTCAGCTTCCGAAGGCTCCGGCAGCGGCCAGGGTTCCTTGGAGGCGACTTCCGCCAATTCAATGATCGCCTGGATCACCGGCTGGAAGGCCGCATGGCCGAAGGTGACGGCGCCGAGCATGACTTCTTCTGTCAATTCGCTCGCTTCCGATTCCACCATCAGCACGCCTTCGGCAGTGCCGGCCAGCACCAGATCCAGCACGCTTTCCTTGCGCTGATCGGCAGTCGGGTTCAGCACATAGGCGCCATTGATATAGCCAACGCGCGCCGCGCCGACCGGGCCGAAGAAGGGAATGCCGGAAAGCGTCAGCGCGGCGGAGCAACCCACCAGGGCGACGATATCGGGATCATTTTCCAGATCATGCGACAGGACGGTAGCAACCACCTGGACTTCATTGCGGAAGCCTTCAGGGAAAAGCGGGCGGATCGGGCGGTCAATCAGGCGCGACGTCAGCGTTTCGAATTCGGAGGGCCGGCCTTCACGCTTGAAGAAGCCGCCCGGGATCTTGCCGGCGGCGAAGGTCTTTTCCTGGTAATGCACGGTGAGCGGGAAGAAATCCTGCCCCGGCTTCGCGGAACGCGCACCAACAGCGGTGCAAAGCACAATCGTGTCACCCAAACGCGCCATCACGGCACCATCGGCCTGGCGGGCGATCTTGCCGCTTTCCAGAACCAGGGTCTTGCCGCCCCAGGCGATTTCCTTGCGGAAGTAATTTTCGAACATCGTCATCCTCTCGGGCGCTGGCCCATGCCAGCGCGAACCAAGCCGCATCCCCTTTGGATGGCGGCCTGGCAGAAGGGGCCTGGTGGCCCCGGAATGCGACGCGAAGGGCGAAGACAGGAAAGCGCCGAGGATACTCGGTGGAGGGGCCGTTTTATCGGCGTCTCGGGCGGCATGGGGTGGGCCCATCGCGGATAGGCGCGACGGGAAGGCCGCCCATGTGGCCGGAAACGCCGCGGTGGTCCCTATCCGAAGCCACGACTTGAAGAACTGTCCAAACCCGCAGCGTGCGCGGCGGTTGGCGCCCCGGCTTCCGGCCGGGCAGCACCAGAGGCGCATATGGCGCGGATTGAGGGAAAATACCACAGGAAACTTGCGGGGGCAGCGCGAAAGCGGCGGCATTGGGCCGAAAACTTTACGTTTCAGGACGGGAAGCGCTAGTTTCCAGCCTGGAAATCCACCGAATGCGGTGAAAGGGCATACCATGCGGAAGGTCTTGATCGCACTTATACTGCTCTCTGGCTGCGCCTCGGTCGAGCAACAAGGGGGTCCGCCGGCAATTGCCCCCCCTTACCGCGCCGTGCTGGTCGCGGGCGATGGTAGCCTGCCCGTTTGGGATAACGCTGTTGAGGCGTTGCAGGACATTATGGCGCCTTCGCTTGCCCGCGGGCAGACAAAACGCTTCAGCGCCGCGCAGCCTGTAATTGACCAAGGAAAGGCCCAACTGGCGACGAGGGAGGCGGTAGTCGCCGCCATCTCTGCGCTGCGCCCGGCGCCTGGCGAGGGTTGTCTGGTATATGTGACCGCCCATGGGACGCAGCGGCAGGGCATTTTCCTGGCGGCAAGCCGCCAACATCTCACGCCCGCGATACTGAACCGTGCCTTGGATAGCGGCTGCGGTGATGCGCCTACGATTGTACTTGTTTCTGGCTGTTATTCTGGAATCTTCACCGAAGCGCCCATGGCAAAACCCAACCGGGTCATCCTGACAGCGGCCAGCGCGGATCGCCCAAGTTTCGGCTGCGGGCCAGGGTTCCAATATACCGTCTATGACCGGTGTCTGTTGGAATCCGCCCGCGGCGCGCATGATTGGCGCGGCTTGGCGCAAACCACCATGGCCTGTGTGCGTCGGCGCGAAACGACGGATGGCTTCCAGGCTTCCAACCCGCGTTATTTTGAGGGCGAGAATCTGCCCCGGCGGGCAACGCCGTGAGCCGCGACGGCTATGACCGCAGATAGGCTTGGCATGATGGCACCATATATTTGCCGCCATCATCCATCATGCTGACGCTTTAGGAGGATTCAATGCGGTCAGTTTTGCTTGCGATCTCGGCCCTCACGCTAAGCCTGCCCGCTTTAGCGCAGGAAGCGCCGCGGCTATTCCCAAGCCGCGATGTGGCCGTGACCTATCGCGTTTCGGGCGCCGGCCCCATGCAGGAAGTGACCATGGCCTGGGCGGCGGCGCCGCGCCTGATGCGCGTGGAACTGCCGGGCATGGGCTACACCATCGCCGATTTCGCCGGGCAAAAGGGCTTTATGGTCATGCAAATACCCCAGCCCATGGTGATGGATATCCCCATGGCCCAGGCGGCGAGCCATGTGCGCGCGCTCGAATCCGCGCGCTTCACCAAGCTTGGGGTGGATCGCGTGGCAGGGGTTGCCTGCACCAACTGGCGCCATGAGGGGCCGCAAGGTTCCGGCACGGGCTGCTTCACCGATGATGGGGTGATGTTGCGGTCCCAAGGCAGCGCCCCAGGTGTGCAGGGCGCGCTTGAGGCTTTGCGCGTGACCTATGGGGCGCAGGATGTGGCGCGCTTCCAGCGCCCCGCTGGTGCGCCTTCCATGCAAATGCCGGGCGGAATGCTGCCGGGTATGCCGCCCGCCCGCAAAAATTAGGCACGCCGAAAAACAAAAAGGGGGCCGAAGCCCCCTTTTCTTTGGGTCTGCTTACCGGCGCAGCCCAAGCCGGCCAATCAGCGTCTCATAGCGCTTCTGATCGGTCTTCTTCACGTAATCCAGCAAGCCACGGCGCTGACCCACCAGCACAAGCAAACCGCGCCGGGAATGGAAATCCTTGGCATGGGTCTTCAGATGCTCGGTCAGGTTGACAATGCGCTCAGAAAGCAGGGCTACCTGCACTTCCGGGCTGCCGGTATCGCCCGGCTTGATGGCGTATTCGGAAATAAGCGTCGTGCGACGCTCCGCGGTGATCGACATCGGATTTCTCCTCTCGTCCGGGCATGGCCCGGCAATGGTTCAAGAATCGCCCTGACCCAACCACCGCTCTGGCTTCAATAAGCCTTCTTCCAAGCGGGCCAGACCCATCAGGCGCCCCCCCACCATCGCTCTGGCCAAGCCCCCATCGGGGTTGGCCTCACGCGGTACGCGGCCCATGAAATCAACCAGCGGGATATGCTGGCCGAATGAGAGCCGCGCGGCTTCCGCTTCGGTGAGGGCCAGCGCCGGGATGTCGGCCAGCGCGGTCGTCACCGGCAGCAGAAGCGCCGGGGAAGGGGGGGGCGTATCGCCGGAAACGGCGATCTTGTCCAGGGCCACGGCATCTTTTTCGTGAAATGGGCCCACACGCATGCGGCGCAGCGCCGTAATATGCCCAACCGTGCCGCAGGCCCGCGCGATGTCTCGCGCCAGGCTTCGCATGTAAACGCCCTTGCCGGATTCAACGAAAAACACAGCGGTATCGGCATCGGGCCGTTCAATCAGTTCAAACCGATCAACCCGGGCTGGGCGCGGCGCCAATTCCGGAATCTCGCCCGCGCGTGCCAGATCATAGGCGCGTTCACCAGCGACCTTAATCGCCGAGAATATCGGCGGCACCTGCATGATATCGCCGATGAATTGCGGCAGCGCGGCTTGGATGGTCGCGTCATCGGGCCGCGCATCTGACGTGGCGATAACCTTGCCATCGGCATCATCGGAATCCCGCGCTTCGCCGAATGTCAGCGTGAAGCGATAGGTTTTCGTGCCATCCATAACGTAAGGCACGGTCTTCGTCGCCGCACCAAAGGCAATCGGCAGCACGCCGGTTGCCAGCGGATCAAGCGTGCCACCATGCCCGCATTTCTGCGCATTGAAGCCGCGCTTGCACAGCGTGACCACATCGGTCGAACCCACACCCGTTGGCTTGTCAATAATCAGCCAACCATCCAGCGCAAGACCTTTCGGCTTCTTGTGCTGACGGTGTTTGCCGCGTGGTGGGCCGGGGCGCTTTTCGCGAGCCTCGCTCATGCCTTGTCATCCTCATCGGGCTTGGCTTGCAAATCACGCTGCACTTCCGGCCGGCGCATCACTTCATCAATATGCATGGCGTAATCGAGCGCGGTATCAGGCTGGAAATGCAGATTAGGCGCGAATTTCAGCCGCACGCTATGGGAAACCTCCCGCCGCAGGAAGGAACTTACGCGCCTGAGGCCGCCCAATTCTTCCTTGGTGACTTCCCGTCCGAGTGCGGCGACAAACGCTGTCATATGCTTCAAATCCGGTGAGGCGCGCACTTCCGTGACCGTCAGATGCACGCCCAGCAAGGCAGGATCGCGGAATTCCTCACGCGCAAAAACGGCGGAAAGCGCATGGCGCACTTCTTCCGCCACGCGCAATTGCCGCTGGGAAGGGCCTTCCGCCCGGCCTTGATGCTGATGCTTGCTCATGAATAATTTCCCTGCCTGGGTCTTGCGATCCAGGCTTGCCAGAAAGGCGGGACGGCTTCGGGCTTCTGATCAGCCCGCTACCGTCTCCGTCTCATAGCATTCGATCTGATCGCCAACGCGGATATCATCGTAATTGGCGAAGGACATGCCGCATTCCAGGCCATTGCCCACTTCGCGCACATCATCCTTGAAGCGGCGCAGCGTGGACAATTCGCCCTGATGGATCACGACGCCATCGCGCAGCAGCCGCACCCCGGCACCGCGCTTGACCTGGCCTTCTGTGATACGGCAGCCCGCAACCTTGCCGATGCGCTTGACTTCGAAGACCTGCAAAATCTGCGCATAGCCCAGGAACTTCTCGCGCTGCACGGGCGCCAACTTGCCCTTGACCAGCTTTTCAATGTCATCGGCGACTTCGTAGATGATGGAGTAGTAGCGAATCTCCACCCCCTCGCGGGTCGCCAGATCACGTGCCTGGGATGTGGCGCGGACATTGAAGGCAACAATCACCGCATCGGACGCCTTGGCCAACTGGATATCGGATTCAGTGATCTGGCCCACGGCACTGTGCAGCACGCGCACGCGCACTTCTTCATTGCCAAGCTTGCCGAGCGTGACGCCGATAGCTTCAGAGCTACCCTGCACATCGGCCTTCACCACAACGGCGACTTCCTTCTGCTCACCCGCCTGGATGCGGGCCAGCATATCGGTCAGGCTGCCACGGCCGGCACCTGCGGTGGCAGTCGCCTTGTCACGCAGCTTGCGCTGACGGAATTCGGAAATCTCCCGCGCGCGGGCTTCGTTTTCAACGGCGATGAAATTCTCGCCCGCTGTCGGCACGCCGGAAAGGCCAAGGATTTCCACCGGCAGCGACGGGCCGGCATCCTTCAATTGGCGGCCCTTATCATCCAGCATCGCGCGCACGCGGCCCCATTCGGCGCCGGCCACCACAATGTCACCTTGCTTCAGCGTACCCTTTTGCACCAGCACAGTCGCGACGGGGCCACGCCCGCGGTCAAGCTTGCTTTCAATCACGGTGCCTTCCGCCGCGCGGTCAGGATTGGCACGGAGGTCAAGTATTTCCGCTTGCAACGAAATCGCTTCCAGCAGCTTGTCCAGATTGATCTTCTGGGTCGCCGAGACTTCGATTTCCTGAGTTTCACCGCCCAGGCTTTCCACCACGATTTCGTGCTGCAGCAATTCCTGCTTCACGCGTTCGGGCTTCACGCCGGGCTTGTCAATTTTATTGACGGCGACAATCAGCGGCACCTTGGCCGCCCGCGCATGGCGGATGGCTTCAACGGTTTGTGGCATGACGCCATCATCAGCGGCGACAACCAGCACCACCATATCCGTCACGGATGCGCCACGCGCACGCATGGCGGTGAAGGCTTCATGGCCAGGTGTATCAATGAAGGTTACGCGATCACCTGCCGGCACCGTGATCTGATAGGCACCGATATGCTGCGTGATGCCGCCCGCTTCATGGGCAACGACATCGGTCTTGCGCAGCGCATCCAACAAGCTGGTCTTGCCGTGATCCACATGGCCCATAATGGTGACCACGGGCGGACGCGGCAGCAATTCGGTATCCGCGTCTTGTGCGCCTTCCAGGCCGATTTCGACATCGGATTCACTCACGCGCTTCACGCGGTGGCCGAATTCCTGCACCACCAATTCGGCGGTATCGGCATCAATGCTCTGCGTGAGGGTCGCCATGACACCCATGCGGAACAGGATTTTCACCACTTCCCCGCCGCGCGCGGCCATACGATTGGCCAATTCCTGCACGGTGATGCTTTCCGGCACCACCACTTCGCGCACCACGCGTTCGGTGCCGGAACGCAGCCGCGCCAATTCCTGCTGGCGACGTTCACGTTCACGCGCGCGCCTGACAGAAGCGATGGACCGCGTACGCTCATCCTCACCTTCCAGCGCTGCCGCTACGTCAATGCGGCCTTCGCGGCGGCGGTCTGCGCCTTGTGGGGATTTCTTGACCGGTGCGGGGGCAAGCCGCTTGGCTGGCCCCGCTGCCGTGCCTGGCCGGCGCACGGAAGGCCGGCGCGGCCCGTCCTCATCCTCATCGGACGGGGCACGTGCCTTGAGCGTCAGCTTCACCGGCGCTTCGGTGGTTGTGGGTTTACGCTGAGTGACCCCAGCTGCTGCGCGGCCAGGTGCGGCGGCGCCCGTGGCTGCAGCTTGCGGCGCCGCAGGTGCCAAGGCAGCGCGCCGCGCGGCTTCGGCCTGGTTGCGTGCGTCTTCCTCGGCGCGGCGCGCCGCATCTTCCTTGGCGCGGGCTTCTTCTTCAACGCGGCGCGCGGCTTCTTCGGCGGCAGAGCGCACCATCAGCGCCTGACGTTCGCGATCTT
Source organism: Roseomonas sp. (assembly GCA_044345845.1). GTDB lineage: Bacteria > Pseudomonadota > Alphaproteobacteria > Acetobacterales > Acetobacteraceae > Neoroseomonas. The sequence goes on from JBIJAH010000024.1 coordinate 15,577, forward strand.
CGCGCTGGCGTTGCGCTTCCACGCGACGATTTTCTTCCAGCACCCTTTGGCGCGTGGCAAGTTCTGACTGCGTCAGTGGGCGGCCTGCGCTGGTGGTGCCGCCGCGGCCTTGGTCACCAGCCCCGGGACGGCCCGAGCCACCCGCTGAGGGGCGCGCCGACGCTGCGCCTGGACGGCCTGAGGGCGGAGGCGCCATCGCAACACGGGTGTTGGCAGCCATGGCGGGTGGTGTGGCCCTTGGCGCCGCCGCCGGCGCACTCGCTGCCTGCGGCGGGGCAATTGGCGCCTGTGGTGAAGCAGTTGATGCCTCCGGCGGCGCAGTTGGTGCCTGCGGCGCTGGCGCTGGTGCCGGGCTAGGCGCGGTTGCTACGGACGCTGAAGGGGGCGCCGGTTCAGCCGGCGTGGTCGCGGCGGCAGCGGGTGGCGGCGGAGCGACCACGGGCGGCGCGGCGGTTTGGCTGGGCGCGGGCGCAGCAACCGGTTCTGGTGCGGGCGCAGCCGGTGCCGGCGGCGGTGCTTCCGCAGGCGCCGGGGTGGGTGCTGCTGCTGGCGCGGCGGTCGCCGGGCCAAGGGCGCGCGCGGCGGGAACACCGATCCCAGGCCGTACCGGGCTTGGTGCCACCACGCGTTTCTTCACAACCTCGACCTGTACGGTCTTGGATCGGCCATGGCTGAAGGATTGGCGGACGCTACCCGCATCCACCGTCTTGCCAAGCTCGAGGCGTCCGCCGGGCCGAAGGCTCAGCCTGTTTTTGCCCGCGTCCTGCTCGTTCTGGTCACTCATTCGCCGCTTCGAACCCGATCTTCTGATACGCATTAAGCCGCCGAGACATCCGGACAGCCCTCAATCAACTAGCCACTTCTGGCGGGCAAAAGCCAGAAAGCCTGCCCGCCTCAGACCGGATGGCTTCCGCCAAACGGCCCGGCGCGACCGCCACATGAACAATGTGGTCACGCCCAAAAACCCGCCCCAATTCGGCGGCAGAAAGCGGCGTAACCGCCGCAACGCTACCACCTGCAAGGCGCTCACGCTCTGCTGTGCTGCCATCCTTGGCCTGCACCAGCAAGGCAATACGGTCGGCGGCGCGCCATTCCCGCGCCGCTTGCCAACCCGCCACCGCCTGACCTGCCCGGCGTGCAAGCCCCAGCAGATCAGCAATCCTGGCGCGCAGGCCCTGTTCCAGCAACACTGCAAGCCCGGGTGGAACAACCACGGGACCGCGCGCTGCGCGCGTGAAAGCCCCCCGGCTGATGGCGCTTTCTAGCACATCGCCCCGCGCGCTCAACCACATTCCCCGCCCCGGCAGCCTTTCGGCCAAATCCGGCACGATTTCGCGCCCCGGGCCCAGCACAAAGCGGATCATTTCCGCCTTGGGCAGGCTTTCGCGGGTGACGATGCAGCGGCGAAGAGGGCCCTTTTCGGGCTCATCTTCCTCTGGCAGGGCGGCGGCTTCGCTCAGGGTCTGGCCTCATGCCTCATCGCCGAGCCAACCGGCACGACGACGCGCTTCCATGACGATGGCATTGGCCGTTTCCTCATCTACCGCTTCGGCGCCAAGGATTTCCACCAACTCATCACCAGCAAGATCGGCCAGATCTTCCAAGGACTTCACGCCCTTTTCGCCAAGCGTCACCATCATGGCCGGCGTGAAGCCACCCACTTCGATCAGCACATCATCAACGCCAAGATCACGGCGCTTTTCATCCATTTCGGCATCTCGCTTTTCGATGAAGGCTTCAGCGCGGCGCTTCAATTCGACAGCCACGCTTTCGTCAAAGCCTTCGATCTCGGCCAATTCCTCATCCGGCGCCTGCACAATATCTTCGATCGAACCGAAACCTTCCTGCACCAATAGTCCCGCGATCACATCATCCACATCCAGCGCTTCAACAAAAAGCCCTGTGCGGCGGCGGAATTCTTCCTGGCGGCGTTCGCTTTCCTCAGCTTCCGTCAGAATATCCACATCATAACGTGTCAGCTGCGACGCCAGGCGCACATTCTGCCCGCGACGGCCAATGGCAAGGCTGAGCTGATCATCCGGCACCACCACTTCCACGCGGCGGCCTTCATCATCCAGCACCACCTTGCTGACTTCCGCTGGCGCCAGCGCATTCACGATGAAGGTCGCCTGATCGGGGGACCAGGGGATGATATCAATCTTCTCGCCCTGCAATTCAGCAACCACTGCCTGCACGCGGGAGCCGCGCATGCCAACGCAAGCGCCCACCGGGTCAATGGAACTGTCGCGGCTGATCACCGCCATCTTGGCGCGGCTGCCAGGGTCACGCGCCACTGCCTTGATTTCGATGATACCGTCATAAATTTCCGGCACTTCCTGTGCAAACAACTTCGCGAGAAAGCCAGGATGGGTGCGGGAGAGGAAAATCTGCGGCCCGCGCGGTTCTTCGCGCACATCATAAATATAGGCGCGCACGCGATCACCATTGCGAAAAGCTTCGCGGGGGATGGTTTCATCACGCCGCAGCAGCGCTTCCGCGCGGCCCAGTTCCACCATCAGGTTGCCGTACTCAGTGCGCTTGACCGTACCATTGATAATCTCACCAACGCGGTCCTTGTATTCTTCAAACTGCTTGCGGCGTTCCACTTCACGCACGCGCTGGACAATCACCTGCTTCGCGGTTTGCGCGGCGATGCGGCCGAAATCAATCGGTGGCAAAGGGTCCACGATGAATTCGCCAAGTTGAATGCCGGGCTTGATCTTTTGCGCGATACGCAGGGGGATTTGCGTTGCTTCGCTTTCAACGGGTTCGGCTTCCACCACTTCAGTGAAGCGTTCCAGCTTCACGCGGCCATCCCTGCGGTCAATGGTGGCGCGGATGTCCTTCTCAAGCCCGTATTTGGCGCGGCCAGCCTTCTGGATCGCCTGTTCCATGGCTTCCAGCACTTCCTCACGCTCGATCATTTTTTCGCGCGCGACGGCTTCAGCCACTTGCAGCAATTCTGGACGGGCAATGGCGATGTCAACGGCCATGGCGCATTCTCCTTAATGGGTCATCGTTGTTGGGTCATCGGCTTTCGCCGTGGCCGCGATCAATTCATCGGTCAGCACCAGCTTGGCGCGGCGGATATTGCCGCGCGGCAGTGCCAATTCAGTACCATCATCCAGCTTGAGGCGCGCTTCCTGTTCATCTGCGCCAAGCGCTGTGCCACGGAAACGCTTGCGACCATCAAGCGGGATGGAGAGTTCCACCGTCGCCACATGGCCGGCGAAGCGGTTCCAATCCTTGGTGCGGGTCAGCGGGCGATCAATACCAGCTGAGGAGACTTCAAGCATCCATTCGCCCCGGATTGGGTCCGCGACATCCAACACGGCGCCCACGGCGTGGCTGATGGCTTCGCAATCCTCCACGGTGAAGGGCGCTTCATCGGCGCGGTCCGCCATGACTTGCACGACTGGGCGTTCCTTGCCTGAAACCTGCACGCGCACCAATTCATATCCAAGCTGCGTGAGGCTGGGCAGGATCGCTTCCGCGATGCGGGCTTCAAGCCCTTCGTGATGAGGCAGATCAGGCTGCAAAAACAAAAAAGGCGGCCTTTTGCAAGGCCACCCCCCGTAAGCTCGGATGGTGTGATTAAATTGTCTCTAGCGTTGAAGCGGCCAAAAGGCAAGGGCTTGGTGAAATCCTCGAAAATACTGGAGAGCTTGCCCCGCCCCGGGTAGGATCAGTGTGCATGACAGTGAAACCAAAGCCCTTGTTGATCCCGCGTCGCGCCTTGGCCGGCGCGGTGCTGCCCCTATTGGGCGTGGCGCCGCTGCAGGCCCAGGGCGCGCGGGTGTTTCGCTTTGACCAAAGCCAGGGCAGGCTGGACTTCATCGCGCGGCATTTGCTGGTGCTGACCTCAACCGGGCAATTTTCGCGATTTTCCTGCGAACTGACGCTAGACCCCGAACGACCAGACACCGCGCGCGTGACGGTGGAGGTGGAAACCGCTTCCATCACCCATCCCTATCCGGGGGCGGCGGATTTATTGCGCTCCACACCATATTTTGATGCTGAACGGTGGCCGCTGGCGCGGTTTTCCGGGCGTGCCGCCCCGGGTGGGCGGGTCGAGGCTTTTGACTTGGCCGGGCCTTTGGAAATGCGCGGCGTGACGCAGCCATTGAAGCTTCAGGCGGGTCTGACCCGCCGCCGGCGCGATGCCGCGACGGGGGCGGAGATTGCCGATTGCTCCGCCCGTGGCGAGATCAGCCGCACCGCTTTCGGTATGGTGGCTGATATGGCGGCCACGGGGGATCGCGTGCAATTGGCGGTATCGGTCAGCCTGGTGATTGGATAGGCCAATGCAGACTGGCGCGGCCTTTGCGTGGTCGGCGGCGCAACGGCGCCTGCATTGGGCCATGGCCGTCCTTGTTTTTGTCAATTTCCTACTGGCGCTGGTGATGGTGGCGCTGCCGCTCTCAGCGCTTTTCGCGAAAATTCTGACCTATCAACTGCACAAAAGCCTCGGTCTTTTGCTGATACCACTTTGGGTTTGGCGGCTCTGGCTATTGGGGCGGCGTGGCCGCCCAGCGCCTATGCCGCTGCCGGCGCGGCAGCAAAGTGCGGCGCGGCTTGGCCAAGGCGTGCTTTATGCGCTGCTGATTGCTGTGCCGGTGCTGGGTTTCTTGAGCGCTGCGGCCGCTCCCATTGCCGTGGAGACAGTGTTTTTCCTGATCCTGCCCATTCCGCATCCCTTCCCGCCGGATCAGGCTTTGTATGACGTGCTGCGGCCCTTGCATCAGGGTGCGGCCTGGGGCTTGGTTGGGTTGGCGTTTGGGCATGGGGCGCTGGCGATCCATCATCACCGGCGCGGGCTGCCGATTTTGTGGCTGATGTGGCGCGGCTATTAATCACCGCCTGATCCATTCCCAATAAAGCGGCTGGCGCCCTTCGCGCAGCGCCTTTGCTTCATAGCGGGTCGGTGGCCAGCCAGGGGGGCGGGTTTCGGCAAGGCTGCCCAGGGTGAAGAAAGACTGTGCGCCCATGCATTCGCGCACCCAGGCTTGGTAGGTTGGATCATCGGACGCGATGCGCCAAACCCCGCCCGGTTTCATGGCGCGCGCCACCATGGGCAGCAATTCCGGGTGCACAAAGCGCCTTTTGGCATGCCGCGCCTTGGGCCAGGGGTCCGGGAACATCAGGAACAAGCGGTCCAAGGCGGCATCCGGCAAAGCGCGCAGCAAATGCCGCGCATCCTGCGGCCAAAGGCGCAAATTACGCGGCAGCGCGCCGGTCGCCTCCGCCTCCTCGGGCACTAGGCGCGTGAGCAAGGCGCAAAGCCCGTTCTCGAATACTTCCGAGGCAATATAGGCAACCTCGGGATGTGCCCCGATTTGATCGAGCGTGTGTTCGCCACCGCCAAAGCCCACTTCCAGCCAAAGCGGCACATCGCCCAGGCCGAAAGCCGCGCGCGGATCAGCCGCTTGTGCTTGGGTTAGCCGAAGGCGCGGCAGGGTTTCATCGAGCAAACGCTGCTGGCGCGGGCGCAAGGGGTGGCCGCGGCGCCGGCCATAAAGCCGGTCCGGCACACCATCAGCCAGCGGGGGTCTGTCAGCGGTCATGCGCAGTCCTGAAAAGAAAAAGGCGGCAGGCTCACACCCGCCGCCCCAAAAATTATCCGATCAGCGTCTCAACGCCCGAAAGCGCGCTTCAGCTCATCCGCCAGATCGGTCATTTCCCAGGTGAAGGTGCCCTTCGCCGCATCCGGCACGCGGCCGAAATGGCCATAGGCGCTGGTCGGCACATAGATCGGGCGGTTCAGCTTCAGATGTTCACGAATGCCGCGCGGGGAGAGATTGACCATGCCGTCAATCACCTTCGCGAGCTTCGCCTCATCCACATCCTTGCCCGTGCCATGCAGGTCGAAATAGACCGATAGCGGCTTGGAAACACCAATCGCGTAGCTGACCTGGATGGTGCATTTATCAGCCAGACCGGACGCCACGACATTCTTCGCCACATAGCGCGCGGCATAGGCAGCGGAACGGTCCACCTTGGTCGGGTCCTTGCCAGAGAATGCGCCACCGCCATGCGGCGCCGCACCACCATAGGTATCCACGATGATTTTGCGCCCCGTCAGGCCGCAATCGCCATCGGGCCCGCCGATCACGAATTTGCCCGTGGGGTTCACGTAGAATTCGCTATCCGGGCACATCCAGCCCTTGGGCAAAATGGATTCCACAATCGGGCGCAGCATGCGCTTGATTTCGCCCTGCTCCAGCCTTTCTTCATGCTGCGTGGACACAACGATGGAGGTCGCGCCAACCGGCTTGCCATCCACATAGCGGAGTGTCACCTGGCTTTTCGCATCCGGCAGCAGCCCGGCCACAGCCTTGTCCTTGGCGTGGCGCAATTCGTTCACGCGGCGCAGGATTTCATGCGCATAGTACAGCGGCGCCGGCATCAGTTCCGGCGTTTCGCGGCAGGCGTAACCGAACATGATGCCCTGGTCACCCGCGCCTTCATCCTTATTGCCGGCGGCGTCCACGCCCTGGGCGATATGCGCCGATTGGGCATGCAGGTGGCAGTCAATATCGGCATGCTGCCAATGAAAGCCTTCCTGTTCATAGCCGATATCGCGAATGGCAAGCCGCGCCAGATGGATCAGATATTCCGGCGTGATTTCCGCAGGGCCACGCACTTCACCCGCCAGCACCACACGATTGGTGGTGACCAGCGTTTCGCAAGCGACGCGGGCATAGGGATCGGCGGTCAGGAATGCGTCCAGCACCGTATCGGAAATGCGGTCCGCCACCTTGTCCGGATGGCCTTCGGAGACGGATTCCGAAGTGAAAAGATATTCGCCCGTATCGCGCATGGCTTGGTTCGGCCTCTTGTCGCGGGATTCGTCGGTTTAGCCCGACGATGCTCTGCCCAGGATTGCCCTGGGCGGAGCGCGTATTGCAGGGGGGTGTGGCGGGGTCAAGGCAGGGCGAGGCCGCGCCCCATTATTTTCAGCGCGGCGGCAGCACGCGGGCAGCGCGATAGCCTTCAATCTGCTCAGCAAACATGGCCCAGCTATCCTTGAAGCCGGTGAAGCCTGCCTGCCGCGCCGCGGTCATGGAAGCCAGCACATCGTAATCCATATTCAGGGCGAAATCGGCAAATTCCCAGCTGGCCACTTGTTCAATCGGCAAGATCAGCCCGTGGCGGGCGCGAATTTTCTCCCAGACTGGGGCCTTGTCCGCCATCCAGCGCGCTACGGACAGGGACCGCACCCCACCCGGCGCCACGCCGAATAGCCCCGCGATATGGGGCCACAGGCCGCACCAGCGAAAGGCATCGCCATTCGTGACATTAAAGGCGCGGTTGGCGGCGCGCGGTTCGCCCAACATCCAAAGAATGGCCTCGGCCAGCAATGTGGCGTCCGAGACCTCATGCAAAGCGGTGAAGGCGCCGGGCTTACCTGGAAAGTCAAAAGGCACGCTGAGTTCGCGGCAAATGGCGGCATAGGCACCAAGGGTTGAGACCATGTTGCGCGCCCGCCCCGGGGCGACATCCAGCACGAAATTCGGCCGGCTCGCGGACCAGGACCAGGCTTTGCCGCGCTGGCGTTCGGCCACCATATCCTGTTGATCGTAATAGAAATTAGGCGGCACATGGCGCGGGTCATCTTCCCGCGCCGGGGTGCGGAAGGGGCCGATATGCAGCCCATACCATTTGCCGCCATGGATCATGTGCAAATGCTGAAAGCGCGGCAGGGATGCCTCGGCCGCATCCAGCAGATTGCGCAGCATCGTCACATTGCCGGCCACATCTTCCACGCCGGTTTCGCCATGCGGTGCGCGGGAGGCATAGACAATATGCGTGATGTCAGGCCGCGCCGTGATGGCGCGGGCAAGCCCCGGCCCATCCCAAAGATCGGCGGTGATCCAGGGAATACCCGCACCCGGGTCGCGCCTGGTCAGGCCAATGGGCGTGAAGGCAGGATCGCTTTGCGCTGCTTCCATCACGCGGCTGGCGGCGGCGCCGCTGGCGCCGACAATCAGGGTGACGCGGGTATTGGCCATGGGGGTTCCTCCTGGCCTGATGAACCCATGGGCGGGGGCGCGATGCAAGTCATGCATGAATCTTGACCGGGCTGCGGCTCTCGCCCTAAAGGACAATCATTGGTTGCAGAACCGATCCTCGCGATTTGTCCGGTCTTCTTGCGGCGAGGTTCCGAAAGGGCGTGGGTGGCGACACCCCCGAAAACAAACGCGCTAAAGGGCCGCGGGGTTATCATGCCCCGTTCCCGGTAGGGGCTGGACGCCATCATTGTGTGAGAGGTTCCAGCCGTGTCGAAAAAGCCCCGCCCCACTCGCCCCCTTCGCCCCGCGACGCAGCTTGTCCGCGGTGGGCTCATGCGCTCCAACTTCGATGAGCTGTCGGAAGCAATGTATCTGACCTCGGGCTTTGTCTATGACAGCGCGGCCCAGGCGGAAGCGACTTTTGCCGGCACGGAAGTACATTACCAATATTCGCGCTTCGGCAACCCAACGGTCAGCATGCTGGAAGGCCGCTTGGCTGCCTTGGAGGGGGCGGAAGCCTGCCGCGCGACGGCGACCGGCATGGCGGCGGTGCATGCGGCGATGTTGTCCCATTTGAAGGCTGGCGACCGCGTGGTGGCATCCCGCGCGCTGTTTGGTTCCTGCCATTGGATCGTTTCCACCCTGCTGCCGCGCTATGGCATCTCAACCGAATTCGTGGATGGCAGCGATTTGGCGCAATGGCGCGCCGCGCTCTCACGCCCGGCGACGATGGTGCTGTTGGAAACGCCGTCCAACCCCATGCTGGAAATCGTGGATCTCCGCGCCGTATGCGACCTGGCGCATCAGGCTGGCGCTTTGGTGGTGGTGGATAATGTCTTTGCAACGCCTTTGCTGCAAAAGCCGATGAGCTTCGGCGCGGATATCGTTGTCTATTCCGCGACCAAGCATTTTGACGGGCAGGGCCGCGTTTTGGGTGGCTGCGTGATGGGATCAAAGAAATGGGTGGATGAGGTGCTGCAACCCTTCATCCGCAATACCGGCCCTTCCATCAGCGCCTTCAATGCCTGGGTTATCCTGAAGGGGTTGGAAACCTTGCATCTGCGCGTACCCGCCATGTGCCGCAGCGCTTCCGCCATTGCTGATATGCTGGCGGAGCGGGCGGAAGTTGCGCGCGTGCTCTATCCCTTCCGCGCGGATCATCCGCAGCAAAAGCTGGCCATGGCGCAAATGTCGGCCGGCGGCACGCTGGTGAGCTTTGACATCAAGGGCGGCAAGGAAGCCTGTTTCCGCTTTATGGATGCGTTGAAGCTGATTGATATCGCCAATAATTTGGGTGATGCGAAATCCATGGCGACCCACCCGGCCACCACCACGCATATGCGGGTCGGCGCGGAAGAACGCGCCAAGCTTGGCATTACCGATGGCACGGTGCGGCTTTCCGTGGGGCTTGAGGATGTGGCCGACCTGATTGACGATTTGGCCGAAGCATTGGATGCTGCGGCTTCATGAGGGCAAGCCCATAAAAAACTTTACAAATCGCCCGACTGCTGTGCTGAATTGGCGGCGAGGAAGGCTAAAATGACCAAAGATGATTCATTCATCTCGACGACGCGGGGGATAAGGGTAGCCGTGCGCGCCTTTTATCTGGCTGATCAATCCATGCCGGAGAGTGCTCAATTCGTTTGGGCCTATCAGGTGGAAATCGCCAATCTGGGGCCTGAGACGGTGCAGCTTATCCGCCGTACCTGGCAGATCACGGATGGCACCGGGCGCACGCAACAGGTGCAAGGTGCGGGCGTGGTCGGCGAACAACCCATCCTGGAACCGGGTGGGCGGTTTGAATATACGTCTGGCACGCCGTTAGGCACACCATCGGGCTTCATGCGCGGCGCCTATCACATGGTGGTGCGCGAAACGGGTGAGGCGTTTGATGTGGCTATCCCGGATTTCAGCCTGGACAGCCCGCATTTGCCTTCGGCGCGGTTGCATTAGAGCCTGTCTAATGCGCATGCGCGCATCGGACAGGTTCAATTTCCTGATCTCTTTTTCCGATCCGAAACGCAGAGAGAATAGATGAGCGGCGCTGATGATCGCTTTGTCATTCGAGCACGCAAGGCATCCGATGCCGAGGGGCTGGCGCAATTAGTCAATCTTCCCGGCTATCGCTACGGGACAATGCGTGTGCCGTTTCATTCTGTCGATGAAGTTGCGGGCTGGATTCAAAATACGCCGTCTTCGAATCTGGAGCTTGTCGCGGCGATTGAGGACCAGATTATCGGACAAGCAGGGTTGCGAAGGCTCAGCGGTCGTCAGCACCATATGGCCTATTTGGGTATGGGCGTGCATGATGGTTGGGTAGGGCGCGGTGTGGGCACCGCGCTCATGGTGGCGTTGCTGGATGCCGCCGATAATTGGCTCGGCATCCGCCGCATACAATTGACGGTCTATGTAGATAATGCGCCCGCCATGCATCTCTATAAGCGCTTTGGCTTTGTCGTTGAGGGAACGCATCAAGCCTATGCCTTGCGGGATGGTCGTTATGTAGATGCCTATGTCATGGCAAGAATTTCCACCCTGCCTTGACGCCAGCCGCGTGCCTCAATTCTCCTTATAGCGATAGCCGATGCCGTAAAGGGTTTCGATCTGGTCGAAATCCTCATCCGTATAACGGAACTTGCGGCGGATGCGCTTCACATGGCTGTCAATCGTGCGGTCATCCACATAGATATTCTCTCCATAAGCGGCATCAATCAGCTGGTCTCGGTTCTTCACCATGCCGGGGCGCAGCGCGAGCGCCTTGACCAGCAGGAATTCCGTGACGGTCAATTGCACCTGTTTGCCCTTCCACAGGCAGGTGTGTTTCGTCTCATCCAGCATCAGGTCACCGCGCGCCAGCACGCCACCGGGCGGGGCGCCTGAACCTTCGGCGCGCGCCCCTTCATTGCGCCGTAGCAGGGCGCGAATTCTTTCCAACAATAGCCGCTGCGAAAAAGGCTTGGTGATGTAGTCATCGGCACCAAGGCGGAGCCCCATCAATTCGTCCACTTCCTCATCCTTGGAGGTAAGGAAGACCACCGGCATATTGCTGCGCTGGCGGAGCCGCTGGAGCAATTCCATGCCATCCATGCGCGGCATTTTGATATCCAGCACTGCTAGGTCGGCCGGCTTGGCGAGCAATCCCTGAAGCGCGCTTTCGCCATCTGTATAGGTGCGCACCTGATAGCCTTCCTGTTCCAGGGTCATGGAAACGGAAGTGAGGATATTGCGGTCATCATCCACAAGGGCGATGGTTTGCGGCATTGCTGTGCACCTCTGACGCGGCGGAAACATTCTTTTGCCGCGACAGTGAATATAATACGAGCCAATTGTGGCAATAGAGCAGCGATCGCTTGCGAAACCGCCTCGCGGTTCCGCAAATGGGCGTAAGCTGCTCTATATATTACATTTTGCAGAGCAAGAGATTCGATTTGATGGAATCATCAAATCTAATATTGCTCTGCGCCGGGCCGGAGAAGGGCGATGGAACAGTATGATGCCATATTGGAAGCGCGGCGGCTGATCCGCGCGGGGCGGGCGGCAAGCCTTGCGACCGGCCAGGCCGGCCAGCCCTTCGCGAGCCTAGTCACGCCGGCCAGCGCGCCGGATCTCTCGCCGCTGATGCTGCTATCCTCGCTGTCCGAACACACGCGCCATTTGCAGGCCGATCCGCGCTGCGCCCTGCTGATCACGGGTGCGCCGACCGGCCCCAATCCGCAAACTGCGCCCCGCGTGACCGTGACCGGGGTGGCGGAGCTTGTGCCTGCGGATCAGCTGGCAGCGCTCAAGGCGCGTTGGCTTTCGGTGCACCCCTATGCGGCGCTTTACGCGGATTTCGGGGATTTCGCGCTTTGGCGCGTGACGATCGGCGGCGCCTTGCTGGTGGGGGGCTTTGCCCGGGCGGTGCGGATCAAGGCCAGCGCCTTGGCGCCGGAGGAAGCCGCGGTCGCCGCCGTTGCAGCGGCTGAGGCCGAGATCATCGCTCATGTGAATGAAGACCACGCCGATGCCTTGGCCGCGATTGCCACCGGGCTTCTGGGCGGCGCCCTTGGCCCCTGGCGGCTGGTGGCGGTGGACCCCGATGGCTGCGATATTTCGGATGGTGAGGCATCCCGCCGTCTTGCCTTCCCCGCGCCGGTGGGCGATGCCGATGCCGTGCGTATGGCGCTGATTCGCGCAGCGCGGGAGGGGCGGGCGGCCCTGGCCCCCCCTGAACCTGCCGCAATTCTGCCGTGACCAGCGCCGATATGGCGCCTGAAAGCCGCCTACGCGGCGCCATCGAAGGTTGGTTGGAGGGGTGTCCTTTAAATGAGTCTTGCTGCTAATGCCTTGGCCAGTACGGGCGTGACCGGGACTGAGACCGTTCATGCCAATCTGATGCCGCCCGCGCTTATCGCGCATGCGCTGCGCCGCCATGAAGGCAGGCTTTCCGCCGATGGCGCCTTCATTGCCGTGACCGGCACCCATACCGGCCGTTCCGTGCAGGACAAGTTTGTGGTGGAAGACCCAGATGTGCGCGCAGATATCTGGTGGGGCAAGGTCAATCAGCCCATGGCGCCGGAACGCTTTTCGGGCCTCGCTGCCCGCGTGCGCGGCTGGCTTGGCGAAAAGCCCGAGCTTTTCACGCAGGACCTTTACGCCGGCGCTGATCCCGCGCATCGCGTGCGGGTGCGCCTGGTAACTACTAATGCCTGGCATGCGCTGTTTGCGCGCAATATGTTCATCCGCCCGCAGGCGGAAGAATTGGCGGGCTTTGAGCCTGATTTCATCATTCTGCATGCGCCGGAATTCCAGGCGAACCCTGCCCAGGATGGCTGCCGATCTGAAACCGTGATCGCGCTGTCCTTCGCGGCGAAGACCATTGTGATCGCCGGCACATCCTATGCCGGGGAAATCAAAAAGAGCATTTTCACCGTCATGAATTGGCTGTTGCCGGCCAAGGGCGTGCTACCCATGCATTGCAGCGCCAATGTCGGTGACAAGGGCGATGTCGCGCTGTTCTTCGGCCTGTCTGGCACGGGCAAGACCACGCTTTCTTCCGATCCGGAACGCAATTTGATCGGCGATGATGAACATGGCTGGTCTGATGGCGGCGTCTTCAACTTCGAAGGCGGCTGCTACGCCAAGGTGATCAAACTGAACCGTGAGGCCGAGCCGCAAATCTGGGATGCGTCGCATCGCTTTGGCGCAGTGCTGGAAAATGTGATCGCTGATGAGGCGGGCCGGCTTGATCTGAATGATGGCAAGCTCACGGAAAATACCCGTTCCTGCTATCCGCTGCCCTATATTCCGAACATTGTCGAAAGCGGGGCTGCCGGCCTGCCGCGCAATGTGGTGATGCTGACCGCAGATGCCTTCGGTGTGCTGCCGCCGATTGCCAAACTTTCCCCGGCGCAGGCCATGTATCACTTCCTGTCGGGCTATACCGCGCGGGTTGCGGGCACGGAAAAGGGCCTGGGCAAGGAACCTCAGGCGACATTTTCCACCTGCTTCGGCGCGCCCTTCCTGCCGCGTCGTCCGGAAGTCTATGGCCGGATGCTGGCGGATTTGATGGCGCGGCACGGGGCAGATTGCTGGCTGGTGAATACCGGCTGGACCGGTGGCGGTTATGGCACCGGCAACCGCATGCCCATCCGTGTCACGCGCGCCCTGCTGCGTGCGGCGCTTGATGGCAGTCTGGCCCGCGTTGAATTCGTTCGCGATCCCTTCTTTGGCCTGATGGTGCCCAAGGCGCTGCCCGGCGTACCGAGTGAAATGCTCAACCCGCGCGATACCTGGGCCGATAAGGCCGCTTATGACCGCATAGCGCGGGATCTGGTAGCGCGGTTTGAAGCGAATTTCGCCACCTATGCCGATGCAGTTGGTGAGGATGTGAAGGCGGCCGCCATTCGCGCCGCGGCATGAGCGGTAGCTTCGATTGGCTGAAGCCGGCCTCAGCCGAGGCCGGCAAGCGAAATGTATTGGGCGGACCTTTGCTGCCTTGTTCCGTGGCACCACTGACGGGGTTTTTCCGTGATGGCTGCTGCAATACGGGGCCTGAGGATATCGGGCTGCATGTGGTTTGCGCGGAAGTGAGCGCCGCGTTTCTGGAATTCAGCAAGGCGGCGGGAAATGATCTTTCAACGCCGCGCCCGGAATATGGATTTGTCGGCCTTTCTGCCGGTGATCGCTGGTGCCTTTGTGCCGCGCGCTGGGAAGAAGCGCGCCGCGCGGGTTTCGCGCCGCCTGTGCTGCTGGAAGCAACCCATGAAGCTGCGCTTGAAATCTGCACGCTGGATGATTTGATAGCCCATGCCGTGGATGCGCCGGCGTGACGCCGACGCGAATTTTCCTGGTGCGGCATGCGCTGGTGGAACCATCCGCCCGCGCGGTGCTTTATGGCAGCATGGATGTCAGCCTTTGTGACCTGGCGCTTCAGGAAGAAGCGGCATCCTATCGCTGGCTCGCGCAACGCCTGCCGCAACCGGCGCGCTGGTTTGTCACCAACCTGTCGCGCACGCGCGCCACGGCGGCGGCGGTTTTCGCGGCGGGCTATCCTGAAGCGGATTTGGAAGCGGAGCCTGATTTCGCCGAACAGCATCTTGGCGATTGGCAGGGCATTCCGCATGAAGCCCTGCCCGCGCTGCTGACGCGCCCCGCGCACCCCTTCTGGCCCCATGCCGGGGAAGAACACCCGCCGCGTGGGGAGAGCTTTCGCGAGGTGCAAGCCCGCGTGGCCGGGGTGCTGGAGCGCCTGGCGACCCTTTTGGAAGGCCAAGATATTGTGATTGTGGCCCATGGCGGGTCCATCCGTGCTGCGCTTGCCCATGCCATGGGGCTTTCGCCCGATCAGGCTTTGGTCTTCAGCATCAAGAACTTGTCGCTCACGCGGATTGAAAAACACGGGCTCGATTGGCGCGTGGCATCGGTCAATGAGGAACCTTGGACACCGGCACCCGTTGAGGTTTGACCCAAGGGCTCAAGAAGCCCTTCCCCCGACGCGAAGCCTTGGTGTAGACTCCGACGAAACAACGCGTTGGGAAATGTTTTTCATGCGCCCTGTCATGCTTTTCAGCGTCTTACTCCTTGCCTTGTTTGGCTTTTCCGGCAGCGCCCGCGCCCAGGCCGAAGAACAGGCATTGGTGGACCGCGCTACGCTCACGCTCCAGGAAATGATGGGGCCGGCGGATAATACCGGCGATGCGCGGGCGCTGCTGCGCAACGCCAAGGCAGTATTGATCTGCCCGCGCATCTTCCGCGCCGGCTTCATTATCGGTGGCGAGTTTGGCGATTGCGTGCTGTCCGCGCGCGACGGCGGCGGTTCCTGGTCTTCCCCGGCTTTTTACAGCCTGGCGGGCGGCAGTATCGGGTTTCAGGCGGGCTTGCAGGATGCCCAGGTGATTTCGCTGATCATGACGCAGAGGGGGCTGAACGCCATTTTGGACAGTCAGTTCAAATTCGGCGCCGAAGCGGGGCTTGCTTTCGCGACGCTTGGGCGCAGCATCCAGGGTGCGACAACGGCAGCGGTGGGGGCGGATATTGTCACCATCGGCAGAAGCCGCGGGCTTTTCGCCGGCATTACGCTGGATGGCGCGCTGCTTTCCGCCGATAGCGCCAAGATGCGCGCCTATTTCGGGCGCGACGTGGCGGCCCGGCAGGTGGTGGTGGCGATGGAAGTGCATAACCCCGGCAGCGACCCGCTGCGCGGCGCGCTGATGCGCCTGGGCGCGCCGGGCAGTGGCGGCGGTAACTCTGCCGCGCCTGCGCCTTCTGGCGGCACCAGTTCAGGCAGTGCGGCGACAGGCCGGGTGCAGACGGAAAGCCTGCCGCCGGCCAATCGGCGTTGAGGCGCTTCTTTTCATCCGCAACACGGCGTGACTGACAAAACGCCCTTCTGGAAAAGCAAAACGCTGGCCGAGATGTCTCGGGCAGAATGGGAAAGCCTATGCGATGGCTGCGGGCGCTGCTGCCTGCATAAGCTGCGCGATGAGGAAACCGATGCGCTGGCCTATACGGAAGTGGCGTGTCGTTTGTTGGATTTGCATAGCTGCCAATGTTCCGATTACGCGAGGCGCAAGAAGCGTGTGCCGGATTGTGTGAAACTCACGCCCAAGAAGCTCGCCGCCATTGATTGGCTGCCGCCAAGCTGCGCCTATCGCATGGTAGCCGAAGGGCGGGATTTGGCCTGGTGGCACCCTTTGGTCTCGGGCGATCCTGAAACCGTGCATCGCGCCGGGGTTTCCGTGCGCGGGCGCGCGATTGATGAACGCCACGCCGGGGCGCTGGAAGATCATGTAGTGCGCTGGCCGGGGATGATGCCGCGCAAGTTGAAAGCGCCTGATTGACGGGGCGCGCTCCCCGCGCGACTAAGGCGCACATATTTTGTTCAAGCTTTGCGAAGGAAGCCCCCGATGAAGGACGCGATTTATGGCGGCGTGAATGCTGCCGTGCTGACGGCGATGAAGCCCGATCTGACCCCTGATCTGGATCGCATGGCGGCGCATGCCAAATGGCTGCTGGCCAATGGCTGCACCGGGCTTGGCGTGCTGGGCACGACCGGTGAGGCGAATTCCTTCGGCCTGCATGAACGCAAGGCCATTCTGGAAGGCCTCATTGCGCGCGGCGTTCCGGCAGCGCGCATGATGCCAGGCACGGGCTGCGCCAGCCTGATGGATAGTGTGGAACTGACCAAGCATGCGCGCGATGCCGGCTGCCCCGGCGTGCTGATGCTGCCGCCCTTCTATTATAAGGGTCCGTCCGATGATGGGCTGTTTGCCTTCTTTTCGGAAGCGCTGAACCGCATCGGTGGCGGCGTGAAGGTTTACCTGTATCACTTCCCGCAGCAATCTGCGGTGCCTTTCAGCCTTGCGCTGCTGGAACGCCTGATCAAGGCTTTCCCAGGCACCATCAAGGGTGTCAAGGATTCGTCGGGCGATTACGCCAATATGCAGGCCATGGTGCAGGCCTTCGCCAAGGATGGGTTTGAGGTTTATTCCGGCAGCGATGAATTCCTGCAACGGATCCTGGCCGAAGGTGGCGCGGGCTGCATCACTGCCGCTTCCAATGGCAATTCGCATTGGGGCGGCATTGTTTATGCCAAGCGCATGGGTGCTGAAGCCGATGCGGCGCAGGCCGTGTTGAATGCCACGCGCAAGGCCGCGACTTCTGTGCCGCTGATCCCGGGCCTGCGTGAGATTATTGCGCGCAGCACAGGTGATGCCGGTTGGCGCACCATTCGCCCGCCGCATCTGCCGTTGAATGCGGCGCAGGCCGAAGCGGTTTGGGCTGCCTGGGGTGCTGCGGGGGCGCTGCCTCTGCCCGGCCTTTCGCCCGCCAAGGCAGCGGAATAGCGCCGTGAAGGAACCGCTGCGCTGCCGCCCGCCGGCGGTGGCGACCATTCAGATTGATGATGCCAATGTGCGTGTGACGCGCTGGGATTTTGAACCCGGCGCGGAAACCGGATGGCATCGCCATGGCATGGCTTATGTGGTGGTGCCTGTGACGGATGGAACGCTGCTGGTGGAATTGCCGGGCGGCGAGACTGTAACCGCTGACCTTCAATGCGGCGTTGCTTACGCGCGTGCCGCAGGGGTTGAGCATAATGTCGTGAACGGTGGAACCGCGCCGCTATCCTTCGTGGAAACCGAACTCAAGCATTTGATCGGGTAGGTTTCGAAGGCAGCGTCACCATCGCGAGGCCGATAAAGACCAAAGCAGCGGCTGGGATCGTCAGCCAGCCCGGCACCTCGCCAAAAATCGCAAAGCCCCAGATCAAGCCTGTGATGGTGACGATATAGCCCACTTGCGATGTCACCACGCCGCCTTGGGTCGCGAGTGATCGGAAATAGATCAAGTAAGCCAGCGCCAGCAGCACGCCTTGCGTCATGGTGATGGGCAGGCCTTCAAGTGCTACCGCGCGCATCTGCCCTGTAGAAAACGCAATCACCGCCATCATCAGCGCCGCCGCAGCGCAGGTGCCAGCCGCCAGCGCCAAGGGCGCCGCGCCGCGTGGCGCGAGTTTCACGCCGGCGATATTGGCAACCGCATACCAAACCGGCGTGCAGGCGGCGAGCAAAGCCCAGGGCAGTGCCTCCGGGTCTGGCAGAGCCGCCCCTGGCGCCATGGCAATGCCAATGCCGACCAGCCCCAGAATACTGCCGCCAATGCGCCGCCAGGACACCTTTTCCATCCTGAGCAGCATGGCGCCAAGCACTGTCAGCATGGGCGATAGAGGGATGAGCAAGGAAAAGAACCCTGCCGGTATATGCTGCAAACTTGTGAAACCGAACAGGTTGGACAGCACAAGCCCCGTCAGCCCCGAAACACCATAATGGATCAAATAAGGGCGCTTCAGCGCGGGGATTTCGCGCCGCGCGAAACACACTGCGAGCAAGGTGATGGTACTGAAGCCCGAAGCGCCAAGTGCGATCATCAAAGGCGGCCAGCCCATGCCGCCCAATGTCTTCACGAAAATCGGCGTGGCGCCCCAAATGGTTCCAAGCAGCAAAAGAGGCAGGATGGCGCTGAGGGCGAACCGCATGACAACACTCGCGCGTGAAACCGCTTCAGTGTCAAGCGGTTGAAAACTGCACGCTCTTGACGCCATGGTGCGGACATGTCGCTCCCCGATTCGGAAATGGTGCCGCTTTCCCCAGGCTTACTGGGCCCGCCGGAGCTTTGCCCGGTGCGGTGGCGGCGTTCAGAACGTGCGCGCTCGGTCAGCCTACGCATTGATCCGCGCGCGGGCGATGTGGTGGTAACGCTGCCGATGCGCGCAAGCCGCCGCGCTGGGTTGGCGCTTTTGACCACCCATGCCGCTTGGGTGCTGCGGCGGATTAAGGCGCTGGCGCCGAGCATTTCACTGGCGCATGGTGCCGCGGTCCCTTTGGGCGGCGTTCCGCATCCGGTGCTGCATGACCCATCGCGGCGCGGCGGCGCGTTTTTGGAGGATGGCGCCATCATTGTGACAGGCGCGGCGGAATTCTTGCCCCGGCGTTTGCGTGATTTCCTGCGGACCGAGGCAAAACGGCGCATCATCCCCTTGGCCACGCTTCACGCCGAGAAACTGGGTGTCGCCATCAAGACCATTCGCGTGAAGGATACGCAAAGCCGCTGGGGGTCTTGCGCGCCGGATGGCACGCTCGCCTTTTCCTGGCGCCTGGTCATGGCGCCGGATGCAGTGCTGGATTATGTGGTAGCGCATGAGGTCGCGCATCTGCGGGAGCTGAACCATTCACCGCGCTTCTGGGCGCATGTGGCAGCGCTTGCCCCGCATCGGGATGAGGCGGAGACCTGGTTGCGCGAAGAAGGCCCGGCATTGCTGCGCGTCGGTTGAGAAGAACAAGGATCGAGGATTGCCATGAAAGCCGTTGGATACGGGAAATGCCTGCCGATTGATCAGGCTGATGCGCTGATTGATCTGGACATCGCAGCCCCCGCTGCGCCTACGGGGCGCGATATGCTGGTGGAAATCCATGCCGTGTCGGTGAACCCGGTGGATACCAAGGTGCGTCGCCGCGATGACCCTGGTGAGGCGCCGCGTATCCTGGGCTTTGATGGCGCTGGCGTGGTGCGTATCGTGGGGCCGGATTGCACGCTGTTTCGCCCAGGCGATGAGGTGTTTTATGCGGGCGTGATCAATCGTTCGGGCACCAATGCTGAATTGCATCTGGTGGATGAACGCATTGTTGGGCGGAAGCCGCGCAACCTGACCTTCCCGGAAGCCGCCGCCGTGCCGTTGACAGCGATTACCGCTTGGGAGGGTTTGTTTGATCGCCTTGCCGTGCCGCAAGGTGGCGCGCAGGGACAGACCTTGCTGGTGATTGCTGGCGCGGGCGGTGTGGGGTCCATGGTGATCCAAATGGCGCGCGCGCTGACGGGAATGACCGTGGTGGCCACGGCATCACGCGCCGAGACCGCGCAATGGTGCCGCGACCTTGGTGCGCATCATGTGGTGGATCATCATGGTGATATCGCCGCGCAGATGAAGGCGCTTGGCTTGCGTGGCGCCAATTACATCTATTCTGCCAATACTACTGCGAAGAACTGGGCTGCCATGGTGGATGCGGTGGCGCCGCAGGGGCGCATTCTGCTGATTGAAAGCCAGGCGCCGGTGGATGCACGCGATGTCATGCGCAAATCGGTTTCGATCCATTGGGAACTGATGTTCACGCGCCCCTTGTTCAATACGCCCGACATGATCGAACAGCATCGCCTGTTGAATGAGGTTGCGGGGCTGATCGAAGCGGGGCGCATGCGCGGCACCATGACGCGGAACTTGGGCAAGATAACCGCGGCCAATCTGACGCAAGCGCATGCGTTGGTGGAGAGTGGCGGCATGATCGGCAAGGTTGTGCTGGAAGATTTCTGAAGCCCGCGCGACGTTGATTAGGTGATGATGATGCAAAGCCCCTTTGTGCAATTGGCGGAAATCCATCGCGGCCCGGCGGTGGAAAGCATTCATCACGGCATTGCTGTGGTGATGGATAGCAACGGGCGCCAGGTGCTGGCGATGGGTGATCCGGCTTTCATCACCTTTCCGCGTTCTTCGCTAAAGCCCTATCAGGCGGTGGCGCTGGTGGAAACGGGTGCGGCGGATGCGCTGGGGCTGAGTGAAGAACATTTGGCGCTTTCCTGTGCGTCCCATAGCGCTGAGGATTTCCAAGTGGCGTTGGTGCGCGATTGGCTGTCGCGCATGGGGCTTTCCGAATCCGCGCTGGTGTGTGGGCCGGATATGCCGCGCGCAGCCGCAGATCAGGCGCGGATTTATCGCGCGGGTGGTGATCGGTCCCGCATCTATCATAATTGCTCCGGCAAGCATTGCGGCTTCTTGAGCGTGGCGCAAAAGCTTGGCGCGCCAGTCGCGGGCTATGGTGATCCCACGCATCCAACGCAAAAGCTTTATCTGGAAATCTTGTCGGAATTGCTCGGCAGTGATGCAGGGCGTTTGCAGGCCGGCGTTGATGGTTGTGGCTTGCCGGCGCTGGCGCTTTCCATGGAAGCCATGGCGCAAGCCGCTGCACGCTGGGCAGCGCGCAAGGTGGCAAGCCCCGCGCGGCGCAAGGCGATTGAAAGATTGCAGGCAGCTATTGCCAAATATCCGGATCATCTTTCCGGGCGAGATCAGGCGACCAGCCGCATTGTGCGCGCGACCAATGGGCGCGTGCTGCTGAAAGGCGGCGCGGAAGGTTTTGTGGTGGGCTTCGTGCCGGATCAAGGTTTGGGGATTGCGGTGAAACTCGCCGATGGCGCATCGCGCGCCAAGATGGGGGTTTTTGCTGCATTGCTTGGGCGGCTTGGATTGCTGGATGTGGCCAGCACGGCAGCGCTGGTGCAGGCGGTGGAAGGCGATATCGCGGATAGCAATGGCAAGCCCGTGGGGCGTGTTGCCGTGACGCTGCCGGCGTAACGGTGGCGCCGATGCATGTATTGATTGCCGGCGGTGGTGTTGGGGGGCTGGCGCTGGCGCTTATGCTGCATCAGCGCGGCATTGGGTGCACGGTGCTGGAAGCGGCGCCAGAGGTGAAGCTGCTTGGCGTGGGCATCAATACCCTGCCGCATGCCATTCGCGAATTGGCAGCACTTGATCTACTGCCGGCGCTGGATGGGGTTGGCATTCGCACGCGTGAATTGCGCTATTTGAATCGCTTCGGCCAGGAAATTTGGCAGGAACCGCGTGGGATTTGGGCGGGGCATGAGGTGCCGCAATTTTCCATCCATCGTGGCCATTTGCACCAGGTGCTGTGGCAGGCAGCGGAAGCGCGTTTGCCGACTGGCGCTTTGCTGCGCCATGCGCGGCTACAGGGCTCCACGCAGGATGCTGGGGGCATCACGGCGCATCTGGCGGATGGGCGTAGCCTGCGGGGCGATGTGCTGATTGGCGCTGATGGCATTCATTCCATCATCCGCGCCAGCTTGCATCCGGATGATGGCGGCATTCGCTGGAATGGTATTCAGATGTGGCGCGGCGCGGTCGAATGGCCGGCCTTTGAAGGTGGCGACACCATGATTGTCGCCGGCGATATGAAGGAAAAGCTGGTGCTCTACCCGATTGGGGCCGGTGCTTCCGCTGCCACGCGGCTGACCAATTGGGTCGTTTGCGCGCAGATTGGTGACGCCAGCAAACCGCCGCCACGGCGGGAAGATTGGTCACGCCCTGGCCAGCTTGACGAAGTGCTGGCGCATATCGCCAGGTTTCGTATTCCGTTCCTGGATGTTGCTGCGCTGGTCAGCGCCTCGCCAGAATTCTGGGAATACCCAATGTGTGATCGCGATCCCCTACCCTTCTGGACGCAAGGTCGCGTGACGCTGATGGGTGATGCTGCGCATCCCATGTATCCGGTCGGATCAAATGGCGCATCGCAAGCCGTACTGGATGCCCGTTGTCTTGCGGATTTGCTGGCATCTCAGGCGCCGGAAGCAGCGCTTGCGGCCTATGCGGCGGAACGGCTGCCGAAAACCGCCGAGATTGTGCGCGCCAATCGCAAGGGTGGGCCGGAACGCGTGGTGGATGAAGTCAGCGCGCGCGCGCCAGATGGGTTTGCGCGGCTGGAAGATGTGATTTCGCGCGAAAAACTCGCCGCCATTGCCGGCGGCTATGCGCAAATGGCCGGGTTTGCGGCGGGGAAACAGGCATGAGCGGGCGCTTTGATATCAATATGGATGCGCGCGGTGTGGCGCGGCTGACGGTCGCGCATGATGCCAAGCTGAATACGCTGAACCCAGCGCTTTTGGATGAAGCGATTGCGGCCTTGCGTGATCTTGCAAAGCACCCTGACCTGCGCGCAGCGGTGCTGACCGGCGAAGGCGAACGCGCCTTTATCGGTGGCGCTGATATTGGCGCTATGGCCGCGCTTGAAACGCCAGCAGAAGCTGAAACCTTCATCCGCCGCGTGCACGGCATCTGCGCCGCCATTCGCGACCTGCCCGTGCCGGTGATTGCGCGCATCAATGGCTGGTGCCTTGGTGCCGGCCTGGAAGTGGCCGCCGCTTGCGATATGCGGATCGCCGTACGGGACGCGAAATTCGGCATGCCGGAAGTGCGCGTTGGCATTCCTTCCGTGGTGGAAGCGGCACTATTGCCCGGCCTCATCGGCTGGGGCCGCACCAGGCGTTTGCTGCTGCTGGCTGAAACAATCTCGGCCGCTGATGCGCTTGCCTGGGGGTTGTTGGAAGAAGTAGCGCATCGCGAACGCATTGATGCGCGAATCGAAGCCTGGATCGGCAATCTGCTGGCAGCGGGGCCAGAGGCGCTTCGCGCGCAGAAGGCGCTGATCCGGCAATGGGAAGATCGCCCGATTAGTGAGGCTATCGCTGCAGGCATCACAGCCTTCGCTGCATCCTGGAAGACGGATGAACCCAAGCGCATGATGCGCGCCTTCCTGGAAGAACAGAAGGCGCGCAAAAAGAAGCGCTGAATTCAGCCCGGCGGAGGCAGGAAATTCACCTCATGCTCCGCCGCAATACGCACCACCTCGCCGGGATCCGGCACGTTATGAATGCGCGTGAACAGCGTATAGAGCCCACGCGCAGGGCTCACCCAGAATAGCGCGCGCACCGGGGCTTCGGTTTTATTGAAGATTCCATGCGGGATTCCCATCGGTAGGCGAATCAGATCACCTGCCTTGGCGGTGGCGGCTTGGCCATCCAGGAAAAGATCAAACTGGCCTTCCAGCACGCGGATGAATTCATCCTGATTCGTGTGGATATGCGGCGGCACGAAGGTGCCGGGCGGGAAGAGTGTGTCGAAAGCAAAACAGCTTTCGCTATGCGCCACGGGTTTGTAAGTCTGCCCGAGGATGGACCAGACCACTCCACCCTCACCGGTGCCGGCTGGGGTCACACCTGCTGTCATGCTCATTTTCTGAAGCTCCCTGTTCTAGACATGCAAATAAGTATCGCGGATTTCGGGCGCGGCGGCGAGTGCCGCGCTATCGCCCTGCCAGACCACGCGGCCTTTTTCGATCACCACATGCCAATCGGCCAAGCGCATCACCGCGGCCAGGTTTTTATCTATCAGCAAAATCGCCTGGCCTTCGGCGCGCAGCTTCGCCATTACCTGCCAGATTTCGGCGCGGATCAGCGGCGCCAGACCCTCGGTCGCTTCATCCAGCACCAGCAAGCGCGGATTGGTCATCAGCGCGCGACCAATCGCGAGCATTTGCTGTTCACCACCTGAAAGCTTGGCACCGGATTGGCGGCGCCGTTCCGCGAGGCGCGGGAATAGCGCATAGATCGCGGGCAAATCCCAACGCGGCGCACCGCCCGCGCGATTGGCGGCGGTGGCGACAAGATTTTCTTCAACGCTCAGAGTCGGGAAAATCTGGCGGCCTTCCGGCACCAGGCCAATGCCGCGCTGCGCGATGCGATACGGCGGGTTGCCGGTAATGTCCTGACCATCAAAGCGGATATACCCGGCACTCGGCCGGATCAGGCCCATAATGGCGCGCACCGTGGTGGTCTTGCCCATGCCATTGCGGCCAAGCAGTGTCACCACCTGCGCCGCACCCACACCAAAGCTGATGCCATTCAGCACCTGGCTTTCGCCATAGCCGGCGACCACGGCTTCAAGCGTCAGCATGGCACTTCTTCTTCGCCCAGATAGGCGGCGCGCACTTCGGCGCTGGCGCGAATTTCGGTGGTGCTGCCGCTGGCGATGATACGCCCTTCAGCGAGCACCGAAATCCGATCCGCCAGTGCGAAAACCGCCTGCATGTCATGTTCGACCAGCAGGATGGCGTAACGCGCTTTCAGGCGACGCAGCAGGGCGATAAGTTTTTCAGTCTCCTCCGGCCCCGCGCCGGCGAGTGGTTCATCCAGCAGCAGCAAGCGCGGTTGGGTGGCGAGTGCGATGGCAATTTCCAGCGCGCGCTTTTCGCCATGGCTCAACGCGCCCGCGATGATGGTTGCGCGATCAGCGAGCCCTACCTCGGCCAGGGCTTCATGCGCCGCCGCATTCAGCGCGTCTTCCCCGGCGGCGGCGCGAAAGAAGCGAAAGGAAGA
Source organism: Roseomonas sp. (assembly GCA_044345845.1). Lineage (GTDB taxonomy): Bacteria > Pseudomonadota > Alphaproteobacteria > Acetobacterales > Acetobacteraceae > Neoroseomonas. The sequence continues at coordinate 40,566 of JBIJAH010000024.1, forward strand.
ACCGCTTTTCGCCTGCGCGGCCAAAGCGACATTCTCCAATACCGAAAAGCCAGCGATGATGCTCGTGATCTGAAAGCTGCGCGCGAGCCCAGCATGCACACGGCGCGGCAGGGAAAACCGCGTGATGTCCGCCCCCGCGAAAACAACGCGCCCCGCGTCAGGCGCGACGGTGCCGGTGATTTGATGGATCAACGTGGTCTTACCGGCGCCATTCGGGCCGATCAGCGCGTGGATTTCGCCGGGCAGCACGTCAAGGCTGACATCATTCGTTACCGCAAGCCCGCCATAATGCTTGCGCAAGCCTTGGACGCTGAGCAGCGCTTCAGCCACGGCGCGCCCCCAGAAAACCAATCAGCCCGCCGCGCATGAACAGCACCGCCAAAATCAGCAACGGGCCGAAGATCATTTTCCAATGCGTGGTCAGGCTGGGCAACCAATTTTCCAGCAGTACGAACAACACTGCGCCAAGGATGGCGCCGGAAAGCCGCCCTAGCCCGCCCAGGATCACCATGAAAATCAGCTCACCGGAACGCTGCCAGCTCATGTAAGCGGGGGCGACGAATTCTGTGGCATTGGCAAACAACACGCCCGCCAACCCCGCCAGCGTGCCGGCGATGACGTAGGACAAAAGCCGATAAGGATAAGGCGCGAAGCCCACCGCCTGGGCGCGCAGCGGATTTTCCCGCGCCGCGCGCAACACGCGCCCAAAGCGGGAGGCCAGCAACATGGCGCAAAGCCCCCAGCACAACACCAAAAAACCGAGGCACAGGTAATGAAAGAAAATCCGGTTTTCCATCAACCGCGTGCCGAAAATCTCGGTCCGGTCATAGAGCGTATAGCCATCATCACCGCCATAGGCCGCGAGCGACGACGCGGTGAAAAACGCCATCTGCCCGAAGGCGAGCGTAATCATGATGAAATTCACGCCCTCAGTCCTGATCGCAATCGCGCCGGTCAGCAGGGAAAACAATGCGGCGGTGGCAATCGCGACGGGCAGCACAATGGTGATATCAGTCAGCCGATGCGCATCCAGAATGGCGACGGCATAGGCGCCAACGCCCATCGCCGCCGCATGCCCAAGGCTGGCGAGGCCGGCCCCGCCCACCAGGAAGGAAAGCGAGACGGCGGCGGCTGCCAAAATCATGATGCGCGCAAATAGCGTCAGGTAATGATTGGCGCCGAAGCCCATAAAGGGTGCCAGTGCCAATGCGGCCAGCACCAGCAGCGTCAGCGCCACATCAAGCCGCAAGCGCGGCATGCTAACCACTCCTGGCCGGGAAAAGCCCACGCGGGCGGAAGGCAAGGATCGCCGCCATGGCAATATAGACCAGCATGGAAGCCAGCGCTGCGCCGGTTTGCCGCGCGGCAGATGGGTCAAGAAACAGCCGCATCAAATCCGGCATCAGCGATTTACCGAGCGTGTCCGTAAGCCCCACGATCAGCGCCGCAATGAATGCACCGCGAATGGAACCGATGCCACCAATCACAATCACCACGAAGGCCAGGATCAGCACATGATCGCCCATGCCGGGCTCAACTGAGAAAATCGGCCCGGCCAGCACGCCGGCGAAACCTGCCAGCATGGCGCCGAAGGCAAAGACCAGCATGAAAAGCCGGCGAATATCCACGCCAAGTGCGGATACCATCGGCGCATTGGTGGCACCCGCGCGCACCAACATGCCAAGGCGCGTGCGCTCCACCAAAAACCACAGGCCAAGCGCGGTGGCGATGCCGGCACATAGCACCGCGATACGATACAGCGGATATTGCAGCCCTGGCATCAGCATCACGCCGCCTTCAAGCAGCGCAGGCACCGGCACTTGCAGTGGTGCCGCGCCCCAAATGGCTTTCACTGCCTGATTGAGAAACAGGATCACGCCAAACGTCGCCAGCACTTGCGACAGATGATCACGATCATAAAGGTGTCGGAAGACCAGCACTTCCAGCAGCAGGCCAAATAGCAGCGCGGCCGGTAATGCCAATGAAAGCCCAAGCCAGAAGGAACTGGTCGCTGCCGCCAAGGCAGCGCCCAGATAGGCCCCCAGCATATACTGCACCCCATGGGCCAGGTTGATGAAATCCATCACACCAAAAACCAGCGTGAGCCCCGCCGCCACCAGGAAAAGCAGAATGCCAAGCTGCAGGCCATTCAAGGCCTGCACCAGGAAAAGTCCCGTACTCACCTTAGGGGATGATCCGTCTTAACAGATCATCCCCTAACTTCCTTTGAGCGACTGATTCACCGCTCCGGTGGTTCCACCTTCGCGGATCAGGCGCAAAATTCAGCGCATGCGGCATTCGGCGGCCCAGGGGTCCACGTTGTTTTCCAAAACCTTGCGCACAGTTTCGGTCTGGAACTTGCCATCCGGGCGCTTGGCGACCTTGAGCAGCCAGAAATCCTGCACCGGGTAGTGGTTCACGCCAAACTTGAAATTGCCGCGTACGGAGGTGAAATCCGCCGCGCGTAGCCCGGTGCGGATCGCATCCTTATCGGCAAGCCTGCCGCCGGCGCGCCGAATGGCGGAATCCAGCAGCATCGCGCCATCATAAGCCTGCGCGGCGTAGCTGGCTGGCACGTAATTGAAGGCGGCTTCGAAATCCGTGACGAAGCGGCGATTGGCCGCGTTATCCATATTCGGCGCCCAGCTTGCGGCAGAGAAGAAGCCCACCGCCGCATCCTGCTGCGCGGGCAGTGTCGCTTCATCCACCGTGAAGGTGGACAGGAACGGGATATGCGCGAGGCCCGCCTGGCGATATTGGCGCACCAGATTCACGCCAAGCCCGCCCGGCATGAAGGTGAAAATCGCATCCGGCCTGGCGGCGGCGATCTTCGCGAGCTCAGCGGCGAAATCAAGCTGCGTGAGCGGCACGTAAACCTCATCTACCACTTCGCCCTTGAAGCGGGATTTGAAGCCGGCGACTGCATCGCGGCCCGCCTGGTAATTCGGCACCATGACGAAAACGCGCTTATAGCCCTGGTCTTCGCAGACCTGGCCGATCACGGAATGCACCTGGTCGTTATTGTAAGACGTCGTGAAGAAGAAAGGATTGCAGCCGCGCCCGGCAAAGGTGGAAGGCCCGGCATTGGTGCTGATCAGGAAGGTATTGGCTTCCGTCACCGGGCGGATGATGGCTTGCAGGATGTTGGAAAACACAACGCCCACAATGAAATCGCAGCGGTCGCGTTCCAAAGCGGTGCGCACCTTGGTCACCGCCACATCGGGCTTCAATTCATCATCAATCATCACGGTTTCAGCCGTCAGGCCACCAAGCCGGCCATTCAGATGCCGGAGCCCCATCAGGAAGCCATCGCGCAACTGGCTGCCCAGCGCTGCTTGCGGGCCGGTTTGCACGGCAACCAGGCCAATCTTCACCCCGCCCGCGGGCTGCGCATGCAGAATGGCGGGCGCTGCCAGCAGCCCCAAGGCGCCGCCCATGGCGCCACGACGTGACAAAGAACTCATCTTCAAGCCTCCCATTTTTAAGAACCCTGTAGAGCCTTACTGCGCGAAGCCTGGACGCAAGGCAAGGCGGTGCGCCATTTCGCCGGCACGAATCATCAAGGGATGGGTGGGGTCTGTGAAGGGGCCCAGCACCGTGAAATGATTGGCGCCGGGCAAGGCTTCAAAATTGCCGCCCCAATGGGTGGCGAAATCGCGGCTTTGACGGATGAATTCATCGCTCTCCGCCCCACCCACCACGACATGCAGGCTATCAAAGGCGGGCGGCGGCAGCAGGCGGGGGGAGAGGGTGGCGATCTCGGCCTCCGTCAGGCGCAAGGCCTGGGCGATGCTGGTGCCGCGCAGGGGTGCCAATTCGAACACGCCAGAGACGGGCAAGGCCGCCCCCACCATGCCGGCCGGCAGGCTGTGATGGAAGGCAGGCCAATCGGTCGCGAGCAGTAGCGCGGCAAGCTGCCCTCCGGCGGAATGCCCGGCGGCCAGCAGCCGCCCACCTTGGCGCCGGTGCAGAAAGGCTGCGGCGCGGCGCATTTGTTCGGCGATCTCTCCCAAGGTTACGGCGGGGCAGAGGTCATAGGAAGGCACCGCCACCGCCACACCTTGGCCAAGCAATCCCCGCGCGCAATGGCTCACAAAGGACCGATCCAGCGCCTGCCAATAGCCGCCATGGATGAAAAGCGCCGTTGGCGTGGCTCCGCCATTGGGTGGCAGGAATAGATCGAGCTTCTCCCGCTCACCCTCGCCATAGGCAAGGCCCAGTTCGGCCCGCACCCCGCTCGCGCGGAAGGCAGCGGCATCACGTGCCCAGCCCGCGATGATTTCGGCGCTTTCGGGCACGCGGGCCCGATTGTTGTATTCCAGTTCGACATCCATGCGCCTATCTGCGCATGGGAAAGCCATAACAGGCAAGGCGGGATGATGCGCGTTTATCTGGCGGGGCCGGAGGTTTTTCTGGCGGATCGAGACGCCATTGCGGCGGATAAGAAGGCGATTTGCGCGCAGCATGGGCTGGTTGGGGTTTTCCCGACCGACCCTGCCCCCGCCACGCCGCAAGCTGAAACTGGCTGGATGCGCATCTACCTTGGCAACGAAGCGCATATCCGTGGCTGCGGCGCGCTGATTGCGAACCTGACCCCGTTTCGCGGTGCCTCGGCCGATCCCGGCACGGCTTATGAGCTTGGCTTCATGCGCGCGCTTGGCCGGCCCGTGCTGGGTTACAGCAACGCGGCTGGAAACTTCACCATGCGCAGCCTGGCGCAGATGCAGGGTGCGGTGCATCGGCGGGCTTCCGGCGCTTGGGAAGATGCCGATGGCATGGAGGTTGAGGATTTCGGCCTGACCGATAACCTCATGCTTGATGGCGGCATTGCTGCCGCCAGTGGCGTGTTGGTAGTGAACCCGGTGGAAAAAGCCGCGCGCTGGCGTGACCTTGCGGGGTTTTCTCGCTGCGTTGCCTATTTGGCAGCGATGCGAGAATAAATCCTCAGCTTGCGTCTATCTGCAAGCCTTCGCGCTTGATCACATCCGCCCATTTCGTGATTTCGCTGGCGACGAAAGCGCCGAATTGTTGCGGGCTGCCGATCATGGGCACGCCGCCCAATTCTTCAAAGCGCTTCACTGTTTCTGGCAAGGCGAGCATCGCCATGATATCGGCGTTGATGCTGGCGATCATCTCCGCCGGCATGGCGGCCTGACCGAAAAGGCCGAACCAGGTGTTTACTTCGTAATTCGCAAGTTCCGGCATGGTTTCCCGCATGGCTGGCACATTGGGCAGGGCTGGGTGGCGTTCCTTGCTGGTGACAGCCAAGGCGCGCACGCGCCCGGCTTGGATATGGCCCATAATGCCGGTCAGGTTATCAATCAGGAAGGCGACATTGCCGGCCAGCAATTCAATCTGCGCCGGGGCGGAACCGCGCGTGGGTATGTGAATGGCCTGGGCATTCAGCATTTGCAGAAACAGTACCGGCGAAAGATGCGTGGATTGGCCAACCCCTGTTGAGGCATAGGCAACCTCGCCCGGCTTGGCGCGCAGCATACCGGCCAGTTCCGCAACATTCCGCGCCGGGATATTGTTGTTCACCACCAGCACATTGGGGCCAGCGATGGTGCCGGCGATTGGGGCGATCTGGTCGGCGCGATAGGGCAAATTGCGAAATAGCGAATAGCCGATGGCTTGCGGGCCAATATTGCCCATGAGCAAGCTGAGGCCATCTGGACGTGCGCGCACCATTTCAACCGTGCCAATGGTGCCGCCCGCGCCGGTGCGGTTTTCCACCACCACCGGCGTACCCCAGCGCGGCTGCAGAAACTGCGCGACCAGCCGGCCCATGATATCCGTGGTGCCACCCGCCGCGGCGGGGACAATAATGCGCACCTGCCCGGATGGGCGCCAGGATTGCGCGCGGGCGATGGCGGGCGTGGCGAGTAGAGGCAGCGCAAGCGCGGTGCGGCGCGAGATATTGGTCATTGGATCCTCCCTGAATTCTTGCGCGCATCATGCCGCCGAAAGCCGCTTTGGGGAAGGCTTCAGCCCTGACGCAATGCCGCCATCACTCGGGCAAGCCCGGCTTCCCATGCTGGCAGCGTAACGCCGAAACCGCGCGAGAGTTTGCCATTATCCAACCTGCCATCTGCGGGGCGTTTGGCCTTGGTCGGGTAATCGGCGGTCGTGATGGCATGCACCTTCGGGCGCGGGCCGCCATGGCGGGCGGCTTCGGCAAAAATCGCCTCGGCAAAGGCATGCCAATTGGTGAAGCCGCCGCCGGTGGCGTGGTAGGTGCCGGCGAACTCATCGCGCCAGCCCTGGTCGCGCAACCGAGCCAGAATGGCGGTGATGGCATCGGCCAGATCGGGCGCCGCGGTGGGGCTGCCCAGCTGATCCGCGACAACGCGGAGTTCCGGGCGCTGTTCGCCAAGGGCCAGCATGGTCCGCAGAAAATTCTTGCCCATGGGCGCGAAGACCCAAGCGGTGCGCAGCACAATGCAGCGCGTATTGGCGGCTTGTGCGGCCCATTCCCCGGCCAGTTTGGTGCGGCCATAGGCACCCAAAGGATTGGGTACATCACTTTCCAGATAGGGCGCGCCCTTCAAGCCATCATAAACATAATCGGTGGAAATCTGGATGATGGGGATGCCTGCTTCACGCGTCAGGCGCCCCAGCAAGGCGGGGCCCAATGCATTGGCGCGAAAGGCGCCTGTTTCATCATCTTCGGCAGCATCAACGGCCGTCCAGGCAGCGCAATTCACCACGGCATCGGGCTTCAGTGCGTGGAAGGCGGCGATCACTGTTTCGGGCTTGTCGAATTCGAATTCAGGCTGGCCGACCAACAGCGCCTCAAAACCCTGCGCGGGCAGGGCAGTTTCCAGCCCCGTTGCCAATTGCCCGCCACGGCCTGTGACGAGGATACGGCGCATTACCACGTACCTTTCGGAAAGGGTGGCGCGACATCGGCTAGCCGTGGTGCCTTGCGGTCCTTGTCGGACAGGATGGGGTCATTCACCGGCCAATCAATGCCAAGCGCGGGGTCATTCCAGGCGATGCCGGCATCGGTTTCCCGATCATAATAGGCATCAACCTTGTAGAGCACTTCGGTATCTTCTTCGAGTGTCACAAAGCCATGCGCAAAGCCTGCAGGGACCCAAAGCTGCTGCCAATTCGCGGCTGACAATTCACACGCAATATGCTGGCCATAGGTGGCTGAGCCTTCGCGAATATCCACCGCCACATCCAGGATGGAACCGCGCACCACGCGCACCAGCTTGCCCTGCGCTGAGGGCGGGCGCTGGAAATGCAGGCCGCGCAGTACTCCCTTCTGGCGGGAGAGCGAATGATTATCCTGCACGAAATCCGCAGTAATGCCATGCGCAGCCAGGGCGCGGCGGGAGAAGACTTCGCTGAAAAACCCGCGATCATCACCAAAACGCGCAGGTTCGATCAGGATCAGATCAGGAATGGCAAGGCGTTCTGCTTTCATGAAAGCCGGCCTTCCGCCAAATCCCGCAAATAGGCGCCATAAGCGGTTTTGCCCAAACGATCCGCCTGGGCACGCAAGGCCGCCGCATCAATGAAGCCCATGCGGAAGGCGATTTCTTCCGGGCAGCCCACTTGCAGCCCTTGGCGTTCCTGCACGGTCTGCACGAAAAGAGCCGCTTGCAGCAATGAAGCCGGTGTGCCGGCATCAAGCCAGGCGCAGCCGCGGCCCAATTGCTCGGCGCGCAAGCTGCCATCCGCCAGATAGACCTTGTTCAGATCAGTGATTTCCAATTCGCCGCGTGCGGAGGGCTTCAGGTCGCGCGCCATTTGCGTCACGCGCTTGTCGTAGAAATAAAGCCCAATCACCGCCCAATCGGATTTCGGCTTGGCGGGTTTCTCTTCGATGGACAGCACGCGACCGTCCGCATCGAATTCCGCGACACCATAGCGTTCCGGATCAGCCACGCGATACCCAAAGACTGAAGCCTGGCCATTCTGCGCATTGGTTGCTGCTGCCTTCAGGCTTTCCACCAACCCATGGCCATAGATGATGTTATCCCCCAGCGCCAAGGCGCAGGCTTCCCCACCAATCCAATCCGCGCCGATATGAAAAGCTTGCGCAATGCCATCCGGGCTTGGCTGTTCCGCATAGCTGATGCGGGTGCCGAATTGCGCGCCATCACCCAGCAAGCGCTTGAATGCCGGTAGATCAGCGGGCGTTGAGATCAGCAGAATATCCTTGATCCCGGCGAGCATGAGCGTGCCCAAGGGGTAATAAACCATCGGCTTGTCATAGACCGGCAGCAATTGCTTGGAAGCCGCCAGAGTCATGGGATGCAAACGCGTGCCGGACCCACCTGCGAGCAGAATGCCCTTCATGCCTTCACTCCCCCAAGCCTTTGCCCCGCATAGCGCTTTTCGCGAATGGGCCGCCACCAGGCTTCATTGTCCAGATACCAGCGAATGGTTTGATCCAGGCCGGCCTCAAAATCATACCGCGCCTTCCAACCAAGCGCGCTCTCCGCGCCGCTCGGGTCCATGGCGTAGCGGAAATCATGGCCTGGGCGATCCTTCACATAGGTGATCAGCCGCTCACGCGGGCCGGCGGGATCAGGGCGCAGCCGGTCCAGCGTGCGGCAAATGGCCTGCACCACTTGAAGATTGGTCCGTTCCTGGCGCGGGCCGATGCAGTAAGTCGCACCCGGCACACCACGCATCAGCGCGAGCACCAAAGCTTCGGCGTGGTCATCCACATGAATCCAGTCCCGGATATTCGAACCATCGCCGTAAACCGGCAAAGGCCGACCTTCCAGCGCGTTTAGTGTCACCAGCGGAATGAGTTTTTCCGGGAATTGCCACGGCCCGTAATTATTCGTGGTGTTCGAAACAAAGGATGGAAAGCCATAAGTATGCTGCCAGGCGCGCACCAAATGGTCTGACGCGGCCTTGGAAGCGGAATAGGGGCTGCGCGGATCATAGCGCGTATGCTCATCAAACGGCGCGTCATCCGCGCTTTCGAGGGAGCCGAAAACCTCATCCGTCGAGACATGATGGAAGCGGAACTCAGCCTTCGCGGCGGCTTCCAATCCTTGCCAATATTCCCGCGCGGCTTCCAGCAGCACCTGCGTGCCGACCACATTGGTCTGGATGAATTCCGCCGGCCCATCAATGGAACGATCCACATGGGATTCGGCGGCCAGATGCATGACGCGCGCGGGCTTGAAGCGCGTGAAGGCATCGCGCATTGCCGCCGGGTCGCAGATATCGAGCGGCAGGTGAAGATGGCGCGGCGATTTCAGCCAATCGCCAAGGGAGTCAGGGCTGGCCGCATAGGTCAGCTTGTCAATATTCACGACCGTCGCATCGGTGCTGGCCAGCAAATGCCGCACCACCGCAGACCCGATAAAGCCCATACCACCTGTCAAAAGAATGACCATGAAACGCCCCACCCATTATGGCTGTTCGAATGCAACATCATCCGAACAGCCTTTTATGTCAGCAGCATGACCGAGCGATATCCCGCCCTGGTCAGGTATTCATCGCGTCGAAGAAATCCTGATTAGTCTTGCTGTATTTCAGCTTGTCCAGCAGGAATTCCATCGCATCCTGTGTGCCCATCGGGTTCAGGATACGGCGCAGCACCCACATCTTGGAAAGCGTGCCGCGATCCACCAGCAATTCTTCCTTACGCGTGCCGGATTTGGTGATGTCAATCGCGGGGAAGGTGCGCTTGTCGGAAAGCTTCCGATCCAGGACGATTTCGCAATTGCCCGTGCCTTTGAATTCTTCGAAAATCACTTCATCCATGCGGCTGCCGGTATCAATCAGCGCCGTCGCGATGATGGTCAGCGACCCGCCTTCTTCGATATTGCGCGCCGCGCCAAAGAAGCGCTTCGGGCGTTGCAGCGCATTGGCATCCACACCGCCGGTCAGCACCTTGCCGGACGACGGCACAACCGAGTTATAAGCGCGGCCCAGGCGCGTGATGCTGTCCAGCAAAATCACCACATCGCGCTTGTGTTCCACCAGGCGCTTGGCTTTTTCCAGCACCATTTCGGTCACCTGCACGTGGCGGGTTGCTGGTTCGTCGAAGGTGCTGGCCACAACTTCACCGCGCACAGTGCGGGCCATATCCGTCACTTCTTCGGGGCGTTCGTCAATCAGCAGCACCATCAGGAAGACTTCGGGATTATTCGCCGTGATGGATTTGGCGATATTCTGCAGCATCACGGTTTTACCCGTGCGCGGCGGCGCCACAATCAAGGCGCGCTGGCCCATCCCAATGGGTGAAATCAGATCAATGACGCGATGGGTATTATCCTTGGTCGGGCCCTTGGCGACGCTTTCAACCTCCGGATTTTCCATCTTGAGACGACGGTTCGGATAAAGCGGCGTCAGGTTATCGAAATTGATCCGGTGGCGCAGGCTTTCCGGATCTTCGAAATTGATTGCATTGACCTTGAGCAGAGAGAAATAACGCTCCCCATCCTTGGGCGCCCTGATCTGGCCTTCCACCGTATCGCCGGTGCGCAGGCCAAAGCGGCGCACCTGGGCGGGGGAGACATAAATATCATCCGGCCCGGGCAGAAAATTCGCCTGCGGGCTGCGCAAATAGCCGAAACCATCGGAGAGGATTTCAAGCGTACCTTCCCCAAAGATCGCCTGATCATTATCGGCGAAGGTCTTCAGGATGGCGAACATCATATCCTGTTTGCGGAGTGATGAGGCGTTTTCGATTTGTAATTCCTCAGCGAATGCGAGGAGGTCCGCGGGGCTTTTCGCCTTAAGTTCTGAAAGATGCATTTTGTGCCTTGGCGTTCCGTGAGGCTGAAGTTAGCGGGACCCGAACCGCGGCGCTGCACGCCCAAAAGGCGGCTTGACCGATGTTGGCGGATGCGAACCTCAGAGGGCGGCGCATCCATGAGTGTCCCGTTAACGGGTAAAAGGGAGAAGCGGCAGCGCCGATGAAGGATCAGCGGGACCGCAGAAGGAAGGACCTTTTATGTATGAAGCCCGCGGCCCCGCGTCAACTCCGAGATCAAAACGGCTTAACGATCACCATGATGACAATCAGGATCAGCAGCAGGGTTGGCACTTCATTGGCGATGCGCCAGCCCCTTTCGCTTCGGGTATTGCGGTCTTCGGCGAAAAGCCGCCGCGCGCGGGCCAGATCCATGTGAAAAGCGGTCATGCCGAGCAAGCCCAAAAGCTTGCCGTGCCACCAGCCGGCGCGCCAATCCACCACGCCGGGGGTCAGGATCAGCAGCAGGCCGAAGACCCAGGCCGTGATCATGGCCGGATTCATAATGGCGCGCAGCAGGCGCCGTTCCATGGTTTTGAATAGCTCCCCCTGGGCGGAGCCTGGCGGTTGCTGCGTGTGATAAACGTAAAGCCGGGGCAGGTAGAAAAGCCCTGCCATCCAGGCAAAAACGCTGAGAAGATGCAAAGCCTTGGTCCAGGCATAGAAGGGGGCGAGGGCTTCGATCACCATGGCTTATGTATCCTTTCCGGCAGCGGCGGGTATCAGGTGCGGATGCGGCCCATCTTCCAGCCGCCAGTGCGCCAGCACGGCTTCCCGTACCCGCGCCCTGACCACCTTGCCCTGCGCATTGCGCGGCAATTCGGCAAGGCTGAGCCAGGCGCGCGGGCGCTTATGCTTGGCCAGATCCTCGGCCAGCGGGATCGCCGCTTTCTCCCAGCCCTCTGGCAAGCCCTCAGCCACCGCGATGATGACCTCCCCCCAATAATCCGAGGCCAGGCCAAGCACGCAAACGGCGCGGCCTTGGGCGGCGGGTTCCAGGGTGGTTTCAATTTCCGCTGGATGCACACGATAGCCGCCGGTTTTCATCACATCCGAAGCCCGGCCCGCCAGGCGCAGCCGGCCACGCGCGTCAAGCGCGCCCAAATCCCCGGTGCGGTGCCAGGCGCCTGCAGGGCGCGGCACAAACCCATCGGGGCCGATCATCCCGATGTTCATGTGCCGGGCGCGCAGCCAGATATCGCCGGCCTCGCCCGCTGGCAGGGGGGCGCCGGCTTCGTCCCTAATGGCGGTTTCAACGCCCGTGGCCGGCCAGCCGAGATTGGCGCCAAGCCCATCCTCATCTTCCGCCATGGCCGCGGCGACATCGGGGCCTTCCAGCACGGTAATGGGATTGAAGCATTCACTCATGCCATAGGTCACGCGCACCACGGGGCCGAATTGCGCTGCGGCGCGGGCGTAAAGATCGCGCGTCAGGGTTTGCGTGCCGCAGAAAATCACCTTCAACCCAGGCACGGCCTGACCGGGAAATAGCGATAAAAGCTTCGCCAATACCGTCGGCGGGGCGAAAATCGCGGCCAAGGCGGGGGCGGCGAAAATCGGCGCAATGCGCTCGGCCCGCACGCCATCCTGCAAGACAACCTCGCCCCCATGATCAAGCCAGGCATAGGTGATCAGCGCCGCGCCATGGGTGAAAGGGGTCATGAGCAATACGCGCTCACCAGGTTCGGGCGTGAAGGGCAGCACGGCGCGTTGCAGGATATTGGCAAGGTAGCGCCCGCCATGGCTGTGCAGAATCGCCTTGGGCTTGCCCGTGGTGCCGGAAGTGAAAATGATCCGCCCCCAGGCATCGGATGGCACGGGGGGCAAAGGGGCGCCGCTGTCATCAGCCGCGATATCTTCCAGCGCGAGCGGTTCAAACCCAAGCCCCGCCAGCCGCGCGCAAGATGCTTGCGGTGCCACGATGCGCTTGAAGCCAGTGAGTTGCGCGAACCAGCCGAGTTCCGCATCGGTCGAACCCGTATTGCCCGGGGTTTCCGCCACGCCGGCCATGGTCAGGCCATAGCTGACCCAGGGCGCATCGCAGCCATTGGGCACGAAGGTCGCGACCGGCTGGCCAGGCTTGAAGCCTTCCGCGATCAGCCGCCGCGCCAGACCATGGGCGCGGGCCGAAAGCGTCGAATAAGTAAGCGTGGCGCTGCCATCGGTGACGGCGATACGCGGGCCGAAGCGCTGCGCCAGGGTTAGAAGGTCCGAAGACCAGGGAATACCATCCTGCATGGCGCCAAACTCTCGCCAGCCGGGGCGCGCGTCAATGCAGGGCTTGATTGCTGGGCGCGCTTCGGGCGGGATGGGGGGGAGGAAGGAAACACCGCCATGGAATCGCTCAGCTCACCAACCCTGCCGCAAGGCATCCGTTCCCGCTTTCTGGAAGGCATTAATGGGCTGCGCGTGCATCTGCTGGAAGCCGGGCATGAAACGCCGGGCCGGCCCTGCCTTTTGTTGCTGCATGGCTTTCCGGAACTCGCCTATTCCTGGCGGCATGTGATGCTGCCCTTGGCCGCGATGGGGTATCACGTGGTGGCGCCGGATCAGCGCGGCTATGGCCGCACCACGGGGTGCGATACGGATTATGACGCGCCGCTCGCGCCGTTTCGCCTAACCAATCTGGTGCGGGATGCGCTGGGCGTGGTGGCGGCGCTTGGCTACCGGGACGTGGCGGCGGTGATCGGGCATGATTTCGGATCGCCCGTCGCGGCCTGGTGCGCACTGACCCGCCCTGATGTGTTCCGCCGCGTGGCACAAATGAGCGCGCCTTTCGCCGGCGGGCCGGATTGGCCAAAGCCCGGGCAGCAATCCAGCGGTTCTTCTGCCATGCCGGGGTTGGATGAGGCTTTGGCCGCATTGCCGCGCCCGCGCAAACACTACCACGCCTATTACGCCACGCGCCCGGCCAATGCGGATATGATGGGCGCAGCGCAGGGGCTGCACGCCTTGATGCGCGCTTATTACCACCACAAAAGCGCTGATTGGGCCACCAACAAACCGCATAAGCTGCGTGATTGGTCGGCTGATGAAATGGCGAAACTCCCCACCTATTACGTCATGGACCGTGCGGAGACGATGCCGGAGACTGTCGCGCATGAAATGCCAAGTGCTGCCGAGGTTGCGGGCTGCGCCTGGATGACGGAAGCGGAAATGGCGGTTTATGCCGAAGAATATGGCCGCACCGGGTTTCAGGGCGGGCTCAATTGGTATCGCACCCGCTTCGCGCCGGAAGTGAATGCGGATTTGGCGCTATTCGCCGGGCGTAGCATTGATGTGCCTTCGATCTTCATCGCCGGCGCATCCGATTGGGGCGTGTTTCAAGCGCCCGGCGCGTTTGAGCGTATGCAGGGCATTGCCTGCACACGCATGGCGGCGGCGCATCTGGTCCCCGGCGCGGGGCATTGGGTGCAGCAGGAACAACCCGCGCGCACGGTGGAATTGCTGAAGGAATTGCTGGCGCTGCCCTTGGGGTGATTAGCGCGGCGTCAGGCCGCCAATAGCGTGGGCAGCTTCGGCCCGTTGGCCAGCACATCCGCCGTAGCGCTACCAAACACCATCGTGCGCAGCGGTGAGTGCCGCACCGCGCCCATCACCAGCATGTCCGATTCCGTATCGGCTGCTGCTGCCAAAAGCCGTTCCAGCACGCCACCACTGCCGCGCTGCAAGGCCATGAAGCGCGGCTTGGCGCCGTGGCGGGCGAGCAGATGGGAAAGCTCAATCCCGGATTGGCCAGGGCGCAATTCCTTGTCATCGGTAGCGGTGGCGATAATGGTCTCAGCCGCGCCGCGGATCAGCGGCAACGCACCATGGATGGCGCGGATGGAGGCCGGGCTTGCGTCCCAAGCTACCAGAATGCGCTGCGGCAAACCGGACAAAGGCCGCGTCTGTGGCATAAGTAGAACAGGGCGCCCGGAATCAAAAATTGCCGCCTGAACCAGGATTTGCATGCCAATGCCCGGCGCGCCATGCCCGGTCAGCACCGCCAGATCGCTGACGCGTAGATGATCAGCGAAGGCTTCCCCATTGCCATAGGCGAAGCTCGTGCGCTTCCTGGTCTGATGCGCCACACCGCGGCGTTCTGCGGCTGCGGCGAATGCTTCGGCGGCGCGGTCTTCAAGCAACCTTGTCGCATCATTTGCGGGGCTGGGCGCGGGAAGTGCGCTATCTATCGGGAAGATCAGCGCAGTGAGGTGGGCTGAAAAGGTGGTCTTGTCCCGGTTTTGTGCCGCTCCTTTGATCACATATTGTGCAGCAAAGGGGATGAACCATGGGCACAGGCAGGACGGATGAATTTCGCAAAGAAGCGGTGCGAATAGCGCTGACTAGCGG